>NZ_AYWZ01000006.1:0-212470 GCF_000502335.1 Mesorhizobium sp. L2C066B000
GGTACGGTGAAGCCGCACAAGAAGTTCGTGGCCGAAGCCTACATCCTGACCAAGGACGAAGGTGGCCGTCACACGCCGTTCTTCACCAACTACCGTCCGCAGTTCTACTTCCGCACGACCGACGTGACCGGCATCGTGTCGCTGCCGGAAGGCACGGAAATGGTTATGCCCGGCGACAACATCACGGTCGATGTCGAGCTGATCGTGCCGATCGCCATGGAAGAGAAGCTGCGCTTCGCCATCCGTGAAGGCGGCCGTACCGTCGGTGCCGGCATCGTCGTCACCATCAAAGAGTAATTTAGACTTAAACCGATCTGTCGCGGGCGCAGGATTTGCCCGCGCCGCGCCAGAACAAGGAAGTGACGCATGAACGGACAGAATATCCGCATCCGCCTGAAGGCGTTTGATCACCGCGTGCTTGACGCCTCGACGAAAGAAATCGTGTCGACGGCCAAGCGCACCGGAGCAAACGTCCGCGGCCCCATTCCGCTGCCGACGCGGATCGAAAAGTTCACGGTCAACCGGTCGCCTCACGTCGACAAGAAGAGCCGCGAGCAGTTCGAGATGCGCACGCACAAGCGTCTGCTCGACATCGTCGATCCGACCCCGCAGACGGTCGATGCTTTGATGAAGCTCGATCTGGCCGCCGGTGTCGACGTCGAGATCAAGCTCTAAGGGAATGAGAGCGCGGTAAGGGGCGGTGCCCCTGGCCCGGAACTCTAAAGGAATTGAACCGATGCGTTCAGGTGTGATTGCAAAGAAGGTGGGAATGACCCGCATCTATAATGATGCCGGGGAACATGTTCCCGTCACCGTTCTCCAGATGGAGAACTGCCAGGTCGTGGCTCAGCGCACGCAGGAGAAGAACGGCTATACGGCCGTCCAGCTCGGCGTTGGCCTTGCCAAGGTGAAGAACACGTCGAAGGCGATGCGCGGCCATTTCGCGACCGCTTCCGTCGAGCCGAAGGCGAAGGTCGCCGAGTTCCGCGTCTCCGCCGACAACATGATCGATGTCGGCGCCGAGATCACCGTCGAGCACTTCGTCGCCGGCCAGAAGGTCGATGTGACGGGCACGACGATCGGCAAGGGTTTCCAGGGCGTCATCAAGCGCCATCACATGGGTGGTGGCCGCGCGACGCACGGTAACTCGGTTTCGCACCGTACGCACGGTTCGACCGGCCAGCGTCAGGACCCGGGCAAAGTGTTCAAGGGCAAGCATATGGCTGGCCACATGGGCGACACCCGCGTCACCACACAGAATGTCGAGATCGTTTCGACCGACGCCGATCGCGGCCTGATCCTGATCCGCGGTGCGGTTCCCGGATCGAAGGGCGCCTGGATCCTGGTCCGCGATGCGGCCAAGGTGGCACTGCCGGCCAATGCGCCGAAGCCTGCCGCGATCCGCGCCGTTGCTGCCGAGAGTGGCGCCAAGAACGAGGCTCCGGCCGCAGAGGGAGCAGAATAATGGATCTCAAGATCACAACGCTTGGCGGCAAGGATGCCGGCAAGGTGAAACTCTCCGAGGAGATTTTCGGCCTTGATCCGCGCGAGGACATCCTGCAGCGCGTCGTGCGCTGGCAGCTGGCCAAGCGCCAGCAGGGCACGCACAAGGCCAAGGGCCGCGCCGAAATCGCGCGCACCGGCGCTAAGATGTACAAGCAGAAGGGTACGGGCCGCGCCCGTCACCATTCGGCACGCGCTCCGCAGTTCCGCGGCGGCGGCAAGGCCCACGGCCCGGTCGTTCGCAGCCACGAGCACGATCTGCCGAAGAAGGTGCGCGCTCTGGGCTTGCGGCATGCTCTCTCGGCCAAGGCCAAGAGCACGTCGATCATCATCATCGACGAGCTGAAGCTGACCGAGGCCAAGACGAAGGCGCTGATCGCGAATTTCGCGACACTGGGCCTGACCAACGCCTTGGTGATCGGCGGTGCCGAGCTTGACCAGAACTTCAAGCTGGCGGCGACCAACATCCCGAACATCGACGTGCTGCCCATCCAGGGCATCAACGTCTACGACATTCTGCGCCGCGGCACGCTGGTCCTTTCGAAGGCCGCCGTCGAGGCTCTCGAGGAGCGCTTTAAATGACCGACCTCCGTCATTACGACGTGATCGTCTCGCCGGCGATCACCGAAAAGTCGACCATGGCTTCCGAGAACAACCAGGTTGTTTTCAACGTCGCCAAGAAGGCGTCGAAGCCGGAAATCAAGGCCGCTGTCGAAGCGCTGTTTGGCGTCAAGGTTACGGCCGTGAACACGCTTGTCCGCAAGGGCAAGATCAAGCGCTTCCGCGGCACGATCGGCCGCCAGAGCGACGTCAAGAAGGCGATTGTGACACTGGCCGACGGCCAGTCGATCGACGTCGCGACGGGTCTCTGAGCTAGGCCGCGAGGACAACAAACATGGCACTTAAAAAATTCAACCCGGTAACGCCGAGCACCCGCCAGCTGGTCATCGTCGACCGCTCGGGCCTCTACAAGGGCAAGCCCGTCAAGGGCCTGACCGAAGGCCTGACGAAGTCGGGCGGCCGCAACAATCACGGCCGCATTACGGCCCGCTTCATCGGCGGCGGTCACAAGCGTTCGTACCGCATCATCGACTTCAAGCGCCGCAAGTTCGACGTCGTCGGCACGGTCGAGCGCATTGAATACGATCCGAACCGCACCGCCTTCATCGCGCTGATCAAGTATGACGATGGCGAGCTGTCCTACATCATCGCTCCGCAGCGCCTTGCCGCCGGCGACAAGATCGTGGCCGGTGAATCGGTCGACGTGAAGCCGGGCAATGCGATGCCGCTGGCCTCGATGCCGGTCGGCACGATCGTCCATAACATCGAGCTGAAGCCGGGCAAGGGCGCCCAGGTTGCCCGCTCGGCAGGTGGCTACGGCCAGCTGGTCGGTCGCGATCAGGGCATGGCGATCCTGCGCCTCAACTCGGGCGAGCAGCGTGTCGTTCACGGCTCCTGCATGGCCACCGTCGGCGCCGTGTCGAACCCCGACCACGGCAACATCAACGACGGCAAGGCCGGCCGCACGGTCTGGCGCGGCAAGCGCCCGCACAATCGCGGCGTGACCATGAACCCGGTCGACCATCCGCATGGCGGTGGTGAAGGCCGCACCTCCGGTGGCCGTCATCCGGTCAGCCCGTGGGGCAAGCCGACCAAGGGCAAGAAGACGCGGTCCAACAAGGCGACCGACAAGTTCATCCTGCGCTCGCGCCATCAGCGCAAGAGCTAAGAAGAGGTAACGCCAAGTGACTCGTTCTATTTGGAAAGGCCCCTTCATCGACGGCTACCTTCTCAAGAAGGTGGACAAGGTTCGTGAAGGTGGTCGCAATGAGGTGATCAAGATGTGGAGCCGTCGCTCCACCATCCTGCCGCAGTTCGTCGGCTTCACCTTCGGTGTCTACAACGGCCAGAAGCATGTTCCCGTCTCGGTGAACGAGGACATGGTCGGTCACAAGTTCGGTGAATTCGCTCCGACCCGGACCTATTACGGTCACGGCGCGGATAAGAAGGCGAAGAGGAAATAATCATGGGCAAGGCCAAAGCTCCGCGCAGGCTTGCTGACAACGAAGCGCGCGCCGTTCTGCGCACGATCCGTATCAGCCCGCAGAAGCTGAACCTGGTTGCCGCGCTGATCCGCGGCAAGAAGGTCGCGACAGCGCTTTCCGATCTCGAATTCTCGGCCAAGCGGATTTCCGGCACGGTCAAGAAGACGCTGGAATCGGCGATCGCCAACGCGGAAAACAACCACGACCTCGACGTCGATGCGCTGATCGTGGCGGAAGCCTATGTCGGCAAGTCGATCGTCATGAAGCGGTTCCATGCTCGTGGCCGCGGTCGCGCCAGCCGTATCGAAAAGCCGTTCTCGCACCTCACGATCGTCGTTCGTGAAGTCGAAGAAAAAGGGGAGGCCGCATAATGGGCCAGAAAGTCAATCCGATCGGTCTGCGCCTCGGCATCAACCGCACCTGGGATTCGCGCTGGTTCGCGAACACCGGCGAGTACGGCAAACTGCTGCATGAGGACATCAAGATCCGCAAATATCTTGAAAAGGAACTGAAGCAGGCTGCGATTTCGAAGGTCGTGATCGAGCGCCCGCACAAGAAGTGCCGCGTCACCATCCATGCGGCGCGCCCGGGCCTGATCATCGGCAAGAAGGGCGCCGACATCGAAAAGCTTCGCAAGAAGCTGATGGAGATGACGAAGTCCGAGACGCACTTGAACATCGTTGAAGTGCGCAAGCCGGAAATCGACGCGACCCTGGTCGCCCAGTCGATCGCCCAGCAGCTCGAGCGTCGTATCGCGTTCCGCCGCGCCATGAAGCGCGCCGTTCAGTCGGCGATGCGCCTGGGCGCCGAAGGCATCCGCATCAACTGCGCCGGCCGTCTCGGCGGCGCCGAGATTGCGCGCATGGAATGGTACCGAGAAGGCCGCGTGCCGCTGCATACGCTGCGCGCCGATGTCGACTACGGCACGGCCGAAGCGCATACGGCTTACGGCATCTGCGGCGTCAAGGTCTGGGTGTTCAAGGGCGAAATCCTCGAGCACGATCCGATGGCTTCGGAGCGTCGCGCGACCGAGGGTGATGCTGCGCATGGCGGTGGTGGCGATCGCGAACGCGGTCGTCGTCGCGAAAACGCCTGATTATTTAGGAATTTGGAGTTAGAACGATGCTGCAGCCAAAGCGCACAAAGTTCCGCAAGCAGTTCAAGGGCCGTATCCATGGTACCGCAAAGGGCGGCACCAACCTGGATTTTGGTGGTTTCGGGCTGAAGGCGCTTGAGCCGAACCGCGTCACCGCGCGTGAGATCGAGGCGGCCCGCCGCGCGATCACTCGTGAGATGAAGCGTGCCGGCCGCGTGTGGATCCGTATTTTCCCTGATGTGCCGGTGACGTCGAAGCCGACCGAAGTGCGCATGGGCAAGGGCAAGGGCGCTGTCGATTACTGGGCGGCGCGCGTCAAGCCGGGCCGCATCATGTTCGAGATCGACGGCGTCAACGAAGAAACCGCCCGTGAGGCGCTGCGTCTCGGCGCGGCCAAGCTCTCGGTCAGGACGCGCTTCGTACAGCGCATCGCAGAATAAGGACGGGCTGATCATGAAAGCCGAAGACATCCGGACGAAGACCCAGGACCAGCTGACCGACGATCTGGCCAGCCTGAAGAAGGAGCAGTTCAACCTGCGCTTCCAGAAGGCCACCGGCCAGCTCGAGAAGACCGCCCGCGTGCGGCAGGTTCGCAAGGACATTGCGCGTATCAAGACCATCGCTGCGGAAAAGTCCGCGGCCAAGAAGGCTTAAGGACGAAAATCATGCCAAAGCGCATTCTGCAGGGCACTGTCGTCAGCGACAAGAACGAGAAGACGGTAGTCGTCAAGGTCGAACGGCGCTTCACGCATCCCGTGATGAAGAAGACCGTGCGCATGACCAAGAAGTACAAGGCGCACGACGAGAACAACGCCCACAAGGTCGGCGATCAGGTGTTCATCCAGGAATCGAAGCCGATTTCCAAGGACAAGCGCTGGATCGTCGTGTCTTCGGACCAGGCGTAACAAACCGAATTTTGGACAGACCGGGGAGGGGCTTTGAGCCCGTCCCGTTAGAAGAGAAGAAGGCGGCCAGTCATGATTCAGATGCAAACAAACCTCGACGTCGCGGATAATTCCGGCGCCCGTCGTGTCATGTGCATCAAGGTGCTGGGCGGCTCGAAGCGGAAATACGCTTCCGTAGGCGACATCATCGTGGTGTCGATCAAGGAAGCCATTCCGCGCGGCCGCGTTAAGAAGGGCGATGTGATGAAGGCGGTCGTGGTTCGCACGGCCAAGGACATCCGCCGCCCGGACGGCAGCGTGATCCGTTTCGACAAGAACGCGGCCGTTCTCGTCGACAACAAGAAAGAGCCGATCGGCACGCGTATCTTCGGACCGGTTCCGCGCGAACTCCGCGCCAAGAACCACATGAAGATCATCTCGCTCGCGCCTGAAGTGCTGTAAGGAGCCGGACCAATGCAAAAGATTAGAAAAGGCGACAAGGTCGTCGTGCTGGCCGGCAAGGACAAGGGCCGTTCGGGCGAAGTCCTCTCGGTTCAGCCGAAGGAAGACACCGCGCTGGTGCGCGGCGTCAACATGATCCGTCGTCACCAGAAGCAGTCCCAGTCCCAAGAGGGCGGGATCATCACCAAGGAAGCGCCGATCCAGCTGTCGAACATCGCGCTCGCCGACCCCAAGGATGGCAAGCCGACCCGCGTCGGCTTCATCTTCCAGAAGGACGGCAAGAAGGTGCGCGTCGCCAAGCGCTCGGGAGAAGTCATCAATGGCTAAGGCTCAAACCACGAAGCCCAAGGCTGAAAGCAAACAGTCCAAGGCCCAGAACACGCCGCGCCTCAAGCAGGTCTACAACGAGACCATCCGCAAGGCGCTGCAGGAGCAGTTCGGCTACGAGAACGAGATGCAGGTTCCGCGCATCGACAAGATCGTGCTGAACATGGGCGTCGGCGAAGCGACCGCGGATTCGAAGAAGCCTTCGATCGCGGCCGAAGACCTGGCGATGATCGCCGGCCAGAAGGCCGTCGTCACCCGCGCCCGTAATTCGATCGCCGGCTTCAAGGTCCGCGAGAAGATGCCGATCGGCGCCAAGGTCACGCTGCGCAAGGAACGCATGTACGAGTTCCTCGACCGTCTCGTGAACATCGCACTGCCGCGCGTCCGCGACTTTCGCGGACTGAATCCGAAGAGCTTCGATGGCCGTGGCAACTACGCCATGGGCATCAAGGAACACATCGTGTTCCCGGAGATCAACTACGACAAGGTTGATCAGATCTGGGGCATGGACGTCATCGTTTGTACGACTGCGAAGACGGACGACGAAGCCAGGGCATTGCTCAAGGCCTTCAACTTCCCCTTCCGCCAGTAACGGCAGCGAGAAAAGGAAAAATCTGAAATGGCAAAGACCAGCTCAGTCGAGAAGAACAACAGGCGCCGCAAGCTTGCCGACCAGTACGGTCCCAAGCGCGCAGCGCTCAAGGCGATCATCATGGACCAGTCCAAGCCGATGGAAGAGCGTTTCCGCGCTCAGCTGAAGCTTGCTGCCCTGCCGCGCAACTCGGCCAAGATCCGCATCCGCAACCGCTGCGAAGTTACCGGCCGTCCGCGCGCCTATTATCGCAAGCTCAAAGTATCGCGCATCGCGCTTCGTGATCTCGGCAATAACGGCCAGATCCCGGGCCTGGTCAAGTCGAGCTGGTAAGGAGGACATAACATGTCATTGAGCGATCCTCTCGGCGATATGCTGACCCGCATCCGCAACGCGTATGGCCGTAAGAAGTCGAGCGTTTCGACGCCGGCGTCGCGCCTGCGTACCCGCGTCCTCGACGTGCTGAAGGCTGAAGGCTATATCCGCGACTACAGCCAGACCGACTTCGACAACGGCAAGTCCGAAATCGAAATCGAGCTGAAGTATTTCGACGGTGCTCCGGTCGTGCGCGAAATCGCCCGCGTCTCGAAGCCTGGCCGCCGCGTTTACGTTTCGGCCAAGTCGATCCCGCACGTCGCCAACGGCCTCGGCATCGCCATCCTTTCGACGCCGAAGGGCGTGATGGCCGATCACGAAGCACGCGAACAGAATGTCGGCGGCGAAATCCTCTGCCAGATTTTCTAATTCGGCAGACCTGAAACAAGAGAAGTGACGAGGACAACCAAATGTCTCGTATTGGAAAGAAACCCGTTTCGCTGCCGCAGGGCGTGACCGCGACCGTCAACGGCCAGACCGTGACGGCGAAGGGCCCCAAGGGCGAGCTGAAGTTCGTGGTGAACGACGAAGTGCTGGTCAAGATGGAAGGCAGCGAAATCGCTGTCCAGCCGCGCGACCAGACCAAGACCGCCCGCTCCAAGTGGGGCATGTCGCGCACGCAGATCGTCAACATCCTGCAGGGCGTCAAGGACGGTTTCGAGAAGAAGCTCGAGATCACCGGCGTCGGCTATCGCGCGGCACTTCAGGGCAAGAACCTGCAGCTGGCGCTTGGCTTCAGCCACGACGTCGTTTACGAGACGCCGGCCGGCATCACGATCACTGTGCCGAAGCCGACGGAAATCACCGTGACCGGCATCGACAAGCAGCAGGTCGGCCAGGTTGCAGCCGAGATCCGCGAGTATCGCGGTCCCGAGCCCTACAAGGGCAAGGGTGTCCGCTATGCCGGCGAGAAGATCGTCCGCAAGGAAGGCAAGAAGAAGTAGTAGGCCTGGCCCCGAAAAGTTGCAGACTTTTCGGAAAAGGCCAAGCCAAAGAAGTGCAACGCCGCGGGGAGCGGTCGCGGGAGGCGCTTTCGCCTACCGCACATGGCGGCCCCCGTTTTTTGAAGGCAAGGAAGATTATCATGGCTACCAAGGAATCCATCCAGCGCCGCGCGCAGCGCGTCCGCCGCCAGATCAAGAAGGTCGCCGGCGAACGTCCGCGTCTCTCGGTTCACCGCACGTCGAAGAACATCTACGTGCAGGTCATCGACGACGCCAAGGGCCATACCATCGCGGCTGCATCGACACTCGAGAAGGACCTCAAGGGTTCGCTCAAGACCGGCGCCGACACCGAGGCAGCAGCCGCTGTTGGCAAGCTGATCGCCGAGCGTGCTTCGAAGGCCGGCGTCAAGGAAGTCGTCTTCGACCGCGGCGCCTATATCTATCACGGCCGCGTCAAGGCGCTGGCCGAGGCTGCCCGTGAAGGCGGTCTGAGCTTCTAATTGCCTGATCCCGAACCGAAGGTCAGCGCAGCAAAAAGTTGCAGACTTTTCGGACAAGATCATGCAAGGAAAAATAATTCGCCCCCGGTGACCCAAAGAGGCGCACCGGATCTTATCAGCAACCGTGCTTCCGGAAAAAAACAAGGAACAGGATATGGCACAGGAACGTAGGGATGGCGGCCGCGGCCGCGATCGTGAAGAACGCGATGACGGCATGGTGGACAAGCTCGTCCACATCAACCGTGTCGCCAAGGTCGTCAAGGGCGGCCGTCGCTTCGGTTTTGCAGCACTCGTCGTCGTCGGCGACCAGAAGGGCCGCGTCGGCTTCGGTCACGGCAAGGCGCGCGAAGTGCCGGAAGCGATCCGCAAGGCAACCGAGTCGGCCAAGCGCGACATGATTTTCGTGCCGCTGCGCTCGGGCCGCACGCTGCACCACGACGTCGAAGGACGCTGGGGCGCCGGACGCGTGCTGCTGCGCGCTGCCAAGCAGGGTACCGGCATCATCGCCGGCGGCCCGATGCGCGCTGTCTTCGAGACGCTCGGCATGCATGACGTGGTCGCCAAGTCGATGGGTTCGTCGAACCCCTACAACATGGTTCGTGCCACATTCGACGCGCTGAAGAGCCAGATGCATCCCAAGGATGTGGCTGCTGCGCGCGGCATCAAGTATTCGACCCTTCAGGCCCGCCGCGGCACCGCCGTTGCGGCTGAAGAATAGTCGATCTGACCAGGGATTTTGACCATGGCCAAGAAAGCAACCAAGACCATCACCGTTGAGCAGATCGGTTCGCCGATCCGCCGCCCGAAGGAACAGCGCGCAACGCTGGTCGGCCTCGGCCTCAACAAGATGCACAAGCAGCGCACGCTGGAGGACACTCCCTCGGTGCGCGGCATGATCGCTGCCGTCCAGCATCTCGTCCGCGTCGTGGACGAGGGCTGAGCAAAAGCGCAGGAGAACCCAGATGAAACTCAACGATCTGCGTGACAAGGACGGCGCGACGCACTCCAAGAAGCGTCTCGGCCGTGGCATCGGCTCCGGCTCCGGCAAGACCGGCGGTCGCGGCGTCAAGGGCCAGAAGGCGCGCTCCGGCGTTGCCATCAACGGCTTCGAGGGCGGCCAGATGCCGCTCTATCGGCGCCTGCCGAAGCGTGGCTTCAATAACATCTTCGCCAAGAGCTTTGTCGTCGTGTCGCTGGCTCGTATCCAGACGGCGCTCGATGCCAAGAAGCTCGACGCCAAGGCGACCGTGACGGCCGAGGCACTCGTCGCCGCCGGCGTCATCCGCCGCGTCAAGGACGGCGTGCGCATCCTCTCGGACGGCGAGCTCAAGGCAAAGCTTGCCTTCGACGTCGCCGGCGCCTCCAAGGCCGCGATCGAGAAGATCGAAAAGGCCGGCGGTTCGGTCAAGCTGCCGGAAGCGGCAGCGGAGTAACGGCAATTTGAAGCGCGGTCGGCAGGAACGGTATCCGTTTTTGTTCACGATTGCGCTTTGATCCGATCAATTAGGCGGCCGCGTCAACGCGGCCGCTTGCATGTTTAGAGCCCGGAGCTTATCTCGTGAGCTTCGGTGCCACGCGCCGCCTGAGCTGCGGGCATCGAGCGTGACATACAAATCAAAGAAGTAGCGCATGACGTTGTCCGAAAACCGCTTCACACTTTTCGGCATCATGCTCTAGCGGAGAATCAGGCATGGCTTCGGCTGCTGAACAACTAGCCTCGAATCTGAATTTTGCGGCTTTCGCCAAGGCGGAGGACCTGAAGAAGCGAATCTGGTTCACCGTCGGCGCGCTGCTCGTCTATCGCCTCGGCACCTATATCCCGCTGCCCGGCATCAATCCGGATGCATTCGCGCAGGCCTTCTCTTCGCAGGCCAAGGGCGTGCTCGGCATGTTCAACATGTTCGCCGGCGGCGCCGTGCAGCGCATGGCGATCTTCGCGCTCGGCATCATGCCTTACATCTCAGCCTCCATCATCATGCAGCTGATGACCTCGGTCATTCCGTCGCTGGAAGCGCTGAAAAAGGAAGGAGAGCAGGGCCGCAAGGTCATCAACCAGTACACGCGCTACGGCACGGTACTCCTGGCGCTGGTGCAGGCCTACGGCATTTCGGTGGGCCTGGAAGGCGGCAACGGCATCGTCAACGATCCCGGCATGTTCTTCCGCATCTCGACCGTCGTCACGCTGGTTGGCGGCACCATGTTCCTGATGTGGCTGGGCGAGCAGATCACCGCCCGCGGCATCGGCAACGGCATTTCGCTGATCATTTTCTCCGGCATCGTCGCCGGCCTGCCGCGCGCCATCTCCGGCACGCTGGAGCTCGGCCGCACCGGCGCCCTATCGACCGGGCTGATACTCGCGATCATCGTGCTGGCCATCATCGTCATCGCGCTGATCGTGTTCTTCGAGCGCGCGCAGCGCCGCCTGCTGATCCAGTATCCGAAGCGCCAGGTCGGCAACCGCATGTTCCAGGGCGATACCTCGCATCTGCCGCTGAAGCTCAACACGTCGGGCGTCATTCCGCCGATCTTCGCGTCGTCGCTGCTTTTGCTGCCGGCAACGGTCGCTGGCTTCTCGCAGACGACAAACCTGCCGGCATGGGCAAGCACCGTGCTCGCTTCGCTCGGCCACGGCCAGCCGCTTTACATGCTGTTCTATGCGGCAATGATCGTGTTCTTCGCCTTCTTCTACACGGCCATCGTGTTCAATCCGAAGGATACCGCCGACCAGCTCAAGAAGCATTCCGGCTTCATTCCGGGCTACCGTCCGGGTGAGCGCACCGCCGATTACATCGACTATGTCCTGACGCGCATCACCGTCGTTGGCGCCATCTATCTGGTGCTGGTGTGCCTGCTGCCCGAGTTCCTGATTTCGGCGACTGGTGTACCATTCTACCTCGGTGGCACATCGCTTCTCATCGTGGTCAGTGTAACCCTCGATACGGTGGCGCAGATCCAAGGTCACCTGATCGCGCACCAGTATGAGGGCCTGATCAAGAAGTCGAAGCTGCGCGGGGGGAAGAAGGCCAGATGAGATTGATATTGCTTGGGCCGCCAGGAGCGGGCAAGGGGACGCAAGCACAAAGACTGGTAGAAAAATATGGCATACCGCAGCTGTCGACGGGCGACATGCTGCGGGCCGCCGTACAGGCCGGCACTGAAGTCGGCAAGCGCGCCAAGGCGGTGATGGATGCCGGCGAGCTGGTTTCCGACGCAATCGTCAACGCCATCGTGGCCGAGCGCATCGATCAGCCCGATTGCACCTACGGTTTCATCCTCGACGGATATCCGCGCACGCTGGTGCAAGCCGATGCGGTTGAATCGATGCTCGCCGAGCGCGGCATTGGCCTCGATGCCGTGATCGAGTTCGTCGTCGACGACAAAGCGTTGGTCGGCCGCATCGTCAAGCGCGCCGACGACGCCAAGGCCGCCGGACAGCCGGTGCGCAAGGACGACAATCCGGTGGTGTTCGAAGAGCGCCTGCGAGAATATTACAAGAAGACGGCGCCGCTGATCGGCTATTATTATGCCAAACGCTCGCTTAGGAGTGTCGACGGCATGGCTCCTGTCGACACCGTGACGGCGGAGATTGAAGCGCTGCTCGCGGCGGTGACGCGGGAGACCGTTACGGTAAAGTAAAGATTGCGCTTGACTGGAACGGTTCGCTGGGTTATGGCGGCCCGTCTTCCTATCAGGCATGAGGCTTGCTTGTCCGCAAGGGCAAGGCAGCCGCATTGAAACTAGGGAACTCCCGCAAGGGCCGGCCTCCACCGGACGCGGGGTAATTTGAACAGCGCCGCGCATGCCTTGTTTTGAAGGCCGGCCGGTCCCACATGGAGAAGAGAAGAATATGGCTCGTATAGCCGGCGTCAACATTCCGACCAACAAGCGCGTCGTCATTGCGCTTCAGTACATTCACGGCATTGGCAAGAAGTTCGCCCAGGAGATCGTCGACAAGGTCGGCATCCCGGCCGAGCGCCGCGTCAACCAACTGACCGACGCAGAAGTGCTGCAGATCCGCGAGACCATCGACCGCGACTACCAGGTCGAAGGCGACCTGCGCCGCGAAGTGTCGATGAACATCAAGCGTCTCATGGACCTCGGCTGCTACCGCGGCCTGCGTCACCGCCGTTCGCTGCCGGTTCGCGGCCAGCGCACGCACACCAATGCACGCACCCGCAAGGGCCCGGCCAAGTCGATCGCCGGCAAGAAGAAGTAAGTGAGCGAATAGCGAGTAGCCATTAGCGAGTAGGGGTCCCCTATTCGCTGGTCCCTGCTCACTACTCGCTTTCAAAGGTGGAGCCGCTGGCATTACGGCGGTGTAGAGATCAACTGAAAGGACTATCATGGCCAAGGAAGCCGCTCGTGTTCGCCGTCGCGAACGCAAGAACATCTCGTCGGGCGTTGCCCACGTCAATTCGACCTTCAACAACACGATGATCACCATCACCGACGCGCAGGGCAATTCCATTGCCTGGTCGTCGGCCGGTGCCCAGGGCTTCAAGGGTTCGCGCAAGTCGACCCCGTTCGCCGCCCAGATGGCTGCCGAAGACGTCGCCAAGAAGGCCCAGGAACACGGCATGCGCATGCTCGAAGTCGAGGTCTGCGGACCCGGCTCCGGTCGTGAATCGGCGCTTCGCGCCCTGCAGGCGGCCGGCTTCACCATCACCTCGATCCGTGATGTGACGCCGATCCCGCACAATGGCTGCCGCCCGCGCAAGAAGCGCCGCGTCTAAGACATTACCGAACGCCGCGTGAGCGCCTCAAGGCGCTCCTCCACGGCACTCCAGGTCGCCCGCCACGATTGGATGGTGGCGGGTCAACGGAAGGAAAGCATCATGATCCAGAAAAATTGGCAGGAACTGATCAAGCCGAACAAGATCGAGTTCTCGTCGAAGAAGAAGACGCTGACCACGCTGGTCGCCGAGCCGCTCGAGCGTGGCTTCGGCCTGACGCTCGGCAACGCGCTGCGCCGCGTGCTTTTGTCTTCGCTGCGCGGTGCGGCTGTCACCGCCGTGCAGATCGACGGCGTTCTGCATGAATTCTCGTCGATTGCCGGCGTGCGTGAGGACGTGACCGACATCGTCCTCAACATCAAGGAAATCGCCATCCGCATGGAAGGCGATGGTCCCAAGCGCATGGTCGTTCGCAAGCAGGGCCCGGGTGCGGTTCTGGCTGGCGACATCCAGACGGTTGGCGACGTCGAGATCCTCAACCCCGACCACGTCATCTGCACGCTGGACGAGGGCGCTGAAATCCGCATGGAATTCACCGTCGACACCGGCAAGGGTTACGTGCCGGCCGACCGCAACCGCGCCGAAGACGCGCCGATCGGCCTGATCCCGGTCGACAGCCTGTATTCGCCGGTCAAGAAGGTCTCTTACAAGGTCGAGAACACCCGCGAGGGCCAGGTTCTCGACTATGACAAGCTGACCATGACTATCGAGACCGACGGTTCGATCTCGGGCGAGGACGCGGTGGCTTTCGCTGCCCGCATCCTGCAGGACCAGCTTGGCCTGTTCGTCAATTTCGACGAGCCGCAGAAGGAAGTCGCCACCGAGGCCGTCACCGAGCTCGCCTTCAACCCGGCGCTGCTCAAGAAGGTGGACGAACTCGAGCTTTCGGTGCGTTCGGCCAACTGCCTGAAGAACGACAACATCGTCTACATCGGCGATCTCATCCAGAAGACCGAAGCCGAGATGCTGCGCACCCCGAACTTCGGCCGCAAGTCGCTGAACGAGATCAAGGAAGTGCTCGCGGCGATGGGCCTGCACCTCGGCATGGAAGTGCCGGACTGGCCGCCGGAAAACATCGAAGACCTCGCCAAGCGTTACGAAGACCAATATTGAGCATGAATTTCCAAGGATCGGCGGCGTGGGCCGCTCGATCCGACGGTCATGCGGAAAACCATCAGAGGCCACGGCCTCTTGAACAACTGAAGAAGGAAAAGAGCCATGCGCCACGGTTTTAAAGGCCGCCGCTTCGCCCGAAGCATTAGCCATCGCAAGTCGATGTTCGCCAACCTCGCCGTGTCGCTGCTCGAGCACGAACAGATCGTCACCACCCTGCCGAAGGCGAAGGATTTGCGTCCGATCGTCGAGAAGCTGGTGACGCTCGGCAAGCGCGGCGACCTGCATGCGCGCCGCCAGGTCATTGCCCAGATCGGCAATGAAGGCGTCGTCAAGCGTCTGTTCGACACCATCGCGCCGCGCTACGCCACCCGCAATGGCGGCTATCTGCGCATCATGAAGGCCGGCTTCCGCCACGGCGACAATGCCGCCATGGCAGTCATCGAGTTCGTCGACCGTGACACCGACGTCAAGGGCGCCGGTGACCGCGCTCGCCTCGAAGCTGAAGGCACCAATGAGGAAACCGCGGCCGCATAAGGCTGGGGGTTTCTGGATGAATTCAAAGGGGCCTTCGGGCCCCTTTTTGTTACCAGCGTCCTACGTTTAGCGAGCCTTACGTTTAGCGAGCAAGCGTCAGGTAGTCGCGACCGCTAAGCAGATTCCATTTGAAGGCGCCGGGGATCTCTTCGAACGCCGGTTGGGGATAGGAATAGATACTGTCGAGGGTGGCGCGGGAATCTATATCGCTGACCACTCGCGACACGGTGGAATTGGTCAGGTATTTTTGGGCGTCCCCATCTTCGATGAAGTCTGTATCGACTCGGAAATGAATCTGAACGGGACCCGCGCAGATGTTCAGCAATATTTCGTCGCTCAAGGCGGCGTAGAACACCGCTGCCTCTTCTGGAGCCCAAAGGCCGGCAGTCAAGAATTCCGAAGGTGTCGTCTCTCCACTGAACCCATCCAATGAGAGCACAAGGCGATCGGTGAGAACCTCAAAATCACCTTCGAGATAGCCCGCTTCTTCGATCTGAAACCAGTTCATCCAATGAGGTGCTTCTTCATCAAAGGAAATTTCGAGCTTTCCGAAAGTCCAATAGACCGGAATCGTCTCTGCATGTTCCGTGATCCAGCCGTCAGGCGGACCTAGCATACTGGCGATGTCGATCATTTTCAGAGAAGGGAAAACAGGCCCAAAAGTGCCGGTCTTCAAAAAGTCACGGAATGACAGGAGTTGTTTTTTCATGAAGGTCGACGCAGGTTTTCAGTTTCAAGCCGACCTATAGCTGCTTTGCGGGCCAGAATAATCAGATTTCAGGGGCTTAGCCTTTCATTTTGCACAATCGTCGGGACAATGGCGCCCGACCTGGAGGATTCGGAATGCACTTCAAACGGCTGTTTCTTGTTGCCCTTTGCGCGCTGGCCGCCTTTGCCGCGGCACCGGCCGTGAAAGACGCCCTGGCCGAGGACGCCGCCAAGCCAGCCGACCCGGGGCTCTCCGATGTGCTGACCGACCTCCTGCATGGCGTCGAAGGCGAGAACGGCACCTCCGGTCCCGACAAGCGCGTGCCGTTCGGCCGCGAAGAGGTGCAGCTGTCGTTTGCCCCCCTGGTCAAGCAGACGGCGCCGGCCGTGGTCAATGTCTATGCTTCGCAGACGGCCAAGGTCACGTCGCCCTTTGACGGCGATCCTTTCTTCGAGGAATTCTTCGGCCGCGCGCAGCCGCGCGCACAATCCTCGCTCGGCTCGGGCGTGCTGGTCGACCCGAGCGGCGTCGTCGTCACCAATTTCCACGTGATCAAGGATGCCGACGAGGTCAAGGTCGCGACCGCCGACGGGCGCGAATTCACCTCGAAGGTCATGCTCAAGGACGAGACGCTTGACCTCGCCGTGCTCAAGATCACCTCCGACAAGCCGTTTCCGGTGATCGCCATCGGCGATTCCGACGCGCTCGAGGTCGGCGACCTGGTGCTGGCCATCGGCAATCCGTTCGGCGTCGGCCAGACCACCACCAGCGGCATCGTGTCGGCGCTTGCCCGCAGCCATATCGGCGTTTCGGATTCGGGCTACTTCATCCAGACCGACGCCGCCATCAATCCCGGCAATTCCGGCGGCGCGCTGATCAACATGGGCGGCCAGCTGGTCGGCATCAACACCGCCATCTACAGCCGCAGCGGCGGCTCGATCGGCATCGGCTTTGCCATCCCGGCCAACATGGTGCGCGCCTTCGCCGATGCGGCCAAGGCCGGGCTCGATTTCTTCGAGCGGCCCTATATAGGCGCCGAGTTCGAAGCGGTCACACCTCAGATCGCCGAATCGCTCGGCATGGAGAAGCCGACCGGCGCGCTGGTGTCGTCGGTCGAGGAAGCCGGACCGGCGGCCAAGGCAGGGCTGAAGCCCGGCGATGTCGTGCTGCAGCTCAATGGCACGACCGTCGAGGGCATCGAGGCGCTGGACTACCGCATGGCGACCCTGTCGATCGGCACCAAGGCGACCTTCGCCATCCTGAGCAAGGGCCAGCAGGCGACGATGGAGATTGCACTGGAGCGCGCGCCGGAAGGCGCCAAGGCGTCGGAAGTGACCCTGCATGGCCGCAGCCCGTTCTCCGGCGCCAAGGTCGCGGAACTGTCGCCCAGGCTCGCCCAGCGGCTCGGCCTGCGCACCGACCTCAAGGGGGTCACCGTGGTCGACATCAACCGCGATTCGCCGGCCGCCGATTTCGGCTTCCAGCCGGGCGACATCGTGCGCGAGGTTAACGGCACGACGGTCGATACGGCGGCGACACTGGCGCAGCTTGCCCAGCAGGATACGCGCTGGTGGCGCTTTACCGTCGAGCGCGGCGGGCAGATACTGCGCCAGGTGTTGCGTTACTGAGGCGATCTTCCCATTTCTGAGGATCGTGCTCCAACCAGAAGACCTAGATGGCCGATCTGTTCAGCGTCGATGAACCGGAAAGAGCGCCGCCCGGCCGGCCTTTGGCCGATCGGCTGCGCCCGAAAAACCTTGGCGAGGTCGTCGGCCAGGAGCATCTGACCGGCCCCGACGGCGCACTGACGCGGCTCATCAACTCCGGTTCGCTCGGCTCGATGATTTTCTGGGGGCCACCCGGCACCGGCAAGACCACCGTGGCGCGGCTGCTGGCCGGCGAGACCAGCCTTGCCTTCGAGCAGATCTCAGCGGTGTTTTCCGGCGTTGCCGATTTGAAGAAAGTGTTCGAGGCGGCAAAGCTGCGTCGCACCAATGGCCGCCAGACGCTGCTGTTCGTCGACGAGATCCATCGCTTCAACCGCGCCCAGCAGGATTCGTTTCTCCCGGTCATGGAGGACGGCACCGTCGTGCTGGTTGGCGCCACGACCGAAAATCCGTCCTTCGAGCTGAACGCCGCGCTTTTGTCGCGCGCGCGGGTACTGGTGTTTCACTCGCTGGGCGAGGAGAGCATCGCCAAGCTGATGACGCGGGCCGAGGAGACGGAGGGCAGGGCGCTGCCGCTCGACGCCGAGGCGCGGGCGATGCTCATCCGCATGAGCGATGGCGACGGCCGGGCCTCGCTGACGCTGGCCGAGGAAGTCTGGCGCGCCGCCAAACCCGGCGAGGTCTTTGATCCCGAAGGGCTGCAGCGCATCGTCCAGCGCCGCGCGCCGATCTACGACAAGGGCCAGGACGGCCACTACAATCTGATCTCGGCGCTGCACAAATCGGTGCGCGGGTCCGATCCGGACGCTGCCCTTTATTATCTCGCCCGCATGTTCGACGCCGGCGAGGATCCGCTCTATCTCGGCCGCCGGCTGGTGCGCATGGCAATGGAGGATATCGGGCTCGCCGACCCGCAGGCGCTGGTCGTCGCCAACGCCGCCAAGGACGCCTACGACTATCTCGGCTCGCCCGAAGGCGAGCTCGCGTTCGCCGAGGCGACCGTCTATCTCGCCACCGCGCCCAAATCCAACGCCGTCTACACCGCCTTCAAGGCCGCCACGCGGGCGGCGAAGGAGTTCGGTTCGCTGCTGCCGCCCAAGCACATCCTCAACGCGCCGACCAAGCTGATGAAAGAGGAGGATTACGGCGCCGGCTACCGCTACGATCACGACCAGCCCGATGCCTTTTCCGGCCAGGACTATTTCCCCGAAAAGATGGGCCGGCAGACCTTTTACGATCCGCCCGAACGCGGCTTCGAGCGCGATATCAAGAAACGGCTGGACTATTGGGCAAAGCTGCGCAGCGAGCGGGAAAAATAGGTGCGCGGGACAAACGGGACGAACTCGGCCTGCCCGCGATGAACTGAAATTCTGTCCCCGCCAGTCACAGCAGTGTGATTGTACCGCATGACAAAAAGCCCTATCACGTCGCATGACTCGGCCGGGAGGCTGCCAGGACGGGCGATAATTCGGAACGGGGACAGCGCGCCGCGCGAACAGAAAATGACAAAATCCTTTCGCAAAATGCTTCGCCAGGCTGTGATTGCTGTCCCGCTGCTCGCGCTCGGATTCTATTTCATTCCGATCCTGACCACGATCTGGATCGTCTGCGGCCTGATCGATGTGCTGCGCAACGCCAACAAGGATCTGTCGCTGTTGCGCGGCTATTTCCTCGGCAATGGCATCTTCACCTGGCTGCTGTCGCCCTTCAATCTGCTGGTGGACCTCGTTTGCTACAGGAACCCGGGCGTGTGGAAGCTGGAGCAGTTTCCCGCCGATTATCAGCGCGAGGTCAACGAGGTTCTTGACGTCTTCAAGGCGCGCAAGGACGAGATCATCGCCGATATCGACGCCAATTTCGGCACCGGTCGTCGCGGCATGTATGTCTATCAGTGGTACGGCAAGCACCGGATCGACAATGTCGCGGAATTCAACAAGGATTTCAAATACATCAAGACCATTGCCGTATCTGTCTTCAGAGGCAAGGAATCGACTTCCTGGCATTTCGGACCGCTCCGGCTCAGCCTGCGCATCCTCTACAATCTCTTGCCGGTGAAGGCAGAGGTTTTCGTCGAATGCAACGGCGCCAGGAATTACTGGCACGACAACCCGCTCTATATTTTCGACGACACGCTGCTGCACCGCTCGGTCAACGAGTATGACGGACGCCGCTACTGCGTGTTCATGGACATAATCCGCCCGTCGCCGTTCCCCGGCTTCATCGCCGGACTTCTCGCCATCGTTTCGGTCACCGTCGAGCGCATCAATTCCATGTTCTACAAGAACTGGAAGATGATCGGCTCGAGCAAGGCAAAGAAGGTCGAGACGACCTGAGGCGTTAGCCTGAAGGGATTGACCGCACTGCCTTGGCCGGGCAGTAAACAGGCATGTTCAATCTGCTTCTTGTTGTGGTCGGCGGCGGCATCGGCGCCGGCATCCGCCACCTGACCAACATCGGCGCCTTGCGCCTCGTCGGCCCCAACTACCCCTGGGGGACAATGGCGATCAACATCCTCGGCTCCTTTGTTATGGGGCTGTTCGTCGCCGCGCTGATGCGGCGCGGCGGTTCCAATGAGCTCCGGCTGTTCGTCGCCACAGGCATCCTTGGCGGCTTCACCACCTTCTCCGCCTTTTCGCTCGATTTCGCGACCCTGTGGGAGCGCGGAGCGACGCTGACGGCGTTGGGATATGCGCTTGCCAGCGTCGTTGGCGCCATTATCGCCCTGTTTCTGGGACTTTGGCTCGCAAGAACCGTTTCATAGTGTTATTGCCCCGACCTGGAGCACGCCGCATCCTCTGGACGCGCTGCAGAAACTTTGATCTTGCGCATGATCCTTTCCGAAAGCCGGAGTAGATTTTCGGGGTCACGCGTTAGAAACGGATAAAGCGAAAATCATGGCAGGCGTAGAACAGATCACGGTGGAGGCCGGCGAGGCGGGCATGCGGCTCGATCGCTGGTTCAAGACCCATTTCCCCGGCCTCGGCTTTGGCCATCTGCAGAAGCTGCTGCGCTCGGGCCAGATCCGCGTCGATGGCGGCCGGGTCAAGGCCGACAGCCGTGTCGAGGCCGGTCAGGTGGTGCGTGTGCCGCCGCTCGAGGTCGACAAGAAGGGCGAGAGTGCGCTTACGGGCTACTCGATCCGCAACCAGGGCGACGCGGATGTGCTGGCCAAGATGCTGATCCACGAAGATCCAAAAGTCTTCGTCTTCAACAAGCCGGCGGGCCTGGCGGTGCAAGGCGGCTCGGGCGTCACCCGCAATGTCGACGACATGCTGGAGGCCTGGCGCAGCCAGAAGGGCGAGAAGCCGCGCCTGGTGCACCGGCTCGACCGCGACACATCGGGCGTGCTGGTGGTTGCCCGCACCAGGCTTGCGGCGATGAAGCTTTCCGAGTCATTCCGGGCGCGTGAGACCAAGAAGACCTATTGGGCGCTGGTCAAGGGTGTCCCGCCCAAGCGCGAGGACAAGATCTCGACCTGGCTGATCAAGGAGCCGACCGAGGACGGCGACCGCGTGCGCGTGGCAGCCCATGGCGAAAAGGGCGCCGACCACGCCGTGTCCTACTATCGCATCATCGAGCAGGCGGCTCAGACGATGACCTGGCTGGAAATGGAGCCGTACACTGGCCGCACCCACCAGCTGCGCGTTCATGCCGCCTATATCGGCTGCCCGATCCTCGGCGATCCCAAATATTTCGAGGCCGACACCAACTGGGACTTTCCGGGCGGCATTCAGAACCGCCTGCATCTGCATGCGCGCCGCATCGTCATTCCGCACCCGGATAAGGGCGTCATCGACGTCACCGCACCGATGCCGCCGCATATGCGCCAGAGCTGGAACCTGATCGGCTTCGACGACGCCAGCGCGGAGGACTGACATTGGCCGTTGCCTCGGCATTGGATCGCCGCGATGCGGTCGATCTGGCGGCTGCTTCCATCATGGTCGGGCTGACCTTTTCCTGGGGACTGAACTACGTCGCTGCCAAGATCTCCTATGCCGGCTTCGATCCGGTTTTCGTCTCGATCGCACGTTCGATCATCGGCGGGCTCTGTGTGCTCGGCTGGTGCTGGCTGCGCGGCATCAGGCTGTTTAAGGCCGACGGGTCGCTTGTCGCCGGCATCATCGTCGGCGTGCTGTTCGGCGTCGAGTTCCTGTGCCTCTATATCGGGCTGGAATACACGACCGTTGCCCGCAACACACTGCTGGTCAACACCATGCCGTTCTGGGTCCTGGTCGGCGGCCATTTCCTGCTCGGTGAGCGTATCAACGCGCGCAAGCTTGGCGGGCTCGTTCTCGCCTTCTGCGGCCTGGTGGCGGTGTTTTCCGACGGGATTGCCGGCGGCACCGACGTGACCTTGATGGGCGATCTGCTCAGCCTCGGCTCCGGTATCCTGTGGGCGGCGACCAGTATCGTCATCAAGCGTTCGAAACTGGTCGAGACCAGTGCCGAGAAATTGCTGCTTTATCAGCTGGCCGGTGCGGCCATTGTCGGTGTCCTGGTTCTGCCTTTCGCCGGCCCGCCGATCCGCGCGGTCAGTGCCTTGCCGGCATTGGCGCTGCTGTTCCAGTCGCTCTATATAGTTGCCTTCACCTATGTGCTGTGGTTCTGGCTGCTCAGGCGCTATCCGGCATCGGCCCTGTCGAGCTTCGCTTTCCTGTCGCCGGTGTTCGGCGTCCTCTGCGGCGCTATCATTCTGGGCGAGGCGCCGACGACCAGGATCTTTGTGGCGCTTGGGCTGATCGCTGTCGGCCTGATCATCGTCAACCGGCCGGCGCGCAAGCAGGTACCTGGATAGAAAGTTCGACCATGCGTGACATCCTCAACGACCTCGAAGCGGGAAAGCATCTGTCCGATCCGGATCCGGTCCGCCGCGCGCAGATCCAGATGAAGACGCACCTGCCGAAGCGCTTCTACAAGGACGTGTCGGTCGTAGCTGTGGAGGACGGTTTTGCCGTCCACCTCGATGGCAAGCCGGTGCGCACGCCGGGCAAGGCGCTGCTGGCGCTGCCGACCGAAAAGGCCGCCGCCCTGGTCGCCAATGAGTTCGCTGCACAGGGCGAGACCATCGACCCGGTCACGATGCCGGTGCTGCGTCTGGTCAACACCGCCATCGACGGCGTCGCCAGCGACCCGCAGGCGGTGCTGGAGGACGTCTTGCGCTTCGCCTCGTCCGATCTGACCTGCTACCGCGCCGACGCGCCGCAGGGGCTGGTCGAGCGGCAGAACCAGCATTGGGATCCGGTGATCGACTGGGCGAGGGCGACATTAGGGGCTCGGTTCAACCTCGCCGAGGGCATCATCCATGTCGAGCAGCCGCGCGAAAGCCTCGCCGTCCTCGGCGCCCATCTTGCCCAGCGTGCCGAGCCGCTGCGGCTGGCCGCAATCCATGTCATGACTTCGCTGACCGGGTCGGCGCTGCTGGCGCTGGCGGTCGATTACGGCGCGCTCGACGGCGACGCGGCCTGGGCCGCCGGCCATGTCGACGAGGACTGGCAGGTCGAGCACTGGGGCCAGGACGCCGAGGCTGTCGCACGCCGCTCGGCCCGCAAACGCGACATGATGGCGGCCATCGGCCTGCTCGATGCGCTGAAGACCTGATCCTCGGCCTTTTGCCGCACTGCACCTAATACCAAAGTCATAAATCCAAGGTCTGTCTGCCTCCGGCGATCGCTTTCTGTCATTTTTTACGCTGATGGCTGGTTTGAGTCGGGTTCAGAGGGAACGCCGACGATGACGCCCAGCGTCGAAGGCAGACGATTCACGGGAGGACAGTTCAATGGCATTGGCATCGACCGCCGGCGGAGCCAGCCGCAGCATGACACGAGAGGAGAAGAAGGTCATCTTCGCCTCCTCGCTGGGCGCGGTTTTCGAATGGTATGATTTCTATCTCTACGGAGCGTTGGCCGGCGCGATCGGCTTGACCTTCTTCAACTCGTTTCCCGAAAGCACCCGCTATATCTTCACGCTGCTGGTCTTCGCCGCCGGCTTCATCGTGCGCCCATTCGGCGCGCTGGTGTTCGGCCGCATCGGCGATCTCGTCGGCCGCAAATATACATTCCTTGTCACCATCATGATCATGGGTCTGTCGACTTTCCTTGTCGGCCTGCTTCCGGGCTCAGAGACACTGGGCATTCTTGCGCCGATCCTGTTGATCGCGCTGCGCATGCTGCAGGGCCTGGCGCTTGGCGGTGAGTACGGCGGCGCCGCGACCTATGTCGCGGAACATGCGCCGGATGACCGTCGCGGCTTCTACACGTCATGGATCCAGACGACGGCGACGCTCGGCCTGTTCCTGTCGCTGATCGTCATCCTGCTGGTGCAGAATTCTGTAAGCAAGGACGCCTTCAACGCCTGGGGATGGCGCATTCCTTTCCTGGTCTCGGCTATCCTGCTCGGCATTTCGGTCTGGATCCGGCTGTCGCTTTCGGAATCGCCGACCTTCCTGCGCATGAAGGAGGAGGGCAAGAGTTCCAAGGCGCCGCTGTCGGAAGCCTTCGGCCAGTGGAAAAACGCCAAGATCGCCATCCTGGCGCTGTTCGGCCTCACCGCCGGTCAGGCCGTGGTCTGGTACAATGGGCAGTTCTATGCACTGTTCTTCCTGGCCAATGTGCTCAAGGTCGACGCGCAGTCGGTCAACATCATGATCGCCATTGCGCTGGCACTCGGCACGGGCTTCTTCGTCTTCTTCGGCTGGCTGTCCGACAAGATCGGCCGCAAGCCGATCATCATGGCCGGTCTTGCGCTGGCGGTCGTCACCACCTTCCCGCTGTTCAAGGCGTTGACCTGGGCCGCCAATCCGGCGCTCGCCACCGCACAGCAGAACACGCGCGCCACGGTGACGGCGGCTCCGGGAGACTGCAACTTCCAGTTCAACCCGACCGGCACGCGCGTACCGGTCAGTTCGTGCGATATCGCGACCGATTTCCTTGCCAAGAACTCGGTGCCTTACGACATCGTCTCTACCGCGGCGGCGGGGACCCCGGCGAGTGTCATGATCGGCAGCGAAACCGTGGCGTCTTATGATGCCAAGGCCGCGGGCGACAAGAAGGCTGCAAGCGACGCTGCCTTCAAGAAGGGTATCAACCTCGCGCTTCAGGGTGGCGGTTACCCGTTGAAGCGCGCTGCCGCCAAGGTTGCCGACCAGAAGCTCGACGCCTTTGTTGCGGCCAATCCTGAACTGAAGCTCGATGCGGCAGCCATCCGCGCCGGCGAAAAGACCGCGGTCCCGACCGAACAGGCGATCAAGGACAAGGTGCTGACCAAGGATGAGGCCGCGGGCGCCACCGAGGTGACCGTCTACAGCGTTCCGGCAGCGGGCGCGTTCGCGATGTTTGCCGACCCCGCACAGGTCAACTGGGCCAAGGTCATCGGCATCCTGTTCATCCTGGTCCTCTATGTGACCATGGTCTACGGGCCGATCGCCGCGATCCTTGTCGAGATGTTCCCGACCCGCATCCGCTACAGCGGCATGTCGCTGCCCTATCACATCGGCAATGGCTGGTTCGGCGGCCTGCTGCCCGCGATCGTTTTCGCGTTCAGCGCCTACAAGGGCGATATCTATTACGGCCTTTGGTATCCGGTGGTGATCGCGGCGGTGACGCTGATCATCGGCATGATCTTCGTCAGGGATACGCTCGGCACCGACCTGCATACCAAGCAGTAGCCGACGGCTCTGTATCAAACAAAAAACCCGGCGCGAGCGATCGCGCCGGGTTTTTCATTTGTGGCCTGTTCGATCTATCAGCGCGAAAGACGCCTAGCTCTTGCGAGGCTGTTCGGCGTCCGCAATGGCGGCCTCATGATACCAGGCCTCGCCATGGGCAAGCGGGTAATCGCGCAGCGAAGCAAGCTCTGCCGCAAACTTGGCCTTTACGCCTAAATTTGAGGCAGATGCACGCGATGCCGCCGGGAACATCAGGATTTTGGCCGACGGACGGGCTGAGGTGATTTCCATGGTCGGTCTCCTTTCTTCTGGAGAGGCTCTTCGATTCATCTTTCCATCAAGGTAGGTCCTGCAATCCTTTTAGGCAAGATGCCTAAAGAAAGATCGCCATTTGCCTGTTATTTAAGCAAATTCTGCCTTTGATTGATCCGGGCGCATTGCTTAGGCGGCTTGCCATCACCGGCGGGATAAAAGGGCATTTTTGCCGCACCCTGACCAACTGAAGTGGCACACGATTTGCATTTTATCGACCGGCAGCTGGGCTGCTGGATGGCTCGGCGCGCCGGCGTCATCCAGGTTCGGTGATCAAGCAACGAGAGGCTCTAGAATGACGAAATACAAGCTCGAGTATATCTGGCTCGATGGTTACACGCCGGTCCCCAACCTTCGCGGCAAGACCCAGGTCAAGGAGTTCGCCGAGTTCCCGACGCTCGAGCAGCTGCCGCTGTGGGGCTTCGACGGTTCTTCGACGCAGCAGGCCGAAGGCCACAGCTCCGACTGCGTGCTGAAGCCGGTGGCCGTATTCCCGGACCCGGCCCGCAGCAATGGCGTGCTGGTGATGTGCGAAGTGATGATGCCCGATGGCGTGACGCCGCATGTGTCCAACAAGCGCGCCACCATCCTCGACGACGAGGGCGCCTGGTTCGGCTTCGAGCAGGAGTATTTCTTCTACAAGGACGGCCGTCCGCTCGGCTTCCCCGAGAGCGGCTATCCGGCGCCGCAGGGCCCGTACTACACCGGCGTCGGCTATTCGAATGTCGGCCCGATCGCGCGCCAGATCGTCGAGGAGCATCTCGACCTCTGCCTCGCAGCAGGCATCAACCATGAAGGCATCAACGCCGAAGTGGCGAAGGGCCAGTGGGAATTCCAGATTTTCGGCAAGGGCTCCAAGAAGGCCGCCGACCAGATGTGGATGGCCCGCTATCTCTTGCAGCGCCTGACCGAAAAATACGAGATCGACATCGAGTATCACTGCAAGCCGCTCGGCGACACCGACTGGAACGGCTCGGGCATGCACGCCAACTTCTCGACCGCCTATATGCGCGAAGTCGGCGGCAAGGCCTATTTTGAAGCGCTGATGGCTCAATTCGACAAGAACCTGATGGACCACATCGCCGTCTACGGCCCGGACAACGACAAGCGCCTGACCGGCAAGCATGAGACCGCTCCGTGGAACCGCTTCAGCTACGGCATCGCCGACCGAGGCGCCTCGATCCGCGTGCCGCATTCCTTCGTCAACAATGACTACAAGGGTTACCTGGAAGACCGCCGTCCGAACTCGCAAGGCGACCCCTACCAGATCGCTTCGCAGATCCTGAAGACCATCGCGGAGGTTTCGACCAGCGCGCAGGTTTCGGCGGCTGCCTAAGCATCTATAGCGGCGCAGGCTTCGTAAGCCTGCGCCGTAGCCTGCTGCTACCACGTCTACGGTCTGCTATTGGTCAAACAAAAACCCCGGCGTCTGAACTGACGACCGGGGTTTTTCCTTGTCGCTGAGGCTTATCGTTCAGACCGAATAGTACATGTCGTATTCGACCGGATGCGGGGTCATTTCGAAGCGCATCACTTCGGCCATCTTGAGCTCGATATAGCTGTCGATCTGGTCGTCGTCGAAGACGCCGCCGGCTTTCAGGAAGCCGCGGTCCTTGTCCAAGCTTTGCAGCGCTTCGCGCAGCGAACCGCAGACGGTCGGAATCTTCTTCAGTTCCTTCGGCGGCAGATCGTAAAGATCCTTGTCCATCGGCTGTCCCGGGTGGATCTTGTTCTTGATGCCGTCGAGGCCGGCCATCAGCATGGCGGCGAAAGCGAGGTAGGGGTTCGCGCCCGGATCGGGGAAGCGGACCTCGACGCGCTTGGCTTTCGGCGACGAGCCGAACGGAATGCGGCAGGAGGCCGAACGGTTGCGCGCGGAGTAGGCGAGCAGCACCGGGGCTTCATAGCCAGGCACAAGGCGCTTGTAGGAGTTGGTCAGCGGGTTGGTGAAGGCGTTGATGGCCTTGGCGTGCTTGATGATGCCGCCGATGTAGAACAGGCACGACTCCGACAGGCCGGCATATTCATTGCCGGCGAAGGTCGGCTTGCCGTTCTTCCAGATCGACTGGTGGACGTGCATGCCCGAGCCGTTGTCGCCGAAAATCGGCTTCGGCATGAAGGTGGCCGTCTTGCCATAGGCGTTGGCGACCTGGTGCACGACATATTTGTAGATCAGCATCTTGTCGGCGTTGCGGACCAGCGTGTCGAACTTGATGCCGAGCTCGTGCTGGGCAGCGGCAACCTCGTGATGGTGTTTTTCGACGCGCACGCCCATTTCGGCGAGCACGGTCAGCATTTCGGAGCGCATGTCCTGCGCGCTGTCGATCGGCGGCACAGGGAAGTAGCCGCCCTTGACGCGCGGGCGGTGGCCGAGATTGCCGGTCTCGTAGTCGGTGTCGTCATTGGACGGAAGTTCGGTCGAGTCCAGCTTGAACCCGGTGTTGTAGGGATCGGCCTTGTACTTGACGTCGTCGAAGACGAAGAACTCGGCTTCGGGGCCGACATAGATGGTGTCGCCGATGCCTTCGGCCTTCATGTAGGCCTCGGCCTTCTTGGCAGTGCCGCGCGGATCGCGGTTGTAGGATTCGCCGGAGACCGGATCGAGAATGTCGCACAGGATGACCATGGTCGACTGGGCGAAGAACGGATCCATGTGGACGGTGTCCGCATCGGGCATCAGCACCATGTCGGACTCGTTGATCGCCTTCCAGCCGGCGATCGAGGAGCCGTCGAACATGACGCCGTCGGCGAACATGTCTTCCTCGACCTCGATGACATCCATCGTCACGTGCTGCAGCTTGCCCTTCGGATCGGTGAAGCGCAGGTCGACGAATTTCACGTCGTTGTCCTTGATCTGCTTCATGATGTCTTTGGCTGTCGTCATGTCGTTTCTTCCCTGTGTGATGACGTTTCGAGGAGACGTTAATCTGAAATCAGAAAGCTCAGACGGCGTCCATCCCCGTTTCGCCGGTGCGGATGCGAACGACCTCCTCGATGTTGGAGACGAAGATCTTGCCGTCGCCGATGCGGCCGGTCTGCGCCGCCTTGCGGATGGCTTCGATGGCGCCTTCGACGGCGTCGTCGCCCAGCACGACTTCGATCTTCACCTTGGGCAGGAAGTCGACGACATATTCGGCGCCGCGATAGAGTTCGGTATGGCCTTTCTGGCGGCCAAAGCCCTTGGCCTCGGTCACGGTAATGCCTTGCAGACCGGCCTCCTGAAGCGCTTCCTTCACTTCGTCTAGCTTGAACGGCTTGATGATCGCTTCGATCTTTTTCATGTAAAAAGTGGCCTCCACTGCCAAAAAAACGGGTTGTGCGCCCCGCTTGCGCCTCCATCAAGCACGAACCGTGCCAATTTCAGCCCACGCGAAGCGGTTTCGCGCAATTCCAATGCCGCGCCGCGCCGGGATGCACATTCGCGTCATCCTCTGCTTCGGCTGCGGCAAAGCTGCCCGAAGCCTACACATTGCCGCTTCGGGCGTCTGCACGATAATTAGGCAGATTGCGCATTTTGCAGGCCCGCGCGGATCCGTGGCACCAGTCTGCGAAAGGATTGGCCGCACGCCAACGCAGCACCTGGCCGTTTGCTTCGAATCCGAAACTGGACAATGCTCGATAGGGACAAAGGGGTCGGCCTTGAACGAAATGCGGGATCGGCAATCCATGAGCAATGAAGTCCTGTCGCCGGCCGAGATGGGCGAGGCCGACCGGCTGGCGATCGCGGCCGGTCCGCTCGACGGCTATGGCCTGATGCAGCGCGCCGGCGAAGCGGTCGCTGCTGTGGTCCTGGCACGCTATCCCGCAGCAAGCCGCGTGCACGTGCTGTGCGGCCCCGGCAACAATGGTGGCGACGGCTATGTTGTAGCGCGGTTGCTGGCCGAGGCTGGTGTGAATGTGGCGCTCTGGGCCGAAGGCAAGCAGAAGCCCGGGAGTGATGCGGCGCGAGCTTCCGAGGCCTGCAATCTGCCGGTCGAGCACATCGGACACTGCTACCCGGAACCGGGTGAAGTCGTCGTGGACGCGCTCTATGGTGCGGGATTGTCGAAGAAGATATCCCTGCATGCCTCTGCCGTCTCAGGATTGGCCGCGGCGGAGCGCGTGCCTGTGGTGTCAATCGATCTGCCTTCTGGTGTGTCGGGCGAGACCGGCTTGAGCAACGCTTATTTCAAGGCCGACGTGACGGTGACGTTCGTGCGGAAAAAGCCCGGCCATCTGCTGATGCCGGGGCGCAGCCTCTGCGGCGAGATCATCATCGCCGATATCGGCATTCCGGATGCGATCGTCGATGAGTTCAAGATCAAGACGTTCGAGAACACGCCTGACTTCTGGCTATACAGTTTTCCGAAAACGGCGGTCGATACACATAAGTATAAGCGCGGCCACGTCAGCGTCTTTTCCGGCGGGCCGAGCGCGACAGGTGCGGCGCGGCTGTCGGCGATGGCTGCAGCCAGAGCCGGGGCAGGGGCGGTGACCGTGCTCTCGCCTGAAAATGCCATGCAGGTAAACGCCGCGCATCTGACATCGATCATGCTGCGCGAGGCCGGTTCGATGGAGGAAGTGCAGGAATTTTTGTCGGCGAGGCACCCCGAAGTACTTGTGTTCGGACCAGGGCTCGGGCCGAAACCCAAAGTGGGGGATTTCGCGTTGCAATTGATCGCGACGGTCGCTGACCTAAACCGCACGTCGACGAGTTCATTCGGAATTCAGCGCCCTGCCATTGTCTTGGATGCTGACGCCATCACGTCATTGGCGCATCAGCCTCAGGCCCTGTTCGACGCCGCGCTGCTCCCGTTGGGGCCGGTATTGGTGCTGACGCCGCATGAAGGCGAATTCGCCAGACTTTTTCCCGACATCGCGAAGGACAAGAAGCAGTCGAAACTCGCCAAGGCGCGCGCAGCCGCTGAACGAGCCAACGCCATCATGGTCTACAAGGGCGACGACACCGTCATCGCGGCGCCGGACGGCCGCGCGGTGATCAACGCCAATGGTGCACCATGGCTCGCCACCGCTGGTTCCGGCGACGTGCTGGCGGGCATTGTCGCCGCGCTGCTGGCGCAGGGCATGCAGGCATTCGAGGCCGCCTGCGCAGCGGTCTGGATACACGCCGAGGCCGGCAGCCGCTTTGGACCGGGTCTTATCGCCGAGGATCTCCCGCTGGCACTGGTGCCGGTGCTGCGTGAACTGGTCGATGCACGGCAGAAGGTGGCGATCAGATGAAGCATTTCGCGTTCGTCGTTGCGGCCATCATCGCGCTGTTCGCGTCACATGGCGTGCGTGCTCAAGAGCCCGTGACCATCGTCGACGATCCGGCGGTGCTCGCCGCCCTCGATGCCAAGGGTTTTGGCTTCGCCCGCATTTTCGCCGTCGACGGCGCGGACGATCTGAAGACGCTCTACAGTGAGGCGCCGGCCTATCGTGCTGTTGTCGACATGGTTGCGGCCGATATTGCCGCGCTGCGGGCCGAGATAAAGGCCGGCGGGCGCACGCTCTACGAGGTGACCGACGGCAATGTCGGCCGCATCATGGATATGCGCTGGCTGAAGACCGAGGCCGCGCGCTTCCGCCTGGTCGGCGTCGTCAACCGGCTCGACCGGCGCGATTTCAATGTTTTGGCTGGCGACAAGAGCTGTGGCGAGGTGCGCTTCATCTATCGCCTGGCCTACAGTTTCCGCAAGAACGGCAAGGTTTTGGCATCGCGGCTGCCATTCAATTTCAACGCCGTCTACAGCGTGGCGCCGGATGCCGATGGCGGCTGCGTCGGCGTTGCCGGGCGCTGGACACCGCAGATCGACGAAAACGTCGATGCCGGCTGGCTGGCCGGCGGTTCGCTGGCACCGGAGGAACTGACGTTCAAGCAGCTTGAACTCAATGCGCAGGTGGTGCGTTTTCCCTCGGGACAGGAGACCGAATTCGGCGGGCAGGCGGCCTATCTGATGCGGATCTTCGGTATCGATGGCGCTGCCATCAGCGAGAAGCCGCTGGAGAATACGCCTGACGTTGCGCGGCTCTCGGATGATGCCGCACTGAAGAAAGGGCTCGCCGACTACGTCAGCGCCAATGTCGCGGCCGTCGATCTCGGCGTCTACGAAATCCCCGACGAATTCCTGGCCAAGAAAATCATCTCGTGGTCGACCTTCGGCAGCGCGAGACGGGCCAACCATCCGTTCACGCCGCTGTTCCAGCCAGCGGATTTCGCCGGCTTGGACTATGCGGCGCTAAAGCTGGTGCGGACACCGGAGGCGCTGGTCGAGCGGCTGGACAATGGCGCCTGCCAGGGGTGCCACCAGGCGGGCTCGACGGCCGGCTTTCACTTCATCGGCCTCGACGACAAAACGACGTCGCCTCTCAACCGGATCGAGGTCGGCATCTCGCCGCATCTCCATGCCGAGATTGCGCGACGTGAGGCCTGGCTGCGCGCGACGGAAGAAGGCAAGGAGCCGAACCGCTACCGGCCGCTGTCCTTCGCGCCGCCGGCGACATGGACCGATGCCGGCGATGTCGACTACGCCCCGGCCGAGATCGCGATGCCGTGCCTGATGCCGGATGATGCAAAACGCTTCGGCGCGACCTGGCAATGCGGTGGCGGCACCGTCTGCACGCCGCTCGCGACGGCTTCAGGCGTGCATACCGCGTTGGCGCAATGTCTGTTGCCCACGGACAGTCCAAAGATGTTTTCGGGCCATCCCTGCCTGACCGGGTCGATCGCCAGCAACCCGTCTCAGCCGTTCAACGACCGCTACAAGATCACCGGCCAGTTCGCTGCTTTTGCGCCGACCTTTTCGCGGACCGCCTACACCTGCCGGCCACCGAAAATCGGCGTACCGGCAGGCATCGCTTATCGCGCCTGCGACGACAAGGACCGCAGCTTCGCCGCATTCAAGACGGGCAAGCCGATGCCATCGGAAATTTGCGGCATGGTCGGCGGCAAGAAATTCGACACCTGCGTCGCCACCAACAATTTCGACCAGTGCCTCGGCGGCGCGGTCAACCGCGGCAACCGTCCCGCATGTTCGGCCGATCATTTCTGCCGCGAGGACTATATGTGCCAGTCGCTGCCGCCGGACACGCCGGGTGCTGCCAAGGTGAAAGGCATCGGCTACTGCTCGCCGACCTATTTCATCTTCCAGATGCGCATCGATAATCACGCGACGCCCTGGGCGAGCGCGACCAGCGCCCCCAGGGATGCGGGGTTCGGGGCGGCGGAAGAGGAGTGAGCCTGCGAGTTGGGCGACCACCAGTTCAGCGCTGGAGATAGTCTTCCATCCGCGCAGTCCATTTGGTGTCGAATTCCGAAATGTGGCGCTGTGCTACGCTCGAGTTCAGCAGCGTCGAGAGCGCGGTCACGGCGATCGGGTCCAGGTCGGGCGGCTCCGTGTAGCCAAGCGCCGCCAGCCGTTGAGCCAATGATGGATGGGTGGACTTTGCGTCATCCGGGCTTGCCCACGCCTTGCGGGCGCAAACATTGAGGCAAATGGGTTCTCGCAGCTGGCCGGCAGCTTCCAGCATGCGCTCGAGCGGCGGTCGCGGCGGACGCAAAGCACCTCGCAATTCATGCTGCAAAGGGTCATAGACCGTCTCCGCGAAATGCACGTCTGCCGTGGCAAGAAGCAACAGCGCGCGTGCGGCGTGCTCGGCGTCGCCGGAGGATGCCGCGTGTCGATCTGCCTTGATCTCCGCTTCGCGCGAAAGCCGGATTTCTTCCCGCTCGAACGATTGCGACAGCCAGCCGATAGCGGCGTGGAGCAGGCTGCCTGTGATCGTGGTTCCGGGCGGGGCATACTCGAAGACAAATCCGAAACCGTTTTCGAACTCAGCGAGATTGAGGCTGCCATTGGTATCCTTGTTGCGCACATGCGCGTCCTCATGGGCAAGGATCGCGGCAAGCGCTCTTTCATCGGTCACTGCGAGGAGAGGGATGCCAATGGTTAGAAACAGCCGATTGCCGAGAAGGCCGAGAAGCGTGCGCTCCTCGCGCACGCTGGCGTTCAGGTTGCCCTCTAGTATGACAACCGTGCGCGCAGCACGGCGCGGTCCGGCGACGCTCCGCCACAGCGCCCACAGGCCGGGCGCTTCTGCTTCACTGACGCCTTTGATCTTGCTGCGTCGGAAGCCCGCAAACAATGTGCCGAACAGAAATGCCAAGGCCGTGGTGGCGATCGGCATGACGACGAAGCCGCTGGCGATAAACCAGATTGGTTGGTTGTCGAGCAGGGACATCCAGACGCAGAAGACGATGAGAGCGGGAACAACGAAAAACAGGACCGTGAACCTGCCAAACCGCCGACCGGCGCTGATGATCAGTCGCGACATTGGATGTTACAACGGGATGTTGTCGTGCTTCTTCCAAGGGTTCTGCATGTCCTTGTTGCGCAGCATGCGCAGTGCCCGGGCAATGCGGCGGCGGGTCGAATGCGGCATGATCACCTCGTCGACATAGCCGCGTTCGGCGGCGACGAAGGGCGACAGGAAACGGTCCTCGTAAGCCTTTGTGTGAGCTGCGATCTTTTCGGCGTCGCCAATATCCTTGCGGTAGATGATCTCGACCGCGCCTCTCGCCCCCATCACCGCGATCTGCGCCGTCGGCCAGGCATAGTTCATATCGCCGCGCAGGTGCTTTGAGGCCATCACGTCATAGGCGCCGCCATAGGCTTTGCGGGTGATGACCGTGATTTTCGGCACGGTCGCCTCGGCGTAGGCAAACAGGAGTTTCGCGCCATGCTTGATCAGGCCGCCATATTCCTGCGCGGTGCCGGGCAGGAAGCCGGGTACGTCGACGAAGGTGACGATGGGAATGGAAAAACAGTCGCAGAAGCGCACGAAGCGCGCCGCCTTGCGGCTTGCGTCGGAATCGAGCACGCCGGCCAGCACCATCGGCTGGTTGGCGACGAAGCCGACGGTGCGGCCTTCGACGCGGCCGAAACCGGTGACGATGTTCTTGGCAAAGTTCTGCTGGATCTCGAAGAAATCGCCTTCATCGGCAACTTTGAGGATCAGCTCCTTGATGTCGTAAGGCTTGTTGGCGTTGTCTGGGATCAGCCGGTCGAGCGACAGATCATGGTCGGTGACCGACTGGTAGCACTCGATCTCAGGAAGCTCCGACGTATTTGACGCGGGCAAAAGGTCTACCAGCCGGCGCATCTGCAACAGCGCCTCGACGTCATTGTCGTAGGCGCCGTCGGCAATCGACGATTTGGTCGTGTGGACGGACGCGCCGCCAAGGCTCTCGGCCGTCACCGTCTCGTTGGTGACCGTTTTGACCACATCCGGCCCGGTGACGAACATGTAAGAGGTGTCGCGGACCATGAAGATGAAGTCGGTCATGGCCGGCGAATAGACGTCGCCGCCGGCGCACGGGCCCATGATCACGGAAATCTGAGGAATGACGCCGGATGCGAGCACGTTGCGCTGAAAAATCTCGGCATAGCCGCCTAGCGCCGCCACGCCTTCCTGGATGCGGGCGCCGCCGGCGTCGTAGATGCCGATGATCGGCGCGCGGTTGCGTAGCGCCATCTCCTGCACCTTGATGACCTTTTCGGCGTGAGCCTCCGACAGCGAGCCGCCGAAGACGGTAAAGTCCTTGGCGAACAGATAGACCGGACGGCCATTGACGGTGCCCCAGCCGGTGACGACACCATCGCCGGCGATCTTGGTTTTCTCCATGCCGAAGTCGGTCGAGCGATGCTCGACATACATGTCGAACTCCTCGAACGAGCCTTCGTCGAGAAAGACATCGATGCGCTCGCGCGCGGTGAGCTTGCCCTTCTTGTGCTGGGCGTCGATGCGGGCCTGGCCGCCGCCCATGCGGGCGATCTCGCGGCGGCGCTCGAGTTCCTTCAGCACGTCCTTCATCGCTCGGTCCCCAGAAATGGCAGCTGCCTTTGTGGTAATGATGGCTGCGGGCGTGCGCAAGCGCCGCTTTCGGCCTCGATTATTGCGCTGCAACATGTCGCCCCTTGCATTCCGGGGCGAACTCAGCCATATGCAGCCCATAGGCGCTTGGGCCGGGAGATTCCGGCCTTCTCGACAAATGAGACTGGTTGCGTCTGTTTTCCCTCTTTCCGGTATATCGGCCCCTCTTTCCGATACATCACGAAGTGGCGAAAGAGCCCCGTGGCATGACGCCTGCGGGCACGACAGCGCAGCCGAGTGGACGTTTCCGTCCGCCCGCCTTGTCGTTTCATATCAAATTTCTCGACGGCAGGTTGCGCCCTGCCGCCATCGATGTTTGCGGCCAAGACCGCGTGAAAGAAGACTATTTTGACCAACGAAAACACCTCAGCCGGTAACGCGATCTCGACCGGCAACACTGCGGACCTCACCGGTTTCGCAGCTCTTGGGATCACGGGCGCGCTGCTCAAGGCGACGCATGGCGCCGGCTTCACCGAGCCGAAGCCGATCCAGACGCAGGCGATCCCGCCGCAGATGGAAGGCCGTGATATCTTCGGCATCGCCCAGACCGGCTCGGGCAAGACCGCTGCCTTCGCGCTGCCGATCCTGTCGAAGATCATCGCGCTCGGCACCAAGCGCCGGGCCAAGACCACCCGTGCGCTGATCCTGGCGCCGACGCGCGAACTCGCCGTCCAGATCGAGGACACCATCAAGATCCTCGCCAAGGGCGCGCATGTCTCAACCGCTCTCGTGCTTGGCGGCGTCTCGCGCTTCAGCCAGGTGAAGAAGGTTGCGCCCGGCGTCGACATCCTGATCGCCACGCCCGGCCGCCTGACCGACCTGGTGCGCGAGGGCGACCTCATTCTCTCCGACACCAAATGGCTGGTGCTGGACGAGGGTGACCGCATGCTCGACATGGGCTTCATCAACGACGTCAAGCGGATCGCCAAGGCGACCGCGCCCGACCGTCAGACGGTGCTGTTCTCGGCCACCATGCCCAACGAAATCGCCGAGCTGGCGAAGGGCCTGTTGAAGAACCCGATCCGCGTCGAAGTCGCGCCGCAGAGCACCGCGGCCGCCGAGATCGTGCAGGGCGTCGTCTTTGCCCGCACCAAGCAGAAGCGCCAGGTGCTGTCGACGATGCTCGCCGACGAGGCAATGAAGTCCGTCATCATCTTCTCGCGCACCAAGCATGGCGCCGACCGGGTGACCAAGGACCTCGAGCGCGACGGCTTCAAGGCCGCCGTCATCCACGGCAACAAGTCGCAGAACGCCCGCCAGAAGGCGCTCAACGATTTCCGCGAGGGTTCGGTGCGCATTCTCGTCGCGACCGACATCGCGGCGCGCGGCATCGACGTTCCCGGCATCAGCCATGTGGTGAATTTCGACCTGCCGGATGAGGCCGAAAGCTATGTCCACCGCATCGGACGTACCGGCCGTAACGGCATGGACGGCATCGCCATCACGCTTTGCGATCCTTCCGAAAACAGCAAGCTGCGTCAGGTCGAGCGCATCATCCGCAGCAAGCTGCCGATCGTTGCCGACCATCTCGGCAGCCCGGATCCGGTGCGCAATCCGGCCGAAAAGAACGAGCGCTTCGAGCCCGCCAATGATCGCAACGACCGCAATGGCCGTCGCGACGGCAGGCGGCCCGGTGGCCAGAACAACGGCTTCGCCAAGAAGCGTTTTGGTGACAAGCCGGCCTTTGCGGGTGCAAGCGAGCGCAAGCCGGAAGGCGCCAAGGCCTTCAAGGGCAACAACAAGCGCCGCTTCGGCGGCAAGCGGCCCGCTGCGCGGGCTGCCTGATCAGACGAACCGGTCAGGCTCGTCGAGCCTGGCTTGATTGCTGACGATTGAATATGAGGACGGCCGGGGCAATGCTTCGGCCGTCCTTTTCGTTTAGGGCTGCCCGGTAATTGCCTTCACCCACACGACGATCCGCTGCGCCAGGAAAGCCGTGGTCGAGGGCGACAGCGCGTCGCCGGCAATGACGTGGTCGTCGGGATCGCCATTGTCGTCGACGGGCACCAGTTCATGCGGTGCGCCCCAGCGGCCGGCGATTTCGCGGGTGCGATCCTGGCGCACCACCTTGTCGGAATCCGAGAAGATGAACAGCGCCGGTATGGTTGCCTTCTCCACAGGCGCTGCGTAGGCAAGGTTGGTCAGCGCCGCCATCGGTAGCACAGCTGCCATTGGATATGTGTGCGTCCAGAGTTTCTCGTGCAGCGCGTTGCGGGTCGGAAAGCTGCGCTCCTTGCCGCCGACGAAATCGGCGATCTGCCTGCCCCAGGGCATGGTCAGCAGCTCGGCGCCTGAAGCCCTGATGCCAAAATTCGGCGAGATGAATGCGATTGCAGCGACGCCGTCCGATGCGCCAGGCTCAGTCGCCGCCCATGCCGCCAGCGATCCACCGGTCGAGGTGCCGATGACGATCACCTTGTCGCCGATGGCTCGGCCGATGGCGAGCGCCTCCTCATAGTCGTTGATCCAGGCATTGACGCTGCCTTGCGCCATAGCAGCGCCGTCCTGCCCATGACCGGTGAGGCGGGTGTAGAAAAGGTTGGCGTCGAGTTGGTCGGCGACCTCGTCGGCCAGCGGGCGAACCTCGCCCTTCGATGCCGAAAAGCCATGGATATAGACGATCGCCAATGGCGTCCTGGCGTGAACCATCGGATCGGCCCAGATGATTTCTTTCTCGAGCCCGTCGCGAACGTTGGGCACGGCAGCCTCTTCGCGCGCAATATACGCTTGCGGATCGTCGCCGATCACTTTGGGGTCGAAGCTGATTGTTGTGTCGACGGGAACGCGCGGACCAAGCAGGAGGGCCAAGACAAGGATGATGACGACGCCCAGCACCGCAAGCACGATCCGTCGCCCCATCTCAGACTCCACAACAATTCTAAAGCCTATGGCGGCCGGTGCAGTCAGGCAACAGCCGGACTGTGGACAGCTATTGGTTCGGCGGCTTGCGGTCGAAATTCAGCGGCCGCCCTGTCCAGCGGGTCGCCGTGCTGATGAACCACCGGCAGACTGGCCTTGGCAGCAGTGCCAGCACCTTCAGCCCCCAGCTCAGCCGGTGAGGGAAGGTAACCTCGAAGCCGCCATGCTCGATGCCGCGCAGCATGCGGCGCGAGGCGCGGTTGACCGGCATCAGTCCCGGCATCGGCAGCATGTTCTTTTCGGTCAGCGGCGTGTCGATGAAGCCCGGATTCATCACCTGGATCCGGACATTCATCTTGTCGAAATCGTATTTCAGCGACTCGGCCAAGATGTTGATCGCCGCCTTCGAGCCGCCATAGGCCGCCGTGGTCGGCCAGCCGAAATAGGCGGTAACCGATCCGACAAGCACAATATGGCCGCGCGCACGGATGCGCATGCGCTCCATGAGCGGGACGAGGCCATTGATGATACCGAAATAGTTGACCTCGAAGGTCTGGCGAAAGTCGCGGACCCTGAGGTCTTCGCCGGGCGTGGCGATGTAGTTGCCGGCGTTGAAGACGGCGAGCACGATCGGCCCGAGCTCCTTTTCAATCGCCGCCACCGTGCTTGCCATGCGCGGCTCATCGGTGACGTCGCAAGGGTAGGCGACGACACGTCCCGGCATCTGCGCCGTCTCGACGATGAGCGCGTCGAGTGGGTCGCCGTCGAGTGCGGTGACCGCGACGACAAAGCCCTTTGCCGCGAGGTCCTTGGCCAGCGCACGGCCGATGCCGCTGCTGCCGCCGGTTATCCAGGCGACGCCGTGCTTCGGGTTCGCCCGGTAAAGTGTCATTCTGCGCCCTGCCGATCTGTCATTAGTGCTCTAGCGGTGAAAAAATCGAATGAAAAGAGCGCTTTTCCGTAATGGTTGAAATGATCGTCATCGCGCGTTGTCCGGCCGCGGGAGATTGCAGTGCCCGAAATGCGACTGGACCAGGCGAATTCTTGCCTTGAAACGCTAGCTTCGGGTTTCTAGGGTCTCGCCGCAGCTACATAAGGAATCCCGGATGCCCCGTTCTGTGATCGAAGCGATCGGCAACACGCCCCTGATCCGCCTCAACAAGGCCTCGGAGCAGACCGGCTGCGAGATCCTGGGCAAGGCCGAGTTCATGAACCCCGGCCAGTCGGTCAAGGATCGCGCCGGCCTGTTCATCATCCGCGACGCCGAACAGCGCGGGCTGTTGAAGCCGGGCGGGGTCATCGTCGAAGGCACGGCAGGCAATACCGGCATTGGCCTGACGCTGGTTGCCAAGGCGCTGGGCTATCGCACAGTGATCGTTATTCCCGACACCCAGAGCCAGGAAAAGAAGGACACGATCAAGCTGCTTGGTGCCGAGCTGATCGAAGTGCCGGCGGTGCCTTACAAGAACCCCAACAATTACGTGAAACTCTCGGGGCGGTTGGCCGAGCAGATGGCGAGGTCGGAGCCGAACGGCGCGATCTGGGCCAACCAGTTCGACAACGTTGCCAATCGCGACGGCCATATCCGCACCACGGCGGAAGAAATCTGGATGCAGACCGGCGGCAAGGTCGACGGTTTCGTCTCGGCGGTGGGTTCGGGCGGAACGCTGGCCGGCGTCGCCTTCGGGCTGAAGGCCAAGAGCAGCAACGTCAAGATCGCGCTCGCCGATCCGCTGGGTGCGGCGCTCTATTCCTTCTACACCAGTGGCGAATTGAAGTCCGACGGCAGCTCGATCACCGAAGGGATAGGGCAGGGGCGCATCACGGCAAATCTCGATGGGTTCACGCCGGACTTCTCGTTCCAGGTGCCGGACGAAGAGGCGCTGCCGATCGTCTTCGACCTGATCCAGGAAGAAGGCCTGTGCGTCGGCGGTTCGACCGGCATCAACATTGCCGGCGCGATCCGGCTGGCGCGCGAGCTTGGCCCCGGCCACACCATCGTGACCATCCTTGCCGACTATGGCACGCGCTACCAGTCGAAGCTGTTCAACCCGGAATTCCTGCGTGAGAAGAACCTGCCGGTGCCGGGCTGGATGGATGAGCGCAGCACAATTTCGGTGCCGTATGAGAAGGTCGCCTGATGGCGCACAGAACAGAAGCGCTGTTTCGCGACGACGCCTATCTCAGAGAGGCTGACGCCACCGTTGTCGCCATCAACGAGCGCGGCGGCATCATTCTCGACCGGACCATCTTCTATGCCACATCGGGCGGCCAGCCTGGCGATACCGGCACATTAGAGCGCGCGGACGGCAGCCGCATCGCCATTGCCGCCACCATCACCGGCGAGACCAAGGACGAGATCATCCATGTGCCGGCGCCGGAGCAGCCGGCACCCGAGGTGGGCGAGCGGGTGAAACTCGCCATCGACTGGGAGCGGCGGCATCTCCTGATGCGCATGCACGCAGCTTGCCATTTGCTCACCGTCGTCTGTCCGTTTCCGATTACCGGTGCTGCGGTTTCCGAAGATGACAGCCGCGTCGACTTCGACGCTCCCGATGCCGGCTTCACCAGGGAAGACGTCACCGCCGGGCTGATGGAGCTGGTGCGGGCCGATCATCCGATCTTCGTCAGGCTGATCACCGACGAGGAACTGGCAGCCAATCCTGGCCTGGTGAAATCCAAGACTGTCCGGCCGCCCGCCGGCACCGGCAAGATCCGCCTGGTCTGCATCGGCGACAACGCTTCGATCGACAGCCAGCCCTGCGGCGGCACCCATGTCAAAAGCACCGGCGAAGTCGGTGAAATCCATATCGGCAAGATCGAGAAGAAGGGCCGCGAAAACCGGCGTTTTCGCATTCGCTTCGGACCAATGCCGGTAGCTTGAACGAACCATGATCCCGAAAAGTGGAAGCGGGTTTTCGGGGAAGATCATGGTCAACAGGAAGCAATGCTTCGCCAAGGCGGAGCAGGAGAAGAACAATGGCCGATGACAGCCCTTTCACCGTCGATGCGGACTGGTTGCAGAGCCGTCTTGGCGAGCCCGGCCTGACGATCGTCGATGCATCCTGGTATCTGCCGGCGCAGAAGCGCGATGCGCGCGCCGAGTATGAGGCTGCGCATATTCCGGGTGCGCGATTCTTCGATCATGATGCGGCCTCCGATCCTGATGCCAAGCTGCCGCACACGCTGCCCTCGCCACAGCATTTCGCGCAATATGTAGGCGCCATGGGAATTTCGGCCGACGACACCATTGTCGTCTATGACGGTCCGGGTTTCTTCTCGGCGCCGCGCGCCTGGTGGATGTTCCGCGTCATGGGCGTGTTCCAGGTCTATGTGCTCGACGGCGGCTTCGACCGCTGGAAGGCGGCGGGCCGGCCGGTGACGGCGGAGCCGACCAAGATCGCGCCGAATGTGTTTCATGCCGATTTCGATGCCGCTCGCGTCGCCAGCCTTGCCGACATGCGCCGCATCGTCGAGACTGGCGAGAGCCAGATTGCGGACGCCCGAGGCGCGGGCCGCTTCACCGGCGCCGACCCAGAGCCCCGCGCGGGTGTTCGCTCCGGCCACATGCCCGGCGCGCACAATTTGCCTTATTCGGCGCTGTCACAGGATGGCGCGCTGTTGTCGAAGGACCAGTTGCGCAAGGCCGTTGAGGATGCCGGTATCGATCTGTCGAAACCGGTCGTCACCTCTTGCGGTTCCGGCATCACGGCGGCTGTCGTCACTCTGGCGCTGGAGACGCTCGGCCACACCGACAACCGGCTCTACGACGGCTCATGGACGGAATGGGGCGGGCTGGCAGACACGCCCGTGGTGACGGGCAAGGAATGATGGCGATGGAAAATGGCGCGCTGGACGACATCGAGGTCACGGTCACGTTTCTGGAAATGCATGTGCCGCCGGCCTATTCGCCGCCCTTGCCCTACAACAGGCAGATCGCGCTGCTCAGGACCAAGGACATTCCGCTGCATTTCTATCGCTATCTGATGGATCGGGTCGGGCGCAAATGGCATTGGGTCAATGTGCTGAGGCTGGACGATGACGAGCTTGCCGCCGGGATCCACCGCGAGGACCGCGACATCAGGGTGCTTTATCTCGACGGCGCGCCGGCCGGTTTCTTCGACCTCAAGCCGCATTTGCCAGAGGAAGTCGAGCTCGCCTATTTCGGCATGATGGAACATGCGACCGGGCAAGGCATCGGCCGTTGGTTCCTCGGTGCGGCGATTGCCGCAGCATGGTCGTATGGGCCGAAACGGGTAACGGTGCAGACCTGCACGCTCGACCATCCGGCTGCCTTGCCGCTCTACCAGAAGCTCGGTTTTGCGCCGGTGGCGCAAAAGAAGGAGACCGTGCATCCGCTGTCGTTCGCCGAGCGCTCGGCCAGCGTCATGCGGCCGTGACTTTCTCCGACTGAAGGCCGAACCGACCGTTCATGGCGAGGAATTCCTGCTCGTGCGGACCCAGGACGAGAACTGGCGCAGGCGCCGGGTGATGCTGCGCCGCTTCGACGATTTCATCCGCTGAGCCGGCGCGGGACCTGCCCAATGCCGAAGCAGTCCGGCCTGAGACTGGCCGGGCTGCTGACAGTTGACAGGAATCGGGTGGGAAGCACCTCGGCGGGGGCATAATTTCCGGTCAACCACACCGGAGATTTAGCCATGACCGTCCAGTTCAAAGCCTTGCCGACAGAAGATGTGAGAGCGCTGCAGCGCGGCGGGCCGGACGCCTACGGGCAAACGCCGGAGCGGAAGGTTTCAGATGGCGACGGGGTGCCGTGCCGGCATTGCCTGAGAAACGTCGCCGAAGGCGATGGCTATCTGATCATGGCCTATCGGCCGTTTCCGGCGTTGCAGCCTTACGCCGAGACAGGACCGATCTTCCTGCATGCGCAGGAATGCGAACGCGCAGCCGAGACAGAAGCGCTTCCAGAGATGCTTGAGAGCAGCGACTATATCGTGCGCGGCTATGGTGCGGATGACCGCATCGTCTATGGCAGCGGCGGCGTCATTCCGACTGGCGGCATTGCGGCGCGGGCAGAGACGCTGTTTGAGCGCGCTGACATCGCCTATGTCCACGTCCGCTCGGCGCGCAACAATTGTTATCAGTGCCGCATCGAGCGTTTCTGACAAAAAGATGCCCGCCGGTGGTCTGGCGGGCAGTTGGGAACCGTGTGACGTCTCGATCCGTCAAGTTGGCATCCCTGTCTGCGCATGCTTTTCGAATTGCGGATGTGAAGCACTTCACACAGCATCGCGATCCTCGCCGGCATGGCGACGCACGCCGATGGCGGTTGGGACTTGTCGTACTCCCGTCGCATTCTCTCGGTAAAAGACCAGCGTCGATGGATTGCCGACCGCGGATGAACCGGCGGGGATCTCGATGACCGAGGAAGCGGGGCTTTGGCTCCGCTTTTTTGATGTCCGCCAGCCTGTTCAATTCCGGCGCCAGGAATTTTGCGCAAAGAAAAAGCCCGCCGGAATTGACCGACGGGCCTTCGCCGTGTGTGTGTGCGGCGTTTAGTTGAATTTATACTTCGCGCCGACGCGAACGGTCTGGAAGGAAGGCTCGTCGGTGAGGAAGCCGCCCGAGCCGAAATCTTCTTTCTCATACTGCGAATAGCGGTATTCGAGACCAAGCGTCATGTTGCTGGAAACGGCCGTTTCCAGGCCGCCACCGACCGAGAAGCCGCTCGATCCCCAGTCGACGATGTCGCCAACGGGCGAGGAGGCATGCAGGTCGAAATGCTGCCAGCTGTAACCGCCGAGGACATAGGCCAGCGTCGATTCGTTGACCTTGGCGCCGATGCGGGCCAGGGCATCGAAGCCATAGTCGGCATCGCCCTTGATCGACCCACCCGGAATGTCCAGCTTCGAGCGTATGCCGGAATAGCGGGCGTCGACCAGAACGCCGGCGACCCAGCCGCCGAAATCATGGTCGTAACCGATGCTCGCCTCGCCGAACACGCCTTCGNCCAAGCGCGCCGCCGACATAGAAGCCGGTCCAGTTGTAGGTCGGAGCAGCAAACGAGGCCCCGCCGCCATTCTGGGCGCCGAAGCGGTAATTGGCCGCGATGTGGAAGGTGTGGCTGGACGGCTCGACATCCAGAGAGGTTCCCGGGCCGCCGATAATGCCGAGGTCAGCCACCGAGTCGTCGCCATAGTTGGCGTAGCGGTACTCGGTCTTAATCGTCCAGTTGCCGCGCAGCACGGTTTCCATGCCAACGCCGACGACATAGCCGCCACGGTTCTCCGTGAAATCAAGACCGTCGGCAAAGCCCGAACCCTCGAGCTTGAAATGGTTCCAAGTGTAGCCGCCGAGCACATAGCCGAGCGTACTGGGGTTCAAGAGATAGCCGGCGCGCAAGCCGACGTCGAAGCCATAAGCGTTCGTCAGGTCGATATCAGCGCCCGGAAGGCTGATCGACGGACCGATATTCCCGATGTTGGCGTCGATGAAGCCGCCGAGCAGGAAGCGTTCAGAGACCATGTAGTCGTAGCCGGCGGTCACTTCGCCAAACACGCCGTTGCCGCCGATGCCATTGAAGTCGAGAAACGGGTCGACGCTGATGCGGTGCACGGTGGCGCCGAAGCCGCCGCCGATGCCGACATAGGCGCCGCTCCAGTTGAAACCGGCAGGTTCTTCCACCGGCTGCACAACGTCGGCGGCATGCGCTACCGATATCAAAGCCATTGCCGAAACGGCGCCGAGAAGAACGGATTTAGCAGAAATAAACATTTTAGCCCCTTAGCATAGAACAAACCCGTCCGTGTTCTAACAGGATGCTCGTTAATATTGGAATGACAAAAATGTCACATCGACAGGCAAAAGCGCTGTCGAGAGGGGCTGCACCTTGCCCTGGAGCGGGCGTTTTGCGGTCTTGTAGCCAAGAAAAACCCGCCGGTACAACCGGCGGGTAAGGGAGGCAAAATGCCAGGTCAGGTCAGGCAGCCAGAACCACTTTCGGTTCGACCAGCTCATAGCCGAGTGCTTCGGCCACGGCGCGATTGGTGATCTTGCCCCTGTGGACATTGAGGCCGTTGCGCAAATGGTGGTCGTCGACCAGCGCCTTCAGGCCCTTGTCGGCCAGCTGCAGGCCATAATGCAGCGTCGCGTTGTTGAGCGCGTGCGCCGAGGTCACCGGCACGGCGCCCGGCATGTTGGCGACGCAGTAATGGATCACGCCGTCGACCTCATAGGTCGGCTCGGCATGGGTGGTGGCGTGCGAAGTCTCGAAGCAGCCGCCCTGGTCGATAGCGACGTCGACCAGCACCGAGCCCTTCTTCATGCCCGACAGCATTTCGCGGGTCACCAGCTTGGGTGCAGCAGCACCCGGGATGAGCACGGCGCCGACGACGATGTCGGCCGAGAAGCATTCTTCCTCAAGCGCCTCGACTGTGGAGTAGCGGGTGTGGACGCGGCCGGTAAAGAGGTCGTCCAGCTGGCGCAGGCGCGGGATCGAGCGGTCGATGATGGTGACGTCGGCGCCGAGGCCGACCGCCATGCGGGCGGCATGCAGGCCGACGACGCCGCCGCCGAGCACGGTGACCTTGCCGGGCAGCACGCCGGGCACGCCGCCGAGCAGCACGCCGCGGCCACCATTGGCCTTCTGCAGCGCGGTCGCGCCGGCCTGGATCGACAGGCGGCCGGCAACTTCCGACATCGGCGCCAAGAGCGGCAGGGCGCCNAGGCCGCCGCGGTCGTCGGTTACGGTCTCATAGGCGATTGCGGTGACGCCGGACGCGAGCAGGCCCTTGGTCTGCTCCGGATCCGGGGCCAGGTGCAGATAGGTGTAGAGGATCTGGCCGTCGCGCAGCTGCGCCCATTCGTTGGGCTGCGGCTCCTTGACCTTGACGATCATGTCGGACTTGGCGAACACGTCGGCGGCGGTCCTGGCGATGGTGGCGCCGGCGGCGCGGTAGGCATTGTCATCGGCGCCGATGCCGGCGCCGGCGCCGCTTTCGACCAGCACTTCATGACCATGCGCGACATATTCGCGGACGGAGCCCGGCGTCAGGCCGACGCGGTATTCGTGGTTCTTGATTTCCTTGGGGCAACCGACGCGCATAGTCTTCTCCTGATCCGGCCCTTCGGGCTCGTTCCCTGTATCAACCGAGTGAACCACAAATCGTTGCGCAGGTGTTTGCGAATGCGCTTGCGCGGGGTCACGCGTTTCGATAATCGTTGCGCGAAATCAAGGAAATTTCGCAGGAATCACGAGAAATGCCGCTCGACAGGATCGATATCGCCATTCTCGAGGCACTGCAGAAGGATGGCCGCATACCCAATGCGGCGCTCGCCGAAAGGGTCGGCCTGTCGCAGTCGGCCTGTTCGCGCCGGCTCGACAATCTGGAGAAATCCGGCACCATCCGCGGCTATCACGCCCGGCTTTCGAATGCAGCGCTCGGTCACCAGATGACGGCGATCGTGCACATATCGCTGTCGGGACAGTTCGAAAAGACGCTGTCGGATTTCGAGGCGGCGATCAAGCGCTGCCCGAATGTGCTGTCGTGCCACCTGATGTCGGGCGAATACGACTATATCCTGCGCATCGCCGCCAAGGATCTGGTCGACTATGAGCGCATCCACAAGGAGTGGCTGTCGGCGATGCCGCATGTGACCAAGATCAACTCATCCTTTGCCCTGCGCGAGATCGTCGATCGCACGGCGATGGGGATGAAGCCGGAACTGGCCTAGCCCTGAGCAGCCTCGGTGACGAGCCGGTCCATCGGGATGTCGTGTGGCTGCGGGTAGATGGTGGCTATGCGCTGCAGTTCGTAGCCGACGCCGATGACCAATGGCTTGAACGGCATGGCAGCCAGCGTGCGGTCGAAGAAGCCACCGCCATAGCCCAGGCGGTAGTTTCGCGGGTCGATGCCGACGATCGGCGAGATGACGATGTCGGGCAGCACCGGCTCGCCTTCGGCCGGGATCGGGATGTTCCAGATGCCTTTTTCCAGCCGGTCGCCGGGTACATAAGCGCGGAAGATCAGCGGCTGGCCTTTCTCGATCACGATGGGCAGCGCCGTGCGGCCGCCGCGTTCGTTGATCGACGCCATCCACGGCCGCAGGTCCGGCTCGCCGCGAAACGGCCAATAGAGGCTGACCATGCGGCCGGCAATGTCGCCGATTGCCGCGTCGAGCCCTTCGGCGATAGCCCGCGACATCGCCACCCGCGCATCGGCGGAAACCGCCAACCGTGCCGCGATCAGACGCTCGCGCTCGGCCTTGCGCCAACGGCGCACATCGGTCCAGTCGGTCAATGGCGCGCGAAATTCCGGATCGAGTTCGTGCATGAAGCAAGGCGGCGAAGAATATTGCGCCCGCCCTTTGCCATCTTTGTCATCGTCGTTGGCCATGCTTCACTCCCGTGGTTCCAGCCCTGCAAGGCTATACCCGTCCATGCTTGCCGACATAGGCATTCGCGACATCCGGCGACGAGTCCTGGGCAGCCTTAAGCGGCAATCTAGCTCGCCGCGACATTGTTGCGGTGCACAAAAATCACTAGATAAAGGGAGACAAACAGGGGTGAATGCGATGAGTGAAACCAGCCATCATGTCGTTGTCGTCGGCGCAGGGTTCGGCGGTCTCGAACTCACCCGGGCGCTGGCCGGCGCACCCGTGCGCATCACCATGATCGACAAGCGCAACCATCACCTTTTCCAGCCGCTGCTCTACCAGGTGGCGACCACCTCGCTGGCGACCTCGGAAGTCGCCTGGCCGATCCGTCATCTGCTGCGCAAGCGCGAGGACGTGACGACCCTGCTCGGCAACGTCACCGGCGTCGACCGTCCAGGCAAACGCGTGCTGCTTGAGGACGGCAGTTCTGTTCCCTACGACACGCTGGTGCTCGCCACCGGCGCGCGTCATGCTTATTTCGGCCACGACGAATGGGAGCCTTTCGCGCCTGGGCTGAAGACGCTTGAAGACGCAACCACCATTCGCCGGCGCATCCTGCTCGCCTTCGAGCAGGCCGAGCGCGAGACCGATCCGGCCAAGCGCCAGGCACTGCTGACACTGGTCATCGTCGGCGGCGGCCCGACCGGCGTGGAGCTTGCCGGCACCATTGTCGAACTCGCGCACGAAACGCTGCGCGGCGAATTCCGCAACATCGACACGCGTGAGGCGCGTGTGGTGCTGGTCGAGGCCGGAGACAGGATCCTCGCCAATTTCGCGCCAAAGCTGTCCGACTATGCGCGCAAGGCGCTGGAGCGGCGGGGCGTCACGGTCGAGCTTGGCCGCGCCGTCACGCGCCTCGATGCCGAAGGCGTCGTCTTTGGCGATACGCATCTGCCGGCGCGAACCATCCTGTGGGCCGCCGGCGTAGCGGCTTCGCCCGCGGGAGAGTGGCTGGGCGCGCCGGTGGACCGGGCGGGCAGGGTTATGGTCGAGCCCGATCTGACCGTGCCGAACAGTCCGGAGATCTTCGTCATCGGCGACACAGCGCATGTCTTGCGGCCGGACGGCAAGCCGGTGCCAGGCGTGGCGCCCTCGGCCAAGCAGGAGGGCAAGCATGTTGCCGCGACGATCAGGGCGCGGCTGGCCGGCGATAGCGCGCCGCGCCCTTTCCGCTACAAACATGCCGGTGACCTGGCGACGATCGGAAAGTGGGCAGCCGCGATCGATTTCGGCCGGATCAAGCTCACGGGATGGCTTGCCTGGTGGCTGTGGGGCGTGGCGCATATCTACTTCCTGATCGGTTTTCGCAACCGGCTCTCGGTGTCGCTTAGCTGGCTATGGATCTATTTCACCGGCCAGCGCAGCGCGCGGCTGATCACCCAGGGCGATGATAACAAGGGCTGAGTTCTCAACCGCGGCCAAGGATATTCATCCAGCCGTCACCTTTTGCTGATCGACTGACTTCCCGATGGACATGGCCGGTTTTCGGCGCGAAGCTTCCGCCCGGGGCTGGGATCTTGTCACGTCGCTGGGAAGGAAAACCAATGCCGCATCTCAACTACCCCGTCTCCCGCCGTAGTTTGCTTGCCGGTGCGGCCGCCAGCGGGGCGCTGATCATGCTGCATCCGTTTTCCGCCCGCGCGCAGGCCAATCAGGCGCATCTGAGGATCATGGAGACCACCGACATCCATGTGAATGTGCTGCCTTACGACTACTACGCAGACAAAGCCAACGACACGATGGGCCTGTCGCGGACGGCCTCACTGATCGCGGCGGTGCGCAAGGAAGCCACCAATGCGATGCTGATCGACAATGGCGATCTTTTGCAGGGCAATCCGATGGGCGATTACATCGCCTATGAGAAGGGCCTCAAGGAAGGCGATCTGCATCCGATCATGAAGGGCATGAACCTGCTGGGCTATGAATGCTCGACGCTCGGCAATCACGAGTTCAATTACGGCCTGTCGTTCCTCGACAAGGTGCTGGCCGGGGCCAATTTCCCGTTCGTCTGCGCCAATCTGATCCGCGGCACCGAGCTTGCCGCCAACCCGCGCGACGACAAGCTCTACCTCAAGCCCTATGTCATCCTCGACAAGAAGATCAAGGACGGGTCGGGCGTCGAGCAGCCGATCAAGATCGGCATCATCGGCTTCGTGCCGCCGCAGATCATGGTCTGGGACCTGAAGAACCTGGAAGGCAATGTCAGGACGCGCGACATCGTCGAGGCGGCCAGGGCATGGGTGCCGCAGATCAAGGAGGAGGGCGCCGACATCGTCATCGCGCTCTCGCATTCCGGCATCGATATCAAGCAGGGCGACGGCATGGAGAACGCCTCCTTCTTCGTCGCCGGCGTCGAAGGCATCGATGCGGTGTTCACCGGCCATCAGCATTTGGTCTTCCCCGGCAAGAAGGATTTTCAGGCGCTCGATGGCGTCGACACCGAGAAAGGCACGCTGCAGGGCAAGCCCGCCGTGATGGGCGGTTTCTGGGGCTCGCATATGGGACTGATCGATCTGCTTCTGGAACGGGACGGATCGAAATGGCGCGTAGCCTCGGCCACATCTGAGGCAAGGCCGATCTACGAGCGCGTCGACAAGGCAAACAAGCCGACGGTGGCGGACGACCAGCGCGTCGTCGATGCGCTGAAGGCGGACCATGAGGCGACACTTGCCTATGTCCGCCGACCGGTCGGCAAGACCTCGGCGCCGCTCTATTCCTATTTCGCGCTGGTCGCCGACGATCCGTCGGTGCAGATCGTCAACCAGGCGCAGAGCTGGTACCTCAAGGACATATTAAAAAGCACGCAGTGGAAGGACGTGCCGCTGCTGTCGGCGGCGGCGCCCTTCAAGGCCGGCGGGCGCAACGGCGCCGACTACTATACCGACGTGCCGGTGGGCGACATCGCCATCAAGAACGTCGCCGACCTCTATCTCTATCCGAACACGGTTCGTGCCGTCGAAATCACCGGCGCGCAAGTGAAGGAATGGCTGGAAATGTCGGCCGGCATTTTCAGGAAGATCGAGCCGGGCAAAGCCGACCAGGCGCTCATCGACACCGAATTCCCGTCCTACAATTTCGATGTGATCGATGGCGTCAGCTACGGAATAGACCTGTCGCAGCTGCCGAAATACGATGCCAAGGGTGGCGTCGCCAATGCCGGCTCGAACCGCATCGTCGGCCTCAGCTTCGACGGCAAGCCGATTGATCCGGCAGCGAAATTCGTCGTCGCCACCAACAATTACCGCGCCGGCGGTGGCGGCAATTTCCCCGACATCAATGCCTCGAAGATCATCTACGAGGCGCCGGACACCAACCGCGACGTGATCGTGCGCTACGTCGTCAGCGAAGGCACGATCAACCCCTCGGCCGACGACAATTGGTCGTTCACGCCGCTGCCCGGCACCAGCGTCGTGTTCGAGACCGGCCCCAAAGCGAAGGATTTCATATCGGGAGTGAAATCGCTCAAGATCGAGCCGGCCGGCGAGGGCGAATCCGGGTTTGCGAAGTATCGCATCCTGCTTTGAGGCAACGTGCAGCTAACAGGGAAAACGAGCGGGCATACGCCCGCTCAATCACGCTTCGGATCAGGCTTTGTAGACCACTTGGCGCACGTCGATGTAGCTGGCTCTAAAGCCGGCTTCGCAATAGTGGAGATAAAATTCCCAAAGCTTCTTGAAGCGGTCGTCGAAGCCGAGCGGGACGATCTTTTCCCACGACGCCCAGAAGCGGTTGCGCCATTCGGCAAGCGTGCGGGCATAGTCGTCCGGAAAGACGCGCTCGCGCAGATGGGCAAGGCCATGGTCGCTGCCCAGCGTCTTCAGGATCGACGGCGTCGGCAGCATGCCGCCTGGAAAGACATAGCGCTGGATGAAATCCGGCCGCGCCCGATAGGTGTCGTAAGCGGCCTCGTTGATGGTGATGATCTGCAGGCCGGCGGTGCCGCCGGGCCTCAGGCATGCCTTCATCTTGCCGAAAAATACCGGCCAATATTTTTCGCCGACCGCCTCGAACATCTCGATCGAGGCGATGCGGTCGTAAGTGCCCGTTTCGTCTCGGTAATCCTGCAGCTTGATGTCGACCTTGTCAGACAGTCCCGCCTTCTGGATGCGCGCCTTGGCGAAATCGTGCTGTTCGCGGCTGATGGTCAGGCCGGTGACGCGGCAGCCGATCTCGCGCGCGGCAAATTCGGCAAAACCGCCCCAGCCGCAGCCGATCTCGAGCACATGGTCCTTCTTGCCGATACCCGTATCCTTGGCCAGCGCGCGGTATTTGGCGGCCTGAGCGCTTTCCAGGTCGTTGGCGCCGGTCGCATAGAGCGCCGACGAATAGGTCATGCTGGGATCGAGCCATTGCTTGTAGAAGGCGTTGCCGAGATCGTAATGCGCCGAGATGTTGCGCTTCGAGCCTGTGCGGGTGTTTTCGTTGAACCAGTGGCGGATGCGCTGGACCGTGTTGATGAGCCAGCTGGCGCCGCCGGCAATGCGTTCGCCAACGGCCGAGTTGACAACGAACAATTCGAGGAAGCTGGTTACATCAGGGCTTTCCCAGTCGCCGTCCATGTAGGATTCGGCAACGCCGATGGTGCCGCCGGAAAAGGCACGGCCGGGCAGGCGCCAGTTCTTCAACACCAGTTCGGCATCCGGCCCGGGTCCATTGCCGCCGACAAGCACCGCCCGGCCATCCGGCATCCTCACCTTCAGCGAACCGCGCGGCAATTTCATCGCCGCCGACAGCACCATGCGCGCCTTGGCCGGCAGGCCCTTGACGATCTCGGCGAAATTGAGTTCGTCCAGCCTGATGGCGTCGCCGATGCCTTTGTATTCCCTGACAGCCATCTCACACCCCCCTGGACTTCCGCGGGGCGGCGCAAGATCTGCCGGCCCCCACATCCTCCACTTTTCATTCGCCAGGCGCGAATGCCGCTGCCTGCGTGAATTTTCGCCACAATCTTCCATGGCATTGGCCGAAACTTCAAGAGGCAAGCTTCGCGCGGCGCTGGCCCAGCTTGCCGGCCTGAGGCCAGAATCCGCGGGAGAGCGCGGCCCTCGGTGAAATCGCTATGGTTACGAACAGCCACATACGTTAGTTTCAGCCATGCGTTATGTCATCGTCATCGTCGCCATCGCCTTTTTCCTGATCTGGGACGGCCTCTATAATCAGGGCCGCTATCTCGACACGACGGTCAGGGAGATGTCGCGCGTCGTGCGCTACGTCACCGGCAAAGCCTAGCTTTTTGCGCCTCTGCAAAGTCGCTGCCGGCATTGCCGGGCGCGACATCGTGGCGGTTGACGCGACGGTCCCGCTCACACAAAACATGCCGCAAATCGAACGTGGAGGCAGGCGTGATCCGGCATATCGTTTTCTTCAGCGCGCGGCGCAAGGACGATGTCGAGGCCGTGCGCACGGGCTTGCTCGCGCTGGGCAAGATCCCGCATTCAAGCCTCTTCGAGGTGACGCTCAACACCAAGGTCGATCCGCTGTCGGATGCGATCGACGTGGTCGTCTATGCCGAGTTCGAGGATGATGCCGCGCTTGCCGCCTACAAGGCGCACCCGCTCTATGCCGAGACGACCAGCCGGGTCAAACCATTGCGCGAATTGCGCTATTCGGCCGATGTCGTGGCGATGGCCTGATCGGGCTGGCAAGAGGCCTTGAACAGATTTCCGGAATGATGCACACCGCGCCGGCATGACCAGCACGATCCATCCGCTTGACCATCTTGTGTTGCCGACGGCGAGCCTCGCCGTGGCGCGGGCGCGGCTGACATCGCTTGGCTTCATCGTCGCACCAACCGGCATCCACCCTTTCGGCACCGAAAATTGCTGCGTCTTCCTTGCCGACGGCACCTATCTCGAACCGCTGGCGGTTGGGAACGAACAGCTGGCAGCGAGTGCGATCGCCGGCGGCAATGTCTTGGTCGCGCGCGACCGGCTCTATCGCGCCAGGCTGGGCGATGAGGGCTTTTCCGCCGTGGTGCTGGCCACCGACGATGCCGATGCGGACCATGCGCGCTTTATCAAAGCCGGCCTGTCGGCGGGAGACGTACTGAGCTTTTCCCGCGCCTTCACCGACACGGCCGGAAAGAGCGACATGGCCTCGTTCAAACTGGCTTTCGCCGCCGGCGCCGAGACGATGGACGCCTTTCTGTTCGCTTGCGAGCGGATCAACGCCCCTCAAATCGACCGTACGGCGCTGCAGGCTCATGCCAATGGCGTGACCGGCATTGCCGAAGTCGTTGCGGTCAGCGATGTGCCTTCCACACAGATCAGCCTGATCTCGACAGTGGTTGGCTCGGAGCAGCAGAGCAGCGCGGTCTTCGCCCTGCCGAATGCGCGTCTGACCGTTCTGGATCCTGCGGCTTTCACCGCGCGCTTCGACATTCCGGCCGGTGCGCCGACAAGAGTTCGCTTCGCCGCGATTGTCTTTTCAGTCCGCAGTGTCGGCGCTGTCGCGAGGCTGCTTGCAGACAACGCCGTCGGGCACGATATAGCGGGCAACGAAATCGTCGTGCAGCCGGCATCCGGACAGGGCGCGGCTTTCATCTTCCGGGAGACCCCATGAGCAAGCCGCAAGGGCCTAATTCGATGGCGCCGAATTCGTCGGTAACCGTCGGCAACGTCGTCTTCGACAACAGCGGGCCCTTGGCGTTGATCGCCGGCCCGTGCCAGTTCGAATCGCGCCAGCACGCTTTCGACATGGCCGGCGCGCTGAAGGAACTGACCGGCAAGCTCGGCATCGGCCTCGTCTACAAGACCAGCTACGACAAGGCCAACCGCACCTCGCTGTCGGCAACGCGCGGCGCCGGCATGGACGCGGCGCTTCCGGTGTTCGACGAGTTGCGCAAGGCGTTTTCGCTTCCCATTCTGACCGATGTCCACACCGAGGAGCAGTGCGCGATCGTAGCGCACCATGTCGATGTGCTGCAGATCCCGGCCTTCCTGTCGCGCCAGACCGACATGCTGGTCGCCGCGGCGAAGACCGGCAAGGTGATCAACGTCAAGAAGGGGCAGTTCCTGGCGCCCTGGGACATGAAGAACGTGGTGGCCAAGATCACCGGCTCCGGCAACCCCAATGTGCTGACCACCGAGCGCGGCGCTTCCTTCGGCTACAACACGCTGGTGTCGGACATGCGGGCTTTGCCCGTGATGGCCGAGATCGGCGCGCCGGTGATTTTCGACGCCACCCATTCGGTGCAGCAGCCGGGCGGGCAGGGCGGTTCCTCCGGTGGCGAGCGCCGCTTTGTCGAGACGCTGGCGCGGGCTGCCGTTGCCGTCGGCGTCGCCGGCGTGTTCATAGAGACCCACCAGGATCCCGACAATTCGACCTCCTCCGACGGGCCCAACATGCTGCCGCTGAAGGACATGCCGGCGCTGCTCGAAAGACTGATGGCATTCGACCGCATCGCCAAGAATGCTGCTGACCTGAACCGAGGCTGATGGTTTCGGCTATGGCGCGCGCGCTGCCCTGCTTGTGGAAGGCATAAGCCGGCTGTAGGCTCGCTGCTGCAAATGAGCGTCTTGGCAGGAGGAAGCCATGTCCGTCGCCCGCGTCACCGAAATCACGTCGTCGTCGAAAAAGAGCTTTCAGGACGCCATCGAGAAGGGGATTGAGCGCGCCTCAAAGACCCTGAAGAACGTCGAAGGCGCCTGGATCCAGGACCAGAAGATCGTCGTCGAGGACGGCAGGATCGCGGCCTATCGCGTCAACATGAAGGTGACGTTCATCCTCGCGGAGTAACCGCCCGCCGCTCGAAAAAACGGGAACTTTCGCCCGCGCCCCTCATTGTCAAAGTATCGATCAACGACATGAGGAGCAGCAGCCATGACCACCCAGACAGGCCACACCGAAGCCATCGCCGCTTCGCGCGTCATCGGCACGTCGATCTACAACACCGAAGGCACGAGCATCGGCAGCATCGAGGACATCATGCTCGACAAGACGTCGAACGGCATCATGTTCGCGGTGATCGGGTTCGGTGGATTTCTCGGCATTGGCGAGAAGTATCACGCCATTCCGTGGGCGAGCCTCGACTATGACGAGGACAAGGGCGGCTATGTCGTGCCGTTCTCGAAGGAGCAACTGAAGGCAGCACCCGCCTATTCGATCAATGAACTGGCCGGCGCCGATGGCGAGGCCGCGCGTGATGCTTCCTATGATTACTACAAGGTCACGCCGTATTGGCATTGATCAGCTGCGCTGACGCCTGACGTGAAAAGGCCCCGAATTCCGAAACGGGGGCCTTTTCAGTGCAACCCGACAGTTTCTAAATTATTCTGCCGCATGAAACGTGGACAGCTGCGTCACCGCCCTTGGCGGCTGCTGCGTATCGCAGGACGTCAGGAACGCCGCCGCGATCAGGAACAAACTCACGATACCGCTCAACTCGGACATGGCGAAACTCCTCCTGTTTCGCCCCGCGCATCACCATCCTAGTCGACACAGAGATTGTTATCTCTGAATTATGATGACGTGGTGTTGTCGAACGTGATCCGAGGCATGCTCAGCCGAGGAGTCCGGCATTCTTCACCGCCTTGAAAACCTTTTCGTGCCAGGCGATCCGATCCGCTTCGCCATTGGCCTGCGTGGCGGAATTGGCGTTGCCGACGTTGATCGCGCGCGAGATCTTTTTGATCAGGCCGGCATCGGCAAAGGCATTGCAGCCTGACCCTTTCCATTCGGCGCAAGCTGCGAGCAGCGAAGTCTGCGGATCCTCGATCAGTTCAGGATGATTGGCGAGGTCAACCTTGGCGAGCTTGCCCTTGGCCGTGTACGCGTCGCGCCCGGTGGTCTGGAACGTGCCGCCGCCGCGGAAATTGAAGCCGTCCAACGTTCCTTTCACATTGCCCATGCGGCCGCCATAGGCCCAGTCGCCCAGGGCTTGCGGCTTGCGCAGCAGGTTGTCCCCGATCCACTGATCGGTCTTGCCCGCGGCTCGCGACCTCCATGCGTTCCGGATTGCCGCCACGGTCGTGTAGGTCAGGGATTCGCGAATGAGGGTGAAGCCACCGGTTTCCATCGCCGCTTGAGCGAAGAAATGCATCAGCCGATCATAATTGTTGCACACGCCATGATCGCCAAGTGTCTTGAGGCCCTTGTCGGAGGTAAAGGCGCCGATGTAACCGTCATAGATTGTTCGCTTGGAACCGCTTGCCGGTCTCGGCGCGAATTTCTGGAAGACCGCTGCCGGCAAACCCTTGTTCGGATCGCCCGCAACCGCTTCGAGCACGCTCTCGACACTCTCGGTCGACAGCACCGGTTCGCCTTCGACGACCACCGAAGCATTGGGAATTCGCTTGCCGTTGCTTTTCGGGAAGCCACCGCCGGCAAAGGTTTTCAGATCGTCGATGAGGGCGATTACGCGTGTCCGGCTCTCCGTGAAATCCATGTCGGAAAGCGGACCGCTCACCTTCTTCGTCGGGTTGATGCATCCGACGCTGGACAGGAAATTGACGCCCGGATGGATCAGGATTTCGGTGCGCTTGTTGGTCTTCAGCAGTTCGAGTCCAGGTTTGGGTGGCGTCTTGGCGCCAGTGTAGCCGATCGTCACATATTTGCCTCCGGCCTGTGTCGCCAGCGGATAGGTGCCGGGCTCGATGCGCCTGCCATTGTCTTCTTTGGAATTGTCGCCTGGGCCGCGAGATTCACACACGAACCCCGATAGACCCGTTACTGCCGTGCCGTTGTGAAAGACTTTATAGGTACCAACTGTCCTGCGTCTGGTGCCCCTCATATGCTCGACTTTGCGGCTAATAAGAAGTTCCCAGCCAGTACCTGAAATCGCTGCCATTGCCGCCTCCCCAAAGAGTTCAAGTTTGTTGATTTCACTGTGGTCGCCAAATAGTTCGCGTTGTAGATGTGACCCTAACATCTTCGAATTCTCTGCATTGTGAAGTTTGTCACGTTGGCGGTAGCCTCTTTTGAAGCATCGGGTGGAGTTTGTGTGCCGCCTGGTTTCGTGACAAAGGCATTGCCGCAGGGGCGGGGCACCCACCCCATGCCGCGCCAGACATATGACGTCAGGGCGGGCTGTTTGCGTTCAGATGGCGTCGCCCATGCCCCACGGCCTTGAGCGCATGGGGCGACTGTCACCATTATTTCATGCCATTCCTGATTGCCTTTTGCGGCACTTTGGCTAAGAGGGGCGCGACGCTTTCAATCGATCAATCGGGGACATCGCAATGACCGCCATCATCGACATTGTCGGGCGTGAAATCCTGGACAGCCGTGGAAATCCGACCGTCGAGGTCGACGTCGTCCTCGAAGACGGCTCGATGGGCCGCGCCGCGGTGCCGTCGGGCGCGTCGACCGGCGCGCATGAGGCCGTCGAACTGCGCGACGGTGGCGCCCGCTATCTCGGCAAGGGCGTGCTCAAGGCGGTCGAGGCCGTCAATGGCGAGCTGTTCGAGGCGATCGGCGGCTTGGAAGCCGAAAACCAGATCCACATCGACCAGACCATGATCGAGCTCGACGGCACGCCCAACAAGAGCCGGCTCGGCGCCAACGCCATCCTCGGCGTCTCGCTGGCGGTCGCGAAGGCCGCGGCGGAAGCCGCCGGCCTGCCGCTCTACCGCTATGTCGGCGGCACCAAGGCGCATTTGCTGCCGGTGCCCATGATGAACATCATCAATGGCGGCGCGCATGCCGACAATCCGATCGATTTCCAGGAATTCATGATCCTGCCGGTCGGCGCGCCGACGCTGCGCGAAGGCGTGCGCTGGGGCTCGGAAATCTTCCACACGCTGCGCAAGAAGCTCAAGGATGCCGGCCACAACACCAATGTCGGCGACGAAGGCGGCTTCGCGCCCAATCTGAAGAGTGCGCCGGTGGCGCTCGATTTCATCATGGAATCGATCGAGAAGGCCGGCTTCAAGCCGGGCGAGGAGATCGCGCTTGGTCTCGACTGTGCGGCGACCGAATTCTTCAAGGACGGCAATTACGTCTATGAGGGCGAGAAGAGGACCCGCGATCCCAAGGCGCAGGCCAAGTACCTGGCCAAGCTTGCCGCCGACTATCCGATCATCTCGATCGAGGACGGCCTGGCCGAGGACGACTGGGAGGGCTGGAAGTACCTGACCGACCTGATCGGCAACAAGACGCAGCTGGTTGGCGACGACCTCTTCGTCACCAACACGGCGCGGCTGCGCGACGGCATCCGCATGGGTGTCGCCAATTCGATCCTGGTCAAGGTCAACCAGATCGGCTCGCTCACCGAAACGCTCGACGCTGTCGAGACCGCGCACAAGGCAGGCTACACAGCCGTCATGTCGCACCGTTCGGGCGAAACCGAGGATTCGACCATCGCCGACCTCGCCGTCGCCACCAATTGCGGGCAGATCAAGACCGGTTCGCTGTCGCGCTCGGATCGCATGGCCAAGTACAACCAGCTGATCCGCATCGAGGAAGAGCTCGGCAAGCAGGCGCGCTACGCCGGCAAGTCGGTGGTCAAAGCTTAAATTCTGCCGAACTGGCGAAAACGACGAAGGGCGGGATTTTCCCGCCCTTTTTCGTTGCGGCCGCTGGCTAATGCACCTGTCCGTAACCGTCCATTAAGCACAATCGAGCGACAAATGGCGGTCAAAGGATTGCGACCATGTGGACACGCCAGCACAAGCAGAGAAACACCGGCCGGCTGATCATCCCGTCGCTTTGCGTGGCGTTCCTGGCCTATTTCGGCTTCCATGCCTATCATGGCGAGTTCGGCATCAATTCCAAATATCAGCTCGAAGCGCAGACCATCGAATTGCAGGCCAAGTACGATGCCATCAAGGCGCGCCGGATCGATCTGGAGCGGCGCGTCCAGCTGATGCATGAGGGCACGCTTGAAAAGGATATGCTCGACGAGCAGGCACGCCGGGCGCTCAATCTGTCCCAGCCCGATGAAATCACCATCATGCTGCCGGCCAATTCGAAATAATCGAATTTCGGTTAATCGCTGTTATCTCTAACGATTCTGGGCGTTTAGGCGCATGCCAGCCATGCGTTTTTCTGCATGGCGAAACGCGGTCTCGCATGTTAGCTTCCTTCCAATCGGTGGGGAGGAGCTGATCCTCCCCGGAGCAGACATGGTCTGCTTTAGTGTCCGCGAAGAGACGCCAACAGGGAGTGATGCATGGCCACCGCCGCCAAAAAAGCGCCTGCCAAATCCGTTAAATCGACATCCGCCAAATCAACGGGGCTTTCCGCCCCCAAGCCGGCCGACTTCACCAAGGACGAGGAGCTTGCCGCCTACCGGCACATGCTGCTTATCCGTCGCTTCGAGGAAAAGGCCGGCCAGCTCTACGGCATGGGCTTTATCGGCGGCTTCTGCCACCTCTATATCGGCCAGGAAGCGGTCGTCACCGGCATGAAGATGTCGCTGATCAACGGCGACCAGATGATCACCGCCTATCGCGACCATGGCCACATGCTGGCGATGGAACTGTCACCGCGGGGCGTCATGGCAGAGCTGACCGGACGCCGTGGTGGCCTGTCGAGGGGCAAGGGCGGCTCCATGCACATGTTCTCCAAGGAGAAGCATTTTTACGGCGGCCACGGCATTGTCGGCGCGCAGGTCTCGCTCGGCACCGGTCTCGCCTTCGCCAACCGCTACCGCGACAACAACAATGTGTCGCTGACCTATTTCGGCGATGGCGCTGCCAATCAGGGTCAGGTCTATGAAAGCTTCAACATGGCCTCGCTGTGGAAGCTGCCGGTGATCTACATCATCGAGAACAACCGCTACGCCATGGGCACTTCGGTGTCGCGCTCGTCGGCCGAAACCAATTTTTCGCATCGCGGCGCCTCGTTCAAGATTCCCGGCATTCAGGTCGACGGCATGGATGTGCGTGCGGTCAAATCCGCCGGCGATCAGGCGACCGAATGGTGCCGTGCCGGCAACGGTCCGATCATCCTCGAGATGCAGACCTATCGCTATCGCGGTCACTCGATGTCGGATCCGGCAAAATACCGCTCCAAGGAAGAAGTGCAGAAGATGCGCTCGGATCATGATCCGATCGAGCAGGTCAAGGTGCGGCTGACGGCCAAGAAGTGGGCGACCGAGGACGAACTCAAGAACATCGACAAGGAAGTCCGCGACATCGTCGCCGACGCCGCCGAATTTGCCCAGCACGACGCAGAGCCGGATCCGTCCGAGCTCTGGACCGACATCGTATTGTAACGGGAGGGCAAGGACATGCCGATCGAAATTCTCATGCCCGCTCTCTCGCCGACCATGGAAGAGGGCAATCTTTCCAAGTGGTTGAAGAACGAGGGCGACAAGGTCGTCGCCGGTGATGTCATCGCCGAGATCGAAACCGACAAGGCGACCATGGAAGTCGAAGCCGTCGATGAAGGCACGATCGGCAAGATCGTGGTTCCCGCCGGCACCGAAGGCGTCAAGGTCAATGCGGTGATCGCCGTGTTGCTGCAGGACGGGGAAAGTGCAGGCGACGTCGAAAAGAGCGGCAAGCCTGCCTCCACCCAGGATGCCATTTCCGCTGGCGGTCAGCGGACCGATGCAGCCGAGGAAGGCTCAAAGGCGGCTCCCCAGGATGCCGGCGAGGCTCCGAAGGCAGTTCCCGCCGCTCCGGCAGCCAAACCTGCCGCCGATCCGGATATTCCCGCCGGCACCGAGATGATCTCGACTACGGTGCGCGAGGCCTTGCGCGATGCCATGGCCGAGGAAATGCGCCGCGACGGCGATGTCTTCGTCATGGGCGAGGAGGTCGCGGAATACCAGGGCGCCTACAAGATCACGCAAGGGCTGCTGCAGGAATTCGGGCCGCGCCGCGTCGTCGACACGCCGATCACCGAGCACGGCTTTGCCGGCGTCGGCGTCGGTGCGGCGATGGCCGGCCTGAAGCCGATCGTCGAGTTCATGACCTTCAACTTCGCCATGCAGGCGATCGACCAGATCATCAACTCCGCGGCCAAGACGCTCTATATGTCGGGCGGCCAGATGGGCGCACCGATCGTGTTCCGCGGACCGAACGGTGCGGCCGCCCGCGTCGGCGCCCAGCATTCGCAGTGCTATGCCGCCTGGTACAGCCATATTCCCGGGCTAAAGGTGGTGATGCCGTACACGGCTGCCGACGCCAAGGGCCTGCTCAAGGCGGCGATCCGCGATCCGAACCCGGTCATCTTCCTTGAAAACGAAATCCTCTACGGCCAGTCCTTCGACGTGCCGAAGCTCGATGATTTCGTGCTGCCGATCGGCAAGGCGCGCATTCACAAGCAGGGCAAGGACGTCACCATCGTCTCGTTCGGCATCGGCATGACCTACGCCATCAAGGCGGAAGCCGAACTGCGCGGCATGGGCATCGATGCCGAGATCATCGATCTCAGGACCATCCGTCCGCTCGACCTCGACACCGTCATTGCCTCGGTGAAGAAGACCAACCGCTTGATCGTGGTCGAAGAAGGTTTCCCGCAAAGTTCGGTCGGCGACCACATCGCCAACCAGGTTTCGCAGCGCGCCTTTGACTTCCTCGATGCGCCGGTCATCACCATCGCCGGCAAGGACGTGCCGATGCCTTATGCGGCGAACCTCGAAAAGCTGGCCTTGCCCAATGTCGGCGAGGTCATCGAGGCCGTCAAAGCCGTCACGTATCGCTGAGCCGGTCGGGAGGACATCATGCCAATCAACATCACCATGCCGGCGCTGTCGCCCACGATGGAAGAGGGCAATCTTTCCAAGTGGCTGGTCAAGGAAGGCGACAAGGTTTCGCCGGGCGACGTGATCGCCGAGATCGAGACCGACAAGGCGACGATGGAAGTCGAGGCCGTCGATGAGGGCACGGTCGCCAAGCTGGTCGTTCCGGCCGGCACCGAAGGCGTCAAGGTCAATGCGCTGATCGCCATTCTCGCCGGCGAAGGCGAGGATGCAGGGGCGGCGGCAAAGGGTGGTGGCGATGCCGCGCCCGCGAAAGCCGATGCCAAGCAGGATAAGGCGTCAATCTCCCCACCCGTGGGGGAGATGTCGACGAAGTCGACAGAGGGGGGCGCTGCCCCGCCGACCTCTCAGTCTGTCGCGCCCCCCTCTGGCCTGCCGGCCATCTCCCCCACAAGGGGGGAGATCAGCCAATCGTCAGGCGAGCGCACCTTCGCTTCGCCGCTGGCTCGTCGCATCGCCAAGGATGCCGGAGTCGACGTGTCCGCCGTAACCGGCACCGGCCCGCATGGCCGTGTCGTCAAGGCCGATGTCGAGGCGGCGATTGCCGGCGGTGGCGCCAAGGCTGCACCGGCCGCGAAAGCCGCACCTGCCGGCGCTCCGGCACCTGCGGCTCCGGCTGCGGCACCCAAGGCGATGTCGGACGAACAGGTGCTGAAGCTGTTTGCCGAAGGGTCCTATGAGCTCGTCCCGCACGACAATATGCGCAAGACCATTGCGCGCCGCCTGGTCGAGGCCAAGACAACCATCCCGCATTTCTACCTGACGCTCGACTGCGAGCTCGATGCGCTGCTGGCGCTGCGCACACAGATCAATGCGGCTGCTCCGACGAAGAAGACCGACAAGGGCGAGGCTCCCGTCTACAAACTCTCGGTCAACGACATGGTGATCAAGGCGATGGCGATGGCGCTGATGGCGGTGCCGGATGCCAATGCATCGTGGACCGAAAGCGCCATGGTCAAGCACAAGCACGCCGATGTCGGCGTTGCCGTGTCGATCCCCGGCGGCCTGATCACGCCGATCATCCGCCACGCCGACGAAAAGACGCTGTCCACTATCTCCAACGAGATGAAGGATCTGGCGAGCCGTGCCCGCAGCCGCAAGCTGAAGCCTGAGGAATATCAAGGCGGCACGACGGCTGTCTCCAATCTCGGCATGTTCGGCATCAAGGACTTTGCCGCCGTCATCAACCCGCCGCATGCGACGATCCTGGCGGTGGGTGCGGGCGAGCAGCGGCCGGTGGTCAAGAATGGCGAGATCAAAATCGCCAATATCATGTCGGTGACGCTGTCGACCGATCACCGCGCCGTCGACGGTGCGCTCGGCGCCGAACTTCTGGTCGCCTTCAAGCGCATGATCGAAAACCCGATGGGCATGCTGGTCTAGGAAGGAAAAAGGCTGTGCGGAAATTCGTAACCAGCCTTTTCGCCCTGATCCTTTCCGGCCTGGCCGGCGGGCTGGTGGCGCTGTGGCTGGCAATCGTCACCAATGCGAATTCCGAATACATCCTGGTCTTCATGGTTTCGGCGCTGGTCACCATCGTTGCGACGGTGGCGTTTTTCATCGCGCAGTTGGTGCCAAACCCGCAAAGGGCGATAAACCTGACGGGGCTTGTTGGGATTGCGTTGTTCGTGCTGGCCGGAATCGGGCTGATCGCCTGGACCTTCTCGCAGCCGCCGGGCAAGGCCCAGTGGTCAGGCGATCTTCACTTTGGCGCCGGTCTGATTTTGCCAAGCATCGCCACGGTTATCGTGCAGTGGCTGTTCGTGGGATGGCGCGTGCGGCGCGGGCTTAAGGCGGAGGCGGGTGCGGGTGCATGAAGACGATCCTCTGCTACGGCGATTCCCTGACCTGGGGCTATGACGCGGCGAGCCTCGGGCGCCATGCGCTGGAAGATCGCTGGCCGAGCGTGCTCAAGGCGGCGCTGGGCGACGATGATATCGAAGTCCTTGCCGAAGGTCTGAACGGCCGCACGACGGCCTTCGACGATCACCTAGCCGGCGCAGACCGCAACGGCGCCAGGGTGCTGCCGACGATCCTGACCAGCCATGCACCGATCGACCTGATCGTCATCATGCTCGGCGCCAACGACATGAAGCCCTGGATCCACGGCAATCCGGTCGCCGCCAAACAGGGCGTGCAGCGGCTGATCGACATCGTGCGCGGCCACGATTATCCGTTCGGCTGGGCCGCGCCGCAAATCCTGATCGTTGCGCCACCCGCGGTCAGCCGCACCGACAATGCCGAATTCAAGGAAATGTTTGCCCGCGGCGACGAGGCCTCGAAGCGGCTGGCGCCGCAATATTCCATCCTTGCCGACGAAGCCGGTTGCGGCTTTTTCGATGCCGGCAACGTGGCCGTGACCACACCGATCGACGGCGTCCATCTCGATGCGGAAAACACGCGAAACATCGGCCAGGCGCTGGCGCCGCTGGTGCGCGTGATGCTGGCAAGGGAGTAGGCGGTGATCCAGGTTCTAATTGAGGAAGGTGATATTGCTGATCAAGTATCGGACGTGATGGTACTTAAGTTCGCTGAGAGACCGCACGGCGCCGACAAATATATCTCCGACCGTGAAGGTTTTGTTCCATCAGTCTTAGAAGGGCAGAGTCAGGCGATAAAGTCTCGCAATACGAGTGCAGCCACTATCTTGTTTGTAGGAGTTGGTACCCTATTGGAGTTTGGTTACGAGAACATAAGAACATTTGCACGAAATGGATTATCTCTCGCAACTCGCGCAAACCCAGACGCGACCAAGATAACGATGACTGCTCACGGCCCCGGTTATGGTCTAGATGAAAAGCAGGCGTTTGTTTCTCTGTTACTCGGACTTCAGGATGCGTGGTCAGAATTGGCTGGTAGGACAAAGATTGATTCGGTTGTTATCGTTGAAAAGAATCGAAAGCGTGTTGAGCGATACAGGAACATTGTCGACGCCTTGGGATTTTACACAATAGGGGAACTATTACTTGGCAATGTTGAACATCTTGATGACGAACGGGTTGTTTTTGCTGACAAAAGCGTTTCTCTTCCGAGGAAAAATGGTGCACTATTTCTAGCGATGCCTTTTGCAGAGAAATTTGAAGATGAGCATTCTGCAATTAGAGAGGCATGCGAGTCACTTGACGTTCTCTGCGAGCGTATCGACACCGGTCCTTTTTTGGGAGACATTGTTGAGAAGATAAAACAGAAGATAGAGGCTTGTGATATTTTTGTAGCGCTCCTGAACGACAATAATCCAAATGTATTTCTAGAACTTGGATACGCTTGGGGGAAAAATAAAAAGACTATTTTGATCGTTGAAGACGTATCGGGTCTGCCTTTTGATGTAAAAACAAAAAATGCCATAGTCTACAAGTCAAGATTTAAATTGCGCGAGGATATGAAAAGAATTTTGGCCGAAACTCTATCAATGAAGGTTGTGCAATGAGCGAACCCTACGACGTCATCATCATCGGCTCCGGCCCTGGCGGCTATGTCACGGCGGTGCGCTCCGCCCAGCTCGGCTTCAAGACTGCCATCGTCGAGCGCGAGCATCTCGGCGGCATCTGCCTCAACTGGGGCTGCATCCCGACCAAGGCGCTGCTGCGCTCGGCCGAGATCATGCACTATTCCGATCATCTGAAGGACTACGGCCTGAAGCTCGAAGGCGGCAAGGTCAGCGCCGACACGGCCGCTGTCGTCGACCGCTCGCGCAAAGTGTCGTTGAGGCTCAATGGCGGCGTCGCCTTCCTGATGAAGAAGAACAAGGTCGACGTTATCTGGGGCGAGGCCAAGCTCTCCAAGCCGGGTGAAATCGTCGTCTCCCAGACGGCCAAGAAACCGATGGAGCCGCAGCCGCCGGTGCCCAAGGGCGTCAAGGGCGAGGGCACCTATACCGCCAAGCACATCATTCTCGCCACCGGCGCCCGGCCGCGCGCGCTGCCCGGCATCGAGCCGGACGGCAAGCTGATCTGGACCTATTTCGAGGCGATGGTGCCGAAGGAGATGCCGAAGTCGCTGCTGGTCATGGGTTCGGGCGCCATCGGCATCGAGTTCGCCTCCTTCTACCGCACCATGGGCGCCGAGGTGACGGTGGTCGAGCTGTTGCCGGCGGTGATGCCGGTCGAGGATGCCGAGGTCTCGAAATTCGCGCAGAAGCAGTTCGAGAAGCAGGGCATGAAAATCATCCTCGAGGCCAAGGTGACCAAGGTCGAGAAGGGTGCCAACTCGATCACCGCCCATGTCGAGATGAAGGACGGCAAGGTCGAGAAGATCACCGCCGACCGCATGATCTCGGCCGTCGGCGTGCAGGGCAACATCGATAATCTCGGCCTCGAGACGCTCGGCGTGAAGACCGATCGCGGCTGCGTCGTCATTGACGGCTATGGCAAGACCAACGTTCCCGGCATCTACGCTATCGGCGATGTCGCCGGACCGCCGATGCTCGCCCACAAGGCCGAGCATGAAGGCGTGGTCTGCATCGAGAAGATCGCCAATTTCCCCGGCGTGCATGCGACAGACAAGCTGAAGATCCCGGGCTGCACCTATTGCAACCCGCAGGTCGCCTCGGTCGGGCTCACCGAAGCCAAGGCGAAGGCCGAAGGCAAGGACATCCGCGTCGGCCGTTTCCAGTTCGGCGCCAACGGCAAGGCGATCGCGCTTGGCGAGGACCAGGGCTTCATCAAGACCATCTTCGACAAGAAGACCGGCCAGCTGCTCGGCGCGCATATGGTCGGCGCCGAGGTGACGGAGCTGATCCAGGGCTTTGTCGTGGCGATGAACCTGGAGACCACCGAGGAAGAGCTGATGCACACCATCTTCCCGCATCCGACGCTGTCGGAGATGATGAAGGAAAGCGTGCTCGATGCCTATGGCCGTGCGCTCAACGCGTGATAAATTGGTGCCGCGAGACTCAGACGCATGCGCCGGAGGAACCTTACGGCAAGACAGTTCGTTTCCGGATGCATTTTCACCTGACACTGGAGGAGTTGGCATATGGACGTGAATGGCGTGGGCTGGATTGCGGCCATCATCATCGGCGGTTTGGCCGGGTGGCTGGCCGAGATGGTCATGAAGAGCAATACCGGCGTCTTGATGAACATCATTATGGGCATTGTCGGCGCGGTGGTGCTGAACGCAATTCTCAGGGCGCTCAACATCGAACCCTTCGGTGTCGGCTGGCTCGCCTACCTGATCACCGGCTTCATCGGCGCCTGCCTGCTGATCTTTGCCGGGCGGCTCATTCGCCGATAAAACGGCTCGCCGTTTTATCTCGTTCTTCTGACGCAATTCCGGACGGAAAACCGTGTCACACTTTTCCTGGAATTGCTCTGGATCCCCGCTATGCGAAAAAGGCTGTGGCGGCATGCGCCGCCGCAGCCTTTTTCTTTGCACCGAAAAGTCCTAGATGACGCCAGAAGGGCGAATGCCGACGGGCAGACGCCAACAAGTCAGGTTTGAGATGGTCACTGTTCTCGACACGATCGCCAACGCGCCGCGCCTGCGGCACCCCGAGAAGGCACACAAGCCTGATCAGGACGTGCTGCGCAAACCCGACTGGATCCGCGTCAAGGCGCCGATGTCGAAGGGCTATGCCGAAACTCGCGAGATCGTGAAGTCGCACAAGCTGGTCACGGTGTGCGAAGAGGCCGGCTGCCCCAATATCGGCGAGTGCTGGGAAAAGAAGCACGCCACCTTCATGATCATGGGCGAGATCTGCACGCGCGCCTGCGCCTTCTGCAATGTCGCCACCGGCATTCCGACCGCGCTCGATGCCGATGAGCCGGCGCGTGTCGCGCATGCCGTCAAGCAGATGGGGCTGACCCATGTCGTCATCACCTCGGTCGACCGCGACGATCTCGCCGATGGCGGCGCGCAGCATTTCGCCGAGGTTATCCGGGCGATCCGGGCAGCGACACCTCTGACCACGATCGAAATCCTGACGCCCGATTTCCTGCGCAAGGAAGGCGCGCTGGAGATCGTCGTGGCGGCCAAGCCCGATGTCTTCAACCACAATCTCGAAACCGTGCCGTCGAACTATCTGACGGTGCGGCCGGGTGCCCGCTATTTCCACTCGATCCGGCTGTTGCAGCGGGTCAAGGAGCTCGACCCGTCGATCTTCACGAAGTCCGGCATCATGGTCGGCCTCGGCGAAGAGCGGAACGAGATCCTGCAACTGATGGATGACCTGCGCTCGGCCAATGTCGACTTCATGACCATTGGCCAGTATCTGCAGCCGTCGAAGAAACACCACCCGGTGATCCGCTTCGTCACGCCGGAGGAGTTCAACTCCTTCGCGACGATCGGCAAGACCAAGGGTTTCCTGCTTGTGGCGTCGAGCCCGCTGACGCGCTCCTCGCATCATGCCGGTGACGATTTCGCCAGGCTGCGGGCGGCGCGTGAGGCGCAGCTCAAAAAAGCCAGTTAAATCCTGCTTCAATGCCGAAATTCGAAGCCACACGCCGCGTTGCCCACACGCCGGAGCAGATGTTTGCTCTGGTCGCCGATATCGAGACCTATCCGCAATTTCTGCCGCTTTGCGAGGCGCTGACGGTGCGCTCTCGCAAGGAGCGTGATGGCCGCACCATTCTCCTCGCCGATATGAGCATCGGCTACAAGGCGATCCGCGAGACCTTTACGACGCAGGTGCTGTTGAAGCCGGACGAGAACACAATCGACGTCAAATACATCGATGGGCCGTTCAAATATCTAAGCAATATCTGGCGCTTCGAGCCGGCCGACGGCGGCGGCTGCAACGTTCGCTTCTTCATCGACTACGAGTTCAAGAGCCGTATCCTCGGCGTGTTGATGGGCACCATGTTCGATCGCGCCTTCCGCATGTTTTCCGAAGCCTTCGAAAAACGTGCGGACGTCATCTACGGAACGACGCCCATCTCATGAGTGTCGCCGAGCGCGCGCAGCCCGATCTCCAGCGCATGCTTGACCGTCTCGCGGCGGATGAAGTCGCGGCCATTGTCGGCAAACATATTGAGCTCGGCAGCCACCGGCCCACGTCTTAGGGCAACTCCGAACCAGACGAGGCCGACCGGTTTTTCCGGCGAACCGCCGCCTGGGCCGGCAATGCCGGTGACGGCAAGCGCCAGCCCGGCGCGCGAGCGCGCCAGAGCGCCCGCCGCCATCTCCAGAACCGTTTCGCGCGAGACGGCGCCATGCGCCTCGAGTGTGGCGGGCGAGACGCCGAGCATCTCCATCTTTGCTTCATCGGAATAGGTGATGAGGCCGCGATCGACGACAGCGGACGAGCCGGCAATGTCGGTCAGTGCCGAGATGATCATGCCGCCGGTGCAGCTCTCGGCCGTCGCCAGCATGATGCCGCGCTGCTGGCAGACCTGGAGCAGGGCGTTGGCAAGATCGCTGTTGTTCATGCGGGAACCTCCCCGGGGAAGACGACACTGGCTGTGGCGATGGCGGCGATGCCTTCCTCGCGGCCGACAAAGCCGAGTTTTTCGTTGGTCGTCGCCTTGATGGAGATGCGATCGCTGGAAATGCCCAGTATCGCCGACAACGCGTTGGTCATGGCCTCGCGATGCGGGCCGACGCGCGGCGCCTCGCAGATCAGCGTGATGTCGGCATTGGCGATGCGGCCGCCGCGTTCGCGCACCAACCTGGCCGCATGCTCGACGAAGATCTTCGACGCCGCGCCCCTCCATTGCGGATCGGAAGGCGGGAAATGCGTGCCGATGTCGCCGGCGCCGCAAGTGGCGAGCAGCGCATCGGTCAGCGCGTGCAGGCCGACATCGGCATCCGAATGGCCCGAAAGCTTCTTGCCGTGCGGGATGGCGACGCCGCACAAAGTGACATGGTCGCCAGCCTCGAAGGCGTGCACGTCATAGCCATTGCCGGTGCGAATGTCTGGAAAACGCTCGCCAGTAAGCCGTTGATCCGCCATCGCGATATCCCTTGCCCAGGTCAATTTGACATTGTCCGGCGATCCCTCGACGATTTTCACCGGAATATGCGCCCATTCGGCGATCGCGGCATCGTCGGTGAAATCCGCCTTGCCGAGATGATGGGCCTTTTCATGCGCGGCGAGCAACGGCCAGAACGGAAAGCCCTGCGGCGTCTGCGCGGCATGAAGGCCGGCCCTTGGCACCGTCTCCTCGATCATGCCGGTGCCCGACTCGCGCTTCAGCGTATCGGCGACGGGCAAAGCGGGCAGCGCGCCCTGGCGCTCGCCAATGGCCGCAATGGTGCGGTCGATCAGGGCCGCGTCGACAAAGGGCCGCACTGCGTCATGGACAAGGACACGGCCGGGCGTACGGTCCCTCAGCGCCAGCAGGCCGAGCCGGACCGAGGCCTGGCGCGACTCGCCACCGACCACGGCGGTAACCCGCTCGGCATATACGCCGGCTGCCTTGTCAAAAAGCGCGTGGTCATCGGCATGGATCGCGACGACGACGGGACCAATTTCGGGATGCGCCAGGAAAGTCTCCAGCGTGCGCGCGATAACGGCACGGCCGCCGATGCGCTGATATTGCTTCGGCCCGTCGGCCTGTCCGGCACGCGCGCCGCGGCCGGCTGCAACGATGACCACACCGACCTTGTCGGTCGTCGCCTCGGCCGGTTTTTCGCTTGCGTCTGTCATGCCGAGAGGCTTAGTCGCGGCTTATGGCGAAGGCCAGCATTTTCCCAAATGCTCCGCAATGTGACGTCATTGCGCGTTGCACAATGCCTTTCTTATGGCTAGAGAATGTGCAGCAATCCGATATGCTTGGTTTTTGTGCATGCCTGAAGTGACAAAATTGGCTTCGCCGCTCGACATTGGCGGCGTGACGATCCGCAACCGCGTCTTCCTCGCTCCCATGTCGGGAATAACGGACGAGCCGTTCCGGCAGCGCGCCTACGCGCATGGCGCGGGCCTGGTCGTGTCGGAAATGGTGGCGAGCGGCGAGCTTGCCAAGGGCAGGGCCGGCTGCGACCTGCGCATCCGTCATTCCGGGCTGCCCGTCCATATGGTCCAGCTTGCCGGCCGCGAGGCCGAGCACATGGCCGAGGGCGCGCGCATCGCTGCCGGCGAGGGCGCCGACATCATCGACATCAATATGGGCTGCCCGGCCAAGAAGGTGACCGGCGGCTATGCCGGCTCGGCGCTGATGCGCGATCTCGACCACGCGCTGTCGCTGATCGAAGCGGTGATCGGCGCGGTCCAGGTGCCGGTCACGGTCAAGATGCGGCTCGGCTGGGACGACAATGCGCTCAATGCACCCGTCTTGGCGAGCCGCGCCGAAGAGGCCGGTGTTAAAATGGTGACCGTGCATGGGCGCACGCGCTGCCAGTTTTATCAAGGCAAGGCCGATTGGGGCGCCATCGCCCGCATCAAGGACGTCGTCTCGATCCCGGTCGTCGCCAATGGCGATGTGGGCTCGCCCGCGGAGGCCGCCGAAATCCTTGAACAGTCGGGCGCCGACGCGGTGATGATCGGCCGCGCGCATTATGGCGCGCCATGGACGGCGGGCCACATCGCGGCAATGGCTGCGGGCGACGCGCCCTCCGGCGTGCCGGAAAGCCCGCAAGCCATGGCGGACTACATCGTTTCCCACTACGAAGACATGCTGACGCTTTACGGCGTCGAAAGCGGCTTGCGCCAGGCGCGCAAGCATCTCGGCTGGTATCTCGACCGCCACTCTGCTGGCGTTTCCGATGAGCGGCGGAAAGCCATTCTCACCTCTTTCGAACCCGCCCGCGTCATTGCCTCGCTGCATGAGGTGTTTTCCGGCGAAGCCACGCCCTTGCGGAGCGCCGCATGAACGCCACCGTCACACCGAGCTCCGACATGGCGGATGCCGCCAGTATAGTGCTGAACACCATCCGCCGTCCGGTCATCATGGTCGATCCGGACGGGTTCATCACCTACGCCAATGCCGATGCGGAAGACTTCTTCCGCTCCAGCGCCAACATGCTTGCCCGCAACACACTCTCCAAACTGATCCCGTTCGGCAGCCCGTTGCTGCAGCTGGTCGACCAGGTGCGCGAGCGCCGTGCGCCGGTCAACGAATACCGTGTCGACGTGTCGTCGCCGCGTCTCGGCATCGAGAAGGTCGTCGATCTTTATGTCGCGCCGGTGCCGGAATTCCCAGGCTCTATCGTCGTGATGTTCCAGGAACGCTCGATGGCCGACAAGATCGACCGGCAGATGACACACAGGGGTGCCGCGCGTTCGGTCACCGGCCTTGCCGCCATGCTGGCGCATGAGATCAAGAACCCGCTGTCCGGCATACGTGGCGCCGCACAGCTGCTCGAACTCTCGGCGTCCGACGAGGATCGCGCGCTGACCCGCCTCATCACCGACGAGACCGATCGTATCGTCTCCCTCGTCGACCGCATGGAAGTGTTTTCCGACGAGCGACCAATCGACCGCTATCCCGTCAACATCCATGTCGTTCTGGACCATGTGAAGGCGATCGCGAAGAACGGTTTTGCCAAGAGAATCAGGGTATTGGAGGATTATGATCCATCATTGCCTCCGGTTTTCGCCAACCGCGACCAACTGATCCAGGTGTTCCTTAACCTGGTCAAGAACGCTGCCGAGGCGATCGGCGGCGACCCGCAGGGCGAGATCGTGCTGTCGACCGCGTTCAGGCCGGGCATCCGCGTTTCCGTTCCCGGAACCCAGGACCGCGTGTCGCTACCGCTTGAATTCTGCGTGCGCGACAATGGGTCCGGCGTTTCGGAAGACATTCTGCCGATCCTGTTCGATCCGTTCATCACCACCAAGCCGAACGGCTCGGGGCTCGGCCTGGCGCTGGTGGCGAAAATCGTCGGCGAGCATGGCGGCATCATCGAATGCGATTCGACGCCGCGCGGCACCACCTTCCGAATCCTGATGCCGGCCTGGAAAGAAACACCCATCGACACTGCCGATGATGAAGGCGAAGGAGACCGCAAATGACGGTTCGCGGCAATATTCTCGTCGCCGACGACGATGCGGCCATCCGCACCGTGCTCAATCAGGCGCTGTCGCGCGTCGGCCATGAGGTGCGCGTGACCTCCAACGCCTCGACGCTGTGGCGCTGGGTGGCGGCGGGCGAGGGCGACCTGGTGATCACCGACGTTGTCATGCCGGACGAGAACGCCTTCGACATGCTGCCCCGCATTAAGAAGGCCCGGCCGGAGCTGCCGGTCATCGTGATGAGCGCGCAAAACACTTTCATGACGGCGATTCGTGCTTCCGAAACAGGTGCTTATGAATATCTGCCGAAGCCGTTCGACCTGACCGAACTGCTCAACATCGTCAACCGGGCGCTGTCAGAGCCGCGCCGACCGAAGATCGATACGCGACCGGAAGAACAGCCTGACGCGATGCCGCTGGTCGGCCGGTCGGCCGCCATGCAGGACATCTACCGCATGCTGGCGCGCATGATGCAGACCGACCTGACGGTGATGATCTCGGGCGAGTCCGGCACCGGCAAGGAATTGGTGGCGCGCGCGTTGCACGAATATGGCCGTCGCCGCGGCGGTCCGTTCGTCGCCATCAACATGGCGGCGATCCCGCGCGATTTGATCGAATCGGAGCTGTTCGGCCACGAGAAGGGCGCCTTCACCGGCGCACAGAACCGCTCGACCGGCCGCTTCGAGCAGGCCGAGGGCGGCACGCTGTTCCTCGACGAGATCGGCGACATGCCGATGGAGGCGCAGACGCGGCTGCTGCGCGTGCTGCAGCAGGGCGAATACACCACGGTCGGCGGGCGCACCCCGATCAAGACCGATGTGCGCATCGTCGCCGCCACCAACAAGGATCTGCGCACGCTGATCAACCAGGGGCTTTTCCGCGAGGATCTGTTCTATCGCCTGAATGTCGTGCCGCTTCGGCTGCCGGGTTTGCGTGAGAGATCGGAAGACATTCCCGATCTGGTGCGGCATTTCTTCAAGATCGGCGCCAGCGAAGGCTTGCAGACCAAGCGCATTTCGACCGGCGGCATCGAATTGATGAAGCGCTATCCGTGGCCGGGAAACGTGCGCGAGCTGGAAAACCTGGTGCGCCGGCTTGCGGCGCTCTATTCGCAGGACGAAATATCAGCCGAGATCATTGAAGCCGAGCTGAAGACAGGCGAAAGACCGGTCGTTCCCGGCGGCGGCAATTTGATCCCGGACGATCTGTCCATCGGGCAGGCGGTGGAGCACTTCCTGCAGCGCTATTTTGCCTCTTTCGCCGGTGAGTTGCCGCCGGCAGGTCTCTATCAGCGCATCTTGTCCGAGGTCGAATATCCGCTGGTGCTCGCTTCCATGACGGCAACGCGCGGCAACCAGATCAAGGCGGCCGAATTGCTCGGCTTGAACCGCAACACGCTGCGCAAGAAGATTCGCGAGCTGGGCGTCAACGTCTACAAATCGTCGAGATCGTGAGCGCCTACCGCCCGATGTGACGTCAGGTCATCCCCTTTTCAGGGGATCGGCGGCCGAAAGATTTCCGTCACGGCCACACTTGTTGCATAATCGCCACAATGCGTTGCATACATCCGACGCAATCACTGGCTCTTAGACGGCGACATGGCTTCGCAAGCTCTGACATCAAACGAACCGCTTTTCAGCAGACCCGGCCAGAGGGATGGACGCCGGCTGCTTGCGTTGCCTGGCGTTGTGGCAATTGCCGGCGCGCTGGTTACGGCGGCAATCTCGTTTGCCATTCTTGTCGGCGCCACGCCGATCACGCCAGACGCAAACACAACGCTGACGCTGATTGCGGCCAATGCCTTATTTGTGCTGGCGCTGATCGCCCTGGTCGGCCGAGAGGTGCATCGCATCACCATGGCGCGCCGGCACGGCAAGGCGGCTTCGCGGCTGCATGTGCGCATCGTGACGATGTTTGCGCTGGTCGCGGCCATCCCCGCCATCATGGTGGCCATCATCGCCTCGATCACGCTCGATATCGGCCTCGACCGCTGGTTCGAAATCCGCACCAAGGCAATCGTCAACTCGTCGCTGTCGATCGCGGACGCCTATGTGCAGGAAAACGCTCGCAATCTTCAGGGCACGACGCTGTCGATGGCCTACGATCTCGATGCGTCGCGCACGCTTTACGGCCTCGATCGAACCGGCTTTCTCGACCTGATGAACAAGGAAGCCGTGGGCAGGAGCCTGGTGCATGCGGCGCTGGTCAGGGAAGACGGCTCCTTTGTCATGAGCGCGAAGACCGATGCGGATTTCTCTATGCCGCCACCGCCGGAGGGCGCGGTCAGCGCCGCGGCCGACGGCAAACCGGTGCTGATCGAGCCGAAGACGCGCAACATCATGGGCGCCATCATCAAGCTGCGGGAGATCGAAGGCCTCTACCTCTACACCAATCGCCTCGTCGACCCCGAAGTGATCAAGGCGAGGGCGATCGTCCAGTCCAACACCGCCGAATATCGCGGCCTGGAAGACAACAGGCGGACGTCGCAGGTGGCGTTTGCGCTGCCCTATCTGTCGCTGACGCTGATCATCATCCTGTCGGCCATCTGGACCGGCATAGCGGTGGCCGACCGCCTGGTGCGGCCCATCCGCCAGCTCATCGGCGCGGCTGACGAGGTTGCCACCGGCAATCTCGATGTCGCCGTGCCGGTGCGGCCTTCCGACGGTGATGTCGCCTCGCTTGGCGATACGTTCAACAAGATGCTGCTGGAGCTTAAATCGCAGCGCAACGAGATCCTGTCGGCCAAGGATTTGATCGACGAACGACGTCGTTTCTCGGAAGCGGTGCTGGCCGGCGTCACCGCCGGCGTCATCGGCGTCGATCCCTACGGCATTGTCTCCATCGTCAACAAATCGGCCGAAACGATGCTGGCCATATCGGCCACGGCGGCGCTGGGGCAGAACCTGTCCGCCGTGCTGCCGCATGTCGGCCGTGTCTTCGAGATCGGCCGCAAATCCGGCAAGCCGGTCTATCGCGAGCAGGTCACCTTCTATCGCACCGGCGCCGAGCGTACCTTCAACGTGCAGATCACCATCGAGGCCGGCGACGACGGCGAGGAGGAGAAATCCTACGTCGTGACGGTCGACGACATCACCGATCTGGTCCAGGCACAGCGCTCGTCGGCCTGGGCGGATGTGGCGCGGCGTATCGCACATGAAATCAAGAACCCGCTGACGCCGATCCAGCTCTCGGCCGAGCGCATCAAGCGACGCTTCGGCAAGGTCATCACCGAGGACCGCGAGATTTTCGACCAGTGCACCGACACGATCATCCGGCAGGTCGAGGATATCGGCCGCATGGTCGACGAGTTCTCGGCTTTCGCCCGCATGCCCAAGCCCGAGATGAAAGCCATCGATCTGCGTGAATCGCTGCGCGAGGCGTCGTTCCTGGTCGAAGTCAGCCGCGCCGACATTGCTTTCGAACGCGTGTTCGGCAACGAACCGCTCAAGGGCACGTTCGATAGCCGATTGATGGCGCAGGCTTTCGGCAACGTCATCAAGAACGCGGCCGAGGCGATTGACGGGCTGGAACAAAAGGACGGTTCGCACGGCATAATCCGCATTCAAGCTGCCTGGCAGAATGGCGCGATCAGAATCGACGTCATCGACAATGGCAAAGGCTTGCCGCGCGAGAACCGCCAAAGGCTGCTCGAGCCCTACATGACGACGCGCGAGAAGGGCACCGGGCTCGGTCTCGCCATCGTCAAGAAGATCGTGGAGGACCATGGCGGGCGGCTCGAATTGCACGATGCGCCCGCGGATTTCCACGGTGGACGCGGCGCGATGATCTCGATCATCCTGCCGCCAGCTGCCGCAACCGCGCCGCCACGCGGTCAAGGCGAAACGGAACACGAACGAGAAACTGAAAAGGTCGGCAATGGCGTCTGATATTCTCATCGTCGATGACGAGGAAGACATCCGTGAACTCGTCGCGGGCATATTGAGCGACGAAGGGCATGAAACCCGCACGGCATTCGATGCCGACAGCGCGCTCGCGGCAATCGCCGACCGGGCGCCGCGGCTGATTTTCCTCGACATCTGGTTGCAGGGCTCGCGCTTGGACGGGCTGGCGCTGCTCGACGAGATCAAGACGATGCATCCGAGCCTGCCGGTGGTGATGATCTCCGGCCACGGCAATATCGAGACAGCGGTGTCGGCCATCCGCCGCGGCGCCTATGATTTCATCGAGAAGCCGTTCAAGGCCGACAGGCTGATCCTGATCGCCGAGCGGGCGCTCGAAACCTCGAAATTGCGGCGCGAGGTGTCCGACCTCAAGCAGCGCAGCGGCGAAACCTTCGACCTGATCGGCATGTCGTCGGCGATGAGCCAGCTGCGCCAGACCATCGAGCGCGTGGCGCCGACCAACAGCCGCGTCATGATCATCGGTCCGTCCGGCTCGGGCAAGGAGCTCGCCGCGCGCGCCATCCACACGCTGTCGACGCGCAAGGGCGCGCCGTTCGTGACGCTGAGCGCGGCCAACATCACGCCCGAGCGCATGGAGATCGAGCTGTTCGGCACCGAATCGAACGGCACCGAGCGCAAGGTCGGCGCGCTTGAAGAGGCGCACCGCGGCATTCTCTACATCGACGAAGTGGCCGACATGCCGCGCGAGACGCAGAACAAGATTTTGCGCGTGCTGGTCGAACAGCAGTTCGAGCGGGTCGGCGGCACGAAGCGGGTCAAGGTCGACGTCCGCATCATCTCCTCGACCTCGCAGAACCTGGAGGCGATGATCGCCGACGGCCGTTTTCGCGAAGACCTCTATCACCGCCTGGCGGTGGTTCCGGTCATGGTGCCGGGCCTGGCCGAGCGGCGAGAGGACATTCCCTATCTCGTCGACAATTTCATGAAGCAGATCGCTCGCCAGGCCGGCATCAAGCCGCGCCGCATCGGCGACGATGCGCTTGCCGTGCTGCAGGCGCACAACTGGCCGGGCAATGTCCGCCAGCTGCGCAACAATGTCGAACGGCTGATGATCCTGGCGCGTGGCGACGATATCGATGCGCCGATCACCGCCGACCTGTTGCCGTCGGAGATCGGCGATGTCATGCCGCGCACGCCGAACCAGTCCGACCAGCACATCATGGCGCTGCCGCTGCGCGAGGCGCGCGAACAGTTCGAGAAGGACTATCTGATCGCCCAGATCAACCGTTTCGGCGGCAACATCTCAAAGACGGCCGAATTCATTGGCATGGAGCGCTCGGCGCTGCACCGGAAACTGAAGTCGCTGGGGGTCTGACCCCCGTTGTTGTTGGTCCAGCGGGCTGTGGCCCATTCAATTGCCGGTTACGGCAGCGGCGGAATCGCATAGAAAAACCGGGACTTTTCTGAGGGATCACCCATGCCGCGCATTGCCTATGTGAACGGGCGCTATGTCGCCCATGCCGACGCTGCCGTGCATATCGAGGATCGCGGCTATCAATTCGCCGACGGCGTCTACGAGGTCTGCGAGGTGGCGCAGGGCTTTGTCGTCGACATGCCGCGCCATCTTGCCCGGCTGAACCGCTCGCTTAGCGAATTGTCGATCGACTGGCCGGTCACCAAGGGCGTGCTGCCGCTTCTTCTGCGCGAAATCGTCCGGCGCAACCACGTCGTCAACGGCCTGGTCTATGTCCAGGTTACGCGCGGTGTTGCCAGCCGCGACTTCGTTTTCCCGGCCGATACACCGTCATCGCTGGTGATTACGGCCAGAAAGGCCGACCCGGCGGCGGCCGCCAAGCGAGCCGAGGCGGGCATCAAGGTCATCACCGTGCCGGAAAACCGTTGGGACCGGGTCGACATCAAGAGCACCGGCCTGCTGCCCAACGTGCTGGCCAAGCAGAAAGCCAAGGAGGCCGGCGCCCAGGAAGCCTGGTTCGTCGACACCGATGGCAACGTCAAGGAGGGCGGCTCGTCTAACGCCTGGATCGTTACAAGGGACGGCGTTCTGGTCACCCGGCCGGCGGAGCATGGCATCCTGCGCGGCATCACCCGCACGACCATGTTCGAAGTGGCGGCAAAGCTCGGGTTGACGATCGAGGAGCGCGGTTTTTCAGTCACTGAAGCCAAGGCTGCGCGAGAAGCTTTCATCAGTTCGGCAACGACAATCGCCATGCCGGTCGTGGCAATCGACGGTGCCGCGGTCGCCAATGGGCACCCCGGTTCGATAACACTTTCATTGCGGCAAGCCTTTTTTGACGTTGCGGAAAAAAGTCCAGCCTGATAACCGCACAGACGGACTGCACATCAATATATCTCGTTCTGCTTGTCGTTACTGACGGCAAGGGGGTGTTTGCAAGCTTGACATGTGCCCGCTAATTTGGCGCATTAGCCTGCAAACCGAAGGGGATCGGCGAAAGACAAGAACAATGGCGGAACGATCGCAAAACCTTCAGGACCTGTTCCTGAATTCTGTTCGCAAGAGCAAAAATCCACTCACCATCTTTCTCATCAACGGCGTCAAGCTGACCGGCGTGGTCACTTCCTTCGACAATTTTTGTGTTCTGCTGCGCCGTGACGGCCACTCCCAGCTCGTCTACAAGCATGCCATTTCCACGATCATGCCGAGCCAGCCGGTTCAGATGTTCGATGGCGAGGAAAGCCAGGGCGCCTGATTGGCACGTGAAAAAGACGCGGACCGCGGCGTCCGCGGGAAACCAGCACATAATTCCGGGACGGAAGCCACAGGTCCGACCCGGGCGGTTGTCATTGTGCCGGTGCTTACCCGGCATCAGCGCAACGATGACGAAACGAACCGTCCACGGCTGACGCGTTCGGCGGATGCGCGCCACGACGAAGCGGTCGGCCTTGCCCGCGCCATCAACCTGGATCTGATCCACACGGCGGTGGTCACCGTCAACGATCCACGCCCGGCAACCTTGCTCGGCAGCGGCAAGGTCGCGGAATTCGCCGAGATCGTCAAAGAGGGTCACGCGGAGGTGGTCATCGTCGACCATCCGCTGACGCCGGTGCAGCAGCGCAATCTCGAAAAAGAAATGAATGCCAAGGTGCTCGACCGCACCGGATTGATCCTGGAGATTTTTGGCGAGCGCGCGCGGACCAAGGAGGGCACGCTGCAGGTCGAACTTGCCCATCTCAACTACCAGAAGGGCCGCCTGGTGCGGAGCTGGACCCACCTTGAACGCCAGCGCGGCGGAGCCGGCTTCCTCGGCGGCCCCGGCGAAACCCAGATCGAGTCGGACCGGCGGCAGCTGCAGGAAAAAATCATCAAGCTCAAGCATGAGCTGGAAACGGTGCGCCGCACCCGCGACCTGCACCGCGCCAAGCGCAAGAAGGTGCCGTTCCCGGTGGTGGCGATTGTCGGCTACACCAATGCCGGAAAGTCGACGCTGTTCAACCGGCTGACCGGGGCCGACGTGCTGGCCGAAGACATGCTGTTTGCAACGCTCGACCCGACGCTGCGCCGCGTGCGCCTGCCGCACGGCACGCCGATCATCCTGTCGGACACAGTCGGCTTCATTTCGGACCTGCCGACGCATCTGGTCGCCGCCTTCCGCGCCACGCTGGAAGAGGTCGTCGAGGCCGATCTGGTCATCCATTTGCGTGATATCTCAGATCCGGATACGGCCGCCCAGGCCGAGGACGTCGAGCGCATCCTTGCCGATCTCGGTGTCGACGCTGGCGATGCGAACCGGGTCATCGAGGTGTGGAACAAGGTCGACCTTCTCGACGACGGCAACCGGGAGCGCCTGCTCGCCGACGGCACTGACGCCAACAAGGCGCCGCCGATCGCCATCTCGGCGGTCACCGGCGAAGGCATCGATGCGCTGAAGGCGCTGATCGAGACCAGGATGTCGGGCGAACTCGAGGAATTGACGGTGACGATCGAACCGCCGCAGTTCGGCCTTGTCGACTGGCTATACCGCAATGGCGACGTCGTTTCGCGGGTAGACAATGAGGATGGCAGCGCGACCATCGCACTCAAGGCCACGCACACCGCCCGGCAAGAGATCGAAAGCCGATTGCACCGCAAAAACAGGCAGTAAGCCTGATTATTTCACGCCCTTGGCCTGCTGCCAGAGCACTTCCATCTCGTCCAGCGTGGCTTTTTCGAGCGTGCTTCCCGATGCATCGATCGCGCGCTCGACATAGTGGAAGCGCGAGCGGAACTTTTCGTTGGTGCCGCTAAGCGCCGCTTCCGAATCGAGCTTGAGGTGACGCCCCAGATTGACGACGGCAAACAGCATGTCGCCGAATTCGTCCTTGATCTCAGCCGTTTCGCCCTTAGCCAGTGCCTCGCGCAGCTCGCCGATCTCTTCCTCGATCTTGTCGAGGATGGGTGCTGCCTCGCTCCAGTCGAAACCGACACGCGCTGCCTTTTCCTGCAGCTTCAGCGCACGAGTCAAAGCGGGCAGGGCGACGGGCACGCTGTCCAGGAAACCCTTGCCATGGTCTTCGGGGTCGAGGCCGCGGGCGAGGCGCGCACTTCGCTTTTCGGCTTTTTCCTCAGCCTTGATCTTTTCCCACATGCCCTTTGCCATGCCGGCGCTGCGCGCCTTCTCGTCGCCGAAGACATGCGGATGGCGCCGGATCATCTTGGTGGTGATGGCCTCGACCACATCACCGAAGGCAAAATCGCCGGCTTCCTCAGCCATCTGCGCGTGGTAGACGACCTGCAGCAGGAGATCGCCGAGTTCGTCGCGCAGATCGTCGAGATCGCCGCGCGCAATGGCGTCCGCCACCTCATAGGCTTCCTCGATCGTATAGGGCGCGATGGTCGAGAAATCCTGCTCGATGTCCCAGGGACAGCCGGTCTTCGGCGCCCTGAGCGCCGCCATGATCTCGATCAGCCGGGAAATGTCGCGCGAAGGTTTCATGCGGCGAATGCTATCCCGCTGCCTGTCGTGCGGCCAACGCTGTCAGCTGGCGGCCTGACCTTGTCCACAGCTCAGCCGTATCAGCCGAGTACCGACACAACCGCCTTGGCGAGGTCATCCATGCCGTCCTCGGGCAGGCCGGCGACGTTGATGCGGCTGTCGCCGACCATGTAGACGCCATACTCGGCACGCAGCCGCTCGACTTGCGCCTCGGTCAGGCCAAGCCTGGAAAACATGCCGCGATGGCTGGCGATGAAGTCGAAGCGGTCGGAGTTGGACTGCCGGCGCAGCGCGTCGGCGAACTGGACCCGCAGCCTCAGCATGCGCAGCCGCATCTCCTCCAGCTCCGCCTCCCAGTCGGCGCGAAGGCCATCATCTTCCAGCACCATGCGCACGGCGGCGGCGCCGTGGTCCGGCGGCATCGAATACATGGCGCGCGCCGCCGCCAGCATCTGGCTCATCGCGACATCGGCTTGCGCGCTATCCTTCGCCAGGATCATCGCCGCGCCGACGCGGTCGCGGTAGACGGCAAAGTTCTTCGAGCAGCTCGAGGCAACGACCATTTCAGGCACCTTGGCCGCGAGAAGGCGCAAGCCGGCGGCATCGGCGTCGAGGCCTTCGCCAAAGCCCTGATAGGCAATGTCGACAAAGGGCAACAGCCCGCGCTCGACGACAAGATCGGCGACGCTGGCCCATTGCGCGATATCGAGATTGGCGCCGGTCGGGTTATGGCAGCAGCCATGCAGCAGCACGATATCGCCGGGCCCGGCTGCGCCAAGCGTTGCCAGCATGTCGTCGAAGCGCACCGCGCCGGAAGCGGCATCGAAATAGGGATAATCGCGCACCTTGAGGCCGGCCCCGCGCATCACCGGCGGGTGGTTCGGCCATGTCGGGTCCGACAGCCAGACGGTTGCGTCGGGGCGGGTCCGCTTCAACAGCTCCGCCACCAGCCGCAGCGCGCCCGAACCGCCCGGCGCTTGCGCGGCGCGGATGCGCGTCATGTCGGCGGCGGGGCCGAAGGCCAGCTTGACCATCGCCGTGTTGAAGCCGGTGTCGCCGGCAAGGCCGAGATAGGTCTTGGTGTCCTGGCCCTGCAGCAACCTCTTCTCGGCCTCGCGCAGGGCGCGCATGACCGGCGTCCTGCCGTCGCGGTCCTTGTAGACGCCGACGCCGAGATCGATCTTGCCGGGGCGCGGATCGGCGCGATAGAGGCCGATCAAGGCGATGATCTTGTCAGCCGGGGCAGGTTGTAGGGTCTCGAACATCAATACGGCTCCAATGGCGGCGGAGTAATACGCAAAGCGGCCGCGTTTCGCCAGTGCTTCCATCTGCGCCAGTCCGCTAGCTTACTGGACCGTTACGCCAAGCTTTGTCTGTACGGCAGGGGTCGGCGGCTATGGCGACGGGTTCATTCCAATCCGCCGGATAAGCACCCGTCCAATCACGGCGAGACCGATGCCGGTCAGCAGGGAGAAACCGCCGAGCATGCCGGCCAGCCCGGCAAGGAACCAGCGTCCGGCGAAGCTGTCGACGGAGGCATTTTGCGGATTGGTTGGGTCGTAAGCGACAGGGACGCTGTCGCCATCACCCCAGAACGAGCTGTGGACGGCATTGTTGAAGCGGATGACGGTGCCATCGGCGGTCGAGAACTCGATGCGGGGATTGTATTCGGCGGCGACAATCCTGCCTGTCGCCGAAGCGGTACGAGGGCCGTACATCTCGACGATGGCCAGCACGCCGGAAGCGATCAGTCCGACAATGCCAAAGATGATGAACACCCTGCCGACGACCGGCAACGCTGCAAAACCCGTTACACGACTACCATTGGCCATCTTTTGCTCCTGGGACAGACGGATAAGGCTAGACTTCATCCATAAAGCAAACATCTGCCGCACGGGAGATGGGTAAGTGCGCAGCGGACTTCTGATTGCATGATGCCTATTGTGGCGACGCAAAAAAGTTTTGGTGGCGATGGATTAAGATCCCCGCCTGTTTCGTAAACGGGGCATGAAACGGTCGATGCCACGCTTCGATATTGTCGGACAGCTGGGTTCGCTCAGGCGCTACGCACGCTCGCTGACGCGCGACGGCACTGACGCCGAGGATCTGGTGCACGATGCGCTGGTGCGCGCCTACGAGCGGCGCGACACATTCCGCTCGGGCGGCAATCTGCGGGCATGGTTGCTGTCGATCGTCCACAACGCTTTCATCGACAAGATGCGCTCGCGCCGGTCGGAAGCAGCGCGTGTCGAGCAGGCCGGCTATCTCACCGATGCCAGCACCCCGGCGCCTCAGGAACATTCCGTGCGACTGGCGCAGGTGCGCGAGGCCTTTTTCAGTCTGCCGGAGCAGCAGCGTTCGGCGCTGCATCTGGTCGCCATCGAGGGCCTTTCCTACCAGCAGGCCGCCGACGCCAGCGAGGTGCCGCTGGGCACGCTGATGTCGCGCATCGGCAGGGCGCGCGCAGCACTGCGCGAGATGGAAAACGCTGCACCTTCGCCGGCCAAAAGCCATCTGAGGATCGTGGGAGACCCGTCATGACCGACCTGTTGCGGGACCCGGTGACCGATACCGATCTCGACGCCTATGTCGACGACCAGCTGGATGTCGCGCGCCGCATCGAGGTCGAGGCGTTCCTGTCGGCTCGTCCGGAGGCTGCGGCGCGGGTGATGTCCGACTTGAGGACGCGCGACGAACTGCGCCTGGCGCTGGCTGCTTCCACAGGCATGGCGCGGCCGGCGACGACTGAAGTCGCGCGCCGGCTGGGCAGGGGGCTGGCCAGTCGCCGCGTCTTCGCCGTGCTGCAGCGGGCGGCGGCGGTCGCCATCTTTGTTGCTGCCGGCTGGCTGGCGAACGGCCTCTTCGGGCCGCTGCTGGTGAGCAAGGTTGTGGCTTCGCCGCCGCCGCCCGCCTATGTCGAAGAAGCGATCCGGGCGCACAAGACGACGCTCATGCGCGAGGCGATGCCCTCGCAGTTGGAGGCGCCCAACTACAATGGCGACGAAATCCGCGCCGCCACCGCAATCGTCATGCCATCGCTGCCCAAGGAGTGGAAGGTTCGCGACGTGCAGATCTATCCGTCGCGCTTCGGGCCGAGCGTCGAAGTGGCGCTGGAGACGAAGGATATGGGGCTGGTCTCGCTGTTTGCGATCCGGCCCGGAACCTTCGACGTGGTCAAGCCTGCCATCGCGCCCTCGGGCGATATCTCCTCGGCCTATTTCCAGATCGGCGAGGTCGCGTACGCGGTCGTCGCGCGCAGCGATGTCCACGACCTCGACCGCGCCGCCGAGACGCTTGCCAAGACACTTTACTGATCAGGACACTTTACTGAGACCACATAAGGAGAACCCGCATGAATACCCCTGACCTCGGATACCGCATGGGCACTGGCGCGCGCGCCGGCGCCGTCTATGACGAGGGCCTGCGCAGCCACATGCTGCGTGTCTATAACTATATGGGCATCGGCCTCGTCGTCACTGGCATCGTCGCCATGGTGGTCGCTTCGACGCCGGCCCTCTACGTGCCGATCTTTTCCAGCCCGCTGAAATGGGTGGTGATGCTGGCGCCGCTCGCCTTCGTGCTGCTGTTCTCGTTCAAGATGCAGACGATGTCGGCGGCGAGCGCCCAGTTGATGTTCTGGGCCTTCTGCGCGGTGATGGGCCTGTCGCTGGCTTCGGTGTTCCTGGTCTTCACCGGCACCAGCATCGCGCGCACCTTCTTCATCACCGCCACGATGTTCGGCGCCACCAGCCTCTACGGCTACACGACCAAGCGCGACCTGACCCAGTTCTCGTCCTTCCTGATCATGGGCCTGATCGGTGTGGTGATCGCCAGCGTCGTCAACATCTTCCTTGGCTCGACCGCGCTGCAGTTCGCCATCTCGGTGATCGGCATTGCCGTCTTTGTCGGCCTGACCGCCTGGGACACGCAGACGATCAAGGAACAGTATGCGGAGAATTTCGATGCGGAATCGCAGCAGAAGCTCGCCGTCTTCGGCGCGCTGTCGCTGTACCTGAACTTCGTCAACATCTTCCAGCTGTTGCTGACTTTCACCGGCGAGCGCGAATAGTCGAACCGTAGCAGGGCAACAATCTCGATCTCGCAGTGGCCGGAGGAGAATCTTCTCCGGCCACTGTCGTTTTTGCCGTCGAGACATCGCTCCTCTATCAGCGCGATGTCGCTGCGCCCTTGAGTCCATGCGGGCTTTTGCTAACCTGCCGCTCGCACGCAGCTTTCCGCGAGAACGCATGGAACAAGTGACGCTTCACGGCGACGGCATTTCGGCGACCATTGTCGGGCAGGGGGCCGAGCTCGTCTCCTTGCGCAATGCCGAGGGTCTGGAGTTTTTGTGGCAGGCCGGGCCGGAATGGCGGCGGCATTCGCCGGTGCTGTTTCCGATCGTCGGCCGGCTGAAGGGCGACCAGCTTCGCCATCGGGGCCAGGTCTATCCCCTGACGCAGCACGGATTTGCGCGCGACAAGCCATTTGTGTGGGCTGACGCGAGCCCCCGATCCTGCACGCTGGTGTTGACCGACGATGCCGATACACGCACGCGCTATCCGTTCGCCTTTCGCCTTGCCATCACCTATACGCTCGAGCGTCGGGAACTTGGTGTGAGCTTCGAGATTGCCAACACCGGCGACGAGACGCTGCCAGCCTCCATCGGTGCACATCCGGCTTTCAATTGGCCATTGCAGCCGGGGCTCGCCAAGACCGACTACCACCTGACCTTTGCCCAGGACGAGCCGGCGCCGATCCGCCGGCTGAAGGATGGCCTGGTGCTGGCTGCACCGCGGCCGACGCCCATCGAAGGCAAAACGCTGGCGCTTTCCGAACAGCTGTTCGAGGCAGACGCCGTGATCCTCGACCGGCCGGCCAGCACCAGCGTGCGCTATGCCGCCGCGAACGGTGCGGCGATCGAGATGTCGTGGCAGGGTTTTAAGGAACTGGGCATCTGGTCGAAGCCGGGCGGCGCTCCGTTCCTGTGCATTGAACCCTGGCACGGGCTTGCCAGCCCCGTGGATTTCGAAGGCGAGTTCGCGGACAAGCCGGGCGTGATGCTGATCGCGCCCGGTGAAAAGCGCGTGCTGAGCTATCAGGTACGGCTCGACCATGCGCCGCTGTGACCGATGAACCAGAGACAGGCGCGATGAAACTTGGCTTCATCGGCACGGGTGCCCTTACAGCGGCCATTGTCAGCGGGCTCAAATCCGTCGCGGATAACTCCGTCTCCGTGCTGCTGTCGCCGCGCAATGAAGAGATCGCCGCAGAGCTGGCAGCCCCTTATCCGGATGTGCGTATCGCTGATGACAATCAGGCGGTTCTCGATCAATGCGACCTAGTCATGCTGGCTGTCCGGCCGCAAATTGCGCATGACGTCCTGCCGGGTTTGCGGTTTCGGCGCGAGCATCACCTCATCAGCTTGATCGCCACGCTGCCGCGCGAGGAGATTGCCGGCTTGACCGCACCAGCGCACCAGGTGACGAAAGCGCTGCCCATGCCGATGATTGCCCACCGGCTGGGGGCAACGATCATCTGCCCGCCGGATGCCACTGTCGCTGCCTTGTTCGGCAATCTGGGGAAAGCGATCGAGGTCGAGAACTCAGCCGAATTCAACGCGTTGAGCGTGGCCACCGCAACCTATGCCAGCTACTTTAGATATCTCGATACGATTAACAGCTGGCTCAAGAGGAATGGCGTGGAGGAAGGGAAGGGGCGCGATTACATCGCCTCGCTTTTCAAAGCCTTGGGAAGCGCTCCTGATATGTCGCCGGATGCCGACTTCATGAATCTGGCGCAGGACTATGCGACGCGCGGCGGCATCAACGAACAGGTTCTTCGCGAACTGACGGCGCAAAACGGGTTCGAGGCGCTTACCGAGAGCCTGGACGGCGTACACCGGCGCATCGTCGGCGATACGCCTTGATGGGCGGTACCTTGAAATTCCCTGATGATCAGGAGTATGGCTCCAACGGATGTTCCGGACCGTTTCGGGAGGGTCGGCGGGTGCCTGGATGCTTGAAATTGGGCTTTGTGGCAGCGGCGCTGGCTGTGCTGATTGTCGTTCCGGTCGCTGCCGCCGACATCGACCGCGCCAGCCTCTACCGCGCGCAATCGGTGACCAGCGGCACTGGCGAGGAGAACCGGGCGTGGGGCCTGGCGCCGTGCCTTGAAGAGGTGCTGGTCAAGGTTTCCGGCGACCCGCGGCTGATCGGCGACCCGCGTGTTGCGGACATGAGCCGGCACGCGGCCGACTATGTCACTGGTGTCGGCTACCGCGACCTGCTCAACAACCGCCCGCCGCATGACGAGCAGGGCACCCACGACCGGCCGCATTACATCACCGCCGATTTCGACCCGGACAAGATCGATGCCTTGCTGGCGTCGCTCGGGCGCAAACCGTGGGCGGTGCCGCGGCCAAAAATCGTCGCACTGCTGGATGTAAGGCCGATGAAAGGCGACGGCTTCACGCTGGTGCGCGATGGCGGCGGCGAGCTTGCGGCGGATATGCGCGTTGCGCTGGCGGACGCGGCGCACCGGACCGGTTTGCCGCTGGAGTTGCCTCGGCCGTCCGACGTCGCGCTAGCCGACGTGGCCAACACGCTGGATGGGGACGCCCTGCTTGCCGGCACTTTGGTATGGCGCCAGGAAGCGCTGGGCTGGGTCGGCGACTGGCGGCTCAGCTTCAAGGATAAGGAGTATCGCTGGCAGGTACGTGGCGTCAGTTTCGACGATGCGTTCCGCAACGCCACGCGCGGAACGCTGCGGATCCTGTCGGGCAATGGAGAGCCGGAAGCCGTCAGGCCCTGACTTCAAGGGAACCTTCTTGCCGGAGCGCCGTAAACAAAGTGGCGGGCAAGCTTTGAGCAAGGAGGTAGAATTGCAACATCGCCGGATCGACGTTGACGGAAACAGCATCTTCTATCGCGAAGACGGCCCGCCTGATGCTCCCGTCCTCCTGCTGCCGCACGGCTATCCGTGCTCGTCCTATCAATTCCGAAGGTTGATGCCGGCACTTGCCGATCGCTGGCATACATTCGCGCCGGACTTTCCCGGCTTTGGCTACAGCGCCACGCCCGAAATGTCGGTTTTTGGCTATGATTTCGATGCCTATGCCGGGTTTCTGACAGCTTTCGCCGATGCGCTCGGCATGTCGCGCTATGCTCTCTGGCTGCACGATTATGGCTCACAGATCGGACTGCGCCACGCCATCGCACATCCCGAGCGCATCGCGGCACTCATCATCCAGAACGGCGATATATACCAGGATGTTCTCGGGCCGAAATACGCTGGGATAAAAGCCTATTGGAAGGAAAAGACGCCCGAAAAGCACCGGCCGTTGGAAGAGGCGGTGAGCGAGGAGGGGTTCCGGCACGAGTTTGTCGGAGAGGTGGATGACGCTGTAGCCGAGCGCGTGCCTCCCGATCTTTGGAAACTCCACTGGCCTTTGATGGGCACGCCGATCCGCCGGCGGCTCGCGGTCGGCCTGATGGAGAAGCTGGAGGCGAACCTCGGCTGGTTCCCGCGCTATCAGAGCTATCTGCGCGAGCACCAACCGCAGACGCTCATCGTCTGGGGCCCCGAGGATGGTTACATGCCGGCACAATCGGCGCATGCCTACCACCGCGATTTGCCGGAAGCAGAACTTCATCTCATCGGCGGCGCCGGCCACTGGCTGCTCGAAACCCATTTCGATGAGGCGCTTCCCCTGGTGCGCGATTTTCTGGCGCGCGTCCACAGTCAGGAAGCGAAAGGGACGGGCCGGGCGGCCGGCCGGGCGTAGACCCCTCCGTTGCGGCCATCCGATCAATCTGCAACCATGGCGTCATGATGGAGAGTCTGCCGCGCCCTGGCCTCTGCTGCAAATCGCGATCGAGCCGAAGTCGCGGGCGGATCAGGAGAAGCTGCTTGTCGCTTCGTCCAAGCTCGCGCCTGACGACCGCGACCCGTCCGCTGCCATGGCCATGGCCAGATGACGTCGCCAAGATTCTCCTCGCGGGCAGGGTTCCTTGTCGGCCTCGGCATCACGCCCGTCGCCTTTTTCCTGACGCTCTATTCGGCCGGAGCCGGGCATGGCGACTATGGGCTGGCGCGACTTCTCTATCCGGTCCCCATGCTGGCAACGCTGTTGACCAACACAACGATCACCGGCCTTTCCATCGGATTGGCTGCGCTGCAGTTTCCTGCCTATGGGGCATTTGTTGCGGGCGCCGGCGGCTCCAGATGGCTGGCCCTTGGCGTCTTCCATCTTGTTGCAATCGCAGCAGCCTTCAGCGGCCTCCTGGAAAGCTTTTCGGGATGACGCTCCTGTTCGTTATCCTGGTGCCAGCCCGTCGAGCAGGAAGTCGAGGCCTTTGCGAAAGGCGCCATCCCTTGAGAAATGAAGACCACGCCAACTCATTTCGCCACTGCTTCGTCAACGTTCCTCCCGCCAAGCGATCAGAGCCGCCGGCCTGCATCTCAGTCAGCAGGGCGTATATTGGCACGCCCCTAATGGAAGCAGCAGCCACATATGAAAGTCGCATAAGATAGATTATGGAACTTGTGCATTAGACTGAAGCTGGAAATTGCTGCGATTTTCACGGGTTTGGCATGATCGACGCGTGTTGCCTTGAGCCGAAAGGCCAACGCTACGCTGTGTCGATGACGACAGCAAAGCGTGACATCGAAGCGGCGATCGAAGTGTTCGTGCACGGCTTCAGTACCGATAAGAGCCGTTCCTTTCCCTACGAGGCCAGCCGCGTCGGACCCTTGTGGCTGATGCGCGATGCCGAGCGCAAGAATGCACGCGACTACCGTGGCGAAGAATGGATCGTCCATGACGTCGCCGCCGAGGAAGCCGATGCCATCGTGCGGCAGCATGCGCGGCCAAGCTTTGCCGTTTCGGTCGTGATCGCGAATGACGGCCCGGACGAACCGACGCGAACTGCCTACAAGGCGCTCGGCTACCGGCTGCTGCGGACGGAAGGCTTTTTCGTCCAGTCGCTGCGCCAAATTCCAGACCCGCCAGCAATCGTCTCTATCGAACGCGTGAGGACGGCTGAACGCGCTGCACAACTGGGAAAGGTCATACGCAGGCGGCCACTTCCAGACGATCAACTCGGCGACGATGCGCCGTTTCGCCAGTATGTGGCGCTCGATGGCGACGCCATCGTCGGGCGTGTGCGCAGCATAGACGCCGTCGGCGCCACATGGTGCTCGGCAATGTTTGTCGAGCCTTCGCAGCGGCGTCGAGGCATCGGCCAGGCGCTGATGGCCAAAATGCTGCATGACGACAAAGCGCATGGGTCGCGGTGCTCGATGCTGTTGGCGACGCGTGCCGGAGCGCTGCTTTATCCCCGCATGGGCTATGAGCGGATTGGAACGCTGCTGATCTTCGCGCCGAAGAACCGAACGTCCTTATAAAGATCTGCTCGTATCATGCTTGCTCATAAAGGAATTTCGATCACCATGCCGTCATAGGCCGGAGTGACGTTGGCCGGCACCTCGGCCTTCACCGTGGCATAGTCGAGCGGCACATGCATATGCGTCAGCACGGCCTGTTTCGGCGCCAGTTTTTCAATCCAGCCAAGCGCCTGACCGAGCGACAGATGACTGGGATGGGTATGGTACTGCAAGGCATCGATGACCAGCATTTCCAGGCCGCGCAGCCGCTCGGCGGTGGTATCCGGGAAGTCGCTTATATCGGGGCAGTAGGCCAGCCCGCCGATGCGGAAGCCGAGCGAAATGATGTCGCCATGGATCTGCGGCAGCGGCTCGAGGGTGAGGGCACCGCCCTCGCCTTCGATCGTCACCGCGCTTGCGTGATCGATGATGTGCGGCCTGACGATCGGCGGATAGGAACTGCCAAGCGGCGTCTCGAAGCAATAGCCGAACGCTTCGCGCAGCCTGAGCATGGTCGGCTGGTCGGCATGGACATCGATCAAATGGCGCTGCTCCAGCACGTAGCCGCGCAGATCGTCGATGCCGTGGATGTGGTCGGCGTGCGGATGCGTATAGACGACGGCGTCGATGCGCCGGACCGCCGCCATCAGCATCTGCTCACGGAAATCAGGCCCGGTGTCGATGACGACCGTGGTTCTGGCGCCGTTGGCTGCTATCCGCTCGACGAGCGCGGCTGAGCGTGTACGCCGGTTTTTCGGATTGGCCGGGTCGCAATTGCCCCAATCGCCGGTGATACGCGGCGTGCCAGGTGACGAGCCGCAGCCGAGGATGGTGAGGCGCAGCCGGTCGCTCATGCGTCAGAGCCCGGCGGGCCGCGGCATCTTGCCGAACAGCCGGAAGAAGTTCTCCGTCGTCAGCGTCGCGATCTCGGCTTCGCCAACGCCGACCGTCTCCGCCAGCACCTTGGCTGTATGCGCGATATAGGCCGGCTCGTTGCGTTTGCCGCGGAACGGCACCGGCGCCAGATACGGTGCGTCGGTCTCGACCAGCAGCCGGTCATGCGGCACATCGGCTGCGATGGCGCGTAAATCGGCGGAGTTCTTGAAGGTCAGTATGCCCGAGAAGGACACATAGCCACCAAGCGCCACGCCGACCTCTGCCAGCCGTCGCCCCGACGAAAAACAATGCAGGATGAAGGGGAAGGCGCCCTTCCCTGTTTCGTCTTCGAGGATGGCAGCCATGTCGTCATCGGCATCGCGCGAATGGATCACCAGCGGCAAGCCGGTCTCGCGCGCGGCCGCTATGTGAGTGCGAAAGCCCTGCGCCTGCGCATCGCGTGGCGCCTTGTCGTAAAAATAGTCGAGCCCGGCCTCGCCGATCGCCACCACCTTCGGGTGCGCGGACAGGCGCACAAGGTCCTCAGCCGTCACATCCAGTTCTTCGCCGGCATTGTGAGGATGGGTGCCGACCGAGCAATAGATTTCGTCGAAACTCTCGGCAATCTCAAGCACTTGCGCAAACCGCTTCACGCGTGTCGAGATGGTCACCATGTGACCTATACCGGCAGCCTTTGCGCGGGCGACGATGGCCGCCCGCTCCTCGGTGAAATCCGGAAAGTCGAGATGGCAATGGCTGTCGACGAGCATCAGGCGCTCGCCTCAGGGTTTTCGACATAACGCGGAAACACGCCCTCCGGCGCGGGCAGCGCCGTGCCGGGCACCAGCGCATAGTCGGCATGGACATGCGCGAAGTCACGCTTGTCCGCCGGCACCGCCAGCAGGTCCAGCAGCTTGCCGGCCGACCCCGGAATGTAGGGCTGGCACAGCAATGCCACGCGCCGCACCAGTTCGGCGGTCGTCCACAGCACTGTTTCCATGCGCGCCGGATCGGTCTTCTTCAGCGCCCAGGGCGCCTGCGAGGCGAAGTAGCGATCCGCTTCCGCCACAACGCCGAAGATCGCCGCCAACGCGAGATGGATGCCCTGTTCCGCCATCGCCTGGCGCGCGGTACCCAGCGCTTCCACCGCCTGGTCGAGGATCGCGCTGTCGGCTTCGGTCAGCTCGCCGCGATGCGGCACCACGCCGCCGCAGTTCTTGGCGATCATCGACAGCGAGCGCTGCGCCAGATTGCCGAGACCGTTGGCGAGATCGGCATTTGTGCGGTTGACGATCGCGTCATGGCTGTAGCTGCCGTCCTGGCCGAATGGCACCTCACGCAAGAAGAAATAGCGCACCTGGTCGAGGCCGTAATGCTCGACCATGGTGAAGGGGTCTACGACATTGCCGACCGACTTCGACATTTTCTCGCCGCGGTTGAACAGGAAGCCATGCGCGAAGACGCGCTTCGGCAGTTCGATGCCGGCCGACATCAGGAAAGCCGGCCAGTAGACGGCATGGAAGCGGACGATGTCCTTGCCGATAATGTGCGTGGCCGGCCAGTAGCGCCATTGCTCGGCCTTGGTGTCGGGATAGCCGGCAGCGGTGATGTAGTTGGTCAAGGCATCGACCCAGACATACATCACATGCTTGTCGTCGCCGGGCACCGGCACGCCCCAATTGAAGGTCGTGCGCGAGACCGAGATGTCCTTGAGGCCGGACCTGACGAAGCTCATCACCTCATTTCGGCGCTCGGCCGGACCGACGAAATCGGGCTGGCTTTCGTACAGCGCAAGCAATTTGTCCTGATAGGCGGAAAGCCTGAAGAAGTAGCTTTCCTCCTCATTCCATTCGACCGGCGAGCCAAGCGGCTCGCGGCGCACGCCGTCGTCGCCGAGCGTGGTTTCGCTCTCTTCGAAATAGGCTTCCTGGCGGACCGAATACCAGCCACTGTAGCGGTCGAGATAGATGTCGCCATTGGCCGCCATCGCCTTCCAGATCGCCTGGCACGACTCGTAGTGGCGTGGTTCCGTCGTGCGGATGTAATCATCATTCGAGCCGCCCAGGACCTCTGTCATCGAACGGAAGATCGCCGAGTTGCGGTCGGCAAGCGCGAGTGGCGTTATGCCTTCCTTCTCGGCCGTCTGCTGCATCTTGAGGCCGTGTTCGTCAGTGCCGGTGAGGAAGAGCACGTCCTTGCCGTCCAGGCGCTTGAAGCGGGCCAGCGCGTCGGTCGCAATGACCGTATAGGCGTGGCCGATATGCGGCTTGCCGTTCGGATAGAAAATCGGTGTCGTGATGTAGAATGTGTCGCGTGACATGAATGAACCGTCATGAATGTCCGAATTGAGTGTGAGCGGTGGATATCGCATCGAGACGGCGATTGCCATCCCGACCCAATGCCGAAACCGGTCACATTCGCATTGCGGAATTCAGGCGGTCGATCATGGTCAAGGCGTGCTGCTTCTTGTCAAGATTGTAGGTATCGGTCTCAGATATGGCGTTCAGCGCCTCGTGCCAAGTGTCGGACAGCGTTTTCGCCCGCGCGAGATCCCCGGCCAGCGCGGCTTCACTGGCGCCAGTGGAGAGCAGATCGAGCGCGCGGCGGTTGAAGATGTCGAACTGGATCGCCTGGTTGCGGCCGGCGACGGCATCGGCAAGCCGATAGGCTCCGGCGATGTCGCTCTTGCCCGACGTGACCAGGGCGTCGAGCGTGCCGGCAATCTCCAGCCCGCCATATTGGGTCAGAAGGATCGCATTGCGGGCGCTGCCCCCTGCCCGTTCCGCCAGTGCCGCGCGCGCGGCAGGATCGGAAGGTGGCGGCGGCTCGACGGTCTCCAGAACACTCATCAGGCTGCCGGCATCGAGCGGCGTCAGCCGCACCATCTGGCAGCGCGAACGGATGGTCGGCAAAAGGCTGCCCGGCGCATGCACGATGAGGATGAACAGCGTGCGGCTCGGCGGCTCCTCGAGGTTCTTCAGCAAGGCATTGGCGGCGTTGGTGTTCATGTCGTCGGCCGGATCGACGATCACCACCCGGTAGCTGCCGTCATGCGAGGTCAGCGACAGGAAGCGGTTGACCTTGCGGATCTCGTCGACGGTGACGACGGTCTTGAAACTCTTGGTCTTGTCGTTCAGCGGCCGGGTCAGGTGCAGCACGCCGGGATGCGCCCCGGTGGCGATCTGGCGAAACAGCGGTGAGGCCGGATCGGGAACGGCAAACACATCCGGCGCCTGGTCGAAGGCCGGATGCTTCAACAGATGGTGCGCCAGGTGAAAGGCAAGCGTCGCCTTGCCGATGCCGACCGGCCCGGCAAAGATCAACGCATGCGGCAGTTTTCCCGAGCGATAGGCGGCAGCGAGCATCGCGGCCGCCTGCTCATGGCCGACCAGGCGCAGCGTCTCGGACGGCTCCGGTACACCGTCCAGTGTGTCGTGCTGCTCGGGAGCGATGCGTTCGAAGATCATGCGGGCGCCGCCTGTCGGTTGCGCGCGGGCGCCCTCGCCTCAAGTGCGGCGAACACCACCGCGGTGATGACATCCTCCACCGCAGCGGGAGGCGCCGACGCGTCGATCACGATGCAGCGGTCCGGCTCGGCGGCTGCGATCGCCAGGAAGGCGTCACGGCGGCGCTGGTGGATGTCCAGCGTCTCCTTTTCGAAGCGGTCCGGACCGTCCTCGGCGCCACGCCGCGCGGCGGCGCGCCGCAAGCCCTCGGCGGGGTCAATGTCAAGGATCAGCGTCATGTCCGGCATCATGCCGTTGACCGCGACCTCCTCCAGAGCTTCCATGAAAGCCGGATCGAGGCCGCCGGTGACGCCCTGATAGACGCGCGACGAATCCAGGAAACGGTCGCAAAGCACGATGGAGCCGCGCTCCACCGCCGGCCGGATGACCTGCTCGACATGGTCGGAGCGTGCGGCGGCAAACAGCAGCGCCTCCATCTTCGGCCCGAAAGGCTCGGCGGCGCCGGACAGGAGCACGTGCCTGACCGCCTCGGCGCCGGGTGACCCCCCGGGTTCGCGGGTGAGGAGGACATCGTATTTCTTGGCGCGCATCTTCTGGGCCAGCCGTTCGATCTGCGTCGACTTGCCGGCGCCCTCGCCGCCTTCGAAGGTGATGAAAAATCCGCTTGCCAATCGAAAGGCCTTTGTCCTGCTTTGCGCTGGTGTCTTAGTCCGCGCCCGAGAAAAGGTCCACGCCGCAGGAACTCAACGCAGCCAGCCTACGGCCAGTTCCCTGGCGGCATCAAACGCGCGTTGCGGCAGTGTGCCGACGCCGACCGATTCGGCGGCGAAAAGCGGCGTTTCCTGGCTCAGCGTATCGCCGCTCCAGACGCGCAGCGCGCCGACGGGTTGCCCCTCCTCCACCGGCGCCGATACCGGCCCCTGATAGACGATCCTGGCGGTCAGCTTGTCGCGGTTGGCGATCGGCAGCAGGACGTCGATCGGCGCCTTTGCCTTCAGCGCTACGCTGGATTTGGCGCCGCCGAACACCTGGGCCTCGCCGACCACTTCGTTGCCAGCGAAAATCTCGGTCTTCTCGAAGGAGCGGACGCCCCATTCGAGCAGCTTGCGCGCTTCCTCGGCGCGCTCGCGATCATTGGCCAATCCGCTCATCGCCGCGAACACCCTGGTTCCGTCATGGCTGACCGAGCCGACAATGCCGAAACCGCCCGCCTCGCTCGACCCGACCGCCAGCCCATCGGCGCCGATGCCCATGGCCAGCAACGGGTTGCGATTCTTTTGCGAGATCTTGTTCCAGGTGAAATCGGCCCGGCCGTAATAGAGATAGAGATCCGGATATTCGCGCCATATATGCAGGCCAAGCTGCGCCAGTTCGCGCACTGTCGTCTGCTGGCCGTCGGCCGGCAGGCCGGTGGAATTGACAAATGTCGATTTCGGCAGCCCGATCTGGCGCGCGCGATCGTTCATCTGCGCCGCGAAATTCTCTTCCGAACCGGCCATGCCTTCGGCCAGCACCATGCAGCCGTCATTGGCGGCCTGTATGGTGACCCCCTGGATCAGATCCTCGACCCGGATCGCCGATTTGAGCTTGGCAAACATGGTCGACGTTCCCGAAGGCGCACCGCCCTTGCGCCAGGCATTTTCCGAAACCACGAAGGTGTCGTCGAGGCTCATGCGCTTCGACTTGATGGCGTTGAAGACCATCTCCATCGTCATCAGCTTGGCCATCGAGGCCGGCGGGATCGGTTGGTCGGCATCCTTGGAAAACAGCACCGTGCCGGTTTCGGCATCGATCATGAAAGCCTGCGTCGCCTTGGTCTCGAAAAGCTGCGCGTTGGCCGGAACCAGCGCGGCAAGCAAGAAGCCAAGGCCAAAAAGCCCGGCAAAAGGGTGGAAAAGGCGAAATCGCATGAAGAGGCTCGACTGTTAGCCGGCAGAAACTTGCCGCAACGCTATCAGGCTTCTTCCCGGCGGATCAACCGCGCAATGACAAAACCGGCGTGCCTTTGTTGGTCAGTTGCGCACAGCCAGCGCGTCCGGCGCGCCATGCGACCATGCCGCGCGCAAGAGGTCGTCGACATTGCCATGGCCATCCGGATAGAGATTGACCGCGTACCAGTCATTGCCGTCGAGTTCGGTGCTCTGGATTTCGGTCCTGCCGAACGGTTCGAGAGCCGCAGCCACCCGCTTTGCCTCGGCGGCATCGTCGAAGGATCCGGCGGCGACATAGTCGGAAACGGCAGGCGATGCCTGCGGGTTGGATTTCTTCCACGATTGCAGGATGTCGGCTGGCGACATGCCCTGGTCGTCAAGCGCTGCAAAGACGTCGGCGCGCTGTACGCGCTCATCCGCATAGGAGAGCGAAGCCACGGCAAAGGGCGATTCCGGGCGCTGAGGCACGATCGGCCCGAATTCAGGCAGCGTCACATCGCTTGAGGCCGGTGCCTGCATCGACATCACTGGCTGTGTGTCGGAATTCGTCAACTGACCAGGAAACGGCACTACGGCAGGGGGTGCGCCAACAGATAGGCTCGGCGAAGGTCCGTTCATCGCCACCATGACGCCGGTCGGCAAGCCATCGGACGGGTCCGGTCGGTTGCCCGGGCGGTAGGAGGCGACCAGATATTGGTCGTCGTCGCCGTCGAGCGGTGCGCGGCCAATATATTCCACCTTGACCCTGGCCGTGCCGACCTTGGCATAGTCGAGCATTTGCGCGGCGCGTTCCGAGACATCGATGATGCGTCCCTCGTGATAGGGGCCGCGGTCGTTGACGCGCACGATGACCGAGCTTCCGGTCTCGGTGTTGGTGACACGGGCGTAGCTTGGCAGCGGCATGGTCGGATGCGCCGCCGTCAGATGGGTCATGTCGTAGACTTCGCCATTGGCTGTGAGGCGACCGTGGAAGGCATCGCCATACCAGGAGGCGAGACCGACCTTGGCGTAGCGCTTGTCTTCCTTGGGGTAATACCACTTGCCGCGCACCTGATAGGGCTTGCCCAACTGGTCGCGGCCGCCGCCGCGCCGCATGTACTGAACGCGCGGGCTGGCCTTCACGCCGTACTCGGTCTCGGCAAAATATTCCTTCGAGCGAGGCTTCTTGTAGACCATGGCTTTCGGCTCGGACTGCGGCGACGCGCACGCGGCCAGCAACGCAGCCGAAAGAGCGCACAACACCAAAGCAGGAGCGCGACGAAGACGCCGATGCGTCGTGGTCTGCATGTTTTCCGATGTCCCCTACCGTCTCGACACAGGCGCCGCTTCTAGAATTTCGGCGGAGCCAGATGAGCAATGCCTGCGACGCGCCAATCCCCATCCCTTGTGCGCAGGAATTGTTTATCAGCGTATTAATCGATTGTGTCCGGAACCGGGCAGGAATGTGGCGGCCAGGTCCCGGGCTGGCCGGGCGCCTGTGAGGAGGCATCCGAGACCTCTGTCCTTTGGAGTCTGGAAGTGAACCTGTGGCATGAAGCGCGGCTGCCTGGAACCGACCGACCCGAGATACGTTCTGCGCCTCATGGATGAATTCATTGAACGTTTCGGGCAACAGACGTGGCTGCCCTTTTCCGTAATTTCAGCCAGGCTTTTGCTCGCGGCCGTCCTTGGCTCCATCGTTGGGATCGAACGCGAATGGCGTAACCGACCGGCCGGATTGAGGACACACATCCTGGTCTGTGTTGCGACGGCTCTAATTGCCATCCTCACGATCGAGATTACTCATCTTCACGTCTTCGATGGTCAGGAAATCGCCATTGATCCTATCCGCTTGATCGAAGCCACGACTGCCGGCGTGGCATTTCTGGCCGCGGGCTTGATCTTCTTCTCCAAGGGCGAGGTTCAAGGGCTTACCACTGGGGCGGGCATGTGGCTGGCAGGCGCCATAGGCCTGGCGGTTGGGCTCGGGTTCTGGCAGATCGCGGCTTTGGCTACCTTGCTCGCACTTGTCGTGCTGGGTCTTCTGCAACTTGTGCAGGTCGGCAGCAAGGATCGCAATTAGATCCCGGCTCCTTCGAAAACGGGTTCGCAGCTCCGTTCGGGTAACGAACGCCACCCCCTATTATCCATGGCAGCGCCGATGGTTGACTTGGCGATGGGCAACGCTCTAGATGAACCGCAAGCTGGTCCGGAAGGATAGGTATCATTCGATACCAACTGTCGTTCACTGGGTCGGTTGATGTTCCTAGATGATTGAAAAGTCACGTTGGAGGGATGGCCGAGCGGTTTAAGGCACCGGTCTTGAAAACCGGCGTGGGTGCAAGCCCACCGTGGGTTCGAATCCCACTCCCTCCGCCAGATATTTGGCTACCGTGCTGAATTGCCTCTGTATTTTCAAAGAGGGCCAAATCTTTCCTAAGTTATTCCTAACTTCCTAAAACGAAGAAGCCTGCCACCGCGAGGCAGCGGGCCAGCGTGAGCGCAAACGTTGCGCCAGCCTCAGGATCAACGTTCGTCCTGGCGATAGAGCCGTTTGGTCGCGCGGTCGCTTTCCATGCGTTCTGCAGGACCACGGTGGCGTCGGGTCATAAGAACGTATGCCATCAATAGGGCCAGCAACAGTGGCCCACCAGCAACGACGATCAACCACATCACACTTTCAAACATGAGGCATCTCCTTCACGTCACAACCGTCAAGGAGAAGAACCGTTCCGTTCAAAGTTACAGCAACACCAGCACCTCCTGCGACTGAGGGCCGTTTTCCCATGTGACCGTTTCGGAAATCCGGGCTCCGCTGCAACAAAAGGCTGCGGCTGCACGTTGCGGTTGATCATTCAACCAGGAGCAAAGCAAATGGCTGACGACAAAACGAAGACGGACTTCCGCGATCGGGACCGCGTCTCTGCCGATGAGGATTATGAAGTCGAGTATTTCGCCACCAAGGCCGGCATCACCCCGCAGCAGGTCAAGGAATTGATCGCGAAGCACGGCAACCGACGCGAGACGCTGGAGCGGGAAGCGAAGGCTCTGGGGAGCGGTAGGTAGGCCGGCATGCCAGAGTACCAGGTGGAAGAGTGGCATGGAGAGGAGTGTGTCTCAACTCAGGCCACGAGCGCCGATGATCCGTTATCTGCGGTAGAGAAGGTCACGGGCCAAAGGGTGTCGCCTAGAGCGCTTCAGGAGCATTGGTTTCGTGTGGTCGATGAAGATGCGCGAAGCACGCATGAATTCAGCCTTGAGGACGGCGGCCCGGCTGGAGATTTCGCAAAATAGCCATGACCAGAATCTCGGACCTGCATTGGGACCAACGCTGCAGATAGGCGAGAAAGGTGCAGCCGCCGGGCGGACCCGACGGCTTATCGTCGATTGGATCGCTGCCGCCGCATGAGGGCCTCAAGGCGTGGCCGGCGCCAGCTTGGCGGCTACTTGGTCGATCTTGTCGGCAAGTACGCTATTGGCCCAATCTGTCACCTCAGGGTCAACGGGCTTGTTGGCCATTTGGGCAAGGGCTGCATCGATCGATGGGACGTTGGCAGCGGCAGCTGTGGCGGCGGTCTGAGCAGCGGCCGCATCCTGGGTGGCGTCATCGAGCGCTGCCTGTGCTGCATCGAGGTCGGCCTGCGTCGGGACATCTTCGGGCGGGGTATTCGGGTCAGCCGCTTTCGCATTCAGCGCGTCGAGCGCCGCTTTGGCGTCGGCAACCGCCTGATTAGCGGCATCGAGCGCCGATTGAGCGTTCTTGGCTATTGCCGACTGTGTCACAAAAGCCTGCACGCCAGCGAAGTTCTTGCTCTTGGAGTGCATAAAGGCGTTGGCGTTGCGCTGCAGTGAGTTCAACCGGCCCAGCTTGGCATGGATATTCTTTTCCTTGGACACTGAAGCGGTAGCGGCCTTGGCGACCTGGCCCTTGGCGGCCTGGCCCTTGGCTGATGCCGACTTGCCGTGCGAACCGCCGCCTCCGCCATTGCTGCTAGTATTACCCTTTCCTCCGCCATTGCCATTGCCATTACCATTGCCATGGCCGTTACCATTCCCATGGCCGTTGCCACCAGCACCAGCCAGGGCCGGCGACACCAAGAGCGCGAGCACCGCGAATGCAGCAAAAAGGGTCTTGCGGGATGTCATAATTTCCTCCGACATTGCCACCGCCACTAAACGTATAGCCGGCAACATGAGGAATCGCTAATACAAAGGGTAAACTTAGATATAGCTGTGCTTTCATTACGAGAACGAAGGGGCGGCCACCCAACGCAAACCGCATAAGTCTTTGAAATTGCTGAAGTAGATCACCCTCCTTGGAACCGGCCGGCCTTCCGAACTCAAAGGTCCTAGACCGCTCGGACCAAGGTCTTAAGCCGTGGTTTCGGCCGCGACTCAGAAGTCGTGACGGCGCGGCGACCTTCGGTAGTCGGCACCTATCGGCCTGAGGCCGAGCTCGACACCGATCCGCTGCAGTGTTCCCAAACACCGCCTAAGTGGTTGTATTCCCTGTCTTTTGATATAAGCGCTAGTCTGAGGTAAAATTTCGACCGGCATCTGGCGGGCTTACGTTATGCAGCATCGAACGTTCTTTGGCGGCAAGGTCACCGAGATCCCCACTTCGTTACATTGCGATCCCAGGGGAATGCTGACCGCTATCGAGTTCAGCGGTTACAATTTCCAAGCCGTGCGGGCGTTCGTCGTCACCGCGCCGCGCGGCACGTCGCGGGGGGGACATGCACACGGCTCGGGCCGGCAATTGATGATGCAGCTGTCGGGCGAGATCGGCATCGAATTTCGCTACCAGGAACGGATCGAACGGCTGACGCTCACCTCATCGAACCGCGCGGTGCTGGTCGACGCCCCGGTGTGGGCGCTGCAGACCTATGAAGGCGAGAACCCGTCTTTGCTGGTTTTCTGCGATACCGAATACGACCCTAAAGACTACGTCTCGTATCCCTGATGACAATCGTCAGGAAAGGAGAGGCCGCGATGCGCGCCAGGACATGACAGCGCCTCGCGGCAGAATGGCTATTCTCGGCGCCGGCATCATGGGCGCCAGCCTCGCTCTCATGATGGCCCGCAGAGGCTACGCGGTGTCCCTCTTCGACAAGGAGAGCGAGCCGATGGTCTGCGCCAGCCGTTGGAACGAGGGCAAGATTCATCTCGGCTATCTCTACGGGAACGATCCCTCGCTGCTGACCGCCCGGCATCTGCTTTCGGGAGGACTGTGTTTCGGCAGGCTTGTTTCCGAGCTGATCGGAAGCAATCTGGAAGCGCACACGACCTTTTCGGAAGACCTTTATCTGGTCCATCGCAACTCGGTCGTCGCTGTCGAGGCGCTGGGGGCGATCTTTGAACGTGTAGATGTATTGGTGCGCAGCCACGCTGACGCCACCAGCTACCTTGCCGACGTATCGGCGGCGCGATCGAATCGGCTTTCCAAAACTGAATTGGCCGATGTCACCAACTCGGACCAGATCGTCGGCGGCTTCCAGGTGCCGGAGCGATCCGTCAACACGCGATGGGTTGCCGACCGGCTTTGCGCCGTGCTTCGGAGTGAACCCAACACCAGCTTGCGAATGGCGGCCAAAGTCCTTTCGGCACAGCCGGTGGACGGAATTGACGGGAAATGGCGCGTGGCGGTCGCAGGCGAAAAAAGTGAGGCGTTCGACATCGTCGTCAATTGCCTTTGGGAGGGGCGGCTGGCTGTCGACCGCACGGCCGGCATCGAGCCGGTTCACGGATGGTCGCACCGCTACCGGCTTTGCCTGTTCGGCCGCACCAGGCAGCCTGTCGATGTGCCGTGCGCGGTCGTCGCCCTTGGCCCGTTCGGCGACATAAAAAACTATAACGGGCGCAACTTCTATCTCTCCTGGTATCCGAGCGGGTTGCTTGCGGAGAGTGGCGAATTGTCGATCGAAACGCCACAAGCGCTCGATGCCGACGCACGAGAGCGGTTCATCGGCGACGTTCGCGCCACGCTCACTCGGTTGGTGCCCAGTGTTTCCAGCATGTTCGACGATGCCGAGGAACTTGAGGTACGCGGCGGCTTCGTGTTTGCGCAAGGGCGTGGTTCGCTCAGCGACCCGAAAGCCACGATCCATCGCCGCGACCAATTCGGGGTCAACCGCCTGGGCAACTACATCTCGGTCGACACAGGTAAATATTCGACGGCGCCGTGGCTTGCCGACAGGCTGCGGCAAATCTGCGGGATCGAGTGAATGGGTGAGACAGAACACGGCGGCGCGAAGCAGGTAGCGCAGAAACAAGTCGAGCTTCGATCCGGCTGGCGGCCGAAGGTCACCGCGCTGATGCCATGCTACAATTCGGCGGCATTCATTTTGCGTACGCTGGACAGCCTCGCCGCGCAGACCTGGGACAATATCGAGATCCTGGTCGGCGAGGACAATTCGACCGACGCGACATTCGAGATCGTTTCGGCCTTCGCCGGCGGCCGCGACGATGTCCGTATCCTGCGCCGGGACAAAAACCTGGGATGGCTGAAGAACTCCAACGATCTGATGGCCAATGCCAGCGGCGAATTGATGTTCTTTGCCTTCCATGACGACGTCATCGATCCAACCTATATCGAGGCGCTGGTGCGGGCGCTCGATGCCAATCCCGAGGCCGTACTGTCGTTCAGCGATGTCGAAGTGATCGAAGTCAGACGCGAAAGTGCCACGTGGAAGTTCGACCTGCTGGAGGGCTTGCAGGACGGTTTTGTGCGTGGCCGGGTGATGGCGCGCCAGCCGCATGGATGGTGGGTCCCCAACCGTGGGGTATTCAGGGCCTGGGCGTTCCACCGCAGCGGCGGGATCAAGCCCAACAGCCAAGGCGAATTCAGCGCCGACTGGACCTGGCTTCTGCATCTGTCGCTGCTCGGCGGCTTTGTCCGCGTGCCGCAAGTGCTCTGCCACAAATACTATCGGGCGGGCAGCATCAGCCGGCGCTGGGAACGCAACAGCACCCAACGAAGGGCATTGAGGGCGGCGGGGATAAGGGAGGTCTGGCACAGCGAGGCCGGCCTGGCACAGAGAACCTTCCTCGCTGCCTATATCGCCTTGCGGCCGTGGCGGTGGCTGCCGCGATCGCGAGAAGCGGAAAGACGGGGAAACAGGCAATCGGTGCATGGCAGCCCGGACAATTAAGAATGGCGCCGGCGACGTGTCAAAGCGGCTGCGTCAAGACACCCTGCCCGGCCAACGACGATTTCCGCGCATATCCGGCTGCCCCAAAATGGCACTCCGGTTGATTTTTCACGCGAGTTATGGTCGTTCTCCCGCCCATGAAAAAACTATTCCTTGCGGCGCTGGCCTCGGTGACGCTGGCCTGGCCCGCCCACGCGATGGACGCCGCCCTGCGCGCCGGCCTGCTGAAACTCGACCCGGAGACCCGGCTGGAGCAGAGATGCGACGCCGAAGTGCTCGACCGCATCAGCCATGACGACCACAAGTACAAGGCAGACCGCGTCGTCGCCTACGCCTTCGCGACGCCGGAAATGAAAGCCGATGTCATCCGCAGCCCGGGTGCTGCCTTCCGCAGCAAGGGACAGTGGTACCGGCTGAAGTTCAAATGCGAGACGGCGCCGGACCATATGGAGGTCCTGCAGTTCCGTTACCGCATCGGCGACGAGATTCCGGAAGCCGACTGGGCGAAGTACAATCTCTACGACTGAATTCGCTGCGACCAGAATTCTCTCTGGCAGAACGACCTTCCCTATTCCCGTGGCTTTCAGCGTCGGCCGTTAGAGCAGTTCAGCTTTTTATGTAGCAGCCGACCCACTCTAACTCTTTGTTTTTGCATAATTCCGGACGGAAAACCGCTACGCACTTTTCCTGGAATTGCGCCGGCAGTCTCTTGACGCGCGGGAACCATACACGTTAGGGCGTCGGCATATCCGACGACGAACACGCCGATACAGCAAGGGGCTCCGGTCGATGGACATTTTCAGCGCTGCAAGCATGACGGCCCTCCTCCAGGTCATCGCCATCGATCTGGTGCTTGCCGGCGACAATGCCATCGTCATCGGCCTTGCCGCCGCCGGCCTGCCGGTCGAGCAGCGCAAGAAAGCCATCCTGATCGGCGTTTTGGCGGCGACTGTGCTGCGCATCCTGTTTGCCGCCGTCACCGTCAAGCTTCTTGCCATTGTCGGCCTGCTGCTGGCCGGCGGCATCCTTTTGTTGTGGGTGTGCTGGAAGATGTGGCGCGAGCTGCGGACGTCGCATGCCGACGAGTTCGAGGCGACCGAGGCGCTGTCCGATTCCGACCTCAACAGCGACAGAACGGTGGGCGGCAAGGCGCCGCGCAAGACGCTCGGCCAGGCGGCCCTGCAGATCGTCGTCGCCGATGTTTCGATGTCGCTGGACAATGTGCTGGCGGTCGCCGGTGCGGCGCGCGATCATTTTCCCGTGCTTGTCATAGGCCTGGTGCTGTCGATTGCCTTGATGGGCTTGGCCGCGAGCTTCATTGCCAAGCTGCTGCACCGCCACCGCTGGATCGCTTATGTCGGCTTGCTGATCATTCTCTATGTCGCGATCGATATGGTCTATCGGGGCGTTGTCGAGGTCTGGCCGCATGTCAGTCCTGTGGTGAGTTGACGCTGCCGGTCCACAGCTTCTGTAGCAGCATGGGCATCTGCCGGAGGCAGTGGTCGCGTTCGCCGCAGCCGCTGCCCATACCAATGCCGCAATAAGTGTGGTACTGGCCGCCGATCCCGAAAAAACCCGGAATGTTTTCTCATGTCTGCGCCTCGCGTCAGTTTCGTCAGCCTTGGATGCCCGAAGGCGCTTGTGGATTCCGAGCGCATCATCACGCGCCTGCGCGCCGAAGGCTATGAGATCGCGCGCAAGCATGACGGCGCCGACCTTGTCGTCGTCAACACCTGCGGCTTTCTCGACTCAGCCCGCGACGAATCGCTCAACGCCATTGGTTCGGCGCTTTCGGAAAACGGCCGGGTGATCGTCACCGGCTGCCTCGGCGCCGAGCCGGACGTCATACGAGAGAAGCACCCCAACGTCCTCGCCATCACCGGCCCGCAGGCCTATGAGAGCGTGATGGCCGCGGTGCATGAGGCGGCGCCGCCCAGCCACGATCCCTATATCGACCTTCTGCCGCCGCAAGGCGTCAAGCTGACGCCGCGGCACTACGCCTATCTCAAGATTTCCGAAGGCTGCAACAACCGCTGCACCTTCTGCATCATTCCGGCACTGCGCGGCGACCTCGTCTCGCGCCCGGCGGCCGATGTGCTGCGCGAGGCCGAGAAGCTGGCCAAGGCCGGCGTCAAGGAATTGCTGGTCATCTCGCAGGACACCAGCGCCTACGGCATCGACATCAAGTACCAGACCTCGATGTTCGGCGACCGCGAAGTGCGGGCGAAATTCCTCGACCTGTCGGAGGAGCTGGGCAAGCTCGGCATCTGGGTACGCATGCACTATGTCTACCCCTACCCGCATGTCGCCGATGTCATCCCGCTGATGGCGGATGGAAAAATCCTTCCCTATCTGGACATCCCCTTCCAGCACGCCTCGCCGCAGGTGCTGAAGAACATGCGCCGTCCAGCCCATGGCGAAAAGACGCTGGAGCGCATTCGCGGCTGGCGCGAGGTGTGCCCGGATCTGGTGATACGCTCGACCTTCATCGTCGGTTTCCCCGGCGAGACCGACGCGGATTTCGAGATGCTGCTCGACTGGCTGGAGGAGGCCAGGATCGATCGCGCCGGCTGCTTCAAATACGAGCCGGTCCGGGGCGCCCGCTCCAACGATCTCGGCCTCGAACAGGTGCCGCAGGAGATCAAGGAAGCGCGCTGGCATCGCTTCATGCAGCGCCAGCAGAAGATCTCGGCGACGCAGCTGGCCAAGAAGGTCGGCAAGCGCCTGCCGGTGCTGATCGACGAGGCGCATGGCACGTCTGCCAAGGGCCGGACAAAATACGACGCGCCCGAGATCGACGGTTCGGTGCATATCCAGTCGCGCCGCCCGCTGCGCCAAGGCGACATCGTCACGGTCAAGATCGACCGCGCCGACACCTACGACCTTTACGGCTCGGCGGTTTAGAAAATTACCAAAAAGGGCGCCTCCCGGCGCCCTCGGATTTTTGGCACAGCCCTCGGCGCGGTTTCGCAGTCGACGCGTGCAGCCCGCGAAGTGAAAAAGGGCGCCGGGCGGCGCCCCTTCTCTTTTGCGTTTCCGATACTTACTGCGGCAACTTGTCGTCGACGCCCTTCACATAGAAGTTCATGCCGAGCAGCGTGCCGTCGTCGGCTACTTCGCCGTCCTTGAGCCACGGCGTGCCGTCCTGCTTGGCGACCGGTCCTGTGAATGGGTTCCAGCCATCTGCGATTTTCTTGGCGGTTGCCTCGGCCATCGCCTTCACATCGTCCGGCATGTTGGTGAAGGGCGCCAGCTTGACGGCGCCGTCCTTGATGCCGAGCCAGACATTGTCAGGCTTCCAGGTGCCGTCGAGCGCCGCCTGAACGCGGCTGATGTAATACGGCCCCCATTCGTCTGTCAGCGAGGTCAGCTGCGCGTTCGGCGCGAACTTGATCATGTCGGAGGACTGGCCGAAGCCGTGCAGCTTGCGCTCTTCCGCCACCTGCAGTGCCGCAGTGGAATCGGTGTGCTGGACGATGATGTCGGCGCCCTGGTCGAACAGCGCCTTGGCCGCGTCGGCTTCCTTGCCCGGATCGAACCAGGAGTTCACCCAGACGATCTTGGCCTTGAAGTTCGGGTTGACCGACTGCGCGCCGAGCATGAAGGAGTTGATGCCCATCACCACTTCGGGGATCGGGAAGGAAACGATATAGCCGGCGACCCCTGCCTTCGATTCCTTGGCGGCGATCTGGCCGAGCACGTAGCGGCCTTCATAGAAGCGCGCATTGTAGATGCCGAGATTGTCAGCGGTCTTGTAGCCGGTGGCGTGCTCGAACATCACTTTGGGGAACTTCTTGGCGACCTTCACTTCCGGGTCCATGAAGCCGAAAGAGGTGCCGAAGATAATCTTGCAGCCTTCGCGCGCCAGACGCTCGAAAGCGCGATCGGCATCGGGACCTTCCGAGACGTTCTCGAGATAGGCGGTTTCGACCTTGTCGCCGAGCGCCTTCTCCACCTCGAGGCGGCCTTGGTCGTGCTGGTAGGAATAGCCGAAGTCGCCGATCGGGCCGGTGTAGACCCAGCATGCCTTCAACTTGTCGGCGGCCTGCGCGGACGCCGCCAGTGACATGGCGGCGGTCGTGGTCATCAACGCAATAAGCAGTTTTTTCATTGTGTTACCTCTCTGAGTTTAGCCTTGGAGCTTCCCGTTTGTTTTTGTTGTCAACGATCCGGAACGAATGGCTGCCCCAAGGAAGCCGGCGTGTTCATCATCGTCAGACGCTTGTTGCGCGAGATTAGAACGAGAACCACTACGGTTGCCAGATAGGGCAGAGAAGAAAGCAGCTGCGAAGGCACCGGAATGCCAAATGCCTGTGCATGAAGCTGGCCGATCCACACCGCGCCGAAGATGTAGGCGCCGGCGAGCACGCGCCACGGCCGCCAGGAGGCGAAGACGACCAGCGCCAGCGCGATCCAGCCGCGGCCCGCGCTCATGTTCTCCACCCATTGCGGCGTGTAGACCAGCGACAGATGGCCGCCGGCAAGGCCGGCGCAGGCGCCGCCGAAGATGACCGCGAGATAGCGGTAGCGGATGACCTTGATGCCGAGCGCATGCGCCGATGTGTGGCTGTCGCCGATCGAGCGCAGAGTGAGGCCGGTGCGGGTCTTGAACAGGAACCACATGACGGCCGCCGTCAGCGTGATCGAGATGTAGAAGATCGGGTCCTGGCCGAACAACAGCCTGCCGACCACGGGAATGTCGGTGAGCACCGGAACGTAGAGGTTTGGCAGCCGCTCGCCGGGCTGGCCGACGAAGCTGGTCCCCATCATGCCGGAAAGGCCGAGGCCGAGCAGCGTCAACGACAGGCCGGTCGCCACCTGATTGGTGGCGAGCGACAGCGTCATCACCGCAAACAGCAGCGAGAACACCGCGCCCATGGCAATTGCCGCCAACAGGCCCATCCAGGGCGATCCCGTGAGATAGCCGGCTCCGAAGCCGCCGACGGCGCCCATGATCATCATGCCTTCGACGCCGAGGTTGAGCACGCCGGAGCGCTCGACCACCAGTTCGCCGATGGCCGCTATTAAAAGCGGCGTCGCCGCCGTGGCGATGGTCAAAAGGATGTTGACGGCGATGTCCATCAGCGGGCTTCCTTCAACTTCGGCGCGGCTTCAAGCTTCGCCGCGCTTTTCGTCAGCGCCATGCCGACCAGACGGATGCGATAGTGGATGAGCGTGTCGCAGCCGAGCACGAAGAACAAAAGCATGCCCTGGAACACGCGTGCCACTTTGTCGGAAATGCCGAGCGCGCTCTGCACCGCCTCGCCGCCGAGATAGGTCAACGCCAGCACCAGGCCGGCGGCGACAATGCCGAGCGGATTGAGCCGGCCGAGGAACGCGACAATAATGGCGGTGAAGCCGTAGCCGGGCGAGATCACCGGCTGGAGCTGGCCGATGGCGCCGGAGACTTCCGAAATGCCGGCAAGCCCAGCCAGCGCGCCTGACAGCAGGAAGGCGAAGAACACCATGCGGTTGAGGCCGAAACCGGCGAAGCGCCCTGCCCTCGGGCTGGAGCCGAGCACGCGGACCTCAAAACCCTTGAGCAGGCGGCTCATCAGCACCCAGATCAGCACGGCTGCAACAAGCGCGAAGACAAAACCCCAATTGGCGCGGCCGGCATCCGGCATCAGTTCCGGCAGGACCGCCGAGTCATTGAACTGGATCGTCTGCGGGAAACCGTGGCCCTGTGGATCGCGCCAGGGGCCGCGCACCAGCCAGTCGAGGAAAAGCTGGGCGACATAGACCAGCATCAGGCTGGTCAGGATTTCGTTGGTGCCGAAGCGCGTCTTCAAGAGAGCCGGGATTGCTGCATAGGCGGCACCGCCGACCATGCCGAACAACAGCATCAGCGGCAGCACCAGCGGGCCTTCGAACCCGGGAAACAGCACCGGAATGGCCGAGCCGAAAATGCCGCCGAGGATGAACTGTCCCTCAGCGCCGATGTTCCAGATGTTGGCCTTGTAACAGACCGACAGGCCGACCGCGATCAGGATCAACGGCGCGGCCTTGATCGCCAGCTCATGCAGCTGCCAGACCTGGCTGATCGGCTCGATGAAATAGATCTCAAATGCGCTCAGCGGGTTGACGCCGAGCAGCGCGAACAGAACCGCGCCGGCGATGATCGTTAGGGCGAAGGCGATGAAGGGCGACAGCGCCGAAAAGAGCATAGAGCGCTGCGGGCGTTTGACGAGTTCGAGGCGCATCATGCCGTCTCCAGACCATGTTCGGCGTGGCCAGGCTCGGCGCCGCCCATCAACAGACCGACCTTTTCGAAAGTTGCCTCGGCAATCGGCAGCGGTTTGGACAATTCGCCATTGTGCATGACCGCGATCGCGTCCGAAATCTCGAACAGCTCATCGAGGTCCTGGCTGATGACCAGAACTGCCGAGCCGCTGCGCGCCAGTTCGATCAGCGCCTGGCGGATGTGGGCGGCGGCACCGGCGTCGACGCCCCAGGTCGGCTGGTTGACGACCATGACGGCAGGGCTGCGGTCGAGTTCGCGACCGACGATGAATTTCTGCAAATTGCCGCCCGAAAGGGCCGCGGCTTCCGGATCGGGCGCGCTCTTGCGCACATCCATGGCCACGATGATGCGCTGGGCGGCGGCATAGACCGCACCGCTTTTGACCGCGCCGCCGGCGCCGACAAAAACCTTGCCGTCGGTGGCGTGCCGCGACAGAAGCAGATTTTCCGAAAGCTTCATGCGTGGCGCGGCGCCATGGCCGAGGCGTTCTTCCGGCACGAAGGCAGCGCCCATCAGCCGCCGGCCTGTGATCGAGAGCGAGCCGGCATCCTTGCCGCGGATGCGCACGGATGCGGCGTCCTGCTGCAGCACCTCGCCGGAGACGGATTCGAAGAACTCGCCCTGGCCGTTGCCGGCGACACCGGCAATGCCGATCACCTCGCCGGCGCGCACAGTGAGGTTGATATTCTTCAGCGGAATCGAAAACGGCGTTGCCGGCTTGCGGCTGAGGGCGCGGATTTCGAGCAGCGGCTGCGCGGTCTCGATGCCTTCGGCCGGCGCACGCACCACGGCCTTCACCTCGTTGCCGACCATCATGCGAGCCAGCGACGAAGCCGTTTCCTCGCGCGGATTGCAATGGCCGACGACCTTGCCGTGACGCAGCACGGTGGCGCGGTCGCAGATGCGTTTGACCTCTTCCAGCCGGTGCGAAATGTAGAGGATGGATTTGCCCTCCGAGCGCAGGCGCTCAAGCGTTTCGAACAGCTTGTCGGCTTCCTGCGGCGTCAGCACCGAGGTCGGCTCGTCGAGGATGATGAGCTGCGGCGTCTGCAACAGGCAGCGGATGATCTCGATGCGCTGGCGTTCGCCGACCGAGAGATCGCCGACCAGCGAGTCCGGATCGAGCGGCAGGCCATAGCTGAAGGAAAGCGCCCTCGCCTTGGCCGCGATCGAGCTGATCGGTGAGCCGTCATCCAGAGACAGAGCGATATTCTCGGCCGCGGTCAGCGCCTCGAACAGCGAAAAGTGCTGAAACACCATGCCGATGCCGAGCTTCTTCGCCATGCCCGGACTGGTGATCCGCACCGCTTCGCCGTTCCAGAATATCTCGCCGGAATTGGGCTCCAGCGAACCGAACAGCATCTTGACCAGCGTCGACTTGCCGGCGCCGTTTTCGCCAAGCAGCGCGTGGATCTCGCCCTTGGCGATGTTGAGGTCGATATGATCGCACGCCGTCAACGTGCCGAATATCTTGGTCAGGCCACGAACCTCAAGCAGGTTCGCTCCATCATGATCTGCACTCACAGTGCCTCCCATCCGGTTCCCGGACATGTTCTGTGTTCCCGCCAGCATGGTATGCGCTGGCCGCTCTCGTGCGAAAGCAGCACCCACCTTGAAAGAGCTTCAAGAATTTCAGCGGAAACTCAAGGGGTAAAGACCGACCTGCTTCGTACAACAGACCGATCGCCCGGTTTTTCGTGCAAACAGTGCCTGGCGTCGCGGCAAAACGCTGAAAGCAAGGCAGATCAGGGGATCAGTATGGTCGTGCCCGTGGTCTTGCGCCCTTCGAGATCGGCTTGCGCCTTGCCGGCGTCCTTCAGAGCATAACGCTGGTTGATCTTGATCTCGACCGCACCGCTCAACACCACGTCGAACAATGCCGCGGCGGAGACTTCGAGGTCTTCACGCTTGGCGTTGTAGACGAACAAAGTCGGCCTGGTAGCGAACAGCGAGCCCTTCTGCGCCAGCAGCGACATCGAAAATGGCGGGATCGGTCCAGAGGACTGACCGAAAGAGACGAACATGCCGAGCGGCTTCAGACAGTCGAGCGAGGCCGGGAATGTGTCGTTGCCGACCGAATCGTAGACGACGTCACATTTCTTGCCGCCGGTGATGGCGGCGACCCCGGCGACGAAATCCTGCTCCTTATAGTTGATGACATGGCCGAAGCCATGCGCCTTGGCGAGCTCGATCTTGTCGGTTGAGCTTGCCGTGCCGATCACGGTGGCGCCGAGATGTTTTGCCCATTGTCCCAGGATCAGCCCGACGCCGCCGGCGGCGGCATGAAACAGGATGGTGTCGCCTGCCTTCACCTTGAAGGTCCGGCGCAACAGATACTCCGCCGTCATGCCTTTAAGCATCATGCCGGCGGCCTGTTCGTCGCTGATGCGGTCCGGTACCTTGACCACGCGGTCGGCGGCGACAATGCGCTGTTCGGCATAGGCACCGACATTGACGGCATAGGCGATGCGGTCGCCCGGCTTCAGCCAGTCGATGCCTGCGCCGACCTCGAGAACCACACCTGCCGCCTCGCCGCCCGGGATCAGCGGGAAGCCGCCGGGCGGCGGATAGAGGCCATTGCGGTGATAGACATCGATGAAATTGAGGCCGATCGCGGTGTGCCTGACCAGGATCTGCCCGGCGCCGGGTTGTCCCGGATCGGCGTCTTCATAGGTCAGGACTTCCGGACCGCCATGGGCGTGGATACGGATTGCTTTGGACATTTGTGGGCTTTCCTGCGGTCAGGCTTTCTTAGTGTCCGGCTTGGCGCCGAGTTTGGGGAAGAACTGCATGATACCGCCGATGCAGGCGAGGTAAAGTCCGGTGATGGTGATGCCGACCTTGGTAAAGACGCCGACCTGTTCGCCCAAAACGCCGATCTGGTCGTAGAAGGCGGCAAGGGCCGCCTGCGCCAGCGCCAGCGCACCGAAAGCGCACCAGAGCAGCGTCATGCCAAGATTGATTGGCCGCAGCCGCACCACCCGCACGGGATGGATGAAGTTGATCGGCACGAAGGTCAGGATGCCGGCCGCCACGACGACGCCGAAGGACACCCACTGTCCGGGCTCGATGACGAACAGCGTGAACACGACCATGTTCCAGACGACCGGAAAGCCTTTGAAGAAGTTCTCCTTCGTCTTCATTCCGGTGTCGGCATAATAGATGGCGCTGGACACCACGATGATGGCCGCCGACAGGAACGACAGCCCTTCGCCCATGAAGCCGCGCTGGTAGAGTGCGAAGGCCGGGATCAGCACGTAGGTGACATAGTCGATGATGTTGTCGAGGAGTTCGCCCGACCAGGTCGGCAAAATCTCCTTGACCTCGAGCTTGCGGGCGATCGGCCCGTCTATGCCGTCGACGAACAGCGCCAGCCCCAGCCACCAGAACATCGCCGTCCAGCGTTGCTCGCTTGCCGCCACCAGCGACAGGAAGGCCAGGAACGAGCCAGACGCGGTCAACAGATGCACCGAGAATGCCCGCGCCTGCGGCCAGGTGACCTTTTTCTTCGGCCTCGGAATCCGGTCGGTGATCTTTTTGGCGGCGTTTCTGGCGGTTGTGTTCTTGCTCACGGGCCCCGCCAATCCAGTTTGCAGATTTCGGCCGAGCGGCCGGCAAAGTTCCAGTTGCGGCCGAAAGCCCGCATCTTGCTCTTGTCGGACCTGGCCACGATGATCTCCGGCGCGATCCAGTATTCCGAGTTGCCGATCACGGTATCCTTCTCGCGATCCTTGCCGGGAATCGGTGTGACCGCCCCGTCGATGATCTTCGGTATCTGGAAAATACGGGTCTTGTCACGCGTCTCGTAGGTGATCGGCACCTGCTCGACGCCGAGGAACTTGCCGACAAGGATCGACAACAGCGCGGTGGTTCCGCCGGCCTTCCCGGTGAAGATCCTGGTCAGCGCTTTCACCGCATAGACGGAGGCTTGCTTGTCGATGAACAGGCCTGCGGTCCAGTTGCCGCGGCTCATATAGCCGGGGATTTCCATGACCAGACCGAGATTGAGGCCGGACAGGTCGACCTCGCCGAAATGGCCTGCGTCGATGCGGAAGCCCGCCCAGGTCTGGCAATAACCCTCCGTCGGCGGATGGCTGCCAAGCGACAGTACGCAAGGACAAAAAACCGTGCAATTGCAGGAGAGCACGAGCTCTCCTTTCATTGCCCAGCCTTGCTCTGCCATGGAATTATCCCCCGTCATGCCGAGACTACTAGCAGGGCGATTGCCCAGACAAGCAGTATCGCACCGGCCACTCGGGTTGGAAGGCTGCCGGTGGTCTGTTTTTCGATCAAGGTGAACAGGCCGATCAGCGCCATCCAGAACACGTTCATCGCGCCGACGGCAAACATCACCAGCATCAGCGCCCAGCAGCAGCCGAGGCACCACAGGCCCTGCTTCAGCCCTAGCCGGAAGATGCCACCCGGCTCCGCGCTCCAGTTGGAAAACAGTGTCGAGAACGGGTTCCGGCATTTTGTCAGGCAGGCCTGCTTGAGGCTGCTGAACTGGTAGAGGCCGGCAACCAGCAGCGCGGCCGCCGCGGCAAGGCCGCTCACCGGATCGAGCAATCGAGCGGAGGACGCAAATGCGTGGACGAGCAACGTCAGCACCGCGAAGCCGATAGAGGCGACAAGCCATGTCGAGAGGTAGCCGGCAACCAGGACCAGCGGGTGGGCCACCGGCTCGCCCTTGATGCGGGCGGTGTCGGCGATTTCACAATAGGTACGGATCATCGGCGCCGCCGACGGCAGCATCGTCGCCACAGCCATCGAAAACCACATCACGATCAACGCCAGAAGCTGTGCGCCGCCGGCATCAAGTGGTGCGGGCGTCAGGCACATGCCGAAGAAGCGGTCGAGGACATCCGGCAGCGGCAGTTGCGGCAGATATCGCAGGACCACATCGCCTGGTACGCCGGGGAGCCGGCCTTCGGCGTCGCGGATCGCCATGGCGCCGAGAATGAACCAGGCGAGCAGAATGCCGCCGGCGATGGCGATGTTGACCGTCAGGCGGGGGCTGCGGGCCAGGCTTGCCGTGGCGCGGCCGGCGCGGTCGAGGTGGCTGAAATCGTCCTGCTGGCCGGTCATGACAACCGAATGAGCCTAATCGCCGCGTTGATCAAGCCGCATGGTCTGACCTATATCCATGGGTAGACACCTGCATCGCAAACTGGAAGTCCAATTTGGATCATCGCGAGACAGCACGGATACTGGTAGCCGGCAGCGGCCCTGCCGGACTGATCGCGGCGCTCGGTTTCGCCGAGGCGGGCTTTCCGGTAACCCTGGTCGGACCCGAAGCAGGCGGGCCCGATGGCCGGACCACGGCGCTGATGAACCCTGCTCTCAACGTTCTCGATCGGCTGGGCGTGCTGGCCGAACTTGCGCCGAAGGCCGCGCCGCTGAAGGTCATGCGCATCGTTGATGCGACCAGCCGGCTGATCCGCAGCCCGGTGGTGACTTTTCGCGCCATAGAGATCGGCGAGGAGCAGTTCGGGCTCAACCTGCCCAACAGTGCGCTGAACCCGACGCTGGCCAAGTCCGTCGCGGCGCATCCCGGCATCGAATGGCTGACGTCGATGGTCGAGAGTTGGCGTCTGGACGCCGATCAGGCGCATGCCGTCTTGACTGATGGTCGCGAAGTCTCGGCCTCGCTCGCGGTCGCTGCCGATGGGCGCCTGTCGCCGGCGCGTGAGGCGGCGGGCATAGTGGCCTCGGTGCGATCCTACCGCCAAGCGGCGCTGGTGCTGAATTTCGGCCATCGCAGCGAGCATGGTTTCACCTCGACCGAGTTCCACACAGAGACCGGGCCGTTCACCCAGGTACCGCTGCCCGGCAACCGCTCCAGCCTCGTCTGGGTGGTGAAACCGGAGACGGCGAAGGACCTCGCCGCACTCGATGACGTGACACTTTCCGAGCGTGTCGAGCAGCAGATGCAGTCGATGCTGGGCCGGGTGTCGGTTGAGCCCGGCCGACAAATTTACCCGCTTTCAGCGGCATCACCGGGGCGCTTCGCGCAAAACCGTGTGGCGCTGGTCGGCGAGGCTGCACATGTGTTCCCGCCGATCGGGGCCCAAGGTCTCAACCTCGGCATCAGGGACGTTGAGGATCTGATTGGAATCGCACGCGAAAATCGCGGCGACCCTGGCGCCGCAAGGCCTTTGGCCGCCTATGATTCCAGGCGCCGTCCCGACGTTCTGGCGCGTTCGGGCGCGGTCAATCTGCTTAACATGTCGTTGCTGTCGGACATGTTGCCGGCGCAGATGGCACGCAGCGCCGGCCTCAATGTGCTCGGCAGTTTCGCGCCGCTGCGCGCCTTTTTCATGCGCGAAGGCTTGAGGCCGGGCAGCGGCTTTGCGGCGCTTACCGGCGGTTCAGGGAAACAGGTCCGGCGGTAAGATGCCGTGGCGGATCATGTAGAGCAGCCCGGTCACCGTCAGCACCGAGAGACAGGTGGTGATCATGACGCTGGCCGAGGCGCGTTGCACCCAGACGCCATATTGCTGGGCGATGACGAAGACGTTGGTTGCAGTCGGTAATGCCGCCAAAAGCACGGCTGAAAAAACCCAGATTTCGGAAAAGTTCCCGATCCAGCTCAGCACGACGTAGCAGAGCAATGGATGCAGGATCAGCTTCAGCGCCGCGATCGACGCCAGTTCATGCGGCACGCGGTTGAGCGGCCGGAGCGCAAGCGTCACGCCCATGGCAAACAGGGCACAAGGGGCGGCTGCCCGCGAAAGATATTCAAGCAGGCGATCGACCGGCTGCGGTGGGTGAAAGCCGAGATAGGCGGCGCCGACGCCAAGCGCGGTCGCGATGATGAACGGGTGCAGGACGATTTTCCTGACTACGCCGAGGATGAGCCGCCACGGCGATGTCTTGTCGTCGCCCGACAGCGCCATCATCATCGGCGCGATGGCGAAATGCATGATATTTTCGAAGCAGAAGATCAGCGCGACGGGAACCGCCGCTTGTTCGCCGAAGGCGAGCAGCGCCAGCCCCGGCCCCATATAGCCGATATTGCCGTAGGCCGCGGCCAGCGCCTTGATCGTCGACTGGGCGATCTCGCCGCGCGACGCCGTCACCGACCATACGAACATGATCGAGAAGATCGTGTAGGTGGAAAATACCGAGCCGAAGATGAAGCGCCATTCGGTCAACTGTTCGAACGGCGTGCGGGCCAGCAATTGGAAGAACAGGGCAGGAAGCGCGACATAGACGATGAAAGTGTTCATCCAGCCAAGCGCCTCCAGCGGCTGCCTGGTCATGCGTGCGACCAGAAAGCCGATGAAAATCAGCCCGAAGAACGGAAGAACAAGACCGACGACGTCAGACATTTTTGCCCTGGCCCGAAACCCCTGGACCGGGCTAGCCCGTAGCTTCATCGGGCGTCAAGCGCTTCGGCATTGAACTGACACGCTATCTGCGCCAAATAAAGCCTGATCCCAGACCTAAGTCGGGCTCGATTTTTGGCCACGGTGTGTGTAAATTCAAAGTCTTAGAGCGCTCTTCGCACATTCGAGGGGACGCCGGGCGCTCTAGAGGCTTAGTGGTGAGTATGATGAAAACGGCCAAATTTTCGATCGGACAGGTGGTTCGTCATCGGCTGTTTCCGTTCCGCGGCATCATTTTCGATGTCGATCCGCAATTCGCCAACACCGACGAATGGTACGAAGCCATCCCGGCCGACGTGCGGCCGCGCAAGGACCAGCCGTTCTACCATCTGCTCGCTGAAAACTCGGAAACCGAATACATTGCCTATGTCTCCGAGCAGAATCTGCTCGAGGATCAATCGGGCGAACCGGTCCGGCATCCGCAGATCGGCGAGATGTTCGACAAGCGGCCGGACGGACGCTATGAGCCGAAACGCCAGTCGAGACACTGACATCACCTTGCATAGACGTGACGACAACAAAAAAGCGGGGCATGACCCCGCTTTTTGTCGCTCCGGTATCTGTCCCGGCGATTAGTTGGCGGCTTTGGCCTTGGCCTGCTCGTCCTTGAGCTTCTTGGCGAAGTCCTGGTTGTTCTTGACGACGAAATCCTGGAGTTTTTTCTGCCGATCCTCGATGTCCGACTGCTGCAGCGGCGCGCCGTCAAAGGCGCCGCTGAAGCCGGTCAAGGCAACCTTGATTGGATTTGGCTGACTCTGGAAGTTGATCGAGGTCAGCGTGATCGCCTGTCCCTTCTTGAAGGACGCGACGAGCGCGTCGGTCAGCGGCACTTCGGCAACGCAACGGTCGGCGAAGCAAATGACATAATCCAGCTTCGTCGCCTTGCCGGCGTCTATTTGCAGGGCGATGCCGGGGGGCACCAGGCGACCTGGGGGAACCGTGACCTGGAAGACCTTGCGGTTTACCTTGCCCTTCAACTCGATCAGGCTGACGCCGGTGACGAACTGGCCGTTGCCGGCAGTGATGATGTTCTGGACATTGCAGATGTCGACATCTTCCTGCTTGGTGCAGGCCTTGAACCAACCCTGCGGAATCTGTTGCTGTGCCGAAGCGGTGGGAAGTCCGGCGCCCAGAAAGCCGACCACGCCCGCGGCCAGGACCGAAAGGCGGTATGCGTTGCTGTTCAGGCTCGTCATGTCGTGCATTTCCTCTCAAATGATCCCGGGACCGGCTTCTTCGCGCCGTGTGGTCCTGCTACCTGTTGCCGAATTGAGGCAACAGAATGACTTCGGAGCGCGTGTTACACTGCATGAGCAGCCGAATCCAGCCCGCCGCCTGCAATTCTTGGCCTCGCAATTTGGGTCGTGCGATTTGGGTTGATGTATCTGGCCGGAGCGCCGCGGCGCCATGTTAGGGTGCACTCCGAATCATCAAGCCGCCCAGTAAGGAGACGGTCATGGGCCGCATTCTTGTTTGGCTGATCGCCGCAATTTCGTTCTTCGCCTTTGCACCCGGCGTGGCGATGTCGGAACCGAAACATGCCATCGCCATGCAGGGCGAGCCGGCGCTGCCAGCCGACTACCAGCATTTCGACTACGTCAATCCCGATGCGCCCAAGGGCGGCAACATCACTTACTGCGTCGTCGGCAGCTTCGACAATCTGAACCCGTTCATCCTGAAGAGCCTGCGCACCACGGCGCGCGGCATGCAGGACCTCATTTTCGGCAATCTCGTCTTCGAGCCGTTGATGATGCGCAACTACGACGAGGCCTTCAGCCTCTATGGCCTGCTCGCAGACACGGCCGATATGGATCCCGAGCGCAAGTGGATCGAGTTCCATCTCAACCCAAATGCAAAGTGGTCCGATGGCGAGCCGGTGACGCCGGATGACGTGCTTTTCACCTACGATGTCTTCACCGACAAGGGCCGCCCGCCCTATAGGGACCGCATGAGCCTGATCGCCAAGCTCGAAAAGACCGGCGATCACAGCGTGCGCTTCACCTTCAACGACAAGGCCAATCGCGAGACCCCCTTGATCATCGCGCTGACGCCGATCATCCCAAAGCACGCCTTCAACAAGGATACCTTCGACAAGACGACGTTGAAGCCGGTGATCGGCAGCGGTCCCTATACCATCGACAAGGTGCAGCCGGGACAGCGCATCGTCTTCAAGCGCAATCCAAATTACTGGGGCAAGGACATCCCTTCCAAGCGCGGCTTCGACAATTACGATCAGATCACCATCGAGTACTTCCTCAACGCCAACGCCAAGACGGAAGCGTTCAAGAAAGGCATCTGCGCCATTTACGATGAGGGCGATCCGGTCAAGCGCGAGCGCGATATCGATTTTCCCGCCTTCCATCGCGGCGAGGTGATCGCCGAGACCTTCGACACCGGCATACCGCCCGTGGTGACCGGGTTCCTGTTCAACACGCGGCTGGAGAAGTTTTCCAATCCGGAGGTGCGGCGCGCGCTCGGCATGCTCTACGACTTCGAATGGGCCAACAAGAACCTGTTCGGCGGCAAGTACACGCGCACGATGAGCTACTGGCAGAATTCCGAACTTTCCGCGCTCGGCCATCCCGCCAGCGACAGGGAAAAGGCGCTGCTGGCGCCCTACCCCGGCCGCGTGCCGGCCGATGTCATGGACGGCAGCTGGCGCCCGCCGGTGAATGACGGCACCGGCCAGGACCGCAAGGTACTGAAGCTGGCGTTCGACCTGCTGAAGAGCCAGGGCTACGCCGTTAGGGACGGCGTCCTGCTGGATCCCAAGGGAAACCCGTTCGGTTTCGAGATCCTGACGGCGTCGCAGGACGAGGAACGCTTTGCCGCCATCTATCAGCGCTCGCTGGAAAAGATCGGCATCGCGGTGACCATCCGCAGCCTCGAGGCCGACCAGATCCAGTCGCGCAAGCAGCGTTTCGACTTTGAGGTTCTTGTCGGGTCGAGCGGGTTCAGCAACTCGCTGTCTCCCGGTATGGAGCAGAACCTTCGCTGGGGTTCTTCAGAGGCCAAAAGAGAAGGTTCATTCAATCTGGCCGGCGTCGCCGATCCGGCGGTCGACGCGGCGATCGACGCGATGCTGAGAGCACGGACCAAGGAAGACTATGTCGCCGCCGTGCGCGTGCTCGACCGATTGCTGATCTCCGGCAATTACATGGTGCCGATGCAGTACAACGCGCAGCAATGGCTCGCTTACTGGAATTACCTGGACCATCCCAAAAAGACGCCCATATTCGGTTATCAATGGCCGACCTGGTGGCGCAAGCCGAACTGAGCGTGGCCGAGATCGGTCTCGCTGAAACGTTCGGCTGCAGGAGATCAAGATGAGCGATGACAATTCCATTACCGTCGACGTGGTTTCCGACGTCGTCTGCCCCTGGTGCTTCGTCGGCCAGAAGCGGCTGGATAAAGCGATTGCCGCTGCCGGCGACGTTGAGGTTCATGTGCGCTGGCGGCCGTTCCAGCTCGACCCGACCATCCCGCCCGAGGGCAAGGACCGGCGCGAATACATGCTGGCCAAATTCGGCAGCGACGAGCGCATCCGTCAGATGCATGCCCGCGTAGAGCCGCTCGGCGAAGCCGAAGGCATCGATTTCGCTTTCGACGCCATCAAGGTCGCCGCCAACACGCTGGACGCGCATCGTGTCATCCGCTGGGCCGGTGCCGCCGGTGAAGCCGTGCAGAACCGGCTCGTGCGCCGGCTGTTCCAACTGTATTTCGAGAAAGGCGGCAATATTGGCGACCACGCCGTGCTGATCGATGCCGCCCGCGAGGCCGGCATGGACGCTGCCGTGGTCGAAACGCTCCTGCCGACCGATGCCGACGTCGAGGAGGTGCGCACAGAAATCGCCACGGCATCGCGGATGGGGATCACTGGCGTGCCGTGCTTCCTGCTCGAAGGCAAATACGCCGTCATGGGCGCGCAGGACGCCGACACGCTGACTGATGCCATCCGCCAAGTCGCGGCCGCAAAGGCCAAGGGCGAGCTGGAAAAGGCCGGCTGACCGAAGTTATTTCACCGTCACCTTGGCTTTGCTGAGGAAGAAGCCATGCCCGTTGCTGCCCGTGCAGGTCAGTCCCTTGGTTGACGACTGGCAGGTAAACGGCCCTTTGCTCCAGCTGTTGCCATAGGCCAGCTTCGCGACATCGCTGCAGCAGCCCTGCTCTCCCGGATTCTTGATCAATGTCGCCGGGCCGTTCGGCCCAAGGATCACGGTGACGTAGCTGGGCTCGACGCGCGAACAGCTCAGTTCCGGACCGCCATCCTGTGGTTCGTAGGTGCTGGTGCCGCCCTTCGGCGTGTAGATGCAGCCGATGTTGCCGGACGGAGCATTGAACTCGATTTGCCCTTCGGCGCTTGCCGGAATGGTCTGGCTGACGGCATGCGCAAGAGGCAGCCAGGCAAAGAGCGTCACCATTGCGGGAACGGCTGCGCGTGCAAGCATTGGGGAGCTTCCTTGTTGGGGACCGGACATGCATCGGTGCCGACAGTGCCCGGCAAGGTTCATTCCAGTGCGCTTGATTGTCAAACGGTGTTGAGCTGCAGCTAAAAAGCGCGTGCCCCCTCATGAACAGTCGCTTTACAGGAGCGACGATCTTGCGTGCCCAACCGTGATGGCCGGTGAAATGATTCGGGCGACCTGGGGCGATCACGGACGGCAATTTTTCGGGCGATCCGGTTAGCGCGCGGTGGGAAAACCGGCCGACGGGCAGGCCTTTTGGTCACAAAGCCGTGTATGAGCCTTCCCTCAGGGAATATTTTCGCACATCTGAGCGTTCTCGCAACACATTGAAACAAAGGACAAATTCGGCCCAAAGACGGCGGTCTCGCAGCACCAACTGTTGCCTCATGGCAACGGGGGTGGGCTGCCTCACATTCGCCGGCATAAAATTCATAGAAAATGATCAATTGGTGTTACTATCCGTAACAAAACTAAAAAAGGTTTGGGCGGGATTGTGATTCGGGTCGACAGACCGCGACGTTCAATATCGGCACTTTGGAACCGCGACGCCCCCGCCGGGCCGTCGCCCCTGACGCCAGTATCATCGATGCGGACCTTCTGGGGACTGATGCGGGCCTACTGGTTCTCGGACCGGTGGAGAGAGGCCTGGGCTCTTACCGTCGTCCTCGCACTCATCATAGCCCTGTCGAGCAAGGCCGACGTCTGGTTTACCGTGTTGGCGGGCGAACTGGCAGCCTCAATCGCTTTTTTTCACGACGCCGCGAATACCACGCCCCTTGAATCGGTGCTTACCAATGCCGGCCTGCTTGTGCTGCTGGTCGTGTTCAAGGACATGGGAATCATAGGCGCCTGCAAATTTGTATCGGCGACATTGCATCGCAAATGGCGCGCCTGGTTGAACGCGCGTTTCAATGCGGCGCTGCTCGATACCAACCATACGCACTACCACGCTCAGAATGGCTCGCCAGATGCGCCAGCGCCCGACAACATCGATCAGCGCTTGCAGGAATCGATCAAAGACATGGCGGGCGGCGCCATCGGGCTTGCCCAAGGTGTCTTCGGCGTCTTCACCTCACTTTATTTTGTCGGCGGCGCTTTGCTGGCGAATTCCGTGGAGGTAAAAGGCCTGGATGCCCTCGGCAGCTATGGCAGCGCCGTCCTCGCTCTGCTGGCGGTTGCCATCTATGTGCCCGTCAATACCTGGATCGCGATCAAACTCGGCGGAATGCTGGAGTGGCTCAATGTCAGGATGCAGAAGGCCGAAGGCACCTATCGCAGCGAGCTGATCACCTTGTTGCGCCGCAGTTTCCATGTGTCGGCGTCGCAAGGCGAAGACGTGCAAAAGACGATACATGGACGGCTCTATCTGGATATCGATACCACCTGGTCGAAGCTCAACATCGTCAACACCCTCTATGCGGGATTCGAATCGGTCTATAATTTCGTCGGGGCCAAAGTTGTCGCCTACGGACCTGGTCTGGTGCCGTTCATCCACAACGGCGTCGACCTCAAGGGCTACATAACCGGTTCCGAGCAGGTCAACGCGCTGATCAGCAAATGTTCCTGGTTCATCCATGTCATGCCGAGTCTCGCCACCTTGCGGGCCAACAGCCAGCGCGTCATTGAATTGGCGCACGCCATTGAAAACGTCCAACAGCCGCAGGAATTCTACAGCCAGACCGGCCGTTCCGATTTCCACTATGCCAGCCAGAACCCGGTCTTCGGCCTGACCATCCAGAAGCTTGAACTGGCGCATCAGGGTGAAGACGCCACGCCGTTCCTGAGCGCAGCCAATCTGCGCTTTCGGCGCGGCGAGTGGGCATTCCTCAAGGGCGAATCCGGCTGCGGCAAGACTTCGCTGATCAAGGCGATCAACGGCTTGTGGCCTTATGGCCGCGGCACCATCGTCTTCCCTGACGGTGTGAGGAGCTTCTATGCCGCCCAGGAGGTCAAGCTGCAGCAGGTGTCGCTGAAGCAGCTGGTGTGCCTGCCCGGCTCCGAGGACGACTATGGCGATGCGCAGGTCGCGGCAGCCCTGCACAAGGCCGGCCTTGGCGATTTCATCGAACACATGGCCGATGAAAGCCGCGAGGGAAAGATCTGGGACCAGCTGCTGTCCGGCGGCCAGAAGCAGAAGCTGGTGGTGGCCCGCATCGTGCTGCAGCAACCGGGACTGCTGTTCCTCGACGAAGCGACCGGCGCGCTCGATCCGGATGGCAAGATCGCCTTCCACCAGGCCATCAAGGACAACTGTCCCGATGTCACGGTGATCAGCATCATGCATGAGGCGGTGGCGCCACGCTCGGCCTCGGGCGAGGAATTCTACCACAGCGTGGTCACGATCGCCGACGGCGTCGCCACCAAGAGGCCGCTTGTTCCGAACCTTCCGCGCGAGCTCACCACCATCCTTACGCAGCCGCGGCCGGTCGAGGACAAATGGATGCGTTTTTCACGCCGGCTGAAGCAGAAATAGCAGCCACGCCGAAGCGCGTTCCGCCACTGGCGGCGGGGCACTCGCTCCCTCCCCCTTCAATAATCATCACAGTCTCGCGATTGGGCGGCTCCCGGCTGTTTTCCGCCACCCCCGCGATTGACTCGCCAAGATGCGCTCCTATGTTGCGCCCGCTCGCTGAATTCCAACTCGAACCCGCGAGCAGAAAGGTCACCGCGCCATGCCTGGCGACAGTAGTCGAACGCAACCGCCGTCCGCCTCGATGTGACCTCTAACGGCTCACGTCCCGCCGGACGGCAAGGAGTGAGCCATGAACGAATTTACCCCCGTCGTAGCAAGCGACGATGCCGTCGCTATCGCGCGCATCCTTGCCAATGATCACGTCGCCGATGTCGTCGAGGCCCTGAACCGGGAATCTCGCGATACCGCGATAGAACTGCTTTGCGAAATGCCGTTCGAGCGGCTGGTCGAGATCTTCGACCAGCCTGAACTCGACGGCGCCTCCGATCTGGCCGAGGCGCTGCCGCGCGCCAAAGCGTGCAAGCTCCTGACCGCCATGTCGGTCGACCGCGCCGCCGATATCCTGCGCGAACTGGACGAACCGGCGAGCTCCGAGCTGCTCGGCGGGTTGGTCCCGCCGCTGCGGGCAACGCTGCTTTCCATTCTCGGCTATCCCGAAGGCAGCGCCGCCTCGATCATGACGACCGAATTCGTCAGCGTGCCGTCGGACTGGTCCGTCGGGCGCACGCTCGACTACATCCGCAAGGTGGAGCGGACGCGGGAGACCGTCTACGCCATCTACATCGTCGATCCAGACACGCATGTGCTGGTGCGCTCGACCGGCCTGCGCCGGCTGATCACCGGCGAGCCGGACGATCCGATCCTGTCGGTGGCGCCGGATCGCGCCCCGGTGACGGTGACGCCGCTGACCGATCGCGAGACACTGGCGCAGACGATCTCCAAATATGACCTGCTCGCGGTTCCCGTCGTCGACCACGGCAAGATCCTCGGCATCGTCACCATCGACGACATCATCGACATCATGATCGAGGAGACGACCGAGGACGCGCACCGTTTCGGCGGCATGGAGGCGCTCGACGAGCCCTACATGAAGATGAGCTTTCTCGCGATGATCAAGAAGCGCGGCGGCTGGCTGTGCGCGCTGTTCATCTCGGAGATGCTGACCGCCAACGCCATGCAAAGCTATGAAGGCGAACTGGAGAAGGCGATCGTGCTCACTCTGTTCATCCCGCTGATCATGAGCTCGGGCGGCAATTCCGGTTCGCAGGCGACCTCGCTCGTCATTCGCGCGCTGGCGCTGCGCGAGATCGGCCTTCGTGACTGGTGGCGGGTGGCGTTGCGCGAATTGCCAACCGGCCTGGTACTCGGCGCCATGCTTGGCGTGGTCGGCATCTGCCGCATCGCGCTCTGGCAGTATATGGGCTTCTACGATTATGGGCCGCATTGGCCGCTGATCGCGGCGACCGTGGGGGCAGCCCTTGTCGGTATCGTCACCTTCGGCTCGCTGTCGGGGTCGATGCTGCCGTTCGCGCTGAAACGGATCGGCTTCGATCCGGCGAGCGCCTCGGCGCCGTTCGTCGCCACGCTGGTCGATGTCACCGGCCTGGTGATCTATTTCTCGGTGGCGCTGGTCATCCTGCGCGGCACTTTGTTGTAATAAGCTTCAGGCCTCCCATCGCGGTGGCACAGCGGCTGCCATGGGGGGTTCTTCAAGATCGAGCGCGCGGGCGTCAATCGACCCGCACGCCGTTCTTCACGCGGTAGGTGGGCTTGTACATGGTGACCAGTTCCTCCGCTGCCGTCGGGTGGACGGCCATGGTGCGGTCGAAATCATCCTTGGTGACGCCGGCCTTCAGCGGAATGCCGAGCAACTGCGCCATCTCGCCGGCGTCCGGCCCGAGGATGTGCGCGCCGAGCATTTTTCGCGTGGCGCCATCGACCACCAGCTTCGTCAGCATCTTTTCGTCGCGGCCCGACAGCGTGTGCCGCATCGGCCGGAATGTGGCGCGGTAGATTTCGATATCGGAGTAGCGCTTGACGGCATCGTCCTCGGACAGCCCGACGGTGCCGATCTCCGGCTGTGAGAAGACGGCGGTCGGGATGGTGTCGTGGTCGGGCGCGGTCGGATTGCCTTTGAATGCGGTCTCAATGAAACACATGGCCTCGTGGATCGCCACCGGTGTCAACTGCACGCGGTTGGTGACGTCGCCGATCGCCCAGATGTTGTCGATGTTGGTGCGGGAATATTCGTCGACAACGATGGCGCCGGTTTTGCCGAGTTCGATGCCGACGCCTTCCAGGCCCATATTCTCAGTGTTGGGGAGGCGGCCGATGGCGAGCATGACCTGGTCGACTGTCAGCACCTTGCCGCCGGTGACCAACGCATCCAGCCTGCCGTCCGGCCGTTTGCGGACCCATTCCGACACGGCGTGGCAGAGGATCTTGATCCCCTTCTTTTCCATGGTTTCGTGCAGCATGTGCCGCAGGTCCATGTCGAAGCGCGACAGTATCTCCTTGCCACGATAGACCAGCGTGGTGTCGACGCCCAAGCCATGGAAGATATTGGCGAATTCTACGGCGATGTAGCCGCCGCCCTCGATCATGATCGCCTTCGGCAGTTGCTTGAGGTCGAAAACCTCATTGGAAAAGATGCAATGCTCGTGACCGGGCAGCGCCGGGTGCGGCGCCGGCCGGCCGCCGGTGGCGATCAGGATCTGGTCGGCGGTGACGGTGCGGTCATCGCCCAGGAGATGCACGACATGCGGGTCGACCAGCATGGCGCGCGAGTGGAACGTCTCGCCGCCGGCGCCTTTCACGTTCTTTTCGTAGATCGCTTCCAGACGGGCAATCTCGCGGTCCTTGTTGGCGACCAGCGTCGGCCAGTCGAAGCTGGCCTCCGGCACCGTCCAGCCATAGCCGGCGGCGTCGGCAAAATGCTCGGGAAATTGCGAGGCATAGACATAGAGTTTTTTCGGCACGCAGCCACGGATGACGCAGGTGCCGCCATAGCGGTATTCCTCGGCGATGCCAACGCGCTTGCCGAGCGCTGCCGCCACGCGCGCCGCCCGAACCCCGCCGGAGCCGCCGCCGATGACGAAGAGATCGTAGTCGTAGCCGGCCATGCCGTCGCTCCTTGCCTCAAGAAATGTTTGCGACAGGTAGGCTGCATGAAGCCAAAAGAAAAGCCCGGTTTCCACCGGGCTTTCTGGTCCAGCGGCAAGGATGCCGGTGGCGAAATCAGACGTCTTAGTTCTTCGGCGCTTCCGGCTGGTCACCGTCTGCGGGCGCATCGCCGTCGGCAGGTGCAGCGCCATCGGCGGGGGCAGTTGCGTTATCCGGCGCAGGCGCGGCCGGAGCAGCGGCCTTCGCGGCGGCTGCCAGCGTTTCGCCGACCTGCTGGGCGAGATCGCGCGCCAGGCCGTTCTGCCAGATGTCGGCGGCCTTGACCAGTTCGCGCGTCACGTTGGGGCCGTTGTCGAGCAGCTTCTTGCCGGCATCGGAATTGTAGAAGGCGGCGATGTCGGTGAGATCCTTCTCGGAGAACACCTTGGCATAGGCGAGCGCTGCTTCCTTCTCCAGATCGGCACGGCGCGAGGCCAGCGCCAGTGCCTTTTCGCTGACGGTCTTGCCGATCAGCTCCTGCATATCAGGGTTCTTCTGGATGAGCTGCTGCTCGAGCGAGGCCGCCGCTTGCGGCAGGATGTTGTCGAACGAGTCGGTCGCGTGGATTGCCGTGACCGCCGCCCGCGCCGCCTTCAGATGCGATTCCGTGATCTCCTGCGAGAACGCCGGGGAGGAGAAGGCGAAAACGGCCGAAGCCGCCAGAACGGCGCAAAGATTGCGAACCCGGTTATGCAACATCATGATCGGTAGAACTCCCTGGTTTTCGGGCGGCATGGACGGTTTGGATGCCGTCGCCGCCGGCGATGATGGCCGCTGACGCCAGCCCGATGAAAAGACCATGCTCGACCACACCAGGAATGGCATGGAGAGCATTCGAAAGCGCTCTTGTATCCGGAATGCGGCCAAAAGATGCATCGAGGATAAAATGGCCGCCGTCTGTAACAAAAGGCTGGCCCCCCGTCATCCTCAATGTAACCGGGCCGGAAAGGCCGAGACTTTTGGCCGCTGCCGCGACCGCGATTTCGGTCGCGCGCAGGCCGAACCGGTTGACTTCGATCGGCAAGGGAAACCGGCCAAGGGTGTCGACCATCTTCGAGCGATCGGCAATGACGATCATGCGCTGAGATGCCGCCGCGACGATCTTCTCGCGCAGCAGCGCGCCGCCGCCACCCTTGATCAGCGTCAGCGCCGCGTCGATCTCGTCGGCGCCGTCGACGGTAAGGTCGAGCTCGGGCGTTTCCTCAAGCGTCGACAGCGGCACGCCAAGTTCGCGGCAAAGGGCTGCGGTGCGCTCCGACGTCGGCACGCCGATGACGGACAAGCCGGTGGCGATCTTTTCGGCCAGCAGCCGCACGAATTCGTCGGCCGTCGTCCCGGTGCCGATGCCGATGCGCATGCCGTCGCTGACATGGGCAAGGGCTGCCCGCGCGGCCTCGACCTTCAACTGCCTCGCATCCATGCTCGCCCCGGGGATTTGGCTTGGTTCTGATTTTTCTGGATGCGCGCTCCTAGCACTTTTGCCCGCAGGGTCAAAGACTTTGGCTCGCACCGGCTTGCCTGAAAGAAGCGCAGCCGCTATCGCCTGCCTGCAATGCATCAGCCACAGGACAGGCCATGACCCAACCGATCATCGTGTTCGACCTCGACGGGACGCTGATCGACACGGCGCCGGATCTGCTCGACAGCCTTAATCACAGCCTTGCCGCCAGCGAGCTTGCCGCTGTCGACGAAGCCGGCTTCCGGCGTTTTGTCGGCCAGGGCGGACGGGTGATGATCGAGCGCGCACATACCGCGCAACAGAAGTCGCTGGCGGTGGACGAGCACGACAGGTTGCTCAAGCTGTTCCTCGACCATTACACACTCAACATCCCCGGCAAGTCGCGCCCCTACCCCGGCGTCGTCGAGGCGATCGCCCGCTTCGAGAAGGCCGGCTATTTGCTTGCCATCTGCACCAACAAATATGAGGCGAATTCGAAAGCGCTGATTGGGGCGCTCGGCCTGACAAAGCATTTCGCCGCGATCGCCGGCCAGGACACGTTCGCCTTCCGCAAGCCCGACCCGCGCCATCTCACCGAAACCATCCGGCTCGCCGGCGGCGACCCGGCCCATGCGCTGATGGTCGGCGATTCGCAGACCGACATCGACACGGCCAAGGCCGCCGGCATTCCCGTGGTTGCCGTCGATTTCGGCTACACCGACCGCCATGTCAGGGAATTCGAGCCGTCGGCGGTGATTTCGCATTTCGACGCGCTGACGCTCGACCTGGCGGAACGGCTGATTGCTGCGGCGGCCGGCTGAACGAAACGGGCGATTGCGCGGCAGCGTCCGCCCTTGCCTATTTCAGGCGTAGAAGGCAGGCGCATCGCCTTGACTTCAACGGCCTGCCTCCCTTATATCGCGGCTCGCTTGGCCTTCGGGCAACGAGCGGGCGATTAGCTCAGCGGGAGAGCACACCCTTCACACGGGTGGGGTCGCAGGTTCAATCCCTGCATCGCCCACCATTTTCTTTCCCGGAACAGCACACTCCAAGCCAGCACTCCTAGCAGCTGCAACTCGCCCCTTCCCCACCAAAATTCTTCTGCGCAAAGTTCAACGCGCTTGAGTAGCTCGTATAGCTCTGGAACTGGCAGACATCGGAGCCGTTCCGCACCTTCATCTGCTCGAGATCCCAGAACGTGACCTCGATGTGATCGTTGGCGCAATAGACCGTGTATTTTTCAGGCTCCAGCGCGCTGGCTTTCTGCAGCGGCATGGAGACGGCAGGAATGGAAAGTACGGAAAGTGCAAGCATGACGGCGTGACGCGTGCGCATGTAAAAACCCCGAATGAAAACCAGCCCGTATTATTGCCGCTATCTTGAAGCGCTGCATCACGGCTTTTTGACGAACGACTTCTTTCCGGTGCCCGGCTCGCCGCTCGGGGGCGCGTGGCCGGCAGCAGGGAGGTCGGCTTGGATTGCGTCCATTCGGTCATGGTGTTCCCTGCAAGGCATCGCAGCGCCGCGCGAGCCTAAGCCTTCTTCTTTCGTCTCCGTGATCCCGCCCGCATCGCAATTTCGGTGCCGCGAACCGTTTCGTACTGGTCGGCATCGACCAGCGACTGGTCGAAGCTGACGCCGGTCATTTCGGAGATTTCGGTCAGCGGGTACATGGCGCCGATGAACTCGTCGGAGACGGCAAACTCAAGCTGCGTGTCCGACAGATCCTGTTCGAGCACGAAGCCGTAGCTGGCGATGCCGTCACTGACGCGGGCGACCACCACCTTCCAGAAGCGGCGCGGCACTAGCGCGCGAAGACTGGTGCCTTTGGGACCCTTGCCGGCAAAGGTCCGGTCGTCTTCGGCGAGGACCGGCCCGGCGAAGACGCAAAGCCGCTCGCTCGCCGCCTCCGACAGGACGTGGTTCTCAAGATCGCCCCAGTTCTTCTCGCCGCTGTCGGAGCGGTTGTAGCCTTCGACCTGGGGCGAGCAGTTGGTGACATGGAAGGAGCAGACATTGCCCCTGAGCAGCAGCTCGAAGGTGCTGCCCCAGGCCACGTCATCGCGCCTGACGATATGGCCCTTGTCGAAGGCGCCCTGATCCTGGGTGTAGAAGACGTCGGGGATCTGGTACTTGTCGTCGAGCCGCAGATCCGGGAACCAGCGCTCGCTGAACAGGCCGCCGCGCGAATAGTTGCGGCCCTTTTCCGGCTCGCGCAGGTTGCTCTCCTCGGTGACGTTGGAGGCGGTGAACAGCGCCAGCCGCCGCTTGGCGTGCATCTTGAGCGAAAAATTCTGGTAGTCCAGCCGCGTGCCCCCGTCCCTAAGTGGCGCCAGCACGGAGAGGTCGGTGGCCTCAGGCATGGGCACAATGACCGGTGCGAGTTTAGTGCCGCCAGAGAGAAATTTCTCGTCGTAGCCCTTATAGCCGGCATAGTCCGCGACCGTTTTGGGAACGAATGCGCCGCCTGGAGGGGTCGGCTTGGCCGCTTCGAGTTCGACCGATTCCGTGACCGCTTCATGGGCAGGCGTTGCGCCGAGCGAGACGGTGATGCGCAACGGCACTTCGAAGGTGACGCTGCCGCCCGGCGAAACGACGACGCCTCCGGATGAAGGCGTCTGGGTGGCGACGCCCGGGATCTGCTTGACGCCGCCGACTTCAACCAGGTTTACGCCCTCGGCCGGCGACCCACTGTCCGCCTTGTTCCACCATGCGCCCCAATCGTTGGGGCCGCCGCTGGCGGCGCCGGCGAAATTGAGGCCGAGGTCGACGACACGCTGGTCCTTGGCGAGCGCGCCGGTGGGCACGGCGTAGTTGCGCTCGAGATAGCGGCCGGCGAAATGCAGCGCCACGACCTCGCCGGTGGCGAGGTTGATCATGGCGGTGCCGGAGTTGCCGCCAGTGGTCGAGCAATCATGTGTCGCCGCGCTGACGATCTTGCCGAAACTCTCCGTATCGAAGCCGCCCTGCAGCATGCCCGGTTGCAGGCGCTTGACCTGGAAACGATTGCGCATGAGCTCGTTCTGGACATCGACCGCGTTGCGATTGTCGAACGCGGGATAGCCGATGGCGACGACTTCCTGGCGCAGCATATCGCGCGCGTCGGCGACCGCGAGCGACAGCGGCGTGATGTTGTCGGGCAGGCCTTCGACTTCGAGGATCGCCATGTCCCAATAGGGATGGATCATCCGGACATTGCGGATCTTGAAGACGTTTCCCGCCGCCGAATCGCGCTTGAAGTCGATGCCGGCGGCGCGGCCGTTGATGAATTGCAGATTGCGGTCGCCAAGGCCGTCCGCAAATATCTGCGCCACATGACGGTTGGTCATCAGCAGGTTGCGGCCGACGACGAAGCCCGTGCCGCCGTAAGGGATATTGGTGTCCCACAACAGTTCGATACGCCCGATCGCCGGCAGGGCGGCTTCGATGCGCTGCTTCAATGCGGCCTCGCTGGTAAGCTTGGTCCACAGCGAGTGGCCCGGTGTCGGAGCGCCGTCGAAAGTCAGCGTCGTAAAGGTGCCATCCTTGATGTCATAGACCGGCCGCAACTCCGGGATGATTATGGCTTCCAGATCGGAAAGCTGCTCGGGCGCGACTTCGGCGCCCCGCGCGAGGCTCTCCATGCCAGCGCGCGCCGATTCAAACGCCGCCTCCGTCTTGCCGGCTTCCGCAGGCGCAAGGGATTCCAGGCCGCCGCCTGCCATCGTCTCCATGTTGCCGAGGACCGATTCAGTCCCCTCGCCCCCGGTGACGAGATCGAGATATCNTCGAGATATCGACGGATTCGCTGCTCTCTGCTGACCGGCATAGTCGCCCCCCCAAAGGTTCTGTCGAAGTAAAGAAGTGTATTGCCCCATTTTAGACTGGTGCAATTCTGACTGGCAGGCAAGGAAACAAATCAACTCGCGTCGAAGATGACCGAAGCGCAACGTCGGCATGTCTCTTTGCCGCAGTCGCTCGCGCGATGTATGACGCTCGCATTATTTCAGCGATGCTGTATGTGATCTCCGTCACAGACGCTCACGCTGTTTGCGCCCACCTATCGCAACGGGTGGAAGGGCCATTGCGGCCGCTCGGTTTTACAGAAATTTTATCACCTATCCATTTTTATCAGTTGGCGCCTGCACGCGCGGCTCCTCTCGCCGCGCGTGCAGGCGGCTTTCCGCCCGGCACGAGCCAGGCACTGGGCGCGACCACTGCGCCAAGCCTTTACAAGGCGTAATCGCAACGGATGAACGCCGGCCTTTGACGCGGTGCACTCTTGCCTTAGACTTCGGCCCTTAAACTTCGCCGATTGCGGCAATTGGGAATTTGGAACATGGCTTTTGGCGGCCCAAACGACAGAAACGATCTGCCGCGCCTGGCACGCATCGATCCAAAGCTGTTCGATATCCTGTTCAGCGGCTGCAAGGTCGAGCGCTACGCCGCCGGCCAGCATCTGTTCGTCCAGGAAGATGCCGCCGACCGGATCTACGGGGTGATGAGCGGCACGGTGGAAATCTCGATCTATTCGCCTGGCGGGCAGAAGCTGGTGGCCAATATCGAGCTGTCGCGCAGCCTCGTCGGCGAGATCGGCGCGCTTGACGGGCGGCCACGCACCGCCACCGCCATCTGCCTGACCGCTTGCGAGCTGGTTTCGCTCACCAGGACACAACTCTTTGATCGCATTGAGAGAAATCCACCGCTGGCACGCGCGATGATCGAACTTCTGTGCGCCCGGCTGCGCTGGGTCAGCGGCGAACTCGGCGACCAGGCCTTCTTCGGCATCGAGGCGAGGCTCGCCAAACGCCTGGTCTTCCTGGCCAAGGTGATGGCCGACAGCGCCGGCTGGATCCCGATCTCGCAATCGGAACTCGGAGAGTTCCTCGGCGCCACGCGCGAGTCCGTCAACAAGACGCTCAACGACTGGCGCAACCGCTCGTTCATTGCCATCAAACGCGGCGGGCTGCGTATCACGGACACCGGGGCACTGCGCCATATCGCCGAGTCGCAGGACGACGACTGACGCCGAATCAGAGCCGCGAAATCAGGTAGCGCAGCGCCGAGCGGCTGGGCATGAAGAAGTATCCACCCCCCTTGGTGGTGACGAATTGCGGCATGTCACGGAGCGTCGTGACCTTTTCCCATGACGGAATGGTGAACCTGCCATCACCGCCGCGCGAACCAATCGTCGGGTCCTTTTCAGCGACGAGGCCCTGGAACGTGGCCGACGAAACCCAGGTCTGCTGAATGAATTCGTACTGGCGCTCTATGTCGGCGTTGAGGCACATGAACAGCAGCCCCTTTTCGACCTTGCCATTCTTGCCGTCCTGCTTCTGATAGGTGCGGCCGACCCGCAGGATACGATGGCGCTTGCCGATATTGATCTGCGTATCGCGGTCCTCACCCAGCGAGTCGCGTGGGTTGGAACGGCGAATGTGGGCACCAAGCGGGCAGCGATGGCCTTGCGGATCCTCGGCGCCAGCGGCGAAGTTGTTGTCGATGACGCGTCCCGGATGATCGGGGTTGCGCACCAGCGAGCTACCGTTCTGCCAGCGGCCGAGCATCTTGGCGGCAATCCAGTCTTGCGTGATGGCTTGGTTGCCGAGTTGGCTCGCGACCAAGGCTGCAGCCTTTTTGCAGTAGTTGTTGAAGACGTCGACGTGCTGCTCGAACTGGCGAATAACCAGGAATGAACCGTTGCGCCCGAAATCGCGCGGCGGTGGCGGCAGGCCCGGAATCAGCCGGCTACGGCGCACCTGCGAAAGGATTCCAGTCCGATCGCGTGATGCGCTTACCGAGGGCGAGGCTGGATAGAACCCATGCTCATCACGATAGCCGAACAGGAACTCGCCGGGCGCGACCAGATGCATGGGCGCGGCGCCCCTGCTGGCGCGGGTCGTGCCCCGGACAACCGGCTGCGAAATCCCGTCCGCGAAACCGAAATGCTCGTAGGCTGGCCCACGTTCCGACCGATCGTCACGCTTTGCCCCGTCGGACGATTTCGTCTTCGTGTCGGTCGGACCCCGGTTTACGGCGAGCGGCAGTTCGGCGACGACCTTCATGCCTGCACCGGTCGTCTTCCGTCTCACGGTGGCAATCTCGGTCTTCAACCGTCCCGGGTCTTCAGCATAGCAGACGATGACCAGGTCCACAGGGTTCTCCAGCGACCCCCACTCCCATTCGTCCGGGCCGTCGCGGCCTCGGTCGTCCAGTATGCGCCCACGCTCGGGGTTGCCCATGCCATGGCGAAAGGCGATCGGAAATGTTTCCAGTGGATCGCCCTCCACACCCTCGCCGAGCCCAAACTGCCGCAGGCCACCGGGACCAAAGGCGACTATCATAGCGCGGCCGGCGGGCCTGCCTTCGCCGAAACTCGTCTGCTCGACAACGAAATCGAGCCAGGCTCTGCGCTTGGGCGCCGGCAACTTGTCCGGCACCCGGATCGCAAGCATATGCGAATAAGCGAGCGGGCCGAGCGGGCCGAAGAAGATGGACTGGATCTCGCCGGTTTCCAGCTGCTGTTCGAGAGGCGCCGGAAAGGCAGAGCTGATATTGGCCAGCAGCGAAGTGGTCTTTTGAACGGTGGTCGTTTCGCTCGCCGGGCGCCGTAGCGAACCGAACAAGCTCAGCCAGTCGCGCGCCTCGTTGCCGACGGCGGAAGCAATGCCGCGCCTGACCCGGGAATTGATCCGGATGCGCTCTGTGTTGATTTGGGGATAGGCGGAGTACCAGAACAGGGTCGGCACCTGCTGGCGCCGCGCCCAGCGCTTGAAACGATCGCCGTCGCGCGCGCCGTCCAGGAACAGCCATTGTGTGCGTGGATAGCCCACGGTGTTGCTCCACACGCCGGTGAGGCCAGCGGACGCCTTGGCGATGAAGTCCTCAAGATAGCTTTCCCAGCTGCCGCCGTAGTTGGAGAAGAACATCAATCGGTTGGAGCCGGGCAGCAGTATCCAGCGGGCGAAATGGATGGTGTTGATGGTGTTGAGGAAGCCTGGCTTGAATACCTTCTGGGCAGCTATCGAGATCAGGTAGAAAGAAAACCTGAGCGCCAGCCGCCGCAGGATGCCGGCCTTCATCGTCGAAATCGCAGTCAGATGGTTCTGTGCCGCGTGGCCCTCCTTGACGAGTATCGCGTTCAATTCAGATATGCCGATCGATGTGCTTTCCGGCCGATCCCTGTCCTCGCGGCGTCGCAGCGCCAGCAAGCACGAAAACGCCAGCAGCGCCGCTGCCACCAACACTCCAAGTCCGGACAACAGAAGTGAGGTGATTGCCACGGCTATAGCGGTGAAGGAGATTTCCTGGGAACTGATGTCGATAGATCTGCCGAACACCACACTGTAGGTCATGTACCAGCAAGCAGCCCAGATGATCGCCACCGTGACGAAGACCGGTGGTACCAGCAACGTCGTCATCAGAGCACGGCCCCAATGACCCGGCGGCTTTTCCAGCAGGCTCTCGGCCGGCTCGAACGCCCAGGCAAACGTCTCTAATGACTGGACATGCTGGCGAACTTCAGCGAGCACGGCAGGAGCGTTGCCGGCGCCTTTGCGTGGCCGCTCGACGATGTCGCGCACGGCTTCGAAAAGCTGCTGCTCGGCCTTGATACGCTGGACCGAGTGCCCCGGCGTGCCCGAAAACACCAGTCCGGCATTGCTGCCGAAGGACGGCGATATGTCGACATTGTGCTTGCGCAGGAAATCGTTCAATGCGCCGCCATCGCGCAGATCGCAGACATCCTTGAAGATCGGCCGTAGCCGGTGCCCGATGGCGTGCGTGACCGCATCGATGACATCGTCGATGCTGCCGTCACCGGAAATCTCGAGAACCAGAGCTCCTTTTTCCTGACCGGAATCAGCGCCGATCTCGCCGGTGCCGACCACGGTCAGGCTGGTGAAGTGGACGGTGCCGGCAATGTCGAGCGCGGTGCGGATATCTTCGACGGCCGGGTTGCCGAGGCTGGCAACCTTGTCGCGGACAGCATCCAGCGACGCGGATCGGGTGACCGGGCAGACCACCGTCACCATAGACTGCGTTACGGTGCGGCAGAGTTCTGCCCGTTCGAAATCGACCTTGAGGGTTTCGGGATAGGCGCCGATGCGGGTCATCCGCCCGGCCTTGCCGGGCATGCGGCGCACGCCCTGCTTCTGGAACAGGGCGCGCAGGCTTTCGCCGATCTGGATCCTGGCAATCTCGGCGCCGATGCACTGATGAATGCCGTGGCCGAACACCATGTAGTCGCGATGCGGGCGCGATGTGTCGAACTGGTCCGGGTTCTGCACGGCGTCGGCATCGAACATCGCCGACAGCGTCGCCGGCATCACCACCGTGCCGGCCTTCACCAGGCGCTCGCGGCGCGTACCCTTGCCGATGATCGCGTCGCGGGCCGTGTAGCGCCAGGGGCCGACCCAGATCGGCTTGAAGCGCATGGCTTCAAGGACGGCCCTGTCGAGCTTGGCGGTATCGTTTTCGGCCAATGCGGCATCGATAGCCTGCCTTGCGTCGGGCCGCGACAGGATCACGTCGAGGCAATTGCCGGCGGCCAGCACATTGGTCGGGACGAAGCCGGCGATCATGCCCAGCATGATCGAATTGAGGTCGTCCCGCGACAGGCGGCCCTGATCCATCTGGACAACCAGCCTCGCCAGCGGTTGCTCGGCCTTCAAGCCCCGGTCCCTGGCCGACTGGATGGAGCGATCGATGACTTTGAGAAGACGGTCGCCCGCCACCACCGCAAGTTCGCGCATGACGGGGCTCGCCGTCGGGTCCGAAAAGAACAGCGCACTCAGCGCGATCGCCCAGTCGGCGAATTCGGATTCATCGTCGATCTCGACGCCGAAATAGTCTCGACAGATGTGCACCGGGACGATCTTCATCAACCTGGAGATCGCATCGAAGCCGGGGCTGGCGCGCGTCATGATCTCTTGCGAATGACGCGCCGCGATCGGCCTGACGGCGGCTTCGACCTCGGCCGGCGGGAATGCACTCAGCACCGACGATTTCATGCGCCGGTAGTCGGCGCCGTCCTGCATGCCGAGGATGAAGTTGGATCCCCGGGCAAGCTCGGTCATTTCCGGGCCGTATGGGGTCTGGAATTCGTCGCCGCGCTCCAATATGTCGCGGACATCGGCGTTCTTGGTGACCACGAGAACGCCGAAAAGTTTGCCGGTCGGCCGGAAACGCCGCAACAAGGAAAGCGCCCAGCGGGGGTCTTCGGCCAGAGACCCGACGATGCGCGCAATCAGCCCTGTCTTGCGGATCCGGCCGAGATCGAAGGGCGGCATTTCCGACAGCGGGCGCTGGTTTCTCTGGGCCGCGCTAATAGCGTTGAAATACTTCAGTTTGGTCATGCGCGTTCAAGCCCCCCGGCTATCCACGTTATTGCGATGCCGGCCGTTCAACGCCTAGGTTTGCATCGGTTGCACGTATGTGAATCTTTTCACAGTTGGTCCATGTTCCAGCCAGCACTGACGCCATGTTCATTTGGCCAGTTGGAAATTGGCGACGAGGAACTCGTTCGCGGCCTTGTCGGTGAACGGTATCCAGCGCACACGCTGTTCTGAAAAATCGGGATGCCGGGTGGTGAAAATGGCCATCTCGCGCCGCGCCTGTTCCGGCCGGCCGCTTCGCATCAGCGCGCCGATCTTCAGGAACCTGGAATAAAAATAGCCGGGAGACAGGTTGAGCGAGCGGTCAGCGGCAGCGATCGCCGCCGGCCAGTTCTCGACCAAACAATAGGCCGCCGTCAGTTCCCCCAGATTGTGGAAGCGGTAGAGGTCGAACGGGCTCAATCGCTCGGTATCGAGAAAGAACGGTATCGCGGTCGCGGCATTGCCGAGCAGCAGCTGGGCGCTGCCCATGGCCGAGCGCGCGAAGGCAAAGCTCGGATTGATGTGGATCGCTTCCTCGAGATGGTCGACGGCCGACCGCGGTTCGCCGCGCATGATGTCGACGGCGCCGAGATGGGCGTGCGGGCGCGCATCCAGGCTGTCCACCAGCAACGCCTTGCGGGCAAACTGCTCGACCTTGTTCAAATCGTCGCTGTCGCCGAAACGCAGCCATGCCCGCCAGAAATACCACCACGCCAGTTCGTTGAGCACGGCGCTCGAGTTGGCGTCCTCGCGGTAGGCCTTCTGGAAGAACTCGAGTGCGGTTTCGGTGTCGCCGCGGGTGCGCCGGTTCATGTGCCAGCGGCCCCGTCGCACCAGTTGCCAGGTCTCCAGGCTTTCCCAGGGAACCTGGAAGGTGCGTGCCTGTTCCGCCCGGTCGACCTCCTTGTCGAGGATCGAAACGATCTCAGCGCCGATCTGGTCGCGCAGGTTGAAGATGTCGACCAGATCGCGATCGAAGCGCTGCGACCACACCAGCCGCCCGTTGGACGCGTCGGCCAGCGAGGTGTTGAGGCGGATCTGGCCACCATTGCGCATCAGCGTGCCGCTGACGATGTAGCGCGCGCCGAGCGCGTTGCCGATCACCCGGGTGCCCAGCGTGTCGTCGCGGAACTGGAAGCTGGAGCCCTTGGCGATGACCGAGAGCCATCTGGTGTTGGATAGACCATAGATGATGTCCTCGGCGATGCCGTCGGCCATGTAGCCGATGTCATGCTCGCCGCCATCGGCGTGGAAGGGCAGGACGGCGATCGCCGGCGGCCCCTTGGACGACAGCTTCTGCTGCGCATTGGCCTGGGGAATGGCCGCGAACGACGCCGCCGGCGAGGATCCGTTGCCGCTGCGGCCGGCGATCAGAACGCGCACCGGCAAGGCGATGTTCTTCAGCATGAATTCGCCGAGATCGGTGAATTCGGCCGCCGTCTTGTCCTTCACATGGTGCCAGGTCGTCTCCGAAACGGCGAGACCGTTGCCCGGCGCGAATTCCTGGATTCTCGCCGCGATGTTGACGTCGTCGCCGTAGAGGCGGCCACCACGCACGATGACGTCGCCGGTGTTGATGCCGGCGCGAAACGGCATGCGCATATCGTCGGCAACCTCGGCGTTGAGGGCGACGATGCGGCCCTGGAAATCAAAGGCCGCGCGCAACGCCTCGATCGGATTGCCGAACTCGGCCATGATGCTGTCGCCGGCGTCGCCGAACGTGCGGCCGCCAAATGTGCCACAGCTGTCGGCGATGATGTCGCGCCGTTCCTCGAATGCCGCGACAGCAGACTCGTCGTCGATGCCCATCAGCCGCGAGAACCCGACGGCATCGATAGAAATGATTGTCGCCAGCTGACGGGTGTAGTTCCGTACAGCCATGTTCGAGCCCCCGCTCCCTTTCTGGTTCTGGTCCAGCACAGGCGACGACCCGTTCCTGAAACACTTCGCCGCGCGCTGAGAGATGAAGATTCCGGCGGGGTTGGCGCGCCATGCCACCCCGCCAGGACCAGAAGTCTAGCAGGGTCTTTGGCAAAGCTCTACCACCATCGGGTTGTCCAGCGCGGGCCGTGGCAGCACTCATGGTTGGCCGGCGGTTGGCGCAAATATGGGCGTGCCGTCGCTCTGAGCGCCGCGATCCAGGGCTTCACGGAACCTGCGCGACGTCACATCTCGGAACAAACTGTGCTGCCTGCGAGTTTCCGGTGCGGTTCATACCAAATGAGGGTAATCATGCGAAATCTTGTTCTGGCGACCGGTGTCGTCGTTCTTCTGGCCGGCTCAACGGCCTTTGCCGCGGATGACAGCCCGCTGCCGCCGACGAATGCCCAGAAACTGTCGGCAATCATCGCCAAGGTCGAGCAGCGCGACGGCTTTCGCTATGTGAAGGAGGTCGACTGGGACAAGGACGGGTACACCGTCACCTATTACACCGCCGACAAGGCGAAAGTCGAAATCACCTTCGATCCCGTGACCGCCGAACCGAAATAGCGCCGATACCGCACCGCTTCGGCAATTCCGTCCGCCACGTTTTTTGCCTACGATGGTGGCAGTTGTCGGACAACGGGGCGACCATGCTTTCTTCCAATCGAATTGCCAACTCGCTTGCGCTTGTCGTCGCACTGGCTGGCGCGGCGGTCTGCCTTGGTCCAGCGCGTGCCGACGGGCCGTCCTTCGATTGCCGCAAAGCCAGCCTGCCTGTGGAAAAGGCGATCTGTGCCGACCCGCAACTGTCGGCAATTGATGCCTTGGTGGCCGAGGCCTTTACGGGTTTCGAGCCAGCCTTTGGCGGCGACAAGCGCAAGATCGCCCGTGCGCTCATCGCCGACAGGAACGCCTGTGGGCAGGATGCTGCCTGCATCGTCAGCGCCCAGAACAACGCGCTGCAGACCTACGGCAATGCGCCGTCCTGGGCGCAGGACTACAACATCGCCCTGATCGGCAAGTAGGCGCTCGACACCGCGGCCCGCCATCCGGGCAGCCCCGACCATCGCCTGCCCTCGTCGATCGGCCAATGCGCCTTGACCCACATCACCGCGCTGACGACGCGGCTCGGCGACGACCCGCTGGAAACCGCCCGCCCTGAAGCCGGCAGCCTGGCGCGGTTCAGCAATGGCGGCGCCGGGGTTTCCTACGAGCGGGAGCCTGGCCTTGCCAGTTCGAAAGCCGGCGATCCTGTCGTCATGTGCCTGATATCGATCCCGAGGGATTGTCCGCAGGGCGACGAGCGCGGGCGGGTCTATTACGGCGTCGACCTCACGATAAAAGGCACATGGGTTTTGCCGGATTCGCAACATCTATGCGGCGGCGCCTGAAGATTTGCCGCAAAGCACTGCTGGATGCACTCTTGCGCCGATCCGCCTTTGATGGCTGAGTGCGCGTAACAGTTGCAGGGCACGGGGGTGCATGGCCATGGTTAAGCATGTTTGGAAGCGCATCCTGATGATGCTTGCCGGCTATTTCGTTTCGGTGCTGATCGGATTGTTCGCGGTCGTGGCGATATATTGCGCACTCGCCGTATTGCCCAACGCGCCGGACTATTTCGGCGCCATGCAATTTTCGCCCATTGTCGTGCTGCTGTGGCCGCCGCTCGGCATGGTCGTCTATTTCCTGACGATCGTGCTGACCGGCCTGCAGACGCTGATCTTCGCGCTGCTCGCCGAATTCTTTGCCCTGCGCAATTTCCTGGTGCACATGCTGTTTGGCGCCGCTGCCGCTGCAGCCGGCTTTTTCCTGGTCTGGCCGGCCGCGGAAGAGGATGCCGGACGCTGGGCCGATATCGGCATCATCGCCGCCGCCGGCCTCGTAGCCGGTCTGGTCTATTGGCTGATCGCGGGCCGCGACGCCGGCTTCCGGCGTCCGCTCATCCAGCGCTGATCGCAGGAAACGGGCGACCGTCCATCGGCCAACAATCTAATAAAACCAGAGAGACAAAGTGAGTTCCTCGTTCGTTGAACGAGGAACTCCGCTGGTTCAGCTCGTCGGCGAGCGCACCGCTTCAGTCGCGTCCAGCGCCTGCATCAGCCGCGTGTCGCGGTCGTAGACGTCGTTGAAATATTCGACTTTGCCGGACAGGTCCGGCCAGGCAGTGAAGTAGGAGACATAGACGGGAATCGTGCGTGTCACGTCTTCGCTGGCATGGCCGTGCTTGAGCTTTTCGGCGATGTCGTCGACCGAGACGCCGAGCACCGCCGCCGCCATCCCACGTGGATCCTGAAGGCGAATACAGCCATGGCTGAGCGCCCGCATATCGCGCTGGAAGAAGGATTTTTGCGGCGTGTCGTGCATGTAGATGGCGTGCTTGTTGGGGAACAGGATCTTCAGTTCGCCCAGCGCATTGGCTTCGCTCGGCTGCTGGCGCACGCTGTAGGGAATGTTGGCGCCGTAGGCGCCCCAATTGACCGAGGAAGAGGGAACCCGCCTGCCGCGCGAGTCGGTCACCTCGTAGCCGGCACGGTCGAGATAGCCCGGATCGCCACGCAGCCTTGGCAGCATCTCGTTGACGATGATCGACTGCGGCACGCCCCAATAGGGATGGAAATCGACCTGCTTGATCTCCTTGAAGAAGAAGGCGGTCTGGTTGGTGGTCCGGCCGATGACGACGCGGGTCTTCAGCTTCTCCTCGCCATTGTCGATATAGCTGGCGGTGAAGGCGGGCTGGTTGATGAACACCCGCGGGCTGCCGAGATCGGACGGCATCCAGCGCAATTCTTCCAGCGCGACCTGCACCTTCTGCAGCCTGTCGGCCTTGGACGTGCCGGCGAGCGAGGCGACGGTGCGCGGGCCGATGACCCCATCGCCCTTCATGCCGGCCTTCACCTGCACGGCCTTGATGATCGGAACCAGTTCGGGAACATAGACATCGCTGGTGCCGAGACGAGACAGGATCTCGCCATAGGCGCCGCCCATCTCGTCGTCGAGATTGCGCGCGATCAGCGTCAGCAGCTTCGGCAGTTCGGCGCTGGTCTCGCCGGGCTTCAGCAACAGCTTGGGATCGACGACGATTTCGTTTTCGGCGCTCGCCTGCAGCGATTCAAGTTCGACGCGCAGCGCCTGATATTCCGCGTTCTGCGGGTGCCGCGATTCGAGGTAGGTGCGCACTTCCTGGGTGTGGGCCAGCGTCTTGAGCGCGCCTTCCATGTCGACCGGCTTCGGCGGAAATTCATAGTAGCCGGTGATGCGATTGGGATCGACGCGCCCGCTCTGGGCGTCACGGGCATAGCGCAGTACGCGCGCCGACAGCGCCATCTCGAAGCGGACGAGTTCCTTCAGATGGGCGTCGGCATCGACTGCCGATGCGTTGGCTGCCGGCACCTCGACCGTGTAGTCGGCCGACGTGAGACCATAGCTTGCGGCTTCGCCAAGCACCCGCACCGCATCCTGGGCGCGGGCATTGGGATTGCCCTCGTTCACCCAGATGAAATCAGGATTGGCAGAGTAATAGGCAATCAGTGCCTTGGCGATATCGGGCTCGGCATAGAGTTCATAGTCGCTGAGGCCTGCAACGGCTTCGCGGAAGGCGGTGCTGGTCGCCGACGGAACAAAGGCGGCGTCTTCAGCTGTTGCCACCTGGGGAGGTGCTGCCACCAATGCGGTAAAGTCGACGCGCACCAGCCGGTCGGCCTTGTAGGTGTAGTAGGACGGGCTGCCGATCCTGGTGCCGCCACCGCCCGACACGGCGGGCTTCGGCTTGCGCTTCGGCGGCGGCGGGAATTCGCCTTGCGGCCTGTGCTTGACGCCACCGCCGAACAGCATGTCGAACAGGCCTTGCGCGCTTGCCTGCGGCACACCGAAGGCCAGTGCTGCCGCCACTGCAAGCGGCATCACGGTGGCTTTATTTCCGAGGAATCTCATTAATCACCCGCTCCGGCTGCAAGCCGGCTCCCGTTCCGCGCCGCTAGACGATCTTGCCAACCGCATGGCGGATGTAAGGCGCTACTATACCGATTCATACCGATTTCGTTAAGCTTCCATAAATTTCCGCGGGCCTGTTGCAGAACGGTTTCACAACATCGTGACGTCTGGAGCGGCGTTGCCGCCCCAGACCGGTCAAAGCGGCTGCTGCTTCAGGCGTTGGCGCCACGTCGATGGTGAGCGCGGCGCCGGTGACGAAGCGCCCTTCCGGACCGGCGAGCCAGGCAACCATGCCGGCGATCTCGTCAGCCTTGCCGAAGCGGGGCGTCGCCATCTTCCGCCGCTGGTGTTCGGCATGTGGGGCTTGGGCCGGGTTCATGTCGGTGTCGGTCGAACCGGGATGAACGACATTGGCGGTGATTCCGCGCGGACCGAGGTCTCGCGCCAGCGCCTTGGTCAGGCCGACGAGCGCTGCCTTGCTGGTCGAATAGGCGCTGAGGCTGGTGTCGGTGACGCGCTCGGCCAGATTGCTGCCGATCGAAATGATGCGGCCTCCCTCGCCCATGTGAGCCGCGGCCGCCTTAGAGGCCACGAACGGCGCTCTCAGATTGACCTCAATGGTTTCGTCGAAGTCGGCCAGCGACATTTGTTCGATGGGCGCCGCGCGCCAGATGCCGGCGCTGTTGACCAGGATGTCGAGCCGGCCGAAGGCATTCACCGCCTCGATGACCGAATTTTCGATGGCGGCAGCGTCGCGATTGTCGGCTTGGATGGCGATCGCGCGACCACCTGCCGCTATAATCTCGGCGACGACAGCTTGGGCCGGCGCCGCGCTGTTGACGTAGGTGATGGCGACGTCGGCGCCATCGGCCGCGAGCCGTTTGGCAATCGCAGCACCAATGCCGCGGCTGCCGCCGGTGACCAGTGCTGCCTTGCCGTTCAATCCGTTCGCTGACATGTCATTTCTCCTTTTATGTAACGGTCGATACATAAATATCTGGCAACCTTGCCTCGCGACGTCAAGTGAATTATGTATCGATCAACACAGAAAAGAGCGCCATGCCGGAAAGAGGCCGCCCCCGCACCTTCGATCGAACCGCCGCCTTGCGGCAGGCGATGGAGCTGTTCTGGGCCAAAGGCTATGAGGGCACCTCGATCGCAGACCTGACCGCGGCGATGGGGATCAGCTCGCCCAGCCTCTATGCCGCCTTTGGCAGCAAGGAGGCGCTGTTTCTGGAAGCGACCGAGTATTACACCCGCAACGAAGGCACCGAGATCTGGAGCGCGCTGGACGAAGCGCCGACGGCATGCCAGGCGATCGAGAATTTCCTGCGTCAGACGGCAAAAGCGTACTCTCAGGACGACCGCCCGCAGGGCTGTCTCATCGCACTGGGCGCACTGCACCAGGATTCAAGCAGCGGCGCGATCTGCGATGATTTGCGCCGCCGCCGCGCCGAAAACCACACCCTCTTGCTGAGACGGCTGGAACGCGGTGTGGCGGAAGGCGAATTGCCGGCGGGCTTCGACAGCAACGCGGCGGCGACCTTCTATGCGACGGTCCAGCACGGCATGTCGATTCAGGCCCGCGACGGCGCCTCGTGCGACGCGCTCATGGCCACAGTGGCCGGAGCGATGGCGGCGTGGCAGGGGCTGGTCGGAACAGCGTGACAAAGCGCGGAGCTTGTGCTGGAAATCCAGTCGGCGGCGAAATGCGCCGGGAGGGATCATCCGTGAAAAAAGGGTATCGCGAGTTGCTCGACGAGGCCAATGCCGAGATCGAGGTGGTCTCGCCCGAGGAAGCGGCCGGGCTGCTCGACGACGAGGACACCATCTTCGTCGACCTGCGCGATCCACGCGAGATCGAGCGGGACGGCCAGATCCCCGGCGCCAAACATGTCACTCGCGGCATGCTGGAATTCTGGATCGATCCCGAAAGCCCTTACCACAAGCCGTTCTTTGCCTCGGGCAAGAGCTTCGTCTTCTTTTGCGCCGGCGGCTGGCGCTCGGCGCTGGCCACCAAGACGGCGCAGGATATGGGGCTGTCGCCGGTCAAGCACATCCTTGGCGGCTATACCGCCTGGAAGGCGGCCGGATTGCCGGTCGAGCCGGGCGGCAAGAAGAAGGGCTAGCTCACCGCTCCGGCGTTGTCGGAGTCGACAATACACCCATTGGAATCAATGCAGTATCGGCTCGCGCTCGTTTTTGACAAAAGTCACAGCGCGTTCGACAACACCTTTGTCGGCGAGAATGCGACGGTGGCCGAGCCCATCGGCCCAGTGCAGCCGCACATGGCTGCCGGCGCCGGCATAACGTGTGGCATGATCGGCGGGGACTTCGCGGTCGTCCGGCGCGTGGATGACCAGCGTCGGCACCGGCGCTTCGGCCAACTGGCGGTCGCCGGTGAATTCATGCAGCGGCCGGCCCGACAGCCTTTTCACCTGATCGGCCATGGAAACCTGCGAACGCGGACCGACATTGAGCATGCGGCTGAAGTCGGCGAAGATCGCCGGCAGGGAACTTGGCGCGGCGACCAGCACCAGCCGCTCGGCCGCGACGGGCTGGATACCCTTGATCGAACCGGCAATGGCATTGGCGGCGACGGCGCCACCGAAGGAATGGCCGACGATCGCCTTGAACGGACCGAACCATTCGCCGGCGACCCTGACCGCCTCGACCGCATTGACCATATTGAGATGACGGCCCAGCGACTGGCCATGGCCCGGCAGGTCGAGCGAGGCGACCCGGTAGCCCGCATCGCGAAAGCCTTCGATCAGCGCCCGCATATATTCCGTGCGCGAACGCCAGCCATGGACCACCAGCACCGTGCCGGCAGACGCCCTGCCCGGCTCGGGCCGGAATTCGTGCACCATGACGCAGCCGGCCTTGGTCGTCAGCCGATGATGGCGCGCCTCGGCCATGAAGCCGGCGGCGCGGTCGACCGCACGCCGCTCGCCGTCGCTGAGCGCCTTCACGCTCGGCGTGCGGCAGAACAGTTCGAAGGCCGCGCGCCCGCTCAGGCGGGGCGCCACATGCTCGGCGGCGCGGAACACGCCCCGGATGACCTTCAGTCCAAATGATGCCATAGTGGCGATCCATCCATTCCGTTCAAGCATGAACATAATAGTTCAAACATGAACATTAAACAAGAGCTGCCCTGGGACAACCCGCGCTTTCGCAACTGGGTCGCGGTGGCGCGCGCCTGCCATGTGCTGGAGCGTGCGCTGGCGGTAAAGCTGGCGCCGCTGGATCTCAAGCCGGCGCAGCTCGACGTGCTGATGAACCTCTATCGCCATCCCGGCATGTCGCAGCACGATCTCGCCCGCAAACTGCTGGTCGGCCGCTCCAACATCACCATGCTGTTGCCGCAGCTCGAGGCGCGCGGCCTGCTGCGCCGCGAAGGCGACGAGAAGGACAAGCGCGTCCTGCGGCTGACGCTTACCGAGGCCGGCACGGAGCTTTTGATGAAGGCGCTGAAGGTGCATATGGCGCTGATCGAAAAGGCGATGAGCCAGTCGACAGCGGAACAGTGCGACATGATCGGCGAACAGATGCGCAAGATCTATGACGTGCTGAAGGATACCTGAGCCGTTCGATCCACGCGCCTCCCACCTCACCACATCGTCTTCTTCGCCCGCTCCGGCCATTCCTTGTCGTAAGTACCGGCATCGATATTCTTGCGGCTGGTGACTTCCAGGATTGTTCCGGGTGTCGGCAGCGATTTCGGGTCGACGTGCTTTGCCGGGTTCCACAGCTCCGAGCGAACGATGGCGCGGGCGCACTGGAAATAGACCGAATCGACATCGACCAAGGTGACCGAGCGCGCCGGCTTGCCTTCGACGGCGAAGGAGGCGCAAAGCGCGGCGTCGGTGGTGATGCGGGCGCGGCCGTTGACGCGCAGCGTCGTGCCCGAACCCGGCACAAGAAACAGCAGCCCGACGCGAGGATCGCGGATGATGTTCTTAAGCGAATCGGCGCGGTTGTTGCCGCGCCTGTCCGGCATCATCAGCGTTTTCGGGTCATGCATGCGCACAAAGCCGGCGAGATCGCCGCGCGGCGAACAGTCCAGCCCTTCCGGCCCGCTCGTCGCCAGGGCGACAAAAGGCGAGGCTTCGATGAAGGCGGCATATTCGGGAATGACGTGGTCGAGTTCCTTGACCGTCGACGCTTCGCCGGGCAGGCCGTAGAGGGCTTCGAGCTGTTCGACCGTGGTGATGTCAGACATTTTCCCGTCTCCGAACCGTTGCCAGCGTTACCCCCAGTCAATGACGTTTTGCCGACAGTGCCGAACTAGCGGTCGCGGCTCAGTCCGTTCTCCTGGAGCTCGGCGAGATAGGCATTCCAGCGCGCGTCCTTTTCGTGGCCAAGCGTGTGCAGGTAATTCCAGGTGAAGATGCCGGTGTCGTGAAAATCGTCAAAGGTGATGCGCACGGCGTAGTTGCCGACCGGCTCGATCTTGAGGATGGCCACGTTGCGCTTGCCGGGAACCGTCACCCGCTGGTCCGGCGAATGGCCCTGCACCTCGGCCGAGGGCGAAGCGACGCGCAGCAGTTCGGCCGGCAATTCGAACGGCCGATGATCGGGAAAGGTGACGGACAGCAGTTTTCTGTCCTTCGAGACCCTGAGTTCCTTCGGCGCCGTCATTGTTCTGCATCCCGTCAATCCGCCCTTCCCTACGCTGCTTCGCGCGAGCGGAAAAGGCCATTTGGACCCGGCCGACACCGGATGTCGGCCAGGGAATGTCACCAAAGATCGAGAGCGGCTATCTTGAATGGCGGGTTGGATCGTATCACATAGCCGTATATAACGGCGCCACTCGCAGCCACGGGAATGCTTGAACGCATGGACATGATCGATCCCTTCGGTCGCACGATCAGCTACTTGCGCGTGTCGGTCACCGACCGCTGCGATTTCCGCTGCACCTATTGCATGGCCGAGGACATGGCGTTCCTGCCCAAGAAGGACCTGCTGTCGCTCGAGGAACTCGACCGGCTCTGCACCGTCTTCATCGAAAAGGGCGTGCGCAAACTGCGCCTCACCGGCGGCGAGCCGCTGGTGCGCAAGAACATCATGCATCTGGTGCGCCAGCTGTCGCGGCACCTGAAGAGCGGCGCGCTGGAAGAGTTGACGCTGACCACCAATGGCTCGCAGCTGTCGCGCTTTGCCGCCGAGCTTGCCGATTGCGGTGTCGAGCGCATCAATGTCTCGCTGGATACGCTCGATGCCGACAAGTTCCACGCCATCACCCGCTGGGGCCATCTCGGCAAGGTCATGCAAGGCATCGATGCCGCGCAGGCGGCGGGGCTGAAGGTGAAGCTCAACGCCGTTGCGCTGAAGGACTTCAACGACGTCGAGCTGCCGGAGATGATGCGCTGGGCGCATGGCCGCGGCATGGACTTGACCGTCATCGAAACCATGCCGATGGGCGAGATCGACGCCGACCGGACCGACCAGTATCTGCCGCTATCGCTGCTGCGCGCTTCGCTCGAGCGCCAGTTCACGCTGAGCGACATCCCCTACAAGACCGGCGGTCCGGCCCGCTACGTCCATGTCGCAGAGACCGGCGGCAGGCTGGGCTTCATCACGCCGATGACGCATAATTTCTGCGAAAGCTGCAACCGCGTGCGGCTGACGTGCACCGGCACGCTCTATATGTGCCTGGGTCAGGAGGATGCCGCCGACCTGCGCGCGCCGTTGCGTGCCTCAGAAGGCAACGAGCTGGTCGCTGCTGCCATCGACGAAGCGATCGGCCGCAAGCCGAAAGGCCATGATTTCATCATCGACCGCCGCACCAGCCGCCCGTCGGTGTCGAGACATATGAGCGTCACCGGCGGCTGATTTTCTCCGCGATTGGTGCAGAATGCTTCCGTTGGAAGCGAGGGGGATTTCCATGCAGCGTGTTTGCCAAACCGGGCTGTCAGCGCTGGTCGTGGCCCTATCATTGGCGACCACAGTGGCGCCCGCAAAGCCGTTCACCTACATCAATGCGCGCTATGGCACGGTGTGCACGTTCCTGAGCCAGATTTTCAGCAAGCCGATGCCTGAGTCCCTCAATGGCGACGGTCGAAAATGGCTTAGCCCCGATGGTGCGAGCTTGTCCTGTTACGGCGGATACAAGCTGACGGAAGATACGCCCGACAGTCTGGTTGAAAAGGAAAAAGCCGACCCTGACTCTGGGGAAAAGGTCACTTACAGCAAAACCGGTAAGAACTGGGCAGTGGTCTCAAGCACCAAAGGCGACAAGATCTTCTATACCCGAATCGTCTTCGAAAAAGAGGATGCAATCCATACAGTCTGGATCGAATATCCCGCCTCGCTCAGGGCCAAGTACGACCCACTGGTCGGCGCTATCGGCGACAGCCTGCATGGGGCTGAGCAACACTGGGAATAAATCGCTCTCGACGCTGCAAACCCGATTTACCGCCATCGCGTTCCGCCCTAAATTTCGGCCTATAGCGGCTCGTCGCTCGGTTTGGGGGAATACGACATGCGCACATTCTTACTTTCTCTTGCAATGCTTGGGTTTGCCGCCGCGCCGGCAGCAGCACAGTCCATCGGTGGCAGCTACACCGTTGCGGGCACCAATTTCGACGGCTCGAAATATGGCGGCGAAGCCACCATCACGCTGACCAGCGAGACCACCTGCACCATCCATTGGGAGACGGGCGGATCATCGTCGGACGGCATCTGCATGCGCAACGACGATGCCTTCTCCGCCGGCTATGTCATGGGCAAGGAAATCGGTCTCGTCGTCTACAAGGTAGAGGATGACGGCTCGCTGCACGGCCTGTGGACCATCGCCGGCAAGAACGGCAGCGGCACCGAGGTGCTGACCCCGAAATGAGCCTGCTGGTCATCCGGCCAGCCCTCTTAGCGATTTTGTGGGCCACGGGTGAAAATCCGTGGCCTATTTCTTTGACGTTGCTGTCTTGCCGCCGGCTGCTACAGGCTTGGGCGGTTCACCGTTTCGCCGAAACGTCGAACCGCTTTATTCTTTGTTTTCACGCAATTCCGGACGGAAAACCGTTTCACACTTTTCTGGAATTGCTCTTGCAAAACCGGTAACGCCCTTGCCTCTTTCCCCAAACATTCGCGGCGCGCTGTGCATGATGGTGGCCATGATCGGCTTCACCCTCAACGACGCCATCACCAAGTTCTCGTCGGAATCGATGAACATGGCGCAGGTGATGCTGGTGCGCGGCGCCTTTGCGTCGCTGCTCGTCGGCCTGCTCGCCTGGCAGCAAGGCGCGCTCGCGCGACCGAGGTCGATGCTGCAGCCGCTGGTGACGCTTCGCGTGGTCGCCGAGGCCGGCGCCACCGTCGCCTTCCTTGTGGCATTAGCGCATCTGCCGATCGCCAATGTCTCGGCGGTGCTGCAGGCGCTGCCGCTGGCGGTGACGATGGGGGCGGCACTCGTATTCAGCGAAGCGGTCGGCTGGCGGCGCTGGCTGGCGATCGCGGTCGGCTTTGGCGGCGTGCTGATCATCGTGCGGCCAGGCTTCGAAGGCTTCAGCATCTATTCGCTGTACGCACTCGTCAGCGTCGCCTGTTGCGCAGTACGTGACCTCGCCACCAAGCGCATCCCGAGGGCTATCCCGACCTTGCTGGTGTCGACGGCAACGGCAATCGCCATGACCATCGTTGGCGCCGTGCTGCTGTCGCCGATGGGCGGCTGGACGCCGATGTCCGGCAAAGGCTCGGCACTTTTGGCATTGGCGGCGGTGCTGGTGCTGATCGGCTACCAGTTCATCATCATGGCAATGCGGGCCGGCGACATCTCCTTCATTGCGCCATTCCGCTACACCGCCCTCTTTTGGTCGATGCTGCTTGGCCTCATCATCTTCGGCGATGTTCCCGACCTGCCGATGATCGTTGGCTCCGCCATCATCATCGGCTCCGGCCTCTACGCGCTCTATCGCGAACGGGTCGTCGGCCGGCAGAAGCCGGCGGCCGAAAGCGCTGGACCCGACATGGCGCCGGACGGCATATAGGTTGGCCATGAGCCAAGACATTGCAGGAATTATCCTGGCCGGAGGCCTGTCACGGCGCATGGGCGGCGGCGACAAGACTTTGCTAGCGCTTGGCGAGCGTCCGCTTCTCGACCATGTCGTTGCCCGCCTGGCGCCGCAGGTCGGATCGCTGGCGCTCAGCGCCAATAGTGACCCGGCGCGCTTCGCCGCGGCCGGTCTTCCGGTTCTCGCCGATGCGGTGGAAGGCTATGCCGGACCGCTGGCCGGAATTCTCACCGGCCTCGAATGGGCGGCAGCGAATACCGCTTTCAAGGCATTGGCGACGGCCGCCGGCGACACGCCGTTCCTGCCGGTGGACCTGGTCGAGAGGCTGGCTGCGGCTGTTGACGAGCGACCAGGCTCCATCGCTGTTGCCAGTTCCGGCGGCAGGCGGCATCCGACCTTTGCGCTGTGGCCGCTCGGGCTGCGTGAGGCCTTGCGCCATTTCCTGATCGACGAGGACAACAGGCGCGTCTCCGCCTTCATCGAGCGGCACGACTGTGTCGAAGTGGAATTTCCGTTGCTGACCCACGGCAGTGACGAGATCGACCCGTTCTTCAACATCAACACACCGCACGACCTTGCGGTGGCCGAGCGTCTGTTGCAGAGCATCGGCCCATGAACATCTTCGGCATCACCGGCTGGAAGAATTCCGGCAAGACCACACTGACCGAGAAGCTGGTCACAGAGCTCGTCCGGCGCGGCTGGACAGTGTCGACGGTCAAACACGCCCATCATGAGTTCGACATCGACAAGCCTGGCGCCGACAGCTTTCGTCACCGCCAGGCGGGCGCCACCGAAGTCGCGGTGGTGTCGGGCAAACGCTGGGCGCTGATGCATGAATTGCGCGGTGAGGACGAGCCGACGCTGGAGACGGTCCTGTCGCGGTTGGCCCCGTGCGACATCGTGCTGGTCGAAGGCTACAAACGCGAGGTGCACAAAAAGATCGAGACCCGGCGGCAGGAGGCCAAGGACCGCTCGCCGCTGTCGGCGAACGACGGACATATCGTGGCGATTGCCGCCGACTTCGCGGTTACCGGCGAAAGCCTGCCTGTGTTCGATCTCGACGACACGGGAGGGATAGCCGACTTCATCGAGCGCATGACCGGCCTCAAACCTTGAGGCGCCTGCCCTCGCCCGGGTCAGCCGCCCTCTTCAGCCGTTGCATTGTCTAAGCGCGTCTCGCCTGAACGGCCTCATGCGACGCGCTTCAGGTTGTTTTATTTATGCATGTCGTCGTCCCAAAACCGCTGCGCACTTTTGGGCGACATGCATTAACCCGGCGTCGGCATTGGCTGGACCCGCAAATCCCGCAAGCAACGGTTTTACAGTTGCTTTTCTCCCGAAAACAGTGGGAGTATCGCGCCAGCGGGCGGTCAAAAGCACCGCCCCACAGAGCCGTTCCGGAACGACGGCCGGGAGCCATAAAGAGAGGACTATCATGCGTATTGCACTGCGTATCGCGCTCGCCGCATCGGCTGCGCTGCTGACGCTCGGCGTCGCCCAGGCTCAGGAAACGACCCTGAGAATCGGCACCGAAGGCGCCTACCCCCCATTCAACAACCTGACCTCCGACGGCCAGCTCGTGGGCTTCGACATCGACATCGCCAAGGCGCTCTGCGACGAGATGAAGGTCAAGTGCACCTTCGTCGCCCAGGATTGGGACGGCATCATTCCGGCCCTGCAGGCCGGCAAGTTCGACGCCATCGTCGCCTCGATGTCGATCACGCCGGAGCGCGCCGAGAAGGTTGACTTCACCCACAAATACTACAACACGCCGTCGGCGATCGCGGTACCCAAGGATTCGACCCTCAAGGGCGTGACCAAGGAAGACCTGGCCGGCAAGACCATCGGCGTCGCAACCACCACGACGCATTTCAATTATGCCTCGAAAACCTATACGGACAGCACGGTCAAGGGCTATCCGAGCAGCCCCGAAGAGCAGGCTGATCTCGCCAATGGCCGTCTCGACGCGATCGAGGACGATATCGTCGTGTTGCAACAGTTCCTGGATTCGCCTGATGGCGCCTGCTGCAAGATTCTCGGCCAGCCTTCGCCGCAGCCGGTCGATATCTTTGGACCGGGCGCCGGCATCGCCGTGCGCAAGGGCGAGACGGATCTGGTCAACAAGTTGAACAGCGCCATCGACGCAATCCGCGCCAACGGAAAGTACAAGGAAATCAACGACAAGTACTTCAAGTTCGACGTCTTCGGCGCCGAGTCCTGATCGTCTGAAACAAGGCGGCAGGGGAAATTTCCTGCTGCCGCCTTGGCCTGACAGAAGTGGAGACAAGACCCGTCAATGCCAAGCCAGAACATATGGATACTTCTCACTTGGGGACCCGATGGCTGGATTGACGATATTGCCTATGGCGCACTGGTCACCATTGCGCTCGCGCTGGCGACACTGCCGATCGGCCTGACGATCGGCTTTTTCGTCGCCTGGGCAAAACAATCCGAAGAGCCGTCGCTTCGCGTGGCTGCCAACATCTACACCACGGTGTTTCGCGGACTGCCGGAACTGGTGACGCTTTTCCTGTTCTTCTTCGGCATGCCGATCCTCTTGCAGTATGTCATCCGTCTGTTCAGGCCGGAAGCGACGGTCGATGTCGACAGCTTCCTCGCCGGCATGATCGTGCTGTCGCTGATCTTTTCGTCGTATTCCAGCGAAGTCTTCCTGTCGGCCTTTCGCGCCATTCCGAAGGGCCAGTATGAGGGCGGCTATGCGATCGGGCTGTCGAAATGGCAGACGATGCGCAAGGTGATCCTGCCGCAGCTGCTGCGCATCGCCTTCCCCGGCCTTGAGAATTGCTGGCTGAGCCTGCTCAAGGACACGGCCCTGGTGTCGGTCGTCAATCTGGCTGAAACCTTGCGCAACGCCGGCGTGGCGGCCCGTGTCACCAAACATTCCTTCCTGTTCTACAGCGTCGCGGCGATGGTGTTCCTTATCCTTGCCATCCTGTCGTCGATCGCCACCGGCTTCATCCTGCGTTCGCTCGGGAGAAGGGAGGCACGATGAGCGTCGTGACGCGCGCCGCCGTCGACATCGAGAAGCCACCACCACGGGCGCGAGGCTGGCCGCGGGCCCGTATCGTCGGCTACGCGCTGGTCGGCTTCTGGATCCTGTTCGGCATCGGCATCGCCGTCTATCTGGTTTACGCCTGGAATGGCGAGTTCTTCGCCAGATACGCGCCTGCCTATCTGCAGGGCTTGGGAACCACGCTTGCGCTGGTGGCCATCTCGATGGTGCTCGGCGCGCTCTTTTCGCTGCCCGTCACCTATGCCCGCATGTCGAAGAACCGCTATTTGTCCGTCCTGGCCTATTGCTACGTCTATTTCTTCCGCGGCACGCCACTGCTCGTCCAGGTCTATCTCGTCTATTACGGCCTGGGCTCATTCCGGGTGCAGCTCGAATCCGTCGGACTGTGGTGGTTCTTCCGCGACGCCTTCAATTGCGGTGTGTTTGCCTTCGCGCTCAACACCGCCGCCTACCAGGCCGAAATCCTGCGCGGCGCCATAGAAAGTGTTCCGAGAGGCCAATGGGAGGGCGCTGCTTCGCTCGGCCTGCACAAATTGCAGACGCTGCGCAAGGTCATCCTGCCGCAGGCGTTTATCGTGGCGCTCCGGCCCTACGGCAATGAACTCGTCTTGATGATCAAGGCCTCCGCCATCGTTGCCATCATCACCGTCTATGATTTGATGGGCAACGCGAAGCTCGCCTACGCCAAGTCCTTCGACTTCCAGGCCTATGTCTGGGTCGCCATCGTCTATCTGGTGATGGTCGAGATCCTGCGACATGGCGTCGAATGGATCGAGCGGCGGATCACCATTCATCTGATCCGCTGAGCGGTCGGCTGTACCAGTCGATCGGCTCATGCGCGTCTTGACGAATGGCGCGTAGAGCCTAGAGCTTTCCAAGACAATTCCGTTCCGTCTGAAGGGCAAACTCATGGCATCTGTGGCATTTCTCGGTCTTGGCGTGATGGGCTATCCCATGGCCGGGCACCTCAGGAACAAAGGCGGCCACGACGTCACCGTCTACAACCGCACCGCGGCGAAGGCGGAACAATGGGTGGCCCAGCATGGCGGCAAGTCTGCCGCGACGCCGGCGGACGCCGCAGAGGGCCAGGATTTCGTCTTCTCCTGCGTCGGCAATGACGACGATCTGCGCTCGGTGACGACCGGGGCCGATGGCGCCTTCGCCGCGATGAAAAAAGGCTCTGTCTTCATCGACAACACCACCGCTTCGGCCGAAGTCGCGCGCGAACTGGCCGACGCCGCTGAAAAGGCCGGCTTTTCCTTCCTCGACGCGCCGGTTTCCGGCGGCCAGGCGGGCGCTGAGAACGGCGTGCTGACGGTGATGGTCGGCGGCGAGCAGGCTGCCTTCGACAGGGCCAGGCCGGTCATCGACGCCTTTGCCCGCATGGTCGGGCTGATGGGGCCGTCGGGCGCCGGCCAGCTCACCAAGATGATCAATCAGATCACCATTGCCGGGCTGGTGCAGGGACTGGCCGAAGGCATCCACTTCGGCAAGAGGGCCGGGCTCGACATCGAGAAGGTCATCGAAGTCATCTCCAAGGGCGCTGCCGGGTCCTGGCAGATGGAGAACCGCCACAAGACGATGAATGCCGGTAAATATGATTTCGGCTTTGCCGTCGACTGGATGCGCAAGGATCTCGGCATCTGCCTCGATGAAGCCGACCGCAATGGCGCGAGACTGCCGGTGACCGCCCTTGTCGACCAGTTCTACAAGGATGTGCAGGCGATGGGCGGCAAGCGCTGGGACACCTCGTCCCTGCTGGCGCGCCTGGAAAAATAGGCGTTCGCAATGGCCGAGCTTTCGCCCCAATCGAACGCCGACGAGATCGTCGCCCATTTGCGCTCGATCGGCTCGGAGGACAATCGCCGCGGTATGCTGCGCTACGGCATCAAGATCGAGCGCGCGCTCGGCATCTCACATCGCATGCAGCGGCAGATCGCCAAAAAGATCAAGCGCAACCACGAGCGTGCTTTCGAGCTTTGGCAGACCGGCATCATGGAGGCGCAGTTCATCGCTTCCGTCACGGCCGACCCGAAGCGCTTCTCAGCCGCGGATGCACGACAATGGGCCGCGTCCTTCGATTCCTGGGACATCGTCGACGGCGTCTCCGATCTCTTCGTCGACACGGACGCCTGGAAGGAGCTGATTGAAGAGTTCGCGGCGGACGAGCGCGAGTTCGTTCGACGCACGGCCTTCGCCATGATGGCGTGGTCCGTCGTGCACCGGAAGCAGGAGCCGGTGGCGACTTTCCTCGGCTTCCTGCCGATCATCGAAGCGCATGCCACCGACAGCCGCAATTTCGTGAAGAAGGCGGTAAACTGGGCGCTTCGTTCGATCGGGAAGCGATCGTTGGAGATGCACGGCGCTGCCCTTGCCGTGGCCGAACGACTGGCCCAGTCGGCCGACAAGACGGCGCGCTGGATTGGCAAGGACGCCGTACGGGAACTCACCAATGCCAAGATCATCGAGCGGATCGCCGCCAGAAAAGGCTGACCTAGCCAACGTCCGGTTCACCGAGGTGACGCGGCAGACGCGCGCCGATTTCGAAGGCCTCTTCGAAGCGCAAGGCGGTCCGAAGTATTGCTGGTGCATGGCCTGGCGGCCCCTGCCCGGCCGCCGCGAGCATGTCCAGCACGCCGAGTTGAAACGGGCCATGATGGCGCTTGTCGAGGCCGGTACGCCGGTCGGAATCTTGGCCCAGATTGACGGCAAGACCGTCGGCTGGTGCTCGGTCGCGCCGCGCCAGACATATCGGAAGCTGACGTCGCAACAGGACGATGACGAGACCGGCATCTGGTCGATCGTCTGCTTCTATGTGCCAAGGGCGCTGCGCGGCGGCGGGCTGGCGGCAGCGCTGCTTGACGCCGTCATAGATCACGCCTTTGCCAAGGGCGCCGGCGTGATCGAGGCCTACCCGGTCGACGAGGCATCGCCGAGCTACCGTTTCATGGGGTTTCGCGACATGTTCATCGCTCGCGGGTTCCATGAGGTCGGCATGGCCGGCTCTCGCAGACATGTGATGCGGCTCGAGCGTTGACGCGATCGGCCGCGGCGTCTTTACTCCTGCACAAAGGAAGCGGCCGATGAGCAGTCCTCTCAAATCGACCTTGGCGCTTGCAGCCGCGTTGTTGGTGTTCACCGCTACCAACGCCTCAGGCCAAACCGCGCACATCTTCTGGAAAGATCTGCGTCCTGCGACGCAGGCGGTGGCCGAAGATGCCGGCCTGCCGATGATTGCGGCAAAACTGCCCGATCGTGGCGAGACATTGTCGCTCAACCTGCAGGACAAGACGGTACAATTAGCCGGCTATGCATTGCCGGTCGACCGTGATGGCGATCTCGTCTACCAGTTCCTGCTGGTGCCGTGGACAGGCGCTTGCAGCCACATGCCGACGCCGCCGCCCAACCAGATCGTGCTGGTGACGCCGGCTCGTCCCTACAAGATGTCGCAGGCCTATGAGTCGGTTGCCGTGACCGGCGCCTTGCGGCCCGGCTTGGAGAAGAGCCAGCTGTTCATTCTCGACGGCGTCAGCATCATCCAGTCCGGCTACACCGTACGCAAAGCCGATGTGGTGGCAGTCGACAAGGTGCCGGACACGATCACGCTGCCGGTCAACTCGCCCTGGAGTTTCCTCAACAAAAAGAAAAACTAAGCGCCGCCTGCTTGTGCAGCGTCACCGCCCAGTCACGGACAACCGCGCTCAGGCCGCGTTGGCGCCGGATTCCTTGTCCAGCAGCATGTAGTCGAGCGGCATTTCGGTCGTGTACTTGATCTGCTCCATGGCGAAGGACGACGATACGTCGCGGATCTCGATCTTGGCGATCAGCCGCTTGTAGAAGGCGTCATAGGCGGCGATGTCGGGCACCACGACGCGCAGGAGATAGTCGACGTCGCCGCTCATGCGGTAGAATTCGACCACTTCGGGAAATTCCTGGATGACTTCCGAGAAACGCCGCAGCCATTCATGGCTGTGCGAATTGGTGCGGATCGACACGAAAACGGTGACGCGCACATTGACCTTTTCGTGGTCGAGGATGGCGACGCGCCGCTTGATGACGCCCTCTTCCTCCAGCTTCTGGATGCGGCGCCAGCACGGCGTCGTCGACAGGCCGACTTTCTTGGCGACATCGGCAACCGCGAGCGTCGCGTCCTCCTGCAGGAGGCGGAGAATTTTTCTGTCGAGGCGATCCATTGAGGTGCTCCTGGTGCAGGCCGCGTTCCCTCGGGCGCGACGCGCTTTGGGAATAGATTGGCTATACTCCCTCTTATTTCGACCTTTCACAAGAAAGAAATTCTGCCGGATGGCACAAAAGCGAGTGATATCTTGCTTAAAGTCTAATCTATGCGATAGCGGATTTCCGATCTCAGAAACGGCAGCAAATCCATTTCAAACCATGGATTCTGCTTCAGCCATCCTGAGTTGCGCCATGACGGGTGTGGCAGCGGCAGCACTTTCGGGCTGGCCAGCGCATCCCAGATGGTGCGCCAGTCCTTCACGGTTTCGGTCAGCGACGGCCGGCGCGTGGCGCCCATATGCCAGGATTGCGCGTAGGAGCCGATTGTCAAGACGAGGTCGATCTGCGGCATCAGCGCCATCAGCGGCGCGCGCCAGGCCAGCGCGCATTCTCGGCGCGGCGGCAGGTCACCGCCCTTTGCGTCCTGGCCGGGGAAGCAGAACCCCATCGGCACGATGGCGAATTTTTCCGTGTCGTAGAATTCCTCGCTGGTTACGCCCAGCCAGCTTCGCAAGCGGTCGCCGGACGCGTCGGTGAACGGCATGCCCGACAAATGCACCTTTGTGCCTGGCGCCTGGCCGGCGAGCAGGATGCGGGCGCTGGATGATGGCAGCAGCACCGGGCGCGGCTCGTGCGGCAGTGGCCTGCCGACTGGAGTGTCGACGCAGATGCGGCAAGCGCGGACCTTTGCCGTCAGGCGTTCGAGTTCCGCCTCCATCAGGCGGAAGCGCTCGGGCGACTGGAGACGGCACTGTACCAGCGCAGCACGTTTGTGCACTCGTCCGGCACTTTGATGCGCGCCGGTTTCATGAAATCCATGGCGATCATGCCGGTGATATCGGCGATCGAATAGGCGTCGCCGGCGGCGAATTCGCAGTTTGCCAGTTCGGGCTCGAGCAGTTTCAGGAATTCAACCGCTTTCGCCTTGTTGGCCTCGCCCCATTCGGGGATCTGCGGAATTTCCCATTCCTTCATCGCCGGATGGATGTGGCGAAAAGCCTGGGCGACGCAGCTGAGCAGATTGAACTCCATGCGCCTTTGCCACATCTCGACCTTGGCCTTGCCGAGCGCGCCTTGCCCGAACAGCGCCGGTTCGGGATGCAGTTCCTCGAAATAGCGGCATATGGCGACGGATTCGGTGAGGATGGTACCGTCGTCGAGCTCGAGCACCGGCAGCCGCTGCAGCGGGTTGCGCGACCTGACCGGCTCCTGCTTGTGCCCCATCGCACCCATGTCGACCGGCACCAGCGGCACTGCGATGCCCTTTTCGGCGAGGAAAACCCGCACGCGCCGCGGATTGGGGGCGCGGCCGCCGTCGAACAGTTTCATGCTTATCCTCCCGATCTGGTCCTTCAACTATAGTGCTCGTCACCAGAAGCGAAACATCTCTCGCAAGGCGTCACCGACCGAAGCCAGGGTGCCGTGCTTTCTTTCGAGCGGGCCGCCGTGGTGGCTTTCGCGCCAGTCTTGCGGCTGATCGAAAGTGCCGGCCCAGATGCCAACCTTGCCGGCGCGGGCAATGGCCTGCTCGGTGTCGAAATCGCCATAGGCAATGGCCCAGCCGGCCTCAACCTGGGCCCGGTTGAGATCCTTTCCACCGGCCTTGCAATCGCCGAGCAGGCGGCCGTAGCGGTCGCGCTGCCAGCCGCTGCAGGTCACCGGATTTCCTGATATCAGCCGCACCAGCGCCTGGCGCGCCAGCCTGCCGCAGGCGTAGTCTGCGCCATCCCTACGGCAGATCTGCTGGTATTCCGGAGCGTCGATGCCGCGCATGCGGATACGTTCGGTGCCAAGAGTGAGTGAATCGCCATCGTTGACGATCGCCACCCCTTGCGCCTTGCGCGTCTCGAAACGGTCGAGGCGTGCGGCGAGCAGGATCAGCAGGCCGAGCAGAATGACCGTCAGCGCGTAATCCAGCAGCTTGCGCCACAGGCTTCGCGGCGGCGGCGGATAGTATCGCCGGCGCGGCCTTGGCGACCACGAACGGCTCATATGGCAAACCGTCTCTTAATCATTCGAACGTAGCTTAACGAATTGAGATCGCTGCGCGCATAAATCGAAGTTTCCATGCCTCTGCTACGCTCGAACACAGCGGATAAATTCATTGTGGACCGCCGGAAACCGCACCGCAACAGCGATGTGGCGCGCGCGGTGCGCAAGACGCGCGACCGTCTTTCGCAGCAGGTCGGCAATCTCGACTTCGACCGCGAACTGCTGAAGCTGCACGCCGGGACCATGGTGGGCGGCGCAGCCGTCATCCCACTGCTGGTGTTGGCGGTCGCGGCGGCCGGGCTGCTGGCCGGTGTGGACAAACAGATCAGCGTCTGGGCGCTGTTCACCCTGATCTGCTATTCGATCGTCGCCTTCATGGCGCGGCGCGTCGGCCGCACCGAAGCTGCCGAGCTCAACCCTGTTCGCACCCGCAGGGATTTCCTGATCGGACATTCGCTGTGCGGCCTCGGCTGGGCGTGGTTCGCATGGCTCGGCTGCGCCACCTGCCAGATCGACCAGTTCCAGGCCGCCAAGGCGGTGGTGCTGCTGCTGGCCATGGCGGCGACCGCTATCATGGCGTCGTCCTTGCGCGGCTCTCTGCTTGCCACCTTCGTCGTTCCGGTGGCGGTCTATGCCTATGCTGAAACGAAATTTTGGGTGCCGGTCGGGACGATCATGGTCGCCCTGCTGGTCGCGGCATTGCCGTTCTTTGCCTATATCGCGCGCCATCTCAACCGCTCGTCGCTGATACTTCTGTCCTTCCGCTCCGAAAAGGACGCGCTGCTCGCCGAGGTGGAGACAGCGAAATCAATGTCGGACGAAGCTCGTCGGCGGGCCGAAGACGCCAATCTGGCGAAGTCGCGCTTCCTTGCTTCTATGAGCCATGAGCTGAGGACGCCCCTCAACGCCATTCTCGGGTTTTCCGAGGTGATGGCCAATGAGGTGCTCGGGCCGATGAGCAACCCCACCTATCGCGACTACGCCCGCGACGTGCACGATTCCGGCCAGCATCTGCTCGACCTGATCAACGAAATCCTTGATCTGTCGCGCATCGAGGCCGGCCGCTATCAGCTCAACGAAGAGCCGGTGATGCTGCTCAACATCGCCGAAGATTGCTGCCACATGATGGAATTGAAGGCGCGCAACAAGGACATCCGCATCGTCCAGGATTTCGAAAGTGCCCTGCCGCGGCTGTTCGCCGACGAGCGCGCGGTGCGGCAGATCACGCTCAACCTCCTGTCCAACGCCATCAAATTCACCGCCACCGGCGGCGAAGTTCGCGTGCGCGTCGGCTGGACGGCGGGCGGCGGCCAGTACATTTCGGTCAAGGACAATGGGCCGGGCATACCGGAAGACGAAATCCCGATCGTGCTGTCCGCCTTCGGCCAGGGCTCGATCGCCATCAAGAGCGCCGAACAAGGCACCGGGCTCGGACTGCCGATTGTGCAGGGCCTGCTCGCCATGCATGGCGGCGAATTCGAACTTCAGTCGAAATTGCGCGAAGGCACCGAGGCAATCGCCATCTTCCCGCTCGCCCGAGTGATGGAGGAACTGCCGGCGCTGCCGACAAAGGCGGTCGCGGCGGCTCGCCGACGCTGACAGCTTGTTCTAGGCTTTGACCGCCGCCGCCATGCCCGAACTGGTAAGCGCCGCCGCCTTGACCAGACCGGCGGCAAGGGCGGCCCCTGCCCCTTCGCCGTGGCTGATGCCGAGATCGAACAGCGGCCTGAGGCCGAGCCGCTCAGCGGCAAGCCTTTGGCCGGGCTCCGGCGACAGACTGGCCATCAGGCAATGATCGAGCGCACCTGGGTTGGCGGCATGCAGCACGGCAGCGGCGGCGGTCGCGGCGAAGCCATCGAGCAGCACCGGGATTTTTTGCATCCGGGCGGCGAGGATGGCGCCGGCAATGGCCGCGAATTCGCGGCCGCCGACCCGGCGCAGTGCTTCCAGGGGGTCCTTCAGAGCCGCACCATGCAAGGCGACGGCTTTATCGACTACATCAGCCTTGCGCGCCTGCATGGCCGCGTCGGCGCCCGAGGCGGGGCCGACCCAGTCGGCGCCGCTGCCACCGAACAGGGCAGCGCACAAGGCCGCCGCAACGGTGGAGTTGCCGACGCCGAGATCGCCAAGGCAAATCAGATCGGCGCCACCGGCGATGGCTTCCATGCCGAAGGCCATGGTGGCGGCGCAGCCGCGTTCGTCGAGGGCGGCGTCCTCGGTGATGTCGGCGGTCGCAATGTGCAGCGCCAGGTCGAACACCTTGAGGCCAAGATTGTTGGCGACGCAGATCTGGTTGATTGCCGCACCGCCGGCGGCGCACAGCTCAACGGCGTTTGCGGTCGCAGCGACAGGGCGCGGCGAGATGCCGTGGCGGGTCACGCCATGGTTACCGGCGAAGATCGCCACCAGGGGCCGGTTCACTGCCGGCGGGGCGCGCCCGCTCCAGGCAGCAAGCCAGGCGGCGATGTCCTCGATGCGGCTAAGCGAGGCTTTCGGCTTGTCGGCCTTGGAAAACAGGGTGCGCACCCTGTTTTCCGCGACTGTATCGGCAGGCGGCAGGCTCGCCAGCAGATTGCGAAAATCGTCGAAGGGCAGCGCGCTGGTCATGTCGGTCCTGATCATCCCCTGTGGTTGATCAGCGGCATAACCGCCTTGCCCGGCCGGCACAACTCCCCTCGACATTGGCGCGAAAGCGGTTGCCCGCGCCGCATTCCGAAGGGCTTGCATTGGCTTTGCCGTTGCACCATGTGGAGATGGAACGAGGGATTCCGGACGGAACCTGCAAGAGAAAGTCATGACGGCCATCGAATCCCCGTGCATCCTGGTCTGTTCGATCGACATGAAAACCGGCTTCTGCTTCGGCTGTGGCCGCACGCGCGATGAAATCGGCGCCTGGATGGGCATGACGCCGGAGGTACGCCGCAGCGTCATGGCCGAGTTGCCGGCCCGATTGGAAACGGTCGAGCGCCGGCCGCGCCGGGAAACACGCCGCAGCCGCATGGCGCGCGAGCGCGACGTCCTCTCTTGAAACGGCAGGTCCAATGAACCGACTGTTCTGGATCGTGACGGCGGCGATCGGCCTCGGGCTGGTGCTGCTGATGATCAACAACGACGCCGGCACCACGTTCGGCGTCGAGAATTACGATTTCAGCCGTCTGGTCTGGCTGGGGGCGATCGGCTTGCTGGTCAGCGCCGGCCTTGTCCGGTCCGGCAGGCCGCTCGGCGTCATGGCCCGCAATCTCGGCACGTGGGCCCTAATCGTGCTGGCGCTCGTCGCCGGCTACCAGTACCGCTACGAGTTGCAGGATTTCGCCAGCCGGGTGACGGCGGGCCTCGTTCCCGGCAGCCCGCTGGCGCTCGGCGTCGAAGACGGCCATGCCACCGTGACCCTGGACAAGGCCGACAGCGGCCATTTCGAGGCCCGCATCACGATCAACGGCGCGCCGATCCGCACCGTCGTCGATACCGGCGCGACCAGTACAGTGCTCACCGCCGAAGACGCGCAGGCGGCCGGCTTCAATCCGGCAGCGCTGAGCTTCACCGTCCCGGTCTCGACCGCCAATGGCATGGCGCGCGCCGCTTCGGTGCGCACCGACGAACTGGCGATCGGCGGCATCGTGCGCAAGAACATGCAGGTGATGGTCGCCGCGCCCGGCGCGCTCAGCCAGAGCCTGCTGGGCATGAATTTCATCGGTTCGCTGTCGGGTTTCGACGTGCGCGGCGACCGGATGATTCTGCGCGACTGAACTGCTTAAGCGGCCTTTTCAACACGGTCGAAATCGACGGCAGCGAACGCAGCCTTCAGCACATCCGGTCCGGCGCCGGGTTTCGTCGCGTCGGTAGATAGTATCTGCCGGAAGCGGCGCGCGCCGGGCAGGCCGTGGAACAGCCCGACCATGTGGCGAGTGACGTGGCCGAGCCGCCCGCCCTGCTCGATATGCCGCGCCGTGTAGTCGGCCATCGTGTCGATCAGCGCGGCAAAATCGTAGGTGCCGGCCTTGCCGCCGTAGAATGCCGCGTCGACGCCGGCCAGGATGCCTGGCGTGTGGTAGGCCGCGCGGCCAAGCATGGCGCCATCGACATGATCGAGGTGGCGAGCCGCCTCTTCGAGCGATTGAACGCCGCCATTGATGCCGACGAATTTGTTCGATTTTCCCGCCTTGAGGCGATAGACCCTGTCATAGTCGAGCGGCGGGATGTCGCGATTTTCCTTCGGGCTCAGACCCTCCAGCCAGGCCTTGCGCGCATGCACCCACAGCGCGTCGGCGCCGGCCGCGAAGACGCCGTCGGCCAGCGCGTCGAGCGCGGGCTCCGGATCCTGCTCGTCGACGCCGATGCGGCATTTGACCGTCACCGGGATTGTCACCGCCGCCTTCATCGCCGCCACACAATTGGCGACGAGGTCAGGCACTTTCATCAGGCAGGCGCCGAACGTGCCGGACTGGACGCGGTCGGACGGACAGCCGACATTGAGATTGATTTCGTCGTAACCGAACGCCTCGCCGATGCGCGCCGCCTCGGCCAGCTTTTGCGCATCGGAGCCACCGAGCTGCAGTGCCACCGGATGTTCGGTCTCGTCAAAACCAAGCAGCCGCTCGCGGGCACCATGGATGACAGCGTCCGCCACCACCATTTCGGTGTAGAGCAGCGCACGCTGCGTCAACTGGCGGTGGAAGAACCGGCAATGCCGGTTTGTCCAATCCATCATGGGCGCAACGGAAATCCTATGGGCTTGATTTATCACGGTTTTTCTCGTATTTTCGGGGCCTCAAAACGTGCACACGTTCGCCGTTATACGACACGATATCCGTCAGTTTTCGCATTTTGTACCCCTCCCTGTGCACACAGCGTGCACGAAAAAGAGACCACCCATGGCGTCCATCAACAAGTTGGCTTCCGGCAAGTGGCGTGTGCAGGTTCGCTGCAAGGGCCACTCCCTCAGCACCAGCTTCTCGCTCCGCAAGGACGCCGAGATGTGGGCGCGCCGAATTGAGCGAGAAATCGACCTGGGTCAGAAGCCTACTCCCAAGCACAAGGACGGGATCAAAACGGTCTCCGACCTGATCGACCTGCATATCGCCGATATGACGGAAGTTGGCAAGTTGATCGGGCGTTCGAAGGCATTCAGCCTGGACCTGCTACGAGCCAGGCTCGGAAGGCTCAACATCGCGGATCTCAGTCGCGAACAGGTCATAAAGTTCGGCAAGGAACGAGCCGAGGAAGGCGCCGGACCTGTCACCGTTGGAATAGACATCGGATACATCCGGACATTGCTGGTGCACGGCGCGGCTGTGCATGGACTGCCTTATTCAGCGGACCCGGTGGAACTTGGTCGTGTCGCCCTCGCCCGCTTGGGTCTTGTTGGCAAGGGCAACGAACGCGATCGGCGGCCGACACTTGGCGAGATAGAGGCCCTGATCAGGTACTTCAGAGAAAACAACTTCCAGATTATCCCCGTCGACAAGATCATCCGCTTTGCGATCGCCCCCGCCATGCGGCTCGGGGAAATCTGCAACGCCACGTGGGAGGACCTGAACGACCGCAACAACACCCTGCTGATACGAGATCGCAAGGACCCACGCCACAAAAAGGGCAATCACATGCGTATCCCGCTCCTCGATGTGAGTGGTTATGACGCCCGCGCGATCCTCGAAGAGCAGCGTTTCTCCACTGAGGGAAAGGGACGCATCTTCCCCTACAATGGGAAGTCGGCCGGAACCGCTTCCGACGTGCCTGTCATGAACTTAAGGTCGAGGACCTGCACTTCCAAGACCTGCGTCACGAAGGCACAAGCCGCCTGTTTGAAGCTGGCTTCAGCATCGAGCAGGTCGCCATGGTCACCGGGCACAAGGATTGGAAGATGCTCCGCCGCTATACCCACTTGAGGCCGGAGCAACTTCATGTGATCGCGGCGAGGCTTCAACAGACACCGCCACATACGGAGTTGCGGCAATCGGCTAATACCACTTTGCCAGACATCCGCCGTTGCTGGGAGGACGACGACGAATCCAGCATGGATTGAGCGATGTTGTCAGGGGTCGCAAGGATTGGAAGAAGTTGCGTTGATATACGCATCTCAGCCGGAAACCCTGCACACGATCCGAACTGCGAGGGCAGCCTAGCCGACCGCCAATAAATTGGCGCTTCCTAAGGAAACCGCAGGCGGCTCCGTGGAAAACGCAGCGATAATCGCCTCGAGCGAGACATTCAATGCGCTGGAAAAGGTCCTGCCCTTCTGCCAAATTGCGACGTAGTGATAGAGCGCGGAAGGTTCCACTGGCTTTATTCCTAGGTTAAACGCCGCGTACTCACGCGCGATGATCTCGTTTGTGATCGAAATGCCCAGGCCAGCCGAAACGTATCCGGCTTCGTGACCGTTGCAATCGAATTCCACCAGTATGTCTGGCTCAACGCCGGCGAAGCGCAAGGCATTGAAGTTCATCTGGTGAGCGGCGAACTGGGGATCGATATCGACGATCGTTTCGCCTGCCAGGTCTTGCGCCTCGATACAGGTTCGTTTTGAGAAACGGTGGTCGGGATGAAGGATGCATACGTTTCGTGCCGACCCAAGCGGAACCCATTCAAACAGACTTGCGTTCAGCGGCAGTCTCGAGATTCCAAGATCCGCCCGACCTGCCAGGATGTGCTCGCCGATCTGCTCGTAGCTTTCTGAAATCGAGCGGACATTCGAAGCGGTCTTTGAGTGGATGATCGCCACGACCTTGGGCAAGGTCACGAACCGAAAACGGAAGGCGCGGCAATCGCGATCCGCTGCTTTTCCTGGTTCTTCATCGCGAAGATCGACGCTTCCAGCCGATCCAGGGACGTCTCTCAAGAGCACGGGACAACGCCTCTTGAGCGGGATGAGCACACCAAGCTGTTCCTTGAAGAACGAAGGGAACGCCGCCCGGAGCCGGACGCTACCCAGCCGTACGGAAATGGCTAGTTCTGCGCGTTTCACTACAGCGGCACACACTCCAAGAGTCGCGAGGCTAAAGCCGCTTGGCTGAACTTTTGCGGTGCGCGACCTGTCCAACGCCGGTGAACTCCTCGACAACGCGGGCTGAGGTCAGTACAAAATAGCGGTCGGATTAAGGTCCGATTCTGAAATAGGACTCTTGCGCGCGCCCATGGCTACCGGAACTTCGAACAGCCGGCCCTTGGCGTATCGGGGCCAGATAGGGCGAAGCGCAGGTGCGAGGACGCGGACGACGGTTGGCGCATCGTCGCGGGACAAGCACACAACGAACAGGTCAACGGCCTTTGACCTGAGTTTGCCGAGAACGTCCTCCGGCCCGGCGTGCTCACGGCGATGGTCAGGCCGACCTGAGGGCGTCAAATGGCTGTTTCGTCGCAACGACGCGGCAGCAGCCCAAGCGACGAAATTCGGTGGGATGGCCTGCCTGGCGGCAGACATCGGCCGTGCGAAACTGGCGGAAAGCATGAACTGGCAGACCTCGCCCAGAGCACCCTCAATGGCCTGATGCAGATCCGGGCCAGCAGCGGAACCAAACCAGAATCCTTTGCCATCCTCGCCATATGCCAGCGCGGCGACAACCGGGATCTCAAGATCATTGGTTAGGTCAATCAAATGAAGCTTCCGATGAAGTGTCCGCAACCAGCTACGAAACAACCTCACCAACTCTTCCTGACTTTGCGGTATCGTGACTTCCGGCAATTTAAGGCGATTATACCACCATATGGACACCGCATCGCGTTCAACAAGTTCGAGAACGGCACGTAGCGTCGCCTCTTCTCTATTTAGGCCAGCGGCAAGCCCCGAACTGTCTGCCAAACAAAATCCGAAATCGTAACAATTCGGGTATGAAAGCAGACAAGACGCTGCCGGCGCATATCCTCGATTTCCTGTTGAGACATGCTCGATCTCCAACCATGATATCGCTCGCCCAGTGTTGAAAGGCCCGGGTATCCATTGGTCTCGATCAGCGCTGGAGTTCCAAACCTCCGCATGGGCCAACTGTCGGGGCGAATACTTCAAAAGATCCCGAGGATCTATTGCCGAACCTTCCATCTCATCGAAGTTGGCCACCACGACCTGTTCGCGACCGGTATATACGGCACTGCTGCGCTCGATGCCTTCCATCACCGTCCGACTGAAGGCCTCGTCTGCGGTTCGGGCGCGCCCAGAAACCAGGCGTCGGCGGCCGGTGTGGTCCGGTGCCAATACGGCGGCGGCGACGTGAAAGGGACATTCAGTGGGCAGCGGCAGTACTGCAGGCGGGCTGGCGAACGTGATCAAAGGGAACCTCAGCGCCTTTCGCGACCTAATGTGGAGCTTCGCCTGCGATGTCCCGGGCAGGCCGACGCTGCATTCCAACTGGCTAATACGCCGATTTGTAGGTAGGATGACTTCTGCGGTGCAACATAATCAACAATTCGGGCTGACGTGCAAACGATAGTATCTGGCGAGGCCGCCTCGTCCGGTACGATCGTGGCCGAGACGCGGAAAGAACTCTTCATCCTGGCCGGTGACATGGTCGGATACAGCGAGTCCGTCTTCCGGAACCCCGAGACGGGCGTCCGTAATCTCGTCGCGTCGCGCAACGCGTTTGTGAAGGCGCTGAAGGCAAATGGCGGACGGATAGTTTCGACTCCGGGTGACTTCGTCCTGGCAGCTTTCGAGTCTGCTTCGGACGCAGCGGTTGCTAGCATAGCAGCACAATCAGCGCTTCTCGAAAATAGGCTGCAAGATAGTCGCTGGCGGGTTGGAATTGCGTTCGGAGAGGTTTTTGAAATCGATGGCGACATCTATGGACATGCAGTCAACGTTGCGTCCCGCATTCAGGGAGTAGCGGCGCCCGGCCAGATACTTATGTCCGACGATGTCGTCCGGCGATTTCCTGATGGGTTTTCGGTCGTTACCGAAAGTATTGGCTCTAAGCGCCTGAAGAATATTAGCGAGACCGTTCACGTATATTGTGTTGTAAGCTCTAAACCGGATGAATATCGCTCCGACTTTGTAGGGGACATTCAGCAATATAGAGAGAATATTGTAAAGCCGATTGTTGAAATTCAACCGTTTGAGCCGCAAGACGACTCGCAATCGGCGCGGTTCGTCGCGTCATCTCTGCAAGATGAGATTCATCTTGTCTTGGCGCGGCTCACCAATTCGATCTCGGTTCGAGACACGACCGCCGTGGCGCGAGGCAAGCCCCATTATGTCTTGCGATCGAGCATCAGCGCGCGCGGCCAGCATCTCCGGATCATGCCTCGGCTGATTTCGGTGTCTGACGGCGCGACCATCTGGGCCGAGCGATACGACTACGATCTTCGCGACAGCTTCGACGCCCAGGACCAGATTGCCTCGGAAGTCGTATCTGCTTTGCAATTGGCGCTGACCGACGGGGAACAGGCGCAGATTTGGAAGCGTGGAACACGCAGTGGTTTGGCGTGGGAGACCTTTCAGCGAGGTCATGACGAGGAGCGCCGATACACACGGGAGGGGCATCGGCGGGCGAAGGAATTCTATTCCAGTGCACTGGCCATGGATCCCACCTACCTGTGCGCCCTGGTAGCTTTCGGGTTCTGCTATCTCGACGAGGTGCGTCTGGGCTGGGCAGAGAACGACGAGAAAGCGATCCACGAGGCCGAACTTCTATACGAGCGTGCCTCGCGCATTGACGCCGGCCATTCGGACGTGCTGGCTCTGCTGGCATTCTTGCGATTTCTTCAACGGAAGCCTCAGGAGGCGCAGCGGGCCATGGATGATGCCGTCGCGGTCGCGGGTCACAGTCCAGAAATCGTAGGATACCAGGGCGCGCTCATGGATCTGCTCGGCAACTACCCTGCCGCCATTCGGGCCTATAATCGCGCGGCTTCGCTGAGCCACCATGTCTCGCCTTGGATATCGGCCAATCTTGCACTCTCCAATCTGGCGGTGGGGAGAGCCAAAGAGGCTGAATTGATTTGCCGCGAGGTGGTCGCATCGCATCCCGGTTACGTTAGAGCGTGGCTTGCTTTAACGGTCGCGTTGATGCGTCAGGACAAGGTCAGTGAAGCGCTTCGGGCGGCGAGCCGTGTGCTGGACCTGGACCCGAAATTCACGGTGACGGAGTGGTCGCACGGCAGGCCATTTGCGGATGAAGCCCTGCTGGCCGCGTTCGCGAGAGACATGGAGAAGGCTGGCCTTCCCAGTTAGAAGCCGGCCTCACAGGGTATCCGCGCTCATCGACCGCAGCCGAAGAGGGCTGCCGCGCTCATTCCGGCAACGAAATCCTGATTGCGTGCAAGGTAGTCCCTGAGTTGGTCACGCGTTGCAATGCCTGCCGGGGGCAGCGGCACGACTATCTTCACGACGGTCGGATCATCGATTATGGCCAGTGCGGGCCTGTCAAGGATGTCATTAAAGGCCGCAGTGAGTGAGTACTCGTCCATGGCTCCGATGGACCCGGAACTTTCCGGCAGTACTCGAAACCACTCCGCGATTATGGCCTGCGCGATTTCCGTCTGCTGCCGATTACGCTTTGCCCTCGCCCGTGCCATCAAATCCCCCTATCTGTAACCGGCAGACACCATGAGCCCGTCAAACGAGCACCCCGCTGAAATGTCCCCCAAGCCGCCGCTTGAGAAATCGGGGAAGGACGGTGAGACATTATTGCCACGCCCACCTTTTCAAATTACTCTATTGCGAATTGGCGACTTGGGCAATCGGCCCGGTGGGGGTTTGGCATGCGCTGCTTACCGACTCTGTTCGTCGCAAGCCTGATCCTTGCAAACGCGCCGCTTGCGAACGCGGGTGAGGAGTCATCTGGCGCGACCCCGTTGGAGCCTATTCCTGGCACCGTGATTTCCGAGATGCAGGCCAAGGCTGACAGCACGTCAATCATATGGCTCAAACGCGGAAAGGATTACACTGAGGCTGACGTCAACCAGATAGCGCGAACAATTCTCGGGGAAGCCTTCATCGATCAAAACGGAGGCGAAAAGTATTTCTCCGATAACGTAGGCAATCTGCATTCGCTCAGCGCGCTCACACTTCCCGTATCAGCCGCGACCGCCCGCGCTCGGGTGGCTGAAGAGAAGATCCTCGAAGTAGGCGAGATCAGCTCAAATTCGCTGATTTTCGGCATGGGCTTCGAGTGCGGGGACGAAGACGATCAAAAAGCCATCTCCACTACGGAGTCTCTCCCTAGGAACATCAAGCGGGTCAACCCCAGTCCTGTGGATGCGAGCGCGCTGACGAAAACCGTTTGGATTGTCGACAGCGGCATCGGCCCTGGGTCAGATATCGCCAACGAATTGCAGATCGTCGAGCAGCGACTTTGCACGGGGAGTTGCGTTTCCGAAACGCCCGCCGATCCAATCGGACACGGAACCATGGTGGCCGGGATAATCGGCGCAAAAAAAGGAAACAATCTAGAACTGATTGGAGTGGCTCCGGGGATCAGGATACGCGCGCTGCGAATATTTACCGCATCATATCCGGTCGACCTGTTGAGCAATGCGCTTACGGCCCTTCAGTATGTCAAGACATACGCCGCCGCAGGCGATGTTGTGAACGTGAGCTTTGGAGCCTATTACAATCCGCTGTATGTACCCGGGGCAACGTCTGGAACGACAGAGCCCAGTCCGGAATCGAAGGTTGAAGACCTTCTGCGGGACCTTGCGCAAAACAAGCAGCTTTTTATTTCGGTTGCTGCCGGAAATACCGACGTCATTGGCGGTTCGGGATACGTGCAGACCATCTCTCCCGCTCGTGCTGGCGGATACCGGTTTCCTTCCACGGGCACTCCGACTGGAGCAGTAATCACCGTTTCTGCGGTGAGGAAGACCGACGTGTTCTGGAACTTTTCCGCTTATGGAAACGGCAACATCGACATGACTAGTGGCATCCAGATAGGACCGCCTGATTTCGCTGCGCCCGGCGTAAAGATCCGATCGCTATGGCCGGGCAACGTCGCAAACCCGAATGGCCAGACAAACGTTTGCTCGGGAACCTCATTTGCAGCTGCACACGTTTCGGGCTTGCTGGTGTACGGAATTCCAAAGCCCGACAAGAGCGCCCTTTTCGATCCGTCTGCGCTTGTTCCTGGCAAGCTTCCGGGGAGCGACAAGCCGAGTGACTACAGCGTTGCCAGGCAAGATCCAATCGCTACGAAGCCCTAAGCTGTTGGTAACGGGACGCGTGTCGCCTCGGTCGCAGTGATGTGGACATAGCTGTTGCACAACGGGCAGAGTGCGGTCCGCACATTGTTTGGCGACATCGGATCATCCAAATTTTGCAAGCTCGACCGAACGCCGATGACGAATGAGCAGTCCTCGGCCCACGACACAGGTGCCTGGAGGGCAGCTCCAACGCGCAACCGGGGTCGCGAGCTGGCGAGTGCGGAAGCAACCGCCCCGAAATTGCTAACCGATATGGCTCCGAGACCCCGAAGAAACCGTGAGAATAAGTCGCGCCGACTGAGCATTGCCGGTCTCCGTCCGATGAGCCCATGCTAGGCCCGCTCCACACGTTTGTCGAGGGTGTTCCACAGCGCGAGGTGACCCTCGAATGTCCACTTCAGGGGTGCAGGACTGATTTTCCGAGGGCCGAACTCAACCCGACGCGTGGCGCAACCGCGACCTCCAGCCTGGTCGCCGTCAACGTCCGCTTTCAGGCGTCGGCAGAGCTCACTTCAACGGCCGACATGGGGCGCAAAGCGGACTTTGCACATTGACCGCCTTAGACCCGGTATGGACGGACCACCTCTACTGAATCTATATGGCGGGACGGATGTTTTGGTTGACGCGGAAAAGGTTGGCAGGGTCGAACTTCCCCTTTAGGGCCGCGAGGCGCGGATAATTGTCGCCGTAGCTCGCCTGAATACGCTCATCGCCTTCATCATCCATCATGAAATTGGGATAGGCGCCGCCTAGGTCAAACGGATGAACAGCCTGCCAGTAGTCGGTGGCCCACTTCTTGAGGGCCGGCGCCATGCCCGGATCGGGATCTATCCCGGCGATCACCATGGACCAGGTCACATCGCGGGCGTTCCAGGCGCTGTCCGCTTTGCCCCGGCGATGCACCGCGCCATCGACCGGGTAAAGATGCATGCACGAACCCGGGCTTGCCTTGCTTGCATGTAGGAGATGGGCGTCGATGGCGACATCTGGCAGCTCTCGGACAAAATCGCCCTTCCAATACCATTGCAGCCCGGCCGGATAGAGCGCGTCGAACAAGGTCTGCAACGCCGTGTAGGGGATCGGGCCGGCCCAGTCGATCAGCGGCTTGGGGAGAGCCGCGCGGATGGCGTTGACGGCCACTTCGCCGCCCTCGCCGTTATGCGCGACAACGAGGACACACATCTGTTTGTTCCAGTGCTCCGGTGGGAAAGGAGCGCCGCCAGGGACCGATTGCAGTCCGAGGAAGATGTAGAAATCCTCCGGAGCTTTCGCCTGGAAATCCCGATACCAGCGCATCACCTCAGCGGCATCGCCAACATCGAAGATGATCGGTCCGCCATAGAGCATTTTCGCTGGGTGCGTGCGAAACAGGAAACTGGTCACTACACCGAAGTTTCCTCCGCCGCCGCGAAGCGCCCACAAGAGATCTGCATTCTCGGCTTCGCTGGCGGTCATGAAACTCCCGTCGGCCAACACCACATCGGCTTCGATGAGGTTGTCTACTGCCAGGCCATATTGCCGGCTGAGGTAGCCGTGGCCGCCGCTCAGTGTCAGGCCGGCGACCCCAGTGGTCGAAATGATCCCGAAGGGGACTGCCTGGCCGAAGGCGTGGGTAGCATGGTCAACTTCGCCAGTCGTGCAGCCGGGTCCGACCCGCACCGTGCGGTTCCTTGGATCGACTCGGACGCCTTTCATAGTCGAGAGGTCGATCACGAGGCCATCGTCGACGCTGCCGAACCCCGGTCCATTGTGACCACCCCCGCGGATTGCAATCGGAAGTCGCCTATCACGTCCGAAGTTCACTGCGGCCATGACGTCTCCGGCATCGGCGCACCGGGCAATAATCATCGGCCGCTTGTCGATCATACCATTGTATAGCTTGCGGGCATCGTCATAGCCGACGTCGCCGACGCCGATGACTTGGCCCCGCAGACTCTGTGCGAATTCCGCAATTTGCGTCCTATCCATTCCAGCCTCCAAGGAAGGCCACCCGAGAGCTTCGAGCTTCACCCGCGGCGCTCAATTTCCCGACTTTTATCTTGCGCCGAAAGCCACGCGTGGTCCAACCGAAATTGATATCCCGCGCCTCCTTCGCGGACCGTTCTGGCCATCGAGGAGTTTTGGCCGGCTGCTCGTCTCGATCTCCCGATCTGAAAGGTGGTGCCGCCACGAGATTCGCGCTAGTTTGGATCGCGGTGCCGCATGAGAAAGCTCGATGCAAACAATTGAGGATTGGCTGAGCCACCTCGGTCTCGGCAAGTACCTGGAGGCGTTCCTCGAAAACGACGTCGACCTTCGAGCGCTTCCCCATATCACGGACGCCGATCTCCAGGAGCTTGGTGTCTCGCTCGGGCACCGGAAGATCATTCTGGCCGCGATCGATGGACTTGGACAGCCTCACCCCAACGGAGCTCGTCTTGCCTCGGTTCCAGTCGGTAGGCCGGAAGCTCAGACCACCGAAGTGCCGCAAGAACCAGCTGCCGACCGGCGGCTCCTCAGCGTGCTGTTCTGTGATCTGGTCGGCTCGACGGCGCTATCGGCGCAGCTCGACCCGGAAGACATGCACGAGCTCACACGCCGCTATCAGGACAGCGTCGCTGGCGCAATCACCCGCTTTGGCGGCTATGTCGCCAAATATCTAGGAGACGGCGTGCTTGCCTATTTCGGGTGGCCGATGGCTTACGAGGATCATGCAGAGCGTTCCATTCGGGCTGGCCTCCAGGCCCTCGCCGCAGTCGAGGCCATCCAATCGCCCGACGGCGAGCAACTGAAGGCGCGTATTGGCATCGCATCGGGCCACGTGGTGGTCGGCGACATTGCGGGCAGCAGCGTGAACGAGCGCGCCTCAATCGCAGGGGACACACCCAATCTCGCGGCGCGCCTGCAAAGCGCTGCCGCTCCCGGTCAGATCGTCGTTGCCGACAGCACGCGTCGGCTCGCCGGGCAGTCCTTCGAGATCGAGAGCCTCGGTGAGCAGGAGTTGAAAGGCTTCAAATCGCCTATTGCCCTATTCGCGGTTCGTGGCGAGCGGGAGGTGGAAAGCCGGTTCGACGCAGCGCACGATCGCGCTTTGTCGAAGTTCGTCGGCCGAACCAGCGAAATCGGCATTCTTCTCGAGCGCTGGGAGTTGGCCGAAGCCGGCCAAGGCCAGGCGGTTTTCGTGTCGGGAGAAGCGGGCATCGGGAAGTCGCGCCTCGTGGATGCGCTCGAGGAACGGCTTTATGAGAGCCATCATGAGCTAATCCGGCTGCAGTGCTCCCCCTATCACATCACCTCAGCCTTCTACCCCATCATCCAACGCCTAAGCCGGCTTGCAGGCTTTTCATCCGCCGACAGCGAAGCCATGCGCGATGAAAAATTTCGCGCGATTGTTCAACGTTACGGGGAACATCCCTCGGAGGTCGGACCGATCTACGCCGAGTTGCTCTCGCTCGACCTCGGCGGCGCGTTCAAACCGCTCGATCTCTCCGCCCAACATCGTAAGGAACTCAGCGTCCACACATTGGCGAACCGCGTTCTGCTCGCTGCGAAGATTGCGCCGGTGCTCTTTGTCGTCGAGGATGCGCACTGGATCGATCCGTCGACTAATGAATTTCTCACAGAAGTTGTGAACCGCGTGCATGGTGCGGCCGTCCTTGTCGTTGTGACGCACCGACCGGAATGGACCGCCGGGTGGGCAACCGGACTGGCTCAGGTGACGACGCTCGCCATTGGGCGCCTGACGAAGCAACAGATGCGAGAGCTGATTGAATCGATGCTCGCGGATATTCCCGACCAGCTTGCCGACCGAATTGCCGAGCGAACAGACGGTGTACCATTGTTTGTCGAGGAGCTGACGCGCTCAATCATGGAGAGCGGAAAGGCGGCGTCGCTCAACGTCGAGATCCCAGATAGTCTGCAGGGCTCCCTTATGGCGCGACTCGATCGTTTGACAGCGACGGCCAAGGAAGTCGCACAAATTGCCTCTGTGATAGGCAGGGAATTCGATCGTGGCCTACTCTCGAAAGTTGCCGGACTCGAAGACAAGGGTCTCGACGACGCGTTGCATCAGCTCATGTCCACCCAACTCGTCGTGACTGGAGGCGTTCTGCAGGACGCGCTCGTTTTCCGCCATGCGCTCATCCAGGATACAGCTTACCAGTCGCTTCTCAGTCGGCGGCGCCGCCACTATCATGAAGCGATAGCCAGGGTCCTCATCGACGGATATCCCGATCTCGTCGTCACGCAGCCCGAGCTCATTGCCCAGCACTACGTCAGGGGACAGCAAAATGAGCTTGCCCTCCCGTACTGGATGATGGCCGGCGAACGCGCGCTGGGGCGATCAGCCAACTACGAGGCGGTCGACCATTTTCAGAACGCTCTTGCTATAGCGGAGCACTTGCCGAAAGGACGGGCTCAGCAAAAAGATGTGCTCGAGGCGACCCTAAAACTCTGCGAAGCACTGAGCGCCGCAGGCCGGTTGTCGGACTCCGTTGCAAAATACGAGCTGACCGCGCGACTGGCTCGCGAGGCTAGCGATACCAAGGCCTTCATCCGCTCTGCACTCGGTTTTGATGCCGCCCAGTTCCTTTCCTCGAAGCCGCTCGCCGAATCGCTCCAGCTACTCAGGGAAGCGATGGGCAAAATCGACCACGACGATCAGAAATCGCGCTGCCAGCTTCTCACCCGCCTTGCGCGCGCATATGCGTACCTTGGCGACGCTAAGAACAGCGCGAAATACCATAAGGAGGGCGTCAATCTGGCTCGGCAGCTTGATGACAAGCCTTCGCTCTTGGAACTCTCTGTCTTGCCTTTCCTAACCCCGACGACAGTCAAGTCTGCCGCGGAGGCAACCGATCGGACTACTCGCATAGACGAAATAAAGCGCCTCTCGGCTGAGATCAACGACGACGACATGCGGGGCCGAGCCCTAATACTCGACGTTTACGTCTCCACCGAATTGGGCAATCGTACTCGAGCCGATCTAGCGATCGATGGATTGGAAGAGCTCGGAACGCTACGCCAGCGGCTCCACCTCCTTTGGATGGCTCGGCATGCCCGGGCCATGATGGCTATTCTTGAGGGACGTTTCACGACGGCTGAGGCACTTGCAGGAGAAGCACTAAGCATGGGTAGACAGACGCATGGCGCGGAAGTCGAGGGCGTCTACGGCATGCAGATGTTCGCGATCCGACGTGAACAGAGCCGCCTGTCGGAGGTCGCACCGGTCATGAAGCGTTTGATCCAAGAGAACCCCGATGAAACCACCTGGTTGCCAGGTTTTGCGTTGGTTGCATGTGATTTGGGCTATCGGGACGCAGCGCAGCGTAGGCTGAGGGAGCTGGCTCGCACCGGTTTCGCAATGCCGCTAGATGCGAAGCGAAGCACGTCCCTCTCGTTCATGTCGGAAGTCGCGATCAGCCTCGGCGACACAGAGGCGGCGCAAACGATCTACGACCTTATGATCGCCTACAAGGATATGACCATCATGGCGGGAGTCGCAACTGTCTGCTTTGGAGCAGCGAGCCGCTATCTAGGAATGTTGTCCGCCTCGCTAGGTGACTTCGAGAAGGCCGCCGCGCACTTCGAGCATGCACTCGAGATGAACGCAGCCAGCAGTTCAAGACCGTGGCTCGCGCATGCACAGGCCGAATATGCGAGCCTGCTTATGAAAATCGGTAGCAAGAAAGCGATCGAGAGAGCAATGTCACTATCGGAGCAAGCCTCGGCAACTGCGGTCGAACTGGATATGGTCCGTTTGAAGAAGAGGTTGCAACCGACCCTGCATTAAGGGGCTCGGTCGTGCTTCGCCGGCATCAACACGGTTCAGAAGGAGCCTTCTCATGCCACGCTACGTCATCGAACGAGATTTTGCCGAACAGCTTAACCTTTCAAAGGACTCGGTCGAAAATGTCAATTTGATCAATGACGAGGAAGGCGTCCAGTGGATCATCTCCTTCCTCAGCGCCGACAGGAAAAAGACCTATTGCCTTTACGAAGCGGCTAACCCTGAAGCCATTCGGGCCGCAGCCCGACGAAACAACCTGCCCGCTGATGTGATCATTGAGATCAGTGGCGAGATTGGGCCCAATATGTTCGCTTAGCGCAATAGGCCGCAAGCAGCCAAATGGCGACGCATTTCCAAGTTGGCCCGTCCGTCGCAAACGGGCCGTCTCGCCTGTCACTCGGATGTCTGCTTTTGGGATGCTGCTATGACCGCTGAGCAGCCATTGCGCCATTCATCGGGGCAGCGCACAATGGTCGCCTGCCCCGATGCTACCCGCATCAACTGCCGAACCCGCTCATTTCGAGATGGTCTGCGCCGCTTGGTCTATCGTATCCGCAATCACTTAGGCTGAGTCATAAAGAGCGCATGGCTTGCCGACACAGTGGTCACCTTGGCGCCGATGCGATGCGCCAGGTGAAGCAGCATGGCCTGGTCGAATGCTTTGTCTTCTGTGGCGATTACAGCCCAGCTTGGCTTCGACCGCCAAGCCGCGTTGTTGAGCTTCGTGCCGAAGGCCGACATGTTTATCGGGACCTGCGAGTCCCGCATAAGGCGACGTCTTGGTCACTAACGTCATGAGCGAAACCGGACTTGAAATTCTCCGGCTTCACAAAGCCGAAGCCATTATCGGTGGTTTCGACAACAAACCCGGCGGCAGGTGCAAAACCTTCGTACTGCTGACCAGTTGTCTCCCCGGCATCTGGCGAAAGCGCAGAAACGTAGACCAGCCCGCGACCTTGGGATTGACCCCTGCTTCCGCGATGACGGTGCCGGCCCAGAAGTGCCCAACGAGAACGGTCGGGCCATCCTGACGATCAAGAACACGCTTGGTTGAAGCGACATCATCCTCCAGTGACGTCAATGGGTTCTGGACGATCGTGACGCGATAGCCGTGTTGGGTGAGTTCGTCATAGACCCCGCGCCAGCCAGAACCATCGGCAATAAGTTCTCGGCCGACCCGGACTATGTCGATGTCACCTCCCCGATAAGGGAAGGACGAGTTGCGTGCGATCACATGCAGGTCACGGAACCGCGCCAATTCTGTAATGATGTCTTCAGTAAGCCCATCACTGAAATATCGCTGTTCGAGATCGCTGCTCATGTTTGTGAACGGAAGAACTGCGAGCGAGGGGGGCGTGTGCGACGATCGAAGCGTTCGCGGTTGCTGCGCAGGTGATGACTGTAGAGGATCCGCGTCCATTAAGCGGAAGGCTCGTACGGGCGTCGAGATGTTCTTCAGTTTCTGCTCGCCCATCTCCTCGAATTGACAGGCGACCTTATTGCGCACCTCGTCGTGAATTTTGCCGGAAACGCAGATACCGCCGGGGTCGGCTAGGGCCTCTAGCCGCGCAGCTATGTTGACACCTTCGCCAAAGACGTCAGTTTCCTGGCCAATCACGTCACCAAGATTGATGCCGATCCGCAAATCGATGCGTTGTTTCTCCGACGCCAATGCATTCGCGGCCGCCATTTCTCGCTGCACGTCTACTGCCGCTGCAACGGCGTTTATGGCACTGCCGAACTCGATCAGCATTCCATCGCCCATAAGTTTCACGACACGCTCGCCATGAGCGATGACGGTCGGCGCGAGAATAGAAGCGCGCCGTTCTGTCAATGCAGCAAGCGTCCCAGATTCATCGTCTTCCATGAGCCTGCTGTAACCGACGACGTCAGCCATTAGCAGGGCGGCGAGGCGACGTTCCATGGACCCTTTCCGAGAGAGGGAGCTAATACCAAATCCTTACACGAATACTGCCTTGCGAGCGAACGCGCTTTCAGTTTGCATCTCGGTTTCGGCACTGGAGGCTCTTCATCAGTCGTGTTCGCGCAGCCGGATCGCATACAGCGTCCCCGTGCTCCAACCACTGATGGCCAGTCGCTCGCTCTCTAATCTTGGGAAGGCGCGCCAGTTGCATAGCGCACCCATGACCAAAAGCTCCCTCCAAGTCATGTCCGCTATCGGGCAACAGCGAATTGGCTCCGAATGACCAAGATGCTGAAGGGTTTCGGGTGCCGTCAGCGTTGGGGCCGGAACTTGCCCTTCCGGTTTCGGAACGAAGTTGTCGACAAGCAGCCCTTCGGCTTTGACGGCGTTCGTCGCTGTTAATGCTACCTGCTCTGTTTGATTGTCGGCAGCGATGCGCGAAGCTAGCCGTTGCTGGCACCACATTGCCGAGCCTCATCGGCCTGGCAACTGACCGATCATGTTGCAATCGACCGTGGGGCCGGAACGCTCGGTGTACGCGGCGTAGATTACCTGATCCATGTTCATGGAGATTTCGCGAACCAGCTTTCGACGGACTGCGGTGACGAACATTGCGGCGTCGGTGACGCCGATCGCAAATGCGTCCGGTCCGCCGATGACGCAGCGCTCGAAATATGATTGCAGCCTGGAGGGGTCGTACCGCGCAAACCCGTCGGCCTCGCCAATGCGGGGTAGTGTGATAGGCAGCCCGTTGATCGTCACACCTTCCGCGAGAAGAAACTGCCGGATGGGGTCAATGAGTGCTCCGGCATTGTTCGGTCCGTCGCCGGATACATCAATAACACGGCGCGGGCTGCGCAAGCCGCTCTTCGCGAACAGCCCATTCGCGGCCTGCAACGCGCCAGAAATCGACGTTCCCCGGCCTTCAGTCAACGACAGAGCAGCGAGCCTGTCCGCCAAAGTCAGAGCATCCTCGCGGCTTTCCACAATTGTCCACGGCACGATGACGGTTTGCTGACTTGGCCCCGCCCACTCCAGATAGAGCACTGCGATTCTTCCCAGGTCTCCCGCCTTGATTGCCATCGCGACATCCGCGTGGCGGAAAGCATCAACATAGCCGTCGCGCTGCACTTTTTGCTCAATTCTGCTCATCGACGGCGAGACGTCCACGGCAAGGATCAATTGCAAATCGACTTCGGCCAGGCCGCCCGCGGGACGGTCCGTCGAGTGAGCCTGTGGCGCTGTCGCGAAGAACAGGGTGAGCAAGAAGGCGCCCGCTAGCCGCAGCGCTGGTCTTGCACCCATGTTTCCAATCCGCACTAAGCAGTCCATAGCGAACCTCTCTCATCGACAATGGAGTGTGGAATTGTCGGTCCGGGGCATTTGCCAAGTCACGAACGGCTTACGATCATTCGCCGAAATCCGAGCTCCCCGCACGGGCTGGATGATGATCAGTCTTCGCAGCGCGAAACCGTGCTAGTATGGGACTGCGGCTTCGTGCTTGAGGGGAACCGGCTTGAATAGCTCGCCGCCTACAACGTTCGTACTCAACGGCGTGACCGCCGACGTGAGCAGGGAGACCTTGCGCGACCAGTTCAACAGGACAATCGCAGTTCGCCACCAGACCTTCGCGGTACTTCGCCACCTTCTGGAGAACGCTGATCGAGTCATCACCAAGGATGAGCTGATGAAGGCGGTCTGGAACGGGCTAGCCGTCACCGATGACAGCCTGGTCCAATGCATTCACGAGATCCGTGCGGCGCTCAACGATAGTCGCCAAGCCGTCGTGCAGACAGTGCCGAGGCGCGGTTACAGGTTGGTCCTTCCCTCAAATGCCCGACCAAGAATGATTACAATTCTGGCGGCAGAATTGGCCGCCGGGGTCCGGCCGGCAGGCCAGGATGAGCGGAGCATTGCTGCACCTACCCCGGCCTACAGGAAGGTCCTTGATCGGCTGCTGATAGAACATGCCGGTCATGTCTTCGCGAGCGTCGATGAGACAGTCCTTGCGGAGTTTGCTGGCCCTGTCGAGGCGTTGCGGTGTGCGAACGAGATCCAGTATGAGGTCGATAGACGGAACTGCGAGGTTCCCGAGACAAAGCGGCTGCGCTTCCGCATCGGCGTTGACCTCGGTTACGTCGTCGCCGAGGGCGAGCACCTCAGGGGCGAGGCCGTCGAGGTCGCAGCTTATCTTCAAACCTTGTCACGCCCCGGCGGGATTGCATCACGGAAGCAGTCCGCTCCCAGGCTCAGGACCACCTCTCGCTGGAATTCATCGATCTCGGCGAGCACAAACTGAAGGATGTCGCTCGTGCCTTGCGCATCTACCGCGTATGTCTTGCGTCCGAGGAACCGGTCAGGTCGCCATTTCGCGGTCTCGATGCCTTCGAATTCGAAGATGCCTATCTATTCTTCGGCCGAGCGCGGGCGATTGCCGCCTGCACTGCCAGACTGGAGCAGCAGGCAGCAAGCGGCACGGCATTCCNCGGCATTCCTGCTCATCTACGGAATGAGCGGTTGTGGCAAGTCTTCCCTCCTGTCCGCTGGCCTGCTGCCGTCATTGACGCGACCTGGAGCCGTGGCAGGCATATCCTTGTGGCGCCGCTGCCTGATCCGCCTCTCCGAAGGACCGGATGCATTCGCTGTGTTGGCTGCGGCGCTGCTTCACAGCGCCGCAGTGCCGGAGCTGTCCTCAGAAGCAACAGCCGCGGAGTTTGCTCGACTCTGCAGGAGCACGCCGGATCGAGCCCTGGCGATGGTCCGACAGGCACTTCGCAGGGCCGCCGGGCCGGCCCGCTCGCAGGTCAGACTGCTTGTGGTCATCGATCAACTTGAGGAGCTGTTCACGACGGAGAAGCAGCCGGCGATGCGCGAGGCCCTTGTGCGGTTCATGGCGGTGCTGGCCGCGAGCGGACTGGTGTGGGTGATAGCGGCGATCCGTTCGGATTTCTTTCACCGCTGCGGTGAGGTCCAAGGTTTGTCGGCGCTCAAGGACGGCCTCGCCAGCTACGAACTTCTGCCACCAACCGGCCCAGAGATCGCGCAGATGATCCGCGAACCTGCGGTCGTGGCCGGGCTCCGCTTCGAGGAGAGCGCCGAGTTGGGGCGGCTCGATGACGTGCTGCAGGCGGCAGCAACTGCCGACCCCGGATCATTGCCGCTTCTCGAGTTTGTCCTCGACGCGTTGTACCAAGCCAGTGGCGACCGACGCGTTCTCACCTTTGCGCATTATCATGCGCTTGGCGGGCTCGAAGGCGCAATCGCGCGCCGCGCCGACGAAGTCCTGGACTTGCTGGCGCCCGGGATCCAGGAGGCCTTGCCCGCGGTGCTGCGCGCCCTCACCACGGCGAACCTGGGCGATGAAACGGTCACGGCACGTGCGGCCCTATATACCGAAGTTGCGGGCACTCCCGCGCGATCGGCCCTCGTCAGGGCATTAATCGATGCCCGGCTCCTCGTCAGCGACGAGGACGCCGCAGGGCATGTCTTCGTTCGTCTTGCGCATGAGGCACTGTTGAGCCGTTGGCCGCGCGCCGGTGACATTGTGAATGCAAACCGCGACTTCCTCGCGACGCGCGAACGCCTGAGGGCTGACGCCCACCGATGGCACCTGGAAAGCAGGAATCGAGAGCTTCTCCTTCCGTCCGGCAAACGTCTGGCGGAGGGAGAAGAGTTGATGCTGTCAAGGCGGCAGGAGGTCGACGATGCCGTCCTTGAATACATCGAGGAGTCCTTGCGTGCCCATCGGCAGAAGGAGGAGAAGGACCGTCGCGCGGAGCTGGCGCTGATCGAGGCCGCCCAAGAGGCAAAACGCGAGCGCCTTGAGCGTGAGGCCGAGCGCCGGAGCCTCGCGGCTGCCGCAGCAAACCGGCTTGCCCGACGGACACGGAACGGCGCTGTCGTGGCAATAATGCTCGCTCTTATGGCGGGTGCAGGCGCACTGGTCGCGTTCAAAGCGCGGGAGGAAGCAAGAGGCCAACGCGATCAGGCGCTGCGCAAACAGTTCCTTTCGCTCTCGTTCCTCTCGGAGCGGTCCGCCGCGGCGGGCAACACCGAGGCTGCGATCCGGTTGGCGCTTGAGGCGCTACCCTCGAAAGAGCAACCCGAGCGGCCATATCTCTTTGAGGCGGAGGCAGCTCTCTTCAAGGCGCTGCTGGCGCACCGGCAGATCAAAATCCTCCGCCCTGGCGCCGGTGTGGCGCATGCGGCATTCAGTCCTACAGGTGATCGCATCGTCACCACATCCTATGACAAGACTGCAGCAGTCTGGGACATCTCCAGCGGTGCCGAAACTGCAATTCTAAAAGGTCATGAAGGGCCCGTGGAGAGGGCCGAATTCAGCCCCGACGGGAGCCGTATCCTGACGGCCGCGAGGGACGGCACGGCACGTCTCTGGGACGCCGTCTCGGGAGAGCAGCTCTACATCCTGCGGCCGGTAGGCAATTACCCGACGGCAATCTTCAGCCCGGATGGCACCCGGGTGCTGACGGCGGGAGAGAACAGCGATGCAACGCTCTGGGATGCTTGGACCGGAAAGAAAGTCCTAGGTGTAAGCAGCGACGCATATACGCGTGCTGCTTTCAGTTCAGACGGCCGCAGCTTCGCGACGGCAGGCAAGCATTTTATTTCGATCTGGAATACCGCAGACGGCGTGCTGACGCGGTCGATCCGAGTGACCTCCTGGCCCTACACCTTGGCGTTCATCGGCATCATCTTCCTGCTGCATCCGTGGCTCGGCTTCTTCGCACTGGGCTGTTCGCTGCTCTTGATCGCCATGGCCGTGCTCACCGAGTATCTCGTGCGTTCGCCGCTGAAGCAGGCCAACGACCTGGCGACGACCAACTATAATTTTACCGAAATGAGCCTCAGAAACTCGGAAGTCGTTCGCGCCATGGGGATGATCGACGGTCTCATCCGCCGCTGGGGGCGCGACCGTAACCTGGCGCTGCGGCGCCAAGCGGAGGCAAGCGATCGCGCCGCCCTGATGTCCGGCCTGATCCGGTTCCTGCGGCTCACCATGCAGTCGCTGATCCTCGGCCTCGGCGCCTATCTGGTGATCGAGCGGCAGATCACCGGCGGCACCATGTTTGCGGCGAGCCTCTTGCTGGGCCGGGGGCTACAGCCGGTCGAGCAGATCGTCGGCCTTTGGCGCAGCCTGATCCTGGCCCGGGCGGCGTTGGCAAGGGTCGAGAAGCTGGTCGACGGGGGCGCGCTGAACGAAAGATCTTTCAACCTGCCGAAGCCCACCGGCAAGATTTCGGTCGAGCAGGTCAGCTTTGCAATTGCCAGCCAGCAGAAAGTGCTTCTCCGCGACGTATCATTCCGGCTGGACGCGGGCGAGGCGCTGGGAATCGTCGGCCCTTCCGGCGCCGGCAAGTCGACGCTGGCGCGTCATCTCGCGGGCGTCATGCAACCCAGCCGCGGCACCGTCAGGCTGGACGGGGCCGACCTGTCGCAGTGGGGGCACGACGCGCTCGGCGACCACATCGGCTACCTGCCGCAGGATATCGAACTCTTCGCCGATACGGTCGCCGCCAACATCGGCCGCTTCAAGACCAATGTCGACCAGGAGGTGATAGCCGCCGCGCGGCTCGCCGGCGTGCACGAGATGATCATCCGTCTGCCGCAGGGCTACGAGACCCAGATCGGCGAAGGCGGCGCAGTGCTGTCGGGAGGATATCGGCAGCGGATTGCTCTTGCCCGTGCGGTATTCGGAACGCCGAACCTGATCATTCTCGACGAGCCGAGCTCAAATCTCGACGCCGATGGCGACCGTGCGCTGAGCGAGTGCGCCATCGAGCTCAAGCGCCGCGGCAGCACAGTGATCATCGTCTCGCACCGGCCTTCGACCTTGGCCAATGTCGACAAGATCCTTCTGTTGCGCGATGGCGCCGTCGAGGCCTTCGGCATGAGAAACGAGATCGTGGCGCTGCTCAACCAGCGCGCGGCTCCAATGGCGGTGGCAACCCAATGAGCTGTGGCCGGAGAGATCGATGAGCGACGGCGCCCTCACCTACCGGAGCCTGTCCGGCGAAACCGGTATCCTGGCCCCGGATTCGATCCGGGTGCCGGCCTCTGTCGGCCTGCTGATCATCATTGCCTTCTTCGGTATCTTCGGCGGCTGGGCGGCTTTTGCCCCGCTGAACGGCGCCGTGCTCGCCGACGCCATCGTCAAGGTGGAAGGCAATCGAAAGAGCGTACAGCATTTCGACGGCGGCACGGTGAAGGAGATCCGCGTCAAGGATGGCGACATCGTCAAGGCAGGCGATGTGCTGGTGGTGCTCGACGACACGCACGCCCGTTCCGAATTCAACCTCTATTCGCAGCAATATGCGTTGTTGCGCGCTACCGATGCCCGCATTCGTGCAGAGCTCGACGGCCATGAGGCAGTCGCCTTTCCGAAGGACATCACCGCTGAGCACCAGGCCTATCTGCAGGACGCGATGACCAACCAAATTGCCGACCTCGGGAGCCAGCGCGCCTCGATGGCCGGTGCCAAGCAGATCCTGCAGAAACGGATAGCCGAACTCGACGAGCAGATCGATGGAAAGCAGGCGCGCGTCGAATCTTTTCGTGCGCAGCTCAAGTCGACAATTGATGAAAAGGCAGGCCTCAACAAGTTGCTGAAGGCCGGCCTGACAACGCGCACGCGTGTCCTGGAGCTCGACCGCTCCGCCTCCGACCTGCAGGGCCTGATCGACCAGACTCTCGGCGATATAGCCGGAAACCGCCAGAGTAAGGCCGAGCTTGAAAGCCAGATTGCGCAGCTCACCAACGAGCGCCGCGCAAAACTCTCAACCATGCTGATCGACGCCCAGTCCAACCTCGCCGACCTGGTACCGAAAATGTTCGCCGCGCAGGCCACGGTCGACCGCGCCGAAGTGCGGGCGCCCTATGACGGCCAGGTGATGAATCTCACCGTTTTCTCGACCGGCGCGATCGTCGCCCCCGGCCAGACCATCCTCGACATCGTGCCGACTAGGAATTCGTTGATCGTTCAGGCGCAGGTGAAGGTCGAGGACATATCCAGCCTGCGCGCCGACATGACGGCCGAGGTCCGCTTCACGTCCTACAAGCAGCGTTCGATGCCGGTCATTCATGGACGGGTCACCCGCATTTCGGCGGATCGCGTCACCGACAGCAAGACCGGGCTTCCCTACTATCTTGCCGACGTAGCGGTCGATCCCGCGGAATTGGCCGCGGCCCCACAGATTGCGCTTTATCCGGGCATGCCGGCGTCAGTCATGATCGTCACCGAGGAACGCACCGCACTGGACTACATTTTAGGCCCGCTGGCTGTGTCGTTCCACTCCGCGTTTCGCCAGAAGTAACGAGCTTCGCGCCCAACATATTCGCGTTTTTTCAATTTGCGGACGCGGTCCAAGGTAGGTGGCGAGACCCATCTTATTCGATGGTCTGCGCCATGTCCAAGGCGGCCCAACCCATCCGGGAGCTTATTTCGATTTCTGGCGATTACGGTTGGGGTAGTTCCATGTTGCACGAACTTTCCGGCTCTCTGTCGCTTAAATCCTTTCTTTCCGGGCATGTCTCGGCCCATTCCTTGCTGTCCCTGCAACATGGCTGCAACACAAATTGATATGTTTGTTCGTGTATGTTCGTGCAAATCCATCGCATTACCGATCGGCCTCCTCGTCAAGGCAGGCATCGTTAATCTGACCAACTACGATCGCGCTGCCAACTACGGCGCGATGCTCTGGATGACCGCGAAGGTCCAGAGCCCAGAAGGCGAGCAAGCACAACGATTATGGACTGAGAAGGGTAGCCAGGCGTTCGATGCTGAAGGGCGTGACGAGCGGATGGGACGGCGAACTTACCCACAGTTGGCGCGAGCAGCGGCCGGCACGAAGCCCGAACAGCAGACTTCTCCGGTGCGCCAGCGCCGACGCCGCAGTCAAACGCCCGCGCAGGAAGCTTTCGTCGCTACCGCGCGCACGTTCGTAGAACCAGCGTGACTGACGTTGCATACCGCCCGCCGGGCGCGCCCAGACCGACCCGAAAGCTCCTGCATCCGTCGGTGGAAGCGATGATTGGACGAGAAGTCGGCCATGTCGACCTCGTTCTGATTGTTGGCTGACTGGGAGACGCGCGGCGCGATCTCCTCGATGTCACCATCGTCCAGAATCTCGATAATCTTGAGCGGCACTTGGAGGCGGCTCGCGTCCACATCCTCCTTGCGCCACGCGCGGAAGATCGAACCGGTCGTCTGCCGCGCAATCACGCTGATCAGCAATGGCAAGACCTACGTTGAGCCCACAACCACCGCGTCCGTTTCCGCGGTCTGGGCGAGGAGCTGGGACATGGACGAAGGTTTGCTATCTAAGAATTCGATGACTGCTAAGGCACTGAAGCGCAAAAATCGCGATCGTGGTTACCCGGTGGGCAGGCCATTGGAACCAGCTCGCGCGTTCGGCGTTTCGAGCGGATGATCAGAAGTTTCGCTTACGCCCTTATCCTCGTCCAGGTATCCATGGCGACCGCGCTGGCTACACAGGTCTTCCTTACGACCGCCGAGGAAGCCCGTAACTCAGAACTCTCGCTGGCGCCGGCGCCAGGCGAAGAGGGATGCGCCAAGGCGATGTGGCCCAATATTCCTGAACGATGTTTGAAACGGGTCGAGCCGAAGGTGGTGACGCTCGTGCTTAGCCAAAGCAACTAATGGCGCATGGCTCTTTCTGCTGCCATTCGCGGCTGGCCGCGCTGCCGCAGGACCAGCAAAGGTCTGTTAAGCCTCGCTCAATCTCTGCAAGCTATCTTGTTGCCAGTTTGTCGAGGGTGACATGAAGCGCAAGTCGATAATGCTCTTTGCCTTCCCAGCTCTGATCCTGCTGATCCTGGCAGGGGAGCGCATGGCGACCTTCTTGCTGGGAGCTTATCCGGCCAGTCCTACAATGTGGTGGATCTGGCTTGAACTAAGGCCACTGTCGACGATGTTCTGGCAACAGGTCGATCTCTTTGTGGGCGCTTCGATGGTCCTCGATGCCTCCGTCCTGGCTGCCGCATCAATCGTTTGCTGGACGGCGTGCCGCACAAGAAAGTCGGCTGCCTTCTTCTTCCTTGCCAATCACATCGCCCTGCTTTTTGCCGGGTTGATGATCGCCGTCACCAGCCATTCCGAAACGGCGAGCACGATCGCTTCGTTCGCCGTACCCGGGGGTCTTCCATTCTCGCTAATGGTTGATTTTACCTTGAAGAACACCCTTGTGCTGTTTTTGGGTGTGACAGCATGCGCCTACTGTCATGTTGTCTTTCTCAGCGAAACCCGGCAGCGGTCCGGAGCGCTGGCCGCGAGGCTTGTTGCTTTGCAGCGAGATCTCTAAGGGTGCCCTATTTTTTCCGGCGTTAGTTGATCTTCCGGTAGTAAACCTTGCCGTCGGCCTGCTCTATGCGCTGGTAGTTGGAGCTTGGGGCAGGCGCTGCGGCCGCGATCCTGTTTTTCGCTGGACGCGGCGCATCGACAACGTTGTGGTCGGTCGCGTCTTCGCCATCGAGAACAGCAGGCGCCTCCGCCATGCTGCTGGTCGTGTCGACGGAAGGTTCCGCTGCGCTCGACGTGATTTCGTCATGGGCAATAGGCTGGCTCTGTTCCAGCCGGGCTATGCTCCGGTTGATTTCGCCAAAGCTGCTCTGCAGTTGAGTGTCCAGTTTTTCAAATCGGCTCTGAAAACCGTTGTTGACCGTATCCAACTGGCTGCCGATTCGTTGTTCGAACGTCCCGAGTTGTTCCAGGCGCCCTTCCAAAAATCGCATATCGCTGATGCCGCGGTAGAGATAAACCGCGGCTACCATATTCACCAAGGTGAGCAGGGACGTGCCGATGATGACCGCGCCGATAATGCTTTTGTCGCTCGGTTTCACAACGGCAGCTTGCTCTCCAATGTGGGTTGCTGTCCCAATCTCGATTGCCGGCATGTCCGGTTCGCTGATCATCGTCATTGAACCACCACCTTTGCGCCGATCGCGACGCGCTTGAAGAGATCGATCACATCGGTGTTGGTAAGGCGAAAACACCCCGATGTTCCGTCGAAGCCAACACCCTTGGGATCGTTGGTTCCGTGTATCCGATAGAGCGTGTCACGCCCGTCCCGAAGCAGATAGAGCGCCCTGGCGCCGAGTGGGTTGTAGGGACCGGCCGGCACCATTTGCGGCAGGTCCGGCTGGCGGGCGCGCATTTCGCGGGGTGGGCGCCATTCCGGCCATTCGGTCTTCGCCCCCACCTTGACGACCCCGGTCCAGCCAAATCCGTCGCGTCCGACGCTGATCTGATAGCGAAGCGCCTGGCCTTGTCGGGTCACCAGATAAAGCGCTTTCTCGCCCTTGCGGATAACAATCGTTCCGGGTTGTTCCGTGGTTTCAAAGGCGACGGTCTTGCGCAGGCTGGGGCCCATTGCCGGCAGCGGCGGCCGATCCGAAAGTGCCGATCGCGCGCTGGCGGAGTCCTGGACCGACATCGCCAGCGCCATGCCCATGGCGCAGACCAACCCAAGGACGATCCGATACCTATTTGGCAGCAGCGTCATCGAGCCGCTCTTTGAACATCCGCTTGAGGTCCTTGTTGAAGCGCGCACGCCCATCCACCTCGGCAGGCAGGATAGCACGGTTCAGCGCATCGGTGAGGAGCGCATTGTCCAGCGCGACCGACTTGATGTGCGGCGCCTTGAAGATCTTTTCGAGTTCGCTGCGCGAAAAGTGGTTGCCGAACCATTTGCGCTTATGCTTGTTGGCGACCAGCGTGATGCTGACAGCATTGCCACGCAACTCACGGATCTTCTTGTAGAGCCGTTTGCCTTGCCGCAGTGAGGCGACGTTGAGTTCGAAGACGATGAATATCTCATCGCTCGTCGACAGCACGGAATTGTGCCAAGGCGTCTCGATGTTCGGAAGGTCGATGACGATGTCGTCGAACCGGTAGGCCACAAGGTCCAGCAGCCGGAAGACAAAATCACTGCCCTGCGGTTCGAAGGGCAATTGCGGCCTCTCGAATGAATAGAGCGTCAGCCCGGACGGGCGCGAGAGCTTGATGACGTCCATCAGTTCGACATCGAGCCTCTCCGGCTGGCCGATAATGCCGCCAAGGTCGAACTGGTTGAACTGGTTGAGATAGGCGCCGCAATTGGCGCTCTGGAAATCGAGGTCGACCAGGCAGGTGGAAGCCCCGCGTTCCTTCGATTTCGACGCCAGGAATTCGGCCGCCGACAAAGCGAGCGTCGTCGCGCCGGCGCCGCCGCTGGCGCTGATGAAGGTGATGATGCGGCTTTTGGTTCCCTGGTTGCCGGTGTCGTGGAAGGTCACCGCGTTCAGCAGTTCCTTGCCGTCGAGCGGCTTGTGCAGCCAGTCCGAAGCGTTCATGCGCACCAGCACACGCGTCTGCTCCGACGACAGCTCGTCTGAGACCGCGATCAGCGGCACGGTTGCCCAAAGGGCGCGCGCCTCGACGATGCCCGGCCTTCCGAGCAACTCGCCATTGCCGAGGTCGAGGATGACGATGCCGGGGCGCGTATCCGCGGGCGGCCCCCTAAGGAAGTCGCTCGTCTCGGAAACCCTGACGTCGTAGATCGCCAGCGCATCGAGCCGCGTCGCCACATCGCGCTTGAAATTCGGATCCGACGAGAACAGCGCCACCTGCTTTCGCTTGGTCGGTGTAACCTTGGTGTTGATGGCATTCATGACGCAGTACTCTTCAAATCTTCGCCCGTGACCGTGCTCAGCATGGAGGGCATGTTGATATCGGCGAAACCCATCAGTCCGTTCAGGAAGAAGAATTGGAAGCTCCTGTTCTGCAGGCTTACGCTGATTGTCGGCACTGGTCCGCCCAGCCGCGTCTGGAAGCCGAGGCCCGTGGCGGAATAGGTGATGACAACGTTGCTGCGCAGCAGGCCCGGGAAGAAATGACACATTCCTGGCCGCTGGTTGGCGGCCAAGGCGGGACAGACGTCGTTGGCGGTGTTTGCAGTGTCGCCTCGGAAGATACGGCTGAAGGCGGCAGCATCGAATGCGCCGCCATTGCTGCATGCACCCGTGGTTCCGGTATACGAGCAGACAAACGGACCATAGATGCCGGCCCGTACGGGGGCACCCGGCACCGAGGTGGGGGCGGCGGCAGTCAGATTGCTGACAACCGGATCGGAGATCGACGCCAGCCGGGCACCGACCTGCACGGCCTTGGTCGCCGCGTTCCACTGATACAGTGCGTAGCCGAAATCGACGAAGCCCAGGACAAGCGTAAACAGCAGCGTCGACACGATGGTGATCTCGACCATCGCCGCGCCGTCCTCCGATGTTGCGAAACGCCTGATCATTTTCAGAACCGGATCAACCGCTCCTCATGGAAGCCGCTCAAGGTGATCGGGCTGACGTTGATGAATGACAGCATCCCGACGCCTGTATATGCGAAAGTGCCTGCCGCCCTGACGACGCAGACCTGTGCTGTGGTGGAGCGATACTTGGTAACACCGGCCTCCACGGCGTCGTGGCAAGACCCGCTAGTCACCGTGACGTTCGATTTCTGCCAGCCGGCGACACGCGAGGGTGGTGTCCCGTCCGCGTTGCCGAACACCGCGATGTTTGTGGCGACGTCCGCACAGTTGATCGCAGTGAAGCCCGCATCGGCATAGTCGGTATACATCTGGCTATTGCAGCGCGCTGCATAGCGAGCACCGTCCGAAAGCCCGGCCTCCATCAGCAGCTTGTCGTGGATCAGATTGCCGAATTCGAACACGCCAGCCGACAGGATCAGCATCAGCGGCGTGATCAGCGTCATTTCGACGAGCGCCGCCCCGCCGTGGTCGCGTCGAAATCGATCGAGATGACGGAACAGGGTTCTGATCATCGCGTCACCGGTAGAGCTGTGCTTCGTCGCGCAGGAAATTATCGAGCGTGCCGCGCCCACCCTTGCCGGTGATGTCGATCAGCTCGACATAAATGTCCTTGCTGTCCTTGATAGGCTCGGTGATGAAGAAGCTGCCGAAAGCGCGAACTGGAATATTGTTGGCGCGACCGTTGAACCCCCCGATTGCATTGCAGTCGATGATGGCACCGTAGAGGACGCGCCGGTCTACGCTTGTGACCGGTGTCTGGCCGCAGGACGGATTACCGGTTTCTCCGCTTACCGCTGCATCTCCAGCGATGCTGTCGTTGGTCGCGGGGTTCCCGTCGGGGTTAAGCTCGTAGCGATACATTTCGTAGCGGGTGGCTCCCACGAGCGATGAAGGCAAAGCGCCGCGTGTCGAATGATTGACGGTCCAGTAGCGGCTGGCATTCCAATCGCCGGTGCCCATACGGCCGCCCATCAGGCTGCAGGTGCCGGTGATCTGGCAGGAGTCTCGCTCCAAGCCGACACCCTTTGTTGGGTCGGTCTCAAAGTCGGTTTGGCCGTTGTTGCAGTTGATGTTTTTGAGCCCCATCCGGACATTGGCCGCTGGGCCAGTCGACGTTCCAATGTAACTTTTGCTGATACCGAAGCGGGCATTCAGCCCGTCTTGCACGGGGCCGGTGCTTTGTCCCGGTTCGGTGTCAACACCATCTTGGGCATAGCAGCCGACCGGCTTCACGCGGGCGAGCGACGCTTCCAATGCGTTCGCGCCGTTACCCTCTGGCGAAGCAAGAAAGGCGAAGTTACCAGGTTGGTAGTAGCCATTATCTCGCAGAAGTATTTGGCGACGGCGATACTGCAGCTGATTGGCAGCCATTTCCAACGTTACACCACCGGTGAGGCTCGTATCTTCGTAGGGATTGCACATGAAGACCGGGGTGTAGTCGCAGACGCTCGATTTGAAGCCGCCTACCGCGACCGCGCTCACATTGAAGGAATTGCTCGCGGAGTTGCCGGTCAAGAACGATGCTGGGAAGATTGCAGCGAAGCCGACTGGGGTCACCGTCACCTCGATAAAGCGGGCATTCCTGGCGTCCGTGATTTCATCCGTGATGATATTGGCCGAGGCTATCGGCAAATTGTCGGATGCAGGCAAAGACCGGAGATAGCGTCGCGTCACCCCGGCGGCAGCCAGCGTCTGCGGGACACCTGAACCTACAGTCGAGAAGGTGTAGTTGTTGGCCACAAGCGTAGCCAGGGCGTGGTCACCTCTGGTGATGCTGTCGGATTGACCATCAAGCTCAGCAGCCGCGGCAAGGGCAAACGCGTCCGCGCCTTTCTGCAGATCATTATGCAAATTGTTGACCCGGCTCATATCGATCGCCAGCAGCGAGAAGCCGATGATGGCTGGCAGCATGACGCTGACGAGTATCAGCGCTATTCCCCTCTGATCGTGCCAGAACGCGCGAATGGCTCGCAGCATGGCTTTACTCTTTGCTCCCCTGATGCCAGGTTTCCTCGTTGTGCCTGGCGCACTGAAACCGCATCCTTCTGTTTATTCCACCGTGTTGGTGGCAGGCGCTCCGACATTGACGGTGATGGCCGGCGGGGGGGGCGGCGGTGGCGGAAATTTGTAGCTGTTTGCAATGGCAGCGGCACGCACCCCGTCGCCTCCGATCCTCGTGTTTTTGGACGCAGGATTGAGCGGATCGACCGTCTGCAGCAGCGAATTGTATTTCTGCGTGTCGCCGGCGGCCAGGGTCACCGAGTCGTAGTGGTTCAGATAGTCCGCGGCGCAGCCCGACAGTGCGCAGACGCATAGAATGAGGATCAAGGCGCTATTTCTTGACATAGAGCATCTTGTCCTTCGAATGGAAGTCCAGCATGTGGCCATAAGGGCCGGTCACGCCATCGCCCGTTTCATATCTTCGGATCATGTCCTTGTTCACCTCAAGCTGACCCAGCACGAAGAATTCCGGATCGTTGGCCGGCCGTGTCTTGTCGAACGGCGTCGCCAGCTGTTCGCCGGGCTGCACCGGCCGCACGATATGCGGCGTGACGATGACGACCAGTTCGGTCTCTTCCTTCTGGTTGCTCGAATTACGGAACAGCGTCCCGATAATCGGCACCTGGCCAATCCACGGCACCTGGTTCTGAAGCTTGGTGGTCTTGCTCGACAGCAGGCCACCGACCGCGAAGCTCTGGCCGTCGCGCAGTTCGACGACGGTTTCCAGCTTGCGGTTGGTGAAGATCGGGTCGCCGGCGGTGGTGAAGCCTGTCAAGTCGCTGACTTCCGGCGACAGCCTTATGTGGATCTTGTCGTCTGCAAGCACGACAGGTGTGAACTTCAGATTCACGCCGAATTGCTTGAACTCGATCTGAATCTGGCCATCCTTGTCGAGGCTGCGGATGGGAACCTCGCCGCCGGCGTTGAAGCTGGCTTCCTCACCGGAAAGCGTGGTGAGATTAGGGTTCGCCAGCGTGCGTACCACGCCTTTGGCCTCGAGCGCCTCGATGTACAAGTCGACTTTGATGTTGCTGTCGATAATGCGGGTGAGCAACGCTCCAAAGGGAGTCGAGTTGGAGAGGAGGTTGCTGAGAAAACCTGCGCCGCCGAGCACCACGTTATCTTTGTCGACCGCGGTAATCCCGGTTCCGACCTTGGTGGTGCCGCTGCTGTTGTTGCCCTTGATCGACACGCCGAGATCGCGGCCGGCGTTGCGCTTGGCCTCGAGCACGCGCACTTCGAGATTGACCTGCTGGCTGTCGTCGACAGTGACGGAATTGATGATGTCGTCGGGACCATATTGCTTTGCCACCTCCAGGATGGCTGCCAGAGTGGCGCCGTCCTTGACATGGCCGCCAAGCCTCACCCTGCCGTTCACCGAGCCGACTTCGATGCGCGCCCTGGGCGCCACCTGGCGGATCGCCTGAGCCATGTCGCTGACGTCGACGCCCACCTCGATCTGGATGACACCAAGCGAGCGCTTGTCCGGGGAGAAGAGATTGACCGTGGTGGTGCCGGCGCTCTTGCCAATGACGTAAAGCGTCCGGTCGGTCATCGGCTGGGCATCGGCGATCTTCTCGTCGCCAACGACGATGTCACCGAGATTGGCGCTCACCTGGAGCGTCACCGACTGTGACATCGGCAGGAAAATCCGATGGACGCTTGGGTTTGACACATCGATGAAACGGTCTGCTGCATCAGCCGCAAGGCTCGATGGCAATAGTGCGGCCAGACACGACAACGCGGCCGCCGCTACCTTTAACCAAGACCTCCGCATCCCCAAAATCCCCACTCGCTGCCGACGCAGCCCTATTTTGTTGGCCGCACCTTATCATGGTTGTCGCGGCACGTCATATGTCTCGAGCTTGACACCCCGAAATACGCCGACCGTCGCCCGCGCCGGTGGCTCGGGAGTCACATACTTGACCACTTCCTTGACGACTTCCTGAACTTCGGGTGCTGAGGCCACCGCCGGAGCCGGCTTGACCTTGCTCAGATCGTCGAGCTTGCTTCCTACCCGTTCGACGGCCTGGGCCAGTCCGGCGATCTTATCGTCGGCGCGCTTGCGCTCGGCTGCCGCCTCGGCGTCGGCTGCTGCCTGCCTGGCAAGTTCAGCCTGCCTTTTGGCGACATCGTCGGGCGTGTCGCCGGTCAGGTCCGACAGCGTAATACGCTCCGTCGTCTCACCTTTACTGGCGGCGGCCTGGCGCAGCGCCAGCGACAACTGACCGGCATCGGCGGCAAGCGTAAGTTTCTGGGCGTCCTTGGTGCTGACCTCAAGTGTAACCGACTTCACCACTGTCGGGCTGTCTTTGCTCTCATCGGCTACCTGGTCGACGGCGAGCACCTTCATGCTCTGCAACAGCACGTCGACAAAACTTTGGTCCGCGCCCTCCGCAGTCCGCATCTTGCGCGTCAGCAGCACATCAACCCGGTCGCCCGGGTAAACAAATCCCGCGACGCCGAGGACGTCGTTGACCCTTATGGAAACGGCCTTCATGCCTTCGCCAAGCACCGCCGACAGCGTGGCGCGCTGGCCAGGGCCGGTTATCTTGGTGGCGAGGACAGGTTCGTTGACGCCGATCGACTGCAACGCCTGCTTTGTGCCTCCTCCGGCTGGAAGGTCTTTCGTCAGAAGTTCTTCCGTCGTTTTGAAGGCGCCGGCCGGAACCGCACCAGACGGCCAATCGACCACACGCAGCTTGTCCGCCGACAGCGTGTCACCAAATTTCAGCGCCACTGTCGCCACGACGACAGTATCGCGCTCTACATCTCCTGTTCGTGCCATGGCGCTCCGTTGATTGGCCAGCCAGATATTGGCAAGCACCACCGCGAGCACGCCGAACACGCCGGCGAGGATGATCATTATGACAGTATTAGCGCGCATAGATTTGCCCCGCCAGATTGTGTTTGCGCAGTTCGCTGCGTTCCATCGACGCCGGGGGTGCCCTCGGTGTCGGTGGACCTGTCAAGATATCAGGGGTTAGCAACCAACGTCGTGGACAACGTCGTCCACTGGGTGCCGATCCAAGCGCCGACGACAACAATCGACGCAATCACTGCGATAGTGATGATGCCGAGCAGGATTGTATATTCGACCATTGCAGCGCCGTTTTCGTCATCGCGGAACTGCCGGGTCATAGTCATGAGCTTTTTCATGGCAATTTCTCCTTTTGGAGTTTGAACCCGACGAGACGAGCCAAGGATGAAATCCATACTCAAGCATCTCCGTCACTTTCAATCGCAAGCCCTAGTCCATCGACGCCGAGGATGTCCTCGGCGTCGATGGTGTCGTCAAGCCACTACGGGTTGGCAGTCAACGTCGTGGAAAGCGCCGTCCACCGAGCGCCGACCCAAGCGCCGACGACAACGATCGACGCAATCACTGCGATAGTGATGATGCCGAGCAGGATTGTATATTCGACCATTGCAGCGCCGTTTTCGTCNCAATCACTGCGATAGTGATGATGCCGAGCAGGATTGTATATTCGACCATTGCAGCGCCGTTTTCGTCGTCGCGGAACTGCCGGGTCATCGTCATGAGCTTCTTCATGTCAATTTCTCCCTTTTGGAGTTGAACCCGACGAGACAGAGCCAAGGAGGTAACCCCATACCCAAGCATCCCCCGTCATCTCAATCCTAGGTCGCGTGAAAAAGCAGAGTCAAACGGATTAACAGTTCCTTAACCTTGCAATACCTGATCGGGAGCGGCCTAAATTTCCACAAGATCTTGATTCGATTAATTTTTCAAGCGCCCTTAACCATTCGTTCATAATTCTGCCACAGGTAAGACAAAAGGCTAGCCATATTAGTCGTACGGCATATACCTTTATATCTAACGGCTTACGGGGAGTTGTCGACTGCGTACAGCCTTGTTGCGGTTTGAAAGGTTCCGAGAGGTGTCGTGGAAGGGTGCTTCATCCAAAATAAAACGTTTTTTTTGGAGACCCTCCTTAACTATGTTGTAAGTATCGTCGCCATGGCGCTGCGCGGCGCTTGTGCCTCCCTTGGTTAACGCTTAGTTTCAGGCTTGGGAAATTCAGGGGACTCGGGCGAGATGTTAGGCCGCTTCATCAAAGCACCGGACGAGCGTCAGGCTGTGCAGACTGCGGCCCCGCCAATCACAACACCGCTTGCGCCTGCTGCCGATCTGGCGCCGCAGGGCGACGAGTTCCTGGCGCTGAAAGTCGATCTCCACCGACATCTGATCGACCGGTTCAACCTGACCACCCTAGAAAGTGCGTCTAAGGATGAGATCCTGAATGAAATACGCCCGATCGTGCGCGAATTCGTACGTGGTCGCAATGTGCCGCTGAATGCTCGCGAGCTTGATCAATTGACCAGCGACACGGCCGACGAGATGCTGGGGCTCGGGCCGATCGAGCCGCTACTGAAAGACGACACCATTGCCGACATTTTGATCAATACGCACAAGCGGGTCTTCATCGAGCGCCGCGGCGTGATCGAGGAGACAGCGATCCGTTTCCGTGACGAGGCGCATCTGTTGCGTGTCATCAACAAGATCGTCTCGGCCATCGGTCGGCGCGTGGACGAATCGTCGCCTATGGTGGATGCGCGTTTGGCAGACGGATCGCGCGTGAATATCGCGGTGCGGCCGATCTCGGTGGATGGTCCGCTGGTGTCGATCCGCAAATTCTCGAAGAACCCCTATTCGCTCGAGCGCATGATGGCTTTCAATTCGATCCGCCAGCCGATGGTGGATCTGCTGCGGATCGCCGTGCAGGCGCGCAAATCGATCCTGGTTTCGGGCGGCACCGGCAGCGGCAAGACCACCTTGCTCAATGCTTTGTCCAGCTACATCCCTTCCAAGGAGCGCCTGATAACGATCGAGGATGCGGCCGAGTTGCAGCTGCAACAACCGCATGTCGGGCGGCTGGAGACGCGCCCGCCCAATGTCGAGGGCAAGGGCGAAGTGCGGCAGCGTGAATTGCTGAAGAATGCGCTTCGCATGCGGCCGGACCGCATTATCGTCGGCGAGGTTCGCGGCGAGGAAGCTTTTGACATGCTGCAGGCCATGAACACCGGCCACGAGGGGTCGATGACCACGATCCACGCCAACACGCCGCGTGATGCGATATCGCGGCTCGAGCAGATGGTCGGCATGGCTGGCATGCCGATGAGCCACGAATCCATTCGCGCACAGATTGCATCGGCCATCGATATTATAGTGCAGACGCAGCGCCTTTCCGATGGTGGCAGGCGGGTCGTTTCGATTTCGGAACTGACCGGCATGGAAGGCAATGTCGTCCAGCTTCAGGAGATCTATCATTTCGTCCGCCGCGACGTAGGTACGGACGGAACTATCATTGGCGACTTTCGTGCGACCGGTGTCCGGCCGAGATTTGCCCAGGAGGCGGCGACTTTGGGGCACCAATTCGCCAAAGACGCCTTCAATCCGCAGGTTTCGCTGTGATGCCGACCGGCCAGACTCTGCTCTACTTCATTTATGTGCTGGCAGCGGCATCCGTTATCCTCGCCGCCGAATCCCTCTACCTGTCTTTTGCGGGGCGGCGGGCGCGAGTGGGCGCGATCAATCGGCGGCTGAAGCGATTGGGAGAGGAATCTCCGGCCGAACAGAGTTTGCAAGGACTGTTGCAGGAGCGCGGGCTGACGGCATCAGGCGATTACCTTTTCGGCGCGGTTGCGCTGAATAGGCTTTATACGCAATCGGGCATTACTGGTAATCCGCTCGCATTTGCGTCGATGTTCCCGCTCGCTGGCTTGGTGCTGGCTTTGGTGCTGTCGTTGCTTCTGGGATTCTCGGCCATTGTGGCGGTCATAGCCTTCGTGCTTGTCGGGTTAGCGCTCCCACTTCTCGTCCTGAGGCGTGCCCGTAACAAGCGAATCCAGAAATTTGCAGCGCAGCTTCCTGACGCGCTCGATATGATTGTTCGGTCGCTACGCGCCGGTCACCCAACCACCGTGGCCATCGGCCTGGTTGCGCGCGAGATGCCTGATCCGCTCGGGACCGAATTCGGAATTGTGTCAGACGAAATCACCTTCGGTCTGAGCTTGGAGCAAGCGGTGCGGAAGCTTTCGGAAAGGGTCGGCTTCGAAGGGCTTCACCTTCTGTCTGTGTCTCTCTCAATCCAGGCCAAGACCGGTGGCAATCTGACGGAAATCTTGTCGAATCTCGCCTCCGTGTTGCGCGGACGGCGGACGCTCCGGATGAAGATAAAAGCGCTTTCGGCCGAGGGACGCATGTCGGCCTGGATCATTTCACTGTTTCCGGTTCTCATGCTCGGCATCCTCACGGGCCTCGCCCCGAGCTATTACGGAGATGTGTGGGGAAACCCACTTGTTTTGCCGGTGTTTCTGATCTTCGGACTCTGGGCGCTGCTGGGGGACTTCATCATGTACCGCATGGTCAATTTCGATTTCTGAGGGCACGGACTTGCTGACCAATATTGGAGACTCGGCCCTTATGCTCTCGCTTGCGGTCTTTCTGGCGGCGGCCGCATTTTTTGTCGTGGCCGCGTTGGTTTTGATGCCGGCCCTCCAGACCAGAAGAATGGTTACGCAAAGCCTTTTGTCCGAGGGCATCAGCAATCGGCGATCACTTGGCGCGCGGCAGGAACTCAACAGGATTTCGGCGCAGCGGCCTGTCGATGCCTATTTCCGCGCTCTGGAGAAGGAACGCGGCGAGCCAAATGCGCTTGAAGCCAAGTTGTTCCGGGCCGGATTCTATCAATCCAGTGCGCCGATCATTTACACATTGTCTCGCCTTGCCGCCGTGTGTGTCGGATTCTTGGTAACGTACGCGCTTCTTTCGCGCGTGTTGCCGAATTACTTGCAAGGCGGCATTGCCTTTGCTGGTGCGGCCCTGCTAGGACTTGGCTGTATCGTCATTCCGAGCATCGCGCTCGATCGATTCGAGAATGGCCAAAAGCAGGTTTATCGTCGCGCTTTTCCGGACTTCATGGATATGATGATCACCTGCGCCGATGCCGGCATGAGCCTGGAGGCGGCGGTTGAGCGCGTCGGCGCTGAACTGGCTGGTACCCATAAATGGCTCGGTATCCAGCTTTCGATCATGAATCTGCAGCTGCGCGCTGGAAAGCCGTTGCGGGAAGCGCTGCGTGAACTTGCCGACCGCATCGGTCTCGAAGAGGCGCGGGCCTTGGCGGTTTTGTTTCGGCAATCGGAAGAATTGGGCACCAGCCTGACGGAAGCCCTGCGCGTTTATAGTGACGAGATGCGCACGCAGCGGATCCTGCGCGCCGAGGAGCGCGCCAATGCTTTGCCGGTCAAGATGATGATTCCATTGGGCCTATGCATCTTCCCCGTCGTGATGATGGTGATCATGCTACCTGTGGTCATCCGCATGAAAGGCATTTTCTTCTAGTTGCGCATATGCTTTGGTCCTAATATGGGTCGGGGACTCAAGGGGAGATTTATGAAAAGGCCAATTGCAGTCGTGGCCTGCCTGTTCATGGCGGCACTCGTCGGCTGCCAGACGAACGGGGCGAACACCACCGACCGTGTCGTTCGCACCAACGAGCCGTCGAAAGGCGACGTGACGTCCTTTGGCGACGCTTTCGATGGGTTGAAAACGGTCAGCGACGTCGAATACTATGCGTCCGATCAGGCCGTTGCCGAAGCCAAGAACCAGTTTCGCGCGGAGAACTACGGCAATGCGGGAGCGCTGTTCTACAAGGCGACGCAACTGGCGCCCAACGATGGTGGCGCATGGATGGGCCTGGCCGCCTGCAGCGACCGCATCCACCGCTTTGACCTCGCCGACCGGGCCTACGCCCGAGCCTTCAAGCTGGTTGGCCCGTCGCCCGAATATTACAACAATGTCGGCTATTCCTACCTGCTGCGCGGCAAGCTGCAGGATGCGCGCAGCAATTTCCTCAAAGCCTACGAACTCGCGCCCAACGATCCGACCGTGGTCAACAATCTGAAGCTCCTGTCGTCCAGTGTGCAGAACATCGAGCGGCAGTAGAATGCTGCTTGCCGCTTCGCTGGTGCTGAAAGCGCTCGCCTTACCCTTGCTCGCGAGGATTGCGTGGCTCGACTTCACGACCCAGAAGATTTCCAACCGCGAAGTGCTCCTGCTGCTTTGCCTTGGACTGGGGTCACTGCAGTTCGTATCGATCCTGGTTGGATCATGGTGGGACATGGGCCTGAGCGCGCTGGCCGGTCTCGTCCTGTTTCTTGCTCTCTTCCCTTTCTGGGCATTGCGCAAGGTCGGTGCCGGCGATGTCAAGCTGATGGCGGTCATGCCATTCCTGACCGGCGGAGGCGGTCTTGCAGTGTTCTCTCTGCTGCTGCTGGTTTTCGCCCTCGCCACGGCGTTGATTGTGAAAAACCCGCTCTTGCTGCCTGAGGGCGCCTTCCGTTTCTACGTCCAGCACCTGGAACGCAAGGGCGTCGTGCCGTTTGGCGTACCTATTTCAGCAGCAGCAATCTGCACAATAGCGTTCCAGATCGCATACAGTCAAACGCACTAGGTGGGCCATTGCTCTAGCTCCGCCAGTTAACCTTCTGGAAACCATTAACTTGCGCTAAAACCGACGAAGTGCTTGGATCGTGTCTTGTCGGCGGGGCGCCGTATGGATTTTCTGAATCTCAAAGCACTGTTGATTACGGCTTTGATCTTCGTCCTGATCGAGCATCTGTTCGACCAACCACCCGGTCAGAAGATTCTCAGGAAACCCGTCTTCAACGACTAATCTAGCGTCTTCAACGGCGTTCCCATAGTGCTTGGCGGGCAAATTCAATGAAGCTCCCTTCACCAGCGATACGTGATTTCATCGGGCGCGCAACGATGACGCTTTACTTCACGATCTGCGCGACATTGAAGGCCGGGGCCATAGTCATGGCTCCTCGCGATCTAGAATGGACGGTGGCGCGGATTATCGACGCCATGGCAGACGTTGCCGCTCTCGGCTTCCTCGTGCTTATTGTCGCGACAACAGTGGCCCGCCTTCCACCCGTGAAAACGGCGCAAGGGCTCGAGCCTCGGATTTCGGCCCTGATCGGGTGCTTCGCCACTGCAACTTTGATTGCTGTCCCCTCCGCTCAAATACTTCCGCAGCTTCAGCTTGTTGCCGACCTCATCACCGTCGTTGGTTTTGCCCTTTGCATTTGGTGCCTATGGTGGCTTGGACGATCGTTCAGCATCCTTGCCCAGGCGAGACGACTTGTTACCGCAGGTCCGTACCAGATTGTGCGGCACCCGCTATACGTCTGCGAGGCGATCGGCCTGCTTGGAATAATCGTTGGCAATCCGACATGGATAACCGTTGTAGTCGGCACAGTCGCCCTCACCTTCCAGTATAGGCGGATGGTGAACGAGGAGAAGGTTTTGCGCGCGGCCTTCCCCGAATACCAAGAGTACGCTCAGCGGGTCCCCATGCTCGTGCCGCGCCTCTCTGGCGCAGCGTTGCCAGTGTCCGGCCCACGGTAAGGAGAATTCACCCTATACAGCTTATGCGGTGAGGATATGAGAACAAGAAACTATCTTTGTGCGACGTTGACCATATCAGTCCTGCTGGGGCTCGTTGATATGCTGTGGCTGTCCCATTCGATGGTCCGCTTTTCACCACTTAATTGGTCCGACATTTTAGCAGTTGCACTATGCATTTTCCTATCTGGCATAGTTTCTTGGCTCATAACACGGCGTGTGCGGGACGACGGCTCTCCGACAGGCCAATTTGTTCGCAGGGCTTCCGATTTCCTTGGAAGTTTGACGCTTGCTGCTGCGACATTTGTCCCATTGCTGATCTGCACGACCATCCTAATGCATGTTGGCAGTGCCACCGAGCGCCCGCTTGCCGATCCGGTGCTTGCTTCCATCGACGCGCGTATGGGATTCGATTGGCTTTGGTTTCTATCCATTACCAACAACAAGTTGATAGCTCCGGTGTTAATCTTTGCATACCACGCGCTCGGGCCGCAGGTTCCGCTTGTCCTGTTGTTGAACATAGCCACAAACAGAAACGATAAGATTTTGGAGTTCGTCGCGCTGCTTGCAGTGTCATCCGTGCTGGCGGGAGCGACAATGGCGCTTGTACCGGCTGAAGGTGCCTACGCCTACTTTAAGCCGACTGCAGAGCAATTCAACCACTTCACCGTCCAAGCTGGGATGTGGCACTACGAGACTTTGATGGCACTGCGATCCGGCGAACCGTTCGATCTTGTCATGGCCAAAAGCAACGGATTGGTTACCTTCCCTTCCTTCCACACTGCGCTCGGCATCATGGTCGTCTACGCGCTTCGCGACTATCGCTGGTTGTCTTGGCCTTTAGGCGGCCTGAATGCGATAATGGTCATCTCCACACTTCCCGAAGGCGGGCATCACCTGATCGACGTGTTTGCTGGAGCATTGGTAGGCGTGGCGTCCATCTTTGCCGTCAGAATGATCGGTGCTTATGAGCGGGTCCATGTCGATGGCGCCGCGAGGATCGGCAGCGAGACGGCCAGATTGCGCTGACACTCGCCCGAGGGTGCCTTCCGGCTCTATGTACAGCATCTGGCCGCAAGGGCCTCGTCCCGTTCGGCGTGCCGATCTCGATGGCTGCGATTTGCACGATAGTCTTCGAGATCTACAAAGATCTGGTGCTGGCTGGCAGCTCTGGAATCCTGGATCGGCTTAACTGAACCTCGGCAATCCGCTCGGCCGTCGCGAGGCCGAACGTCGAAAGCGCAACCGCTATTCCACGCTGAGCCGATACCCGATGCCGCACACGGTCGCAACAGACCGGATTGGACGGATCGCGCTCGATCTTGCGGCGCAGCCGGTTGATCTCGACGTCTATGGTGCGCTCGCCGACTTCGGAATCGTCACCGACAAGCTCGTGACGCGGAATGGTTTCGCCGACCCGCGGCGAAGAGCCGGGATCTCCTGCTCGCGGTCGGTCAGCTTCAGCGCGCCTCGCCGCCCCGCTCAGTTCGAGCTTGGACAGCGTGCCATGCGTTCCCCAGCGCTCCTACGACATTGGCAGGATCATCGAAGGTCGCTTCAATGGCAGGTTCCAGATCGAAAAAAGGAAGAGAAGAAGAATCTGTGCGCTCTCTGCACACAGTCTCCCAAATTAGCTGCTTTTGCAGGAGTCGCCTGGTGGTGATCTGACTCGGGAGCCGGCGATCCGCACGGAGGCTACCATTCCTGGCAAAGATTTCCGGCTTCGCATGACCTTCCGCCGCAATCGACGCATCCGCGTAGGCTACGTGCAGTTTCCTGCAGGGGTAAGGGAGTGGTCCCGATGCTTGTGAACCTTCCTATGCTTGTGAATCTTCCTCTCGTCGCCGTTGCTCCCCTTGCCGATTGGGTTCGTCATCGAGCCGAGCAGAAGGCGCTGTTGAAGGCAACGGACGAGTTGAGCGAGTCACCAGACGACGTGCTCGGCGACATCGGGATTTCCCGTGACGACATCACGACGTTTGCGTTCCGCAGCCCGGCGTCGAGACGTAGGGGCTGAGCAATAAAAAGCCCGCCACCGTGAGGCAGCGGGTTCTCTTTTGGAAATGATGAGCTGCCTTTACGGCCGGCCTTCATGGGGCGGGGTTGCGGATGCCTCTGGCCGGACATTCGACGTCATTGAAGCGAGGCACTCCTCCAGACGTTCCAGCCGCGCCTTCTGGCATCGCAGTGTGTGCGCGACGTCATGCAGCCTGGATTTGCCCTGAGAGTTGGCGGCAGCGATCAAGTCTATTTGGAGCCGACTGATCTCGCTCCGCAGATCGCGAGCATCAGCTTCCATCAGACCCCTGATCCATCCAGCCCCGCGCATTCCAGCACACCATCCACCGAGACCTGCGTCGCACGATAGCAGCGAGTTTGCTAACAACCATGCCATGAACCTTCTCGAATTTTATGCATTGCTAATATATAAAAAGCCCGCCACCGTCAGGCATCCGGGCAGTTTTTGCCCGTTCGGATCGATCTGTGAGGTTTGTCACAGACGCATCGACGTATCGGCGTAGGCTACGTACAGTTTCCTGCAGCGGTAAGGGAGTGGTACGATGCTTGTGAACCTTCCTATGCTTGTGAATCTTCCTCTTGTCGCAGTTGGTCCCCTTGCCGATTGGGTCCGTCATCGAGCCGAGCAGAAGGCGCTGTTGAAGGCAACGGACGAGTTTAGCGAATCACCAGACGACATGCTCAGCGACATCGGGATTTCCCGTGACGACATCACGACGTTTGCGTTCCGCAGCCGGCGTCGAGACGTTGGGGCTGAGCAATAAAAAAGCCCGCCACAGTGAGGCTGCGAGCCAAATTCTTCGAGAATTAAACTGGATCGTTCCAGGTTCTGTAGCGCGGGAAGCGCCAGCTAATGGTTTGCGGATGACCGCCTCCAAACATAGCGAGCACAACGCACCCGTCCTCCAGTTCCGCGTCTGGATCAATGATAAGGCTTTCAGCCCGAAGCTCGGGGTAGGTGTCTGTCACCGCAAACACGTTGTAGGCCCACTTGCTGGCGGCACTGCGAGGCAAAACTGCTGCCCCAGGGCCACGTGACCGTGCCGAGACGGTCGCGGGCTATCAGATGCCGTCGAGGTTCTCTTGAGCCGCGACCGAAATTCGACGTAGGCGCTCCCAAGCCGAAACTCAGGGAATCCCTCTTGAAGGCTCAAACGAGAGGACAAGCTAATACCGTTGAGAGGCGCGGGCATGGACGACGGTATGGGCGAGCATCTTGGGGTTTTCGACCTTGACGCTTTGCGCAAGGCTTTCCTCGAGTTCGTAGAAGAGCATAAAACCACGGATCATCCTGAGTGGGGCGAACTCGCCAAGCTGTTCCTCGAAAAAGAACGAGAGCGGCACCAAGAACCGGACCCTGCCCAGCCGGAGGGGTGAACTCACCAGCGCTGTGTGACCGGACCGGCGCAGAAGCCATGACCAGAACAAACCGGGGATTCACGGATTCGCGGTTTCGATCCACATTTGCTCTGAGATGGCATTGGCGTGGCGCTGGCCGGTTAGGTAAGCGAGCCCCTTGTCAGGCAGTCCGGCATGTAGAACATGACCGGCACGTCGGGGAAGCCTTCAGGCTAAGTCCGCCCTTTCGGCGCCACGACGATTCAATTCGATAATCAATTCGAAGACGCTTTCAAGCTCGCCGTTGATCTGGTCGGCAGGAATGCCGGCCTTCTCGGCAGCTGTCATCACTTGGTCTTTCAAGTCGCCAAGGATGAGGTCTCGCCGCGCCACAATGGGCAGTTGTTTGGCTACCCACTTATCGAGAAACTTCAAGCCACCGACGCTCATTTATTAGCAACCTCTCGTCCTTGACACCGCACCCGCCCGCGGCCGAGTGACACCCGATCGCGCGTGACGATTCCCTCCTATGACTTCCGCATTCGGTTGTCGATTCGACTTCGAAGGCCGTGATCGGCCAGCATATGGAATCAGTCGGCCCGGTCACGCGCATCGACGGCGACAAGGTAACCGTCAGCCTCCGGCCACTGGTGACTGTCGACGCCGAGCACGTGCGCGTTGTTGAGAGCCATGTGGAGGTCGCCACTGCGAAAAAAGCCGATTGTTGACAAAGCCTAACGGCGACTGCTTCAGGAGATCAAAGGCCTCGTCGCAGGGGCAGCCGCCGGAAAGAATGGGATTCGGGCCGCTTTGGATTATTATGCGGTTCCCGAGCCAGCACGGCGACAAGTACCGAGCAGTCGAGTTCCTCGTTGAACGAAAAGTGCGGGTCGGCCTCTGGCAAGATCTGAGCCAAGCGTAGCGATTTCAACCTGGCTGTCTTGGCGGCACGTTCTGTGCATTCAACCTCATTGATCGCTTTCGCGGACCGCACTGCACCTGGGCGTTCTCCCAGCCAACACATTTCCTGGTAGCCTCATTCTCACCTCCCCCCAACGCAAATTTCTACATTCGGATGAACCATGTCGCCCTTCATTCTGATGAAGCCCAAGCTGAAGCAGCGGACCAGATGGCCCGCGATTGTGGGCTCGCACCGCCCGGCGAGGTGATGCGAGCCCGGCCGAGTCTTGCGGGACCTCGACCAGCAGCGAACACCCACTCGCTGCCGTTCTATCAACAANCGACGATGGGCTCGCACCGTACAGGGGCAGGTGTGATGCGAGCCCGGCCGAGTCTTGCGGGACCTCGACCAGCAGCGAACACCCACTCGCTGCCGTTCTATCAACAAAGCCCCCAAATTTCAGGTTCCGCTTATATACAAAAAAGCCGGCCTCCTTTCGGCAGCCGGCCAGTTCCAACAGAACAAGGGAACGTGCACTGATGGGGCAGTGCAACGCCCGAAGTGTTCGAGGCCACAATGTTCCAAGGGTGAGAATAACGAGGCAGCCTAGCTAGCGGTTGGTGCCAGCCGCATGGCTTGCCCCCTCCGCCCTCTTGACTGCCCGAGCGGGTTAGGTACCTTCACTGCGTGCCTTGAGAGAAGCGGCCCGGGCACCTTTGGAAATGAAGCCGCGTGATAACCGACGATGGGGGAGCCCTTACGTCGTAGACAACGAGCAGCACGGCTGCCCAAGCACAACTCCAAACAACAACAATCCGGCTTCCGCGCCCATGGCGGCGTTGCGGCCACTAAAAAACATGGAGCAAAGTGATGACCAAAATTGTCGAATATCAGGATAGTGACGTGACGGTGGTATCGCGGAATCCGTTGCGAGGCGCACTGAAACTGGTGACCGATGACGACCACACAACCTTCCTCGAACTGGACAGGGACAGCGCCGAGTGGCTGGTGTCGGCGCTCCTCGACTTCCTCATGGAAGGCAAACACCCAGAAACACCAAAGATGACTGTTGAACCGGCCGCTGACGCCGCCAGAGGCCGCGACCAAGTTCTAACCGCCATTTTTGAAGGCATAGCAGCAGCCTATCAAGCCACGCTCTATGAAAACAATGATCCTTTGGACAATTGCGCGACCTTTGCAGAGACGGCACTAGCGTGGCTGGAGTCGAGTGGCTTAAGAGTGGTGCGTTAAGCCACCTTTGCTGCCTGCACGGTTTCGGGCGAACCGTGCAGGTTGCCCAATGGAGCGAAAGTGGAACAAACAGGGGATTCACATTCCCGGAGTTCCGATCTAGAATCATTCCATGGAAACGGTGTTCGATGATATCGCCAACGCCCTCAGAGAGCCCCGCTCAGACGTGTGGCGCCCAGTCCGCGCCTTCGCCCTCGATCTTGCCGCCAAGCTGTTCCTTGGCCTCGCTGTCGGCCTAGGCGTTTGCTTTGGAATGGCGCTGGCTGGTTAGCTATCTCGCTGCGGCCGACTGAAGTGCGACAGCAGCAAAATCTGCCGTTGAGTTTCCCGAAAACGTAGCAGTCTCTGATTCAGCGGAGGTCGAACTTGTTGATGCATGGATGCCAAGGAAATCCTTTCCACAAAGGGCACTAAAATCTTCGGTGACATTGCTCATGGACCCGGAGGTGGTGCCGGAAGCGATGAGCGAGATAAAAGCGATGCCATCGGCTGGAATGGTGATGGTAATCCTGTCGCCGCTTTCTGCAGCTATCGCGGCAGGTATCTCAGAAGCTCCAACCACTCTGTAAATCTGCGCCGTGACAGACGGGTTGCCGCCATCAAAAGTGAACCCGATGTCGGTCGACGTTGTGTTTTCCAATATGTCGCCGCTGCCGGCTGATATGAACCAGATCTCGGAATTGGCGCTTGAGGGCACATCATGACTGCGCACCAGGCGCCTTGCCCGAAGGTCGCCGACAGTTACGGTATCCAGCGTCCGCAACTCCCCGAAAAAGGTTGTGTGCGTCAAGTTCTGCAAAATGGGGCAGCCATGATGCTGGTCATGATGCTGGTCATGCGGCTTGGCGCATTGGTCTCGACGGCCAAGGCCCTGACCAGGCGCAGGCAGCTTTCGGTGTTGGGGAAGATGCGCACGACATAGGTGCGCCGGCGGATTTCCTCGTTGAGCCG
>NZ_AYWZ01000007.1:0-188088 GCF_000502335.1 Mesorhizobium sp. L2C066B000
TGCCTCGCGCATGATCTGCGTCGCCTGCACCGCCTCGGCATCGAGCTCGGCCAGCCGGTTCTTCTGCGCCAGCCTTTGCGCGGCCGCGGTGGGTGCATCGGCGCTGGCGGTCAGCCCGTCCCAGCGCCACAGCGCGCCGTCACGGCTGACCAGCCGCTGGCCGGGGGCAAGCAGCGTCTGCAGGCGTTTGCCGTCGGCGGCATCGACGATGCCGATCTGCGCCAACCGGCGGGCAAGCTGCGAAGGCGCGCGCACCACGCTGGCGAGGCTCTTGAGGCCTTCCGGCAAGGCCGCATCGCCTGGTTGAACCTGGCTTTCGCCCCAGTGCACCGGCGCGCTGCGGTCGAGCGGCACGTCGAGATCCTCGCCAAGCGCAGCACCAAGGGCCGTCTCATAGCCGCGTTCGACGCTGAGTTGCTCCAGCACCGACGGGAAAAGATCGCCGCTGGCGGCATTGAGGATCTTGGCCAGCGTGCGAGCTTCGGTCTCGATGCCGGCGAGTTCGGCCCTGGCATCCTGCAGCGGCGGACGGGCGGCACTCTCGGTGGCGCGCGCCTCGGCGACCGCCTGTTCGGCAGCAATGGCGCCGGCCTCGGCCTCCTCCAACCGGGCGAGCGCGTCCTCGACCAGAGCGCGCTTCTCGGCGGGATCGGGCAAGCCCGCAACCTTCGACATAATCTCGGACAATTCGCGGTCGACATCGGCCAGATGGCGGGCAAAGCGATCGCGGCGTTCGGCGTTTTCGCGCAGCGTGCGTTCGATCTGATTGCGCGCGGCGGCGGCCTCGGCGCGTTCGGCGGTTAGCGCAGCGAGCTTGGCTTCGCTCTGCGACAGCGTTGCGCCGGCCTGCTCGAAAGCGGCCCGCGTCGTGGCCTCGCGTTCGGCGGCGCCGGCATTTTCGGAATTGAGCGTGGCTTCTTCCTCGCGCAGGCGCTCAAGAATATCCGCATTGTCGCGCACCATGCGCTCTTCGCGCGCGATGTCGCCGTCGAGCTGCTGCAGCCGGCGCTCGAGTTCGGCCTGGCGGGCGCGGATGCGGCCTGCCTCCTCCTCGATCTGCGCCTTGGCGATCGACAGGCGCTGGAAGGCGGCGGCAGCCGCGGCCTCGGCGTCACGCAGGTCCGGCAGCCGGTGGGCGCCGATGCCTTGCTCCCGGGCGGCAGCCATCTGGGCGGCGGCGCGGTCGCCGACCAGAGCTGTGGCAACCGCCAGCGCCGACCGCGCATCGCCCTCCTGGGTTTTGGCCAAAGTCCAGCGCAGATGCAAGAGCGTGGCTTCCGCCTTGCGGATATCGGCCGACAGGTTCTTGAAGCGCGATGCCTGGCGCGCCTGGCGCTTAAGGCTTTCGATCTGGCTCTCCAGTTCGCCGACGACATCGTCCAGCCGTTCCAGATTCTGTTCGGCCGCCTTCAGCCGAAGCTCGGCCTCGTGACGGCGCGTGTGCAGGCCGGAAATGCCGGCGGCTTCTTCGAGCAACGCGCGGCGCGCCTGCGGCTTGGCCTGGATCAGTTCGCCGATGCGGCCCTGTCCGACCATGGAAGGCGAGCGCGCGCCGGTCGACTGGTCGGCGAACAGAAGCTGCACGTCCTTGGCGCGGGCTTCCTTGCCGTTGATGCGGTAGAGCGAGCCGGCTTCGCGCTCGATGCGGCGCGACACTTGCAATTCATCGGCGTCGTTGAAGGCGGCGGGCGCGGTCCGGTCGCTATTGTCGAGGAACAGCGTGACTTCGGCGGTGTTGCGGGCCGGGCGCGTTCCCGAGCCGGAAAAGATCACGTCGTCCATGCCGGACGCGCGCATGTTCTTGTATGAGCTTTCGCCCATCACCCAGCGCATCGCCTCGACAAGGTTCGACTTGCCGCAGCCATTCGGCCCGACAATGCCGGTCAGGCCACGTTCGATGACGAACTCGCCGGGTTCGACGAAGGACTTGAAGCCGAGGAGGCGAAGGCGCGAAAACTTCATTCGCGCCTGCCTGGAAGGCACAAAGGTGCGCTGACGCCGAAGCGCAGTCGCTCCGGCGCCGCCTGGACGTCAGAGCAGAGGGTCGATGATGGCCGATATTTCCTCAATCGACATCGCACCTTTGTAGGTTTTCCCGTTGATGAAGAAGGTCGGCGTCGAGTCGACCTTGAATTCATCGGCGCCGCGCTTCTGGACCGATCTCACATCGTCCAGAAGTTTCTGGTCCGTCAAGCAGGCCTCGAAGGACTCCTGTGTAAAACCGGCGAGCTTGGAGATCTGCAGCAGCGCATCCTTGGTATTGTTGACGCCGACCCAGTTGGCCTGCTGCTTGAACAGCACGTCGACCATCGGGAAATAATTGTCCTTCGAACAGCGCGCCAGCATGAAACCGGCCTCGGCGCTCGGATCGAACGGGAATTCGCGCAGGATGTAACGCGCCTTGCCGGTGTCGATGTATTTGGTCTTCAACTCAGGGAAGGTGGTCGCCGCGAAATGCGCACAATGCGGGCAGGTCATCGAAGCATATTCGACGATGGTGACCTTGGCGTCATCCTTGCCGAGCTGCTTGTCGGGCAAAGCGCCGGGCTTCAGCAGTTCGGCCATGTCGACATTGCCGGAAGACTCCGGGACCTTGACGGCGGCCGGAGTGGCAGGCGTCGAAGCAGGCACCGCGGGAGCCGCAGGCTTCACATCCGCTGCTTTGGCATCCTCGCCTGAATCGCTGCATGCGGCGAGCATAGCCACTGCCGGAATGACGGCCAGCGAAGACAGGAGGTTTCTGCGGGACAAGCTACGGTTCATGCGAATCACCTGACTGTGGTTTGATTTTGCAACGCAAAGGCTAGAAAAGGCGAGAGTTGGCGGGAATTAAGGCATCGCCGTCCCCATTCCAATCGCCAAACTCTACATGCAGGATCACGAATGCGCGAGATAGATGACGCGTTCATGACCGACTGATTACCGGTTGATTACCTTGGCCGCTTCCTTTGGCCAAGAATTGTGGCGCCAAGACGCTCCAGCGAGGCGCGCAAGCCTTCATCCTCGATCTTGCCGACGGTATCGGACAATTTGGCCTTTTCGACGGAAGTCAGTGCTCTCGGCGTCGGTTTCGGCCGGGCTTTGTCCCTCAGCACCGGCTTTTGCACGATCCGGATCCTGCCGATCGCGTTGAAGCCGAGAAAGGCATTGACGCGGTTGATGATCTCGCCGGTCTCGTGCTGTAGGTGCAGCGCGGCCATGCCCTCGCAGGCGATGACCAGCACCGCCGGCTCGAACGGATCGTCCTCATGCATGCGGCGCGGCCACTGGATTTTTTCGGGGCGCGAATGGCCGGCGAGCCTGGGGCCGGCGATCTCTTCCCATGACTGCACCAGCCCGATCGAAATGCCGGCCCGCTTGCGCAGCACGGGGTCGAGGATCGCGGTCGCGAGATCGCTCACCGGAACGGGATTGCCGTAAGGCGTTCTCCCTGCCATGTACGTTCTCCAGCCACGCTCCTCACCAGCCTAGAGCCAGCCCGCGATCAATGGCACTGCACGAACAGACCCGCAAGGCCGCATCCGGACCAACTCTATCGGGAGAGATCGCCGCGCGTCTGCTTGCCTGGTACGACGCGCACCATCGCGAACTGCCGTGGCGGATCACGCCGCACGCCGCGGCCGGCGGTGCACGGCCGGACCCCTATCGCATCTGGCTTTCGGAAGTGATGCTGCAGCAGACCACGGTCGAAGCGGTAAAATCCTATTTTCGCGCCTTTGTCGAGAAATGGCCTGATGTGAAGGCGCTGGCGGCTGCGCCGGCCGAGGATGTGATGAAGGCCTGGGCCGGGCTCGGCTATTATTCACGGGCGCGCAACCTCAAGGCCTGCGCCGATCTGGTTGCGAGCCAGGGCGGCCGTTTTCCCGACAACGAAACGGGATTGAGGGAATTGCCGGGGATCGGCGCCTATACGGCGGCGGCGATCGCGGCGATCGCCTTCGACCGTCCGGCGGCGGTCGTCGACGGCAATGTCGAACGTGTCATCTCGCGGCTCTATTCGATCGCAACGCGGCTCAGCGAGGCAAAGCCTGAAATCCGCGCGCTCGTCGCAAGACTGGTTCCGCAGACAAGGCCGGGCGACTTCGCCCAGGCAATGATGGACCTTGGCGCCACGATCTGCACGCCAAGACGGCCGCGCTGCATGCTGTGCCCGGTGCGCGAGGATTGCAGCGCCATCCTGTCCGGCGACCCCGAGCGCTTTCCGGTCCGCCTGCCCAAGGTCGACAAACCACTCAGGCGGGGTGCCGCCTTCGTCGCCGAGCGCGGCGACGGCGCCATCCTGTTGCGCAAGCGGCCTGACAAGGGCCTGCTCGGCGGCATGACCGAGGTGCCGACCACAGGTTGGACAGCGCGGATCGACGGTGCAACCACTTCGGAGGCAGCGCCCTTCCCTGCCGACTGGCGGCGCGCTGGAGAGATCGCGCATGTCTTCACCCATTTCGCGCTCGAGCTCGAAGTTTTTCACGCTCAAGTGAAAAGTGATGCGCCGGAAGGGCATTTCTGGTCGCTGGCCCATGACATTTCCGGAGAAGCGCTGCCGACCGTCATGAAAAAGGTCATCGAAGCAGCGATACCGGGCGCAACCAAAAAACACCGCCCAATTGACTAGCATTCGCTTTGAAAGGCCAGAAATGAGTGAAATCCGCCATATCGTGTTCGACATCGGCCGCGTCTTGCTCCACTACGATCCGAACATTCCGTTCAGCCGCCTCATTCCCGATGCCGAAGAGCGCAAGTGGTTCTTCGACAATGTCTGCACGCATGACTGGAACATCGAGCAGGATCGTGGCCGGACGTGGGAAGAGGCGGAAGCGCTGCTGATCGCGGATTACCCGGATCATGCTGAAAACATTCGCAATTTCCGGCGCTATTGGAACGACATGGTGCCGCATGCCTATGAGGACAGCGTCGCCATCATGCTCGGCCTGATCGAGAGCGGCCGCGACGTGACCATGCTGACGAACTTCGCCGCCGACACGCTTGCCGAGGCAAGACTGCGCTTCGATTTCCTTAGCCGCCCGCGCGGCGTGACCGTGTCGGCCGATATCCGTGAGATCAAGCCCGACCGCGCCATCTACGACCATCACGTGGTCGCGTTCGGCCTGGAGCCCTCCGCCACGCTGTTCATCGACGACAGCCCCAGGAATGTCGACGGAGCCAGGGCGGCTGGCTGGAATGCTGTGCTGTTCACAGATGCAAAAACGCTCAAGGCGGACCTTGAGCGGTATGGCATCGCGACCTGAGCTACGCAGAGGGGTCGAGGTAGCGCTTTATGGCGCCCCCCTCTGCCCTGCCGGGCATCTCCCCCACGAGGGGGGAGATTGGCAGCCTCGCCGACGGCTCTTTCTTACAACGTTAAAGGTTGGCGAAAACAATGAAGCGCGCGATCTCCCCCCTCGTGGGGGAGATGGCCGGCAGGCCAGAGGGGGGCGCCGTAGGGCGCCGACCTTTATGTGGTAGCGTCAGGCCCCTGCCCGTTCCATGCCGAGCCTGGCGATGCGGCGCAGTTCGTCGATCGGGGTCAGGCCGCCCGAGCGCTCATAGTGCCAGAAGGTCCAGCCGTTGCAGGCGTCCAGGCCCTGCACTTCGGCGCCGATCTTGTGGATCGAGCCGGCGCTGTCACCGATGGCAACCGTGCCGTCGGCGCGTACCTTGGCCGACCAGCGCTTCTTGGCATCGTAAAGCGTGGCGCCGGGCTGCATAAGCCCGGTATCGATGAGGCTGACAAAGGCGACGCGCGGCTCGGCGCGCTTGCCGGTGAGCACGGCGAGATCGGCGCTTTCCAGCGGCCGCACCGCATCGATGCGCTCATTGGCGGCGTCGATATAGGCCTGTTCGCGCTCGATGCCGACGAAATGGCGGCCAAGCCGCTTGGCCACGGCGCCGGTGGTGCCGGAGCCGAAAAACGGGTCGAGCACGATGTCGCCCGGCTTGGTCGAGGCCATCATGATGCGGGCGAGCAGCGCTTCCGGCTTCTGCGTCGGATGCAGCTTGTCGCCATTGTCGTTCTTCAGCCGCTCGCCGCCAGTGCAGATCGGGAACAGCCAGTCGGAGCGCATCTGGATGTCGTCGTTCGATGCCTTCATGGCTTCGTAGTTGAAGGTATAGCCCTTGCCCTTCTGGTCGCGCGAGGCCCAGATCATGGTCTCATGCGCGTTCTGGAAGCGGCGACCGCGGAAATTAGGCATTGGGTTGGTCTTGCGCCAGACGACATCGTTGAGGATCCAGAAGCCGAGATCCTGCATCTTGGCGCCGACGCGGAAGATGTTGTGGTAGGAGCCGATGACCCAGATGGTGCCATTCGGCTTCAGCACGCGGCGTGCCGCCAGGAGCCAGGCGCGGGTGAAGGCGTCATAGGCCTCGAAACTCTCGAACTGGTCCCAGTCATCGTCGACGGCGTCGACCTTGGACTGGTCGGGCCGGTGCAAATCGCCGTCGAGTTGCAGATTGTAAGGCGGATCGGCGAAGATGACGTCGATGGATTTTTCCGGCAGCCGGTCGAGCGCGGCGACACAATCGCCCTTGAGGATCGTGTCCAGCCACTCGGATTGCTGGGGGGCGTGGGACAGGTCGGCGAGAAGACGCACGGCAGACATTTTTACACCCAAGGCACGCGTTACTGTTTACTCCCCGTTATGGTTACCGATCAGCGTAAATATTCGGTGAAGGACGCAACGGTCCAGGCAGCCCTGACGTCGTCAATTTGCGCAGCCCGGCCCGTTGGTGTATGTCGCGCCGCTTGAGCCTTGCCGGGCCTCCATCACCCTCCCTCGTTCGGATTGCCATGCCCCAGCCAGATCTTGTCATCTTCGATTGCGACGGCGTGCTCGTCGATTCCGAAATCATCGCAGCCCGCGTCGAGGCCGAATTGCTGACCTTGGCCGGATATGAAATCTCGGCTGAGGAATACGCCGAAACCTATGCCGGACTGACCTTCAAGGACATCATGATGCGGGTCGAGCAAAAATCCGCCATCCCGTTCCAGGCCTCGATGATCGACCGGGCCGAAGAGCTGGTCGACCGCAAACTGCGCAGCGACGTGCGCGCCATCGACGGCGTGCGCGAGGCGGTCGCCGCGGTCACCGCGCCGCGCTGCGTCTGCTCGAACTCACGCTTGGAGCGGATCGAGTTCATGCTCGAGAAAGTGGGCCTGCTGCCGTTCTTCGCCGGCCGGATTTTTTCAGCGCTGGAAATACCAAGCAAGAAAACCAAGCCCGCGCCGGATGTGTTCCTGATCGCGGCGCAGCAACTCAACGCCAATCCGGCAAACATCTTCGTCATCGAGGATTCGGTGCACGGCGTCACCGGCGCCAGGGCCGCTGGCATGCGCGTGATCGGCTTCACCGGCGCCGCGCACAGCTATCCCGGCCATGCCGATGTGCTGACCGAAGCCGGCGCCGAAACCGTCATCCGCCGCTGGGCCGAACTGAAAAGTGTGGTTGCCGCTCTGTCGGAATGGTCGGACGCCTGAACCGATCAGTCCTTGGCTTTGGCCGACTTGGCCGGTTTCTTCTTTGCCCTGTTGTAGGCAATCGCGGCACGGACGAGCGCTTTCAGCGCATCCGCATCGATCTCGTCGCCCTCCGCCACATCGATGGCGCGCCACACCTTGCCGTTGAGCCCGTTGTTGAACAGCCTGTCGGGATCCGGCAGGCTGGCGCCGTGAGAAAAGGTCAGCTTCACCTTGTCCTTGTGAGCGTTGCCGACGGCGATCATGCCGTCGCGCGACCATACCGGGCTGCCCATCCACTTCCACTCCTCGATGATTTCCGGGTCGGCGTCGAGGATGGTCTTGCGCAGGCTGGCCAACGTCTTGCCCCGCCAATCGTCCAGCTCCCGGATTCGGGCATCTATCCGCTCGGAGGCAGAGGCGCCTCCCTCGTCCTTGCTCGACATGCTGACCTTCATGGTCTGCCTCCGTTCACATCTTCTCGCCGGGCAATCGGCTGGCCTGGCTCACCCAGGAGGCGAAGCGGGCTTCGTCGATCTCTTCGCCTTCATGGATGTCGAGATAGCGCACTTCCTTTTGCCTGGAACCGCCGGGAGGCACAGGATCGAGCGACGTGCCGCGAAAGAAGGCGACTTTGACGTATCTGGTGAAGCAATGCAGGCTGAGGAACCAACCCTCGCCCTCGATGCCATAGAACGGTGAGTTCCACTTCACCGCCTTGCAGACGCTGGGGACGGCGCTGACGATAAGTGCGTCGATCCAGCGCCCGACATCGCTTTTCCAGCCCGGCATGGCAGCAATATAGGCCTGCACCGGAGCGTCCCCATAGGCCTTCGGGATCTGCGGGTTGCCGCCCGAAAGCAGGACCGGCTTTTCCGGCTTGTCTGGGGCCGGTTTTGCGACCTTCGATTTTCCCGGCGCCTTGGCCATGTCCTACCCTTGCGCGCCCTGCTCGCCACGCGATCTCGCGACGTAAGGCAGCACGAACATGTAGAGGCCGCTGAACAGCAGCAGGAATAGCGGCAGCAGCGGCGAATAGACCACCCAGGCCGGAGGTTGCCCGAACGCCATGGTGATGAAATTGGCTGCCACGGTCAGCGTGAAGATGATCGACAGCCAACGATGGGTTTGACGTATCCATTTGCTCAAGTTCATTGCAACTTCCTCTTGAAACCAGCGCCTACCAACGCGCCAGTTGGGTGATCTGGATGAGATTGCCGCAGCTGTCGTTGAGCTGGGCGATAGTCGAGCCGGTCACTTCTGTCGGCGCCATGGCGAACGCACCGCCGCGTCCCTTGATGCGCTCGTAATCACCCTTGACGTCGTCGGTGAACAGCATGAGCGCGGGCTGCCCCTGCTTGAAGATGGCCTGCTGGTAGGCCTTGGCGGCCGGGTTGTCGTTGAGCGCCAGCTGTAGCTCGGCTCCCTCGGGCTCATCGGGTGAGATGACGGTCAGCCAACGAAAAGCCCCATTGCTGAAATCGGCCTTCACAGCAAAGCCCAGCACGTCGGTGTAGAAGCGCAGTGCGTTGTCCTGGTTGTCCACATAGACGCTGGTCAGCTTGATCTTCATCGATTTCCTCCTTTTTGCATTCGGTGCCCCGCGATCAGGGCATGGTACCGGCAGGCTTCAATCCGGCTTCGCCAGAAGCTGCTCCAGCTTGGTGAGGAATTGCTGCCACCCGGCCATGGCTCCGCCATAGGCCTGCTTCTGGCTCGGATGGAAACCCGACTGCTCGACGCGCAGATGGGTCCCCTTGCTGGTGGGCGTGAGCGTGAACGTCACCACGCTCTTCAGATTGTAGGCGGCATCCTCATGCGCAAAATCCCAGCTGTAGGACAGCGTCCTGCCTTGCTCGACGGCGAGGACCTCGCAATCGAGCACGCCGCCCCAGTCGCCGCGAAGATTGAAGCTGTGGCCGACGACAGGCTTGAAATCGTTCTTCATGAGCCATTCCTCCATCAGATGCGGCTGCGTCAACGCGCGCCAGATCTTCTCCGCCGGCCAGGATATTTCACGTTCGACGACGACGGTGCGCAGTTCGGGATTGCTCACTGGTCCATCCTTTTAAGCAGGTTTTCGAGGTCATCGAAGCGGCCCTCCCAGAATCCTGTCATTTGAACTGTCCAGTCGGTCAGCGGACCAAGTGCCTCGGGCTGCGCGCTGTAGTGGGTCTGGCGTCCGGCGTGGCGGTCACGCACCAGCCCGGCCAGCTTCAGGACGCCGAGATGCTTCGACACCGCCGGTTGCGAAACCCCGGACTGCGCCGTCAGCGCCCCCACGGTCTGCTCACCTTGGCGGCACAAGCGCTCGAAGATGGCCCGCCGGGTCGGGTCGGCAAGCGTTCTGAACAAAGTATCGTGGGCGTCCGGCATCGAGATCAATAACCTGCGAGCTATTGATTGACGTATAACCGCCGGGATATGGATGAGTCAAGTGCGCTGGCGGAATGGATCGAGATTAAAGCGCAGACGCGACCTGCCGCAGGCGCACGCCTGCAGGATTACGATCGGATCGTTTGGATCTTTCAAAGAGTTGACCGGCACCGTCGCAGCAGCGACGGCGCCCAGGCGCTTAGTTCGTCGCGGGAGCGCGCTTCTTTTTCTTGCCGGACTTCTTGTCCACCGCCGCCGGCGCGGTGTCGTCATAGCCGGCATAGACAGTGTAATCCCGGGCGGAGGGTTCGGGCACGACGACGTTGGGATCGGTGAACACGAACTGGGTGGCGGTCGAGGGATCGCTGACCTGGATCTGATAGGGGTGGATCTGCGAATAAAGTACGTCGGGGCCGTGCATGACGGCAATGCGGATCGGCATGGTGATGGTGCCGGGGGCGAACAGCGGTCCCGGCACGATCTTGCCGGCAACCCCAACCTTCATCGTCAACTGGCCGTTGGCACGGCTGCAATCGCGGCTCACATCGCTGATCGAGGCCTGGTAGATGATCTTGGCCGGATCCTTGTTCGGATCGACGATGGAGCCGTCAGGCGCCGTCTGCGCGGCGGCAGCGGCCTCGGCATCCTGTGTTGCATCAGCCTTTTTCTTTTTCGGCTGCGGCGCGCCCTTGGCGTAGGTATTGAAGTATGCGGTGCCGTCACGCACCGTCACTTTCGGGCAGTAGGCCTGCAACTGGCTGGCGAGAACCTTGGGATCCTGAGGCGGTATTGGCGCATTCGGGTCGGTCTTCTTGCCGAAACCGAGATTGAGGATGCCATTGTCGCTCGATTGGCAACCGGCGGCGGCAAGCATAAAGCCCGTTAGCGCCAGACCCGCGACAAAGCGACGGTTGAACCTATGAAACGCCATGAAACTGCACTTCCCTCTCGCAAAGTTGGTGACGTATAGCAACGCCACGGCAAAAATGCGACTGAGGCGGCTCGGAAAATTAACCAATTGCCGTGGATGAAACCGGCGGCAGCAATGGACCTTTGACGATGCGCTATGTGAGTACCCGCGGGGATGTGCCCGTGCTTGGATTTGCCGATGCGGTGCTGGCGGGGCTGGCCCGCGACGGCGGGCTTTATGTGCCGCAGACATGGCCGCAGTTTTCGGCAGCCGAGATCCGCGCCATGCGCGGCCTGCCCTATGCGGACCTCGCCATCCGCGTGCTGACGCCCTTCCTCGGCGGCGAGATCGCCGCACCCGTCTTCGAGCGCCTGGTGCGAGAAGCCTATGCCACCTTCCGCCACCGGGCCGTCTGCCCGCTGGTGCAGACCGGCGCCAACACGTTCATCCTCGAGCTCTTCCACGGTCCGACGCTGGCCTTCAAGGACGTTGCCATGCAGCTGCTTGCCCGGCTGATGGACCATGTACTGACTGAGCGTGGCCAGCGCGCCACCATCGTCGGCGCGACCTCGGGTGACACTGGCGGCGCCGCCATCGATGCCTTCGCCGGCCGCGACCGAACTGACATTTTCGTGATGTTCCCGCATGGCCGCGTCTCGCCGGTGCAGCAGCGGCAGATGACGACATCGACTGCCGCCAACGTCCAGGCGCTGGCGATCGAAGGCAATTTCGACGATTGCCAGGGCCTGCTGAAGGATATGTTCAACGATCATCGTTTTCGTGATCGCGTGTCGCTGTCGGGCGTCAATTCGATCAACTGGGCCCGCATCATGGCCCAGATCGTCTATTATTTTTCCTCGGCGCTTTCGCTCGGCGCGCCGGACAGGCCGGTCTCCTTTACCGTGCCGACCGGCAATTTCGGCGACATTTTCGCCGGTTACGCCGCCAAGAAGATGGGCCTGCCGATCGAGCGGCTGATCGTCGCCACCAACGACAACGACATATTGGCGCGCACTTTCGCGACCGGTGAATACCGCACCAAGGGTGTGTTTGCGACGACGTCGCCATCGATGGACATCCAGGTATCGTCGAACTTCGAGCGACTGCTGTTCGAGGCCTGCGACCGTAACGCAGAGACGGTGCGGCGTTACATGGCCGGCCTCAAGCAATCCGGCGCCTTCACCATCGAAACCGCAGAAATCGACCGGATGCGGTCCGAATTCGACGCCGGACGCGCTGATATGGACGAGGTTGCCGCCACCATCCGTTCAACGCTCGAATCCAGCAATTATCTGCTCGATCCGCACACGGCCGCGGCCGTGCATGTCGCCGCCGGCAAGGCTGACGGTGCAGTGCCGATGGTGGTGCTGGGCACGGCGCACCCGGCCAAGTTCCCGGCCGCGGTCGAAGCCGCCTGCGGCGTGTCGCCGGCCCTGCCGGCATGGCTGGGGTCCTTGATGTCAGCCGACGAAAAGTACACGGTACTTCCATCCGACCTGAAAATGGTGGAAGATTACGTGAGCCGCCACTCAAGGGCAGCGCGTTAGGGAGTACTTGCCATATGGGTGTTGAGGTAAGCCGTCTGTCGAACGGCCTGACAGTCGCCACCGAAACCCTTCCAAGCCTCGAATCCGTTGCCCTTGGCGCCTGGGTCAAGTCCGGCGCCCGCAATGAGCGTGACGACGAGCACGGAATGGCCCATCTGCTCGAGCATATGGCCTTCAAGGGTACGAAAAGGCGGACGGCCTTCGAGATCGCCTCGGAAATCGAGGATGTCGGCGGCGAGATCAATGCCGCCACATCAGTCGAGACGACGTCCTATTACGCCAGGGTGCTGTCCGACGATGTGCCGCTGGCGGTGGATATCCTTGCCGATATCCTGCAGGAGTCCGAATTCGACCCGGAGGAACTGGAGCGCGAGCAGCATGTGATCCTGCAGGAGATCGGCGCCGCGCACGACACGCCCGACGACATCGTCTTCGACCGTTTCACCGAGACCGCCTTCCGCCACCAGACGATCGGCCGCTCGATCCTCGGCACGCCGGAAACCGTCAAATCCTTCACCTCCAAACAGCTGCATGATTTCATCGAGCGCCAGTATGGCGCCGAGAAGATGGTGATCGTCGCGGCCGGCGACATCAAGCATGACAATTTCGTGCGCGAGGTCGAAAAGCAGCTCGGCGGTTTCCGCAGCAAGTCCGACAGCACGATGCCGCAATATGCGCAGTATGTCGGCGGCGATTTCCGCGAGGATCGCGACCTGATGGACGCGCAGATCGTGCTCGGCTTCGAAGGCCGAGCCTATCATGTGCGCGATTTCTACGCTTCGCAGGTGCTGTCGATGATCCTCGGCGGCGGCATGTCGTCCCGGCTGTTCCAGGAGGTCCGCGAAAAGCGTGGCCTGTGCTATTCGGTCTATGCCTTCCACTGGGGTTTTTCCGATACCGGCATCTTCGGCGTTCATGCCGCGACCGGGCAGAGCGACATTGCCGAACTGGTGCCGGTCATTATCGACGAGCTGCAGAAGGCCGGCGAGAATATCCTTCAGGAAGAGCTCGACCGCGCCCGCGCGCAATATCGCGCCGGCCTGATCATGTCGGCTGAAAGCCCGGCCAGCCGCGCCTCGCAGATCGCCAGGCAGCTGCTTCTGTTCGGCCGGCCGATCGCCAAGGAGGAGTTGATGGAACGGCTGTCGGCGCTGACCGTCGAGCGGCTGACCGACCTTTCGTCCCGGCTGTTTTCGACCAAGCCGACGCTGACTGCGGTTGGACCGGTGGGTACGCTCGCGCCCTATGAGGCGATTCTCGATTCGCTTGCGGGCACGCACACCACGGCCCGCAAGCTCGCCGTCTAAGCCTTCAAGCGCCGGTGTTCGCGCTCCCTTTCTTTCGCCGTGACCTGCCGGCACTGAAAGGCGACCGGGTCATGCTGCGCGTGCCCTACACCAACGACTATCGCGAATGGTCGGCGGTGCGCGGCGAAAGCCGTGCCTTCCTCGAACCGTGGGAGCCGCGCTGGACGCCCGATGAACTCGACCGCACCGCCTGGCGGCTGCGCATCGGCCGCTACCGCGAAGACTATGCGCAGGGAACCGCCATCGCCTTCTTCATCTTCGAGAAGGCGAGCGGCAAGCTTGCAGGCGGCATTACGCTCGGCAATATCCGCCACGGCGTCTCGCAAAGCGGCCATGTCGGCTACTGGATCGGGGAGCGGTTCGGCGGCCGCGGCCTGATGACCGACGCGGTCAAGGTGGTCTGCCGCTTCGCCTTCGATACGCTGAGGTTGCACCGGATCGAAGCTGCCTGTATTCCCGACAATGTCCGGTCGATCCGCGTGCTTGAAAAAGCCGGATTCCGGCGCGAAGGACTTCTGCGATCCTACCTCAGGATCAACGGCATCTGGCAGGACCACTACCTCTACGCCCGGATCGCGGACGATCCGCCGGGCGCTGGAACGAAGGACTGATTTTTGACGAATTTCCTGCGAAACGGGTCGCTGTTGGCCTTTGTTCTGGCGGTTGTCGTCACGCTTTGCGCGGCGCTCCCGGCCTTCGCCGTCGAACCGATCAAGATTGCCCGCGACGATGTCGCGCTCGACCTGTCGCGCGCCGTCCAGATCTACGTCAATCAGGGCGAAAACTTCCAGGTGTCGACCGCGCCCGGTCCCGACGGCATCGTGCGGCGCATCGAGGTCGAGGCCAATGACGCGCGCTCGAGCGGCGACTGGGCGGTGTTCGCGCTCGCCAACACCACCGACCAGCAGCTCGACCGGCTGATCGTGGCGCCGCATTTCCGGCTGGTGAATTCCGGCATCTTCTGGCCCGATCTCGGCGCCACCCGCATCGCCGCGATCACCCCCAGCGAGGGCTTCGCGCTCGACCGCCAGTCAAGCTCCGACGCCGACGTGTTCCGGGTGACGCTGAACCCGGGAACGGTGATCACCTTCATCGCCGAACTCGCCTCGCCGAAGCTGCCGCAGGTCTATCTATGGGAGCCGGAAGCCTACAAGGACTCGGTCAATTCCTATACGCTGTTCCGCGGCATCGTTATCGGCATCGCCGGGCTGCTGGCGCTCTTCCTGACCATCCTTTTCGTCGTCAAGGGAACCTCGATGTTTCCGGCGACAGCCGCACTTGCGTGGGCGGTACTTGCCTATATCTGCGTCGATTTCGGCTTTCTAAACAAGATCATAGAGATATCGCCCGGGAACGAGCAGATGTGGCGGGCGGGAACGGAGGTGGCGCTTGCGGCGACCTTCGTGGTGTTCCTGTTCGCCTATCTCAACCTCAACCGGTGGCACGGCCATTTCAGCTATGGCGCGCTGGTCTGGATCCTCGGTCTGGTGCTGATTGCGGGTGTGGCCATCATCGATCCGGCCGTCGCCGCCGGTATTGCCCGGCTGTCCTTTGCCGCCACCGCGCTGACCGGGCTCGGCCTCATCATCCTGCTCGGTCTTCGTGGTTACGACCGTGCGATCATGCTGGTGCCCAGTTGGGTGATGGTGCTGCTATGGCTGTGCGGGTCGTGGATGGCAATCACCGGCATGCTCGACAACGACATCGCCCAGCCGGCATTGGGCGGCGGGCTGATCCTGATCATCCTTTTGATCGGCTTCACCGTCATGCAGCATGCCTTTGCCGGCGGCGCGCTGCATCAGGGCCTGTTCTCCGATCTTGAGCGCCAGGCGCTGGCCGTCGCCGGCTCCGGCGACACGGTGTGGGACTGGGACGTGCTGCGCGACCGCGTCGTCACCAAGCCCGACGTCAGCATCCAGCTTGGCCTGGCGCCCAACAGCCTGGGGGGTGCGGCCCGCAACTGGCTGCCGGTGCTGCATGCCGACGACCGCGACACGTTCCGCACCACCCTCGACGTGGTGCTCGAACATCGGCGCGGCCGGGTCTCGCAGAATTTCCGCCTGCGCGGCGCCGACGGGCACTACCACTGGTTCTTGCTTCGGGCGCGGCCGGTGATCGGCTCGGACGGCGAAGTGATTCGCTGCGTCGGCACCATGGTCGACGTCACCGAGCAGAAAAAGTCCGAGGAAAGGCTGCTGCACGATGCCGTTCACGACAATCTGACCGGCCTGCCCAACCGCGAACTTCTGATGAACCGGCTGGAAGCCATCATCTCGATCGCGCGCACCGAAGAGAAGGTGCGCCCGACCGTCTTCGTCATCGACATCGACCGTTTCAAGCAGGTCAATGACGGGCTTGGCATCTCAGCCGGCGACACCATCCTGCTCACCATTGCGCGCCGCTTGCACCGGCTGTTGAAACCGAAGGATTCGCTGTCGCGCTTTGCCGGTGACCAGTTCGCCCTGATGCTGCTCTCCGAACAGGAACCCTCCCGCATCGCGGCGGTGGCAGACGCCATCAAGCACGCCATCAACAACCCGATCACCTTCGCCAAGCGCGAGATCGTGCTGACTGCCTCGATCGGCCTGATCACCTGGACCTCGGCGCAGACTTCGGCAGAAGACATGGTCAAGGACGCCGAGCTTGCCATGCACCAGGCCAAGCGCTTCGGCGGCGACAGGATCGAGCCGTTCCGGCCGGCCTTCCGCACCGTCGGCACCGACCGGCTGCAATTCGAATCCGATCTGCGCCGCGCCATCGAGCGGCGCGAATTCACCCTTGCCTACCAGCCGATCGTGCGGCTGGAGGACGGCAGCATTGCCGGCTTCGAAGCGCTGCTGCGTTGGGACCATCCGCGCCGCGGCATGATCCCGCCCGGCGATTTCATTCCGGTCGCCGAAAGCTGTGGCCTGATCGTGCAGCTTGGGCTGTTTGCCATGCAGCAGGCGGCTGAAGACCTCGCCGGCTGGCAAAAGCAGATCGGCGACACCCCGCTGTCGGTGTCGGTCAATCTGTCCAGCCGCCAGCTGATCCGCCGCGACCTGGTCAGCGATGTCCGCTCGGTCATCGCCCGCGCCAATCTGAAGCCGCGCTGCTTCCGGCTCGAACTTACCGAATCGCTGGTCATGGACAATCCAGAGCAGACCTCGCATGTGCTGACCAAACTCAAGCAGCTCGGCATCGGCCTGTCGCTGGACGATTTCGGCACCGGCTATTCCTCGCTCGCCTATCTGACCCGCTTCCCCTTCGACACCATCAAGATCGACAAGAGCTTCGTCGACGACGCGACGCCGAAGCGGGCGGTGCTGCTCAAATCCATGGTCAACATGGCGCATGAACTCGGCCTGTCGGTGGTGGCCGAGGGCATTTCCGACGAAAGCGATGCGCTGGAATTGCGCCAGATGGGCTGCGAATATGTGCAAAGCTTCATGTTCGGCGCGCCGATGCCAGGCGACCAGGTGCTGAAGGCGTTGAAAGAGCAGTACCCGATGACGCAGGCGTGACGGGTGAGGCATGCGTCGTGCAGGCGCGTGGTCACATTGGAATGAACCCCTGAAGCGACCGCGCCTTCGTCATCCTGGGGCGAAGCAAGGAGCGCAGCGACGCGGCGCAGACCTTAGGATGGCGAAAGTGGCGGGCGGCTTCGGCTAGTCGCGAAGGTTCGGCGGAACGTCGGCGAAGGCGAGGCCTCAGGCGTGCCCCGCGGCCAGGCTCAAATGCGCCAGATCAATCCCGATCGATGCCAGGATGCGGTCGTACTTCCGCTCGATGTCGGCGTCGAACAGCAGCTCCGGCGTGGCCGGACAGGTCAGCCAGCCATTCTCGGCGATCTCGGTTTCCAGCTGGCCGGCGCCCCAGCCGGAATAGCCGAGCGCCATCAACGCGCGCCGCGGGCCGCGGCCGGACGAGATGGCGCGCAATATGTCGACCGTCGCGGTCAGGCAGATATCGTCGGAGACGGTGAGCGAGGATTCCACCCGGTAGTCGCCCGAGTGCAGGACGAAGCCGCGGCTGCGGTCCACCGGGCCGCCATTGCGCACGACGAAGTCGCGGGCCTGCGCCGGCAGCCTGATCGCCTCCTGCTCGTTCATGATGCCGAGCTGCACCAGAAGATCGGGAAACAGCATCTGTTGCGTCTGGTTGATGATCAGGCCCATGGCGCCTTCATCGCTGTGCGCACAGATGTAGATGACCGAGCGCGTGAAGCGATCGTCCTTCATGCCGGGCATGGCAATCAGAAACTGGTCGTCAAGAAAGCCGCGTCCACCGGCTGTCTTTTTGTGGCGCAACAAGTCCATGGACGGGAGCGTAACGCGTTTCCGGGACGCCGAAAAGATGCGCCGCGTGCGATTCGGCCAAAGCCCAACGGTTGGAACAACGGAATCTTGACTGCGAACTTCACTCGGCCGATTGCTTGAAGCCAACTGTTCCTTGCCCGAAGGTCACGCAAATATGATACGCAGAGCGCCATGAAAACATTGCGCGGCCATGAACTGACGATCAAATCAACGCCATGCAAAGCTTGAAAATCCTGCTGCTCGGTATTGCTATCGGATGCGGAGCAGTCCTGCCCGCCGCCGCCTCCTCGTCGGAATGGTACAACAGCGAAGGCGGCAAGGTGCGGCTGGTGACAACAGGCAAGGCCGACGAGGCCGGTCGCATACAGGGCGTGCTCGACATCGCGCTCAAGCCCGGCTGGAAAACTTATTGGCGCGATCCGGGCGACGCCGGCGTGCCGCCGCAGATCGACGTTTCGGCCAGCACCAACATCACCGATGCGGCGTTTTCCTTCCCGCCGCCGCAGCGCCATGACGACGGCTACGGCAAATGGGCCGGCTACAACCATCCGGTCTCGCTGCCGGTGACATTCACTTTGTCGTCGCCTGGGGATGCGGCCGTCATCGATGCCGACATCTTTCTTGGCATCTGCGAGACGATCTGTATTCCGGTGCAGACGCGGCTGAGCGTCGATCCCGCCGCCGATCCCGACAATGCCGAGGATGCGGCGCTGGTGAAGGCTGCACTCGCCACCTTGCCCGCGCCTGCCAAGCCCGATTTCGGGATCAAGGTGCTGCCGGGCGACCATGAGACGCTGATGGTCGAGGCGACTTTTCCCGGAGATCCGGAGGCGGCGGATTTATTCGTCGCCGGGGGACGCGATTATATGTTCGGGGCGCCTGCACGCAGCGAAAAGGACGGCCGGCTGGTATTTACCATTCCGATCCTCGACCGGCCGTCGACGACACCGACCGATGGCGGGTTGTATTACACCCTGACAAGTGCCGAAGGCGCGGTCGAGGGCGTTCTGCCGTTCCCCTGATACCGAACCCGATCCGGGCTTTCCCTTGATCCAGGCCTTGTCGGCGGTTGCGGGAGATGCCCGATTTCGCTATCGCAAGAAACCTTCCCTGCTTTTCACACGAGGACCATCATGACGATTGCCGTTGGCGACAAACTGCCCGATGCGGCCTTCAAGGAAATGACCGCCGACGGCGCCAAGGTGATCACCTCGGCCGAGATTTTCGCGGGCAAGAAGGTCGTGCTGTTCGGCGTTCCAGGCGCCTTCACGCCGACCTGCAGCAACAATCATCTGCCGGGCTATCTCGAGAACCACGATGCCATCCTGGCCCGCGGCGTCGACACCATCGCCGTCGTGTCCGTCAACGATGTCCATGTCATGGGCGCCTGGGCCAATTTCACCGGCGGTCAAGGCAAGATCCTCTATCTCGCCGACGGCAATGGCGACTTCGCCAGGTCGATCGGCCTCGACTCCGACTATTCCAGCGGCGGCATGGGATTGCGCTCGAAGCGCTTCTCGATGATCGTCGACAACGGCAAGGTCACCGCGCTCAACGTCGAGACCAAGCCAGGAGTCGACACGTCGGGTGCCGCTCACATTCTGAGCCAGCTCTAAACCGCGGCGGCCGCCTCGGCTCATGAACGCCATGGCCTGACGACCACGCGCTTCCAGCCGGATTGCCTGCTTTGGGGGACATCGACGATGNATCGACGATGTTTGACATCATCTGGCGCAGCATTGCGATCGGCATCGGCGCCACGGTGCTGATGGATCTTTGGGCGCTGTTCCTGCATCTGGCGCTCAGTCAGCCGCGGCCGAACTGGGGGCCGCCCGGCCGCTGGGTCTGGCACCTTAGGGAAGGCAAGGTTTTCCACGACGATATCGCCCAAGCCGCACCCTATGCGCATGAGCAGGCGCTGGGCTGGGCTTTCCACTATGTCACCGGCATCGTCTACGGCTTAATCCTGGTGGCGCTGGTGGGCACGGCATGGTTGGACGCGCCGACCTTCCTGCCGGCCTTCATCCTCGGCATGGTCACCATCGGCGCCGGCTGGTTCCTGCTGGCGCCCGGCATGGGCGGCGGCTGGGCTGCCTCAAAGCGCCCCAACGCGATGCAGATCCGCGCCTTCAACGTGATCTCGCACACGGTGTTCGCGCTCGGCCTCTACGGCACGGCCCTGCTGATCCGCTGAGGACGGGTTCTATCTGTTGGTCGCGCGCGGCTTCATCGCGGCTACGGTATCGATGATCTCCTGATATCCGCTTTAGCGCGGCGCCAGACTGTCTATCGGCCGCCATCCGTGGACGACGCGGCGCGTGCCGACATCATAGGCGAAGTAATTACCACCGCCGGTCGGCTGGTCCGCCGCGCGGCTGATTGCGCGGCCGCTGAGCGAGAGCAGCAGCAATGTTCCGACGCCGCCATGGCCGACGAAGGCAATGTCGCCGCCGTCGGCAGCACCCAGCACCGTTTCGACCTCGCTGACAATGCGTTGCTGGGCGTCGATGGCCCGTTCCCAGCCGCGAATGCTTTTGTGCGGATTGGCGAAGAACTGGTCGGCGACCGCCTCGAACTCCGGCGGCGGCAGGAAGCCGGTTGCCGACCGATCGTTCTCATGCATGCGCTCCTTCACCTCGACCGCGAGGCCGAGGTGTTTGCCAAGGATCTCGGCGGTTTCGATCGCCTTGCGCTCGGCCGACGAGACGACACGGCGGATCGATCCGACCCATGGCTGATCGAGCATGGCTGATGCTCGCGCTCGTCCGATCTCGGACAGCCCCCAGTGCGGCACGGGAACGTTGGCATCGATCTGAACCTGGGGATGGGTGATGTAGTATACGATCGGCATGAGTGAGATCCCCTTGCCGATAGCTTGAGCTCAATAGCTTTGGGTCGAGCGCCGTGCCCGTGGCGCCGGCTGCTTCTCGGATGCCGCCGGCTTCAGCGCCACTTTCGGCGCCGCAGGTTTGGCTGAGCCCCTCTTGAACGGCGCCATACCTTCCCTTGCGAGTTCGTCGGCGCGTTCGTTCTCGGTGTGGCCGGCATGGCCCTTGACCCAGTTCCAGGTCACCTTGTGGCGCCCATTGGCCTCATCCAGCGCCTGCCACAGTTCACCGTTCTTGACCGGCTTCTTGTCGGCGGTCTTCCAGCCGTTTTTCTTCCAGCCGTGGATCCATTTGGAGATACCGTCCATGACATATTTGCTGTCGGTGTGAAGCTCGACGGCGCACGGCTCCTTCAGCGCATTCAGCGCCGAGATGGCGGCCAGCAGCTCCATACGGTTATTGGTCGTCTCGGCCTCGCCGCCCGACAATTCCCTGGTCTTGCCGTTGAAGCGCAGGATGGCGCCCCAGCCGCCGGGACCGGGATTGCCCGAGCAGGCGCCGTCGGTGAAGATTTCAACCTGCTTGGTCATGTCAGTCCGTATTCCGAAGGCGACCTGATCGCGCGGTGGAAGCGCATGCGGCGGATATATTCGGTCGGATCGCGCTTCATGACCAGCCCGCCGTCGGGAACGGTCAGCCAGTCATAGAGCCGAGTCAGCATAAAGCGCAGCGCCGAGCCGCGCGAAAGCATCGGCAGCGCTGCTTTCTCGCCATCGCTCAAAGGCCGCACGCTCTGATAGCCGGCCAGCAGCGCCGTGCCTTTGGTCAGGTTGAAGGAGAAATCCTTCTCGAAACACCAAGCATTGAGGCAGGTGGCGACGTCATAGGCGTAGAGGTCGTTGCAGGCGAAATAGAAGTCGATGAGGCCGGACAGTCTTTCGCCGAGGAAGAAGACATTGTCGGGAAACAGATCGGCATGGATGATGCCTGTCGGCAGGCCCTGCGGCCAATGGCGTCCGAAGTCGGCGAAATCAGCGTCGACCTCGGCCGCCAGTCCCGGCTCGACCTCGTCGGCTCGGTCGCGCGAGGCGTTCCACAATTTGCGCCAGCCCTCGATGGCCAGTGCGTTGTCACGCGTCATCGCAAAATCCTGCCCGGCCAAATGCAGGGCGGCGAGCGCCTTGCCGACCTCGGCGCAATGCGCCGCTGTCGGCCGCCGCAGCGACAGGCCTTCGAGGAAGGTGATGATGACCGCGGGACGGCCGGCCAGCGTGCCGATGACGGTGCCGTCATGCGCGGTCACCGGCAGCGGGCAGGAAATGCCTTTGCGGGCGAGATGGCCCATCAGGCCGAGGAAGAACGGCAGGTCGGCCTTGTCGACGCGCTTCTCGTAGAGCGTCAGTATGTAAGAGCCGCTTGAGGTGTGCAGCAGGAAATTCGAATTCTCCGTGCCTTCGGCGATACCCTTGTAGGACAAGAGTTCGCCGACAGGATATGCCCTCAGGAACGCGCCGAGTTCGCCCTCATTGACGTCGGTGTAGACCGCCATGGGCTCTTCACGCGGCTCCGTTGACGAAGGCCATGTCGGCCCGCGTCAGTTCGACATCGCGCAGAACCCGCATGACTGGAAAATCCTCCGTTTCGGTGGCCGTGATCGCCAGGTCGATGGTCACCTCGAAGCGCTGGCGGAAGGCGTCGATGATCTCGTCGACGATGATCTCCGGCGCCGACGCGCCGGCAGACAGGCCGAGCGTCGAGATGTTTGTGAAGTCATTCCACGGAATTTCGGCGGCGCGCTGTACGAGAAGCGACATGGTGGCGCCGGCGCGCTCCGCCACTTCGACAAGACGGCGCGAATTGGAGGAATTGGGCGCACCGACGATCAGATAGAGATCGGCGCCGGCGGCGGTTTCCTTGACCGCTTCCTGGCGGTTGGTGGTGGCGTAGCAGATCGATTCGGCGGCCGGTGCATGCAGTTGCGGGAAGCGCTCCTGCAGCACCCGCAATATGCCGGCAGTGTCTTCGACCGACAACGTTGTCTGGCTTACGAAGCCGAGCGCTTCCGGGTCGGCGGGGGCAAAGGTCCCAGCGTCGGCTTCGGTCTCGATCAGCGTGACGGCGCCTTCCGTCAGCTGGCCCATGGTGCCGATCACTTCGGGATGGCCGGCATGGCCGATCAAAAGCACATGGCGGCCGAGCCGCTGATGGCGCATCGCCTGCTTGTGCACCTTGGACACCAGCGGGCAGGTGGCGTCGAGATAGAAGAGCTCGCGTGCCTTGGCGTCGGCCGGCACCGATTTCGGCACGCCGTGGGCCGAGAAGACAACCGGCGACTTGCGGTGCTCGGCCGGGATTTCCGAGAGTTCCTCGATGAAAACCGCGCCAAGGCTTTGCAGGCCTTCGACGACATAGCGGTTGTGAACGATCTCGTGGCGGACATAAACCGGCGCGCCGTATTTCTTCAACGCCAGCACGACAATCTGGATCGCGCGGTCGACGCCGGCGCAAAAGCCGCGCGGCTGGCAGAGCCGGATCGTCAGCGGTGGTTTTGTGGCGGTCTGCAGCATGATTCCAGATCGGTTGATCGTATCGTGACGCGAAATGAGGTGTGCACCCCTGCCCTGTCAAGGGCAGTTGAGATCAGGTTGAATGGTCAACCTGATCCAACTCTTTGTTGGAGCATGATCTTGTCCGAAAAACCGGTTCCCAGTTTTCGGGATCATGCTCTGGATCATTCAGTCTTTGCCGGACGGCGCAGCCTGACGATCAGAACCGCGGCAAGAGCCGCCGCCAGGCCAAACCAGGTGAAGGCATATTGCAGATGAGAGTTCGGCAGGTCGATGATGGTGACGCCGCCGACCGGCAGCCCGCCCGGGTTCGGCGTCTTGTCGGCGTCGATGAAGATCGGCACCAGCACGGCACGCGCCGGCAGGCCGGCACTCGCCGCCATGGCATCGCGGTCCTTCCAATAGAAGATGTTCTTGGCCACGTCATTGTCGGGCAGCATCATCGACGGCTTGGCCGGCAGCGGGTTGCGCGCCAGGCCGGTGACCGTGACCTTGCCGGTCACCTGCCCTTGCGGGCGCTTGGCGGCATCCTTGAGATCATAGGGAACGAAGCCGCGGTTGATCAGGACATAGCGGCCATCGTCGAGGGCCAGCGGGGTATAGACGTTGAAGCCGGCGTCGCCCTCCCATGTGGCGTAGAAATGCCGCTCGCCGGAGTGCAGGAACGTCCCGCTGACGGTGACCGGCGTGTAGTCGACATCACCGGTGGCAGCGAATTCCTTCTCGACGTCCGCCAGCGGCTGCGGCGCTGAATGGGTGCGCTGGTCGATGGTCTGCAGAAGGGCTTCCTTCCAGTACAGGCGCTGCACCTGCCATGTGCCAAGCCCGAGCAGGATGACGAACACCACCAGGCCGAGGCCGAGCAGCAATGCCGTCTTCGGCCGCGAGCGGCCGGCGGGCTTCGTCAGCGCCTCGTTCATTGCCCCTGGTCCAGGCGGCCTTCGGCCGCCTTGTTGGCGTATTGAAGCGTCAGCAGCACCCCCTTGATCAGCCTCAGCGCCGTCAGGCACAGCGCCACGGCCAGCGGTATCCAGATGATGAAATGCAGCCACAGCGGCGGGCTCAGCTTCACCTCCACCCACAGCGCCAGCCCAACGACGATGAAGCCGATGATCAGGATGACGAACACCGCCGGGCCGTCGCCGGCATCGGCGTAGGAATAGTCGAGGCCGCAATTGTTGCAGCGCTTGCCGACGGTGAGGAAGCCGGAAAACAGCCGTCCTTCGCCGCAGCGCGGGCAGCGTCCGTGCAGGCCGGCCGAGATCGGCTCGATGGGTGGCCAGATCGCCCTATCTTCACTCATGGATAGTCATGCTTTACGGCTCGATTTCGATCAGCGTTCCATCCGGCACCATAGTCCAGATTTCGTCCATGTCGCAGTCGGTAACCCCAATGCAGCCATCGGTCCAGTCGACCAATTGAAGCAGCCAGCCCGACCAGCCGAATCCGTTGGCCATTGATGGGCGCCGAAAAGAAGAAAGGCGACCGCGTTGCCGCGACCGCCCTTCTGATTTGTCGGTTCGGTGAAAGCCGTCAGTGGCCTTCGATCACCGCGCCGACCGATCCCCAGACGTAGATCGATGCGAACAGGAACAGCCAGACCACGTCGACGAAGTGCCAGTACCAGGCAGCCGCCTCGAAGCCGAAATGCTGCTTGGGCGTGAAGTCGCCTTTCCAGGCGCGGATCAGGCAGACCAGCAGGAAGATGGTGCCGATGATGACGTGGAAGCCATGGAAGCCGGTCGCCATGAAGAAGGTGGCGCCGTAGATGGAATCCTTGAAGCCGAACGGAGCGTGCATGTACTCGTAGGCCTGCACCATGGTGAACAGCATGCCGAGGCCGACGGTCAGCACCAGGCCGTTGATCAGGCCCTTGCGGTCGCCATGGATGAGCGAATGGTGCGCCCATGTCACCGTGGTGCCCGACAGAAGCAGGATGATGGTGTTGTAGAGCGGCAGATGGAACGGATCGAGGACTTCGAGACCCTTCGGCGGCCAGACGCCGCCAGTGAAAGCGGTGCGGGCGTAATTCTGCACTTCGCTCGGAAACAGGCTGGCATCGAAATAGGCCCAGAACCAGGCAACGAAGAACATCACTTCCGAAGCGATGAACATGATCATGCCGTAGCGCAGATGCAGCGACACGACGCGCGTGTGGTGGCCCTCATGCGCTTCCTTGATGGTGTCCGACCACCAGGCAAACATCGTGTAGAGGACGATGACCAGGCCGATGAAGAACAGCCATGGATTGGCGATGTTGTGGCCGAAAATCGGAAAATCGCCGTTCTTGAGATACTGCATCAGGGCGACGCCGCCGACTGCAGTCACCAGCGCGCCGATCGACCCCAGGAAGGGCCACGGGCTCGGGTTGACGAGATGGTAGTCGTGTTGTGGTTTTGCGTGCGCGTCTGCCATATCAACCCCCGAGATTTGCTTCGGTATCTGAAACTTTGCTGCTGCTGTTCGGCGTCGATGACGCCACCGGCTTGTTCTTTTGGACCGGGAACATGGTGTAGGACAGGGTGATCGTCTTCAAGTCCTTCAGTTCCGGCACGTTGACGATATCGGGATCCACATAGAACACGACCGGCATGTCCAGCGTCTCGCCGGGCTTCAGCGTCGTGTCGGTGAAGCAGAAACACTCGACCTTGTTGAAGTAGGGGCCCGCCAGTTCCGGCTGCACGTTGAAGGTGGCGCGGCCGGTAACGGCGCGGTCGAACTTGTTGGTGGCGCTGTAATGCGCCTGCGTGGTCTCGCCGATCTTGATGGTGACCGAGCGGGCGACCGGCTGGAACTGCCAGGGAATGCCGTTGGTGTTGGCGTCGAAGCGCACGGTGATGTCGCGGTCGAGGATGCGGCCGGCATATTGCTTTTCGGCGCGCTGCGTCGTGCCGCCATAGCCGGTGGCCTGGCAGAACATCTTGTAGAGCGGCACCGCGGCGTAGGCCATCCCGATCATGCCGCCGAAAAAGGCGACGCAGACGGCGGCGACGACGCGGTTGGTGTTCTTCTTCCTGGGATCGGTCACGGTCTGGCGGGTCATCATCGGCCTCATCCGGTATGGCCGAATTTCACGATGGTCGCGACGTAGAAGATGACGACCAGAATCGCCAGCGCGACGCCGATCGCCGCCGAACGGTTGCGCCGCGCCTTCTTCTGGCTTTCGGTCAGCGTGACCAGTTCAAGCTTCTTGTCGATCATGGTCATGCTCCACCGATGGCCAAAGCGCGACCGACGACACAGTCGGCAAGATAGATGGCGAAGATGGCGAAGAGGTAGAGCAGCGAATAGGCGAACAGAGCCTTGGCCGGCTTCATGACGCGGTCGCTATCGGTCATGCACAGCACTTTCCAGGCATACCAGACGAAGCCGGCGCCGAGAGCCACTGATGCGACGCCATAGAAGGCGGTGGTGAAACCGAGCAACCAGGGCAGCACGCCGATCGGCGCCAGGATCAGGGCGTAGGCAAAGATCTGGCGGCGGGTCGAGGCCTGGCCGGCAACGTTCGGCATCATCGGGATGCCAGCCTTGGCGTAGTCGTCGGACTTGAACAGCGCCAGCGCCCAGAAGTGCGGCGGCGTCCACAGGAAGATGATCAGGAACAGGACGAGGCTTTCCAGGCTCACCGTTCCGGTCACCGCGGCCCAGCCGATGACCGGCGGGATGGCGCCGGCGGCGCCGCCGATGACGATGTTCTGCGGCGTCGAGCGCTTCAGCCACATCGTGTAGACGACGGCGTAGAAGAAGATGGTGAAGGCAAGCAACGCCGCCGACAGCCAGTTGACCAGCACGCCCAGCGTCATCACCGACAGCACCGAAAGCACAAGGCCGAAGCTCAGGGCTTCGCCGGGCAGGATGCGGCCGGACGGTACCGGGCGGCCGGCGGTCCGGCTCATCACCGCGTCGATGTCGGCGTCGTACCACATGTTGAGCGCACCAGAGGCGCCGGCGCCGATGGCAATGGCCAGGATGGCGATCACCGCCAGCAACGGGTTGATGGTCACGGGCGCAGCGACCATGCCGACAAAGGCCGTGAACACCACCAGCGACATGACGCGCGGCTTCAGCAGGGCGAAGAAATCGCCCGACGTGGCTTCCGACATGCGAAAGCCCGCTTCGTCAATCATTGGGTCGTCGACAAGGGCCATGCGTACATAAGTCCAATCATTCCGTTGGCCGAAAACCGCCAGCGGGCCGGCGGCTTCGTATTCGGGCTGCCTTACTTGATTTTCGGCAGCTGTTCCCACTGGTGGAAGGGCGGCGGCGAAGGCAGCTGCCATTCGAGCGTCGTTGCACCCTCGCCCCACGGGTTGGCGCCGGCGACGCGCTTCTTCTGGAAGGCCTCGAACACGCCATAGAGGAAGATCACCACGCCGACGGCCGATATATAGGAGCCGTAGGACGACACCATGTTCCAGCCGGCGAACGCGTCGGGATAATCGATGGTGCGGCGCGGCATGCCGGCGAGGCCGAGGAAATGCTGCGGGAAGAAGATCAAATTGACGCCGACGAAGGTGACCCAGAAGTGGGTGTTGGCGATCACCGGCGAGTACATGTAGCCGGTCATCTTGGGGAACCAGTAGTACCAGCCGGCGAAGATGGCGAAGACCGCACCCAGCGACAGCACATAGTGGAAGTGGGCAATGACGAAATAGGTGTCATGCAGCGAGCGGTCGAGGCCGGCATTGGCGAGCTGGACGCCGGTGACGCCGCCGACCGTGAACAGGAAGATGAAGCCCAGCGCCCACAGCATCGGCGTCTTGAACGAGATCGAGCCGCCCCACATCGTCGCGATCCAGGAGAAGATCTTCACGCCTGTCGGCACGGCGATGACCATGGTGGCGAAGACGAAGTAGCGCTGCGTGTCGAGCGACAGGCCGGTCGTGTACATGTGGTGCGCCCAGACGATGAAGCCGACGGCGCCGATCGCGACCATGGCGTAGGCCATGCCGAGATAGCCGAACACCGGCTTCTTCGAGAAGGTCGAGACGATGTGGCTGATGATGCCGAAGCCCGGCAGGATCAGGATGTACACTTCGGGGTGACCAAAGAACCAGAACAGATGCTGGAACAGGATCGGATCGCCGCCGCCATCCGGGGCGAAGAAGGTGGTGCCGAAATTGCGGTCGGTAAGCAGCATGGTGATGCCACCGGCCAGAACCGGAAGCGACAAGAGCAGCAGGAAGGCGGTGATCAGAACCGACCAGGCAAATAGCGGCATTTTGTGCAGCGTCATGCCCGGCGCGCGCATGTTGAAAATGGTGGTGATGAAGTTGATGGCGCCGAGGATCGAGGACGCGCCGGCAATGTGGATCGACAGGATCGCCAGATCCATGGCCGGCCCGGGCTGGCCGGAGGTCGACAGCGGCGGATAGAGCGTCCAGCCGCCGCCAACGCCATAGGCGCCGGGCGCGCTCGGCATGAAAGCCGAAGCGATGAGCAGCAGGAAGGCCGGCGGCAGCAGCCAGAACGAGATGTTGTTCATGCGCGGGAAGGCCATGTCAGGCGCGCCGATCATGATCGGCACCATCCAGTTGGCGAAGCCGCCGATCAGCGCCGGCATGACCATGAAGAAGATCATGATCAGCGCGTGCGCGGTGCCGAAGGCGTTGTACATGCTCTTGCCGCCGTCGATGGCGGCATCGCCGTTCATGCCATAGACCATCTGCGCCAGACCGGTGAAGATCTGGATGCCCGGCTCCTGCAGCTCCATGCGGATGACGACCGAAAGCGCGCCGCCGACGATGCCCGCGAAGATCGCGAAGATCAGGTAGAGCGTGCCGATGTCCTTGTGGTTGGTGGAGTACACCCACCGGACCCAGCCATGATAGGGCTTGTGGTCGTGGTCGTCGTGAGCTGCAGCTTCTGCCATGGTCGGCTCCGTTCCCTAATTCTTGCTAACCCGCGGCATCAATTGCCGGCGGCCGCTACCTTGTTGGTACCGTCGACCTCGGCCATCAGCGCCTTGTTGGCGCCGGGGAGGTCGGTCTTGGCTGCTGCCAGCCAGGTCTTGTACTGCGCATCGGATACGACGCGGACGGCGATCGGCATGAAGGCATGGTCCTTGCCGCAGAGCTGCGAGCACTGGCCGTAATAGATGCCTTCCTTTTCCGCCTTGAACCACGTCTCGTTGGTGCGGCCGGGAACCGCGTCCATCTTGATGCCGAAGGCCGGAACGGCAAAAGAATGGATCACGTCGGCTGCGGTAACCAGGACGCGCGTCATGGTGTTGACCGGCACGACCAGCTCGTTGTCGACCGCCAGCAGGCGCGGATAGACCTTGCGGTCTTCCTTGCCGATCGCGGCTCGGTCGGCGTCCTGCAGGATGGCCGAGTTGAAGGAGAGCGTGTTCTCGGTCTGGTACTCATAGTCCCAGTTCCACTGATTGCCCGTTACCTTGACGGTCAGCTTGGCCTCTTCCGGCGGCGTGTACTGCGCCGTCAGCAACTGGAACGAGGGAATGGCGATGAACAGCAGGACGACGACCGGCCCGACTGTCCAGATGATCTCGATCAGCGTGTTGTGGCTGGTCTTGGACGGAACCGGGTTTTTGCTGGCGCGGAACCTGAAGATGCACCAGGCGAGAAGCGCCAGAACCAAAGCAGTGATCGGGACGACGAACCACATCGTGTAGTTCCCGAACCACTCGATCTGCCGCATCATGTCTGTCGCCGGCGGCTGAAAAGTCATCTCCCACGGCTGCGGCTGGGCCGCATGGGCGGAGGCACCGGCGAAAAATGCGGCGGCGGCGCCTGCCGTTGCCATCAATTTGGCGCTTGCTGGGAATTTTCTCATCGCCCTCTTCATCTCCCGGTTCCTCGCGATCGCGACGCAAGAATATCGAACAATGCCGGGATGGGAATCCCGGACAGTCCCAAGGGTGGTTCAAACCATACTCTATTTCCCTCCGCAAGAAAGGAGCGGGCGAAACCGTGCGGCATTTTTGCGCGCAAGTGCTGCCGCGCTGTTTCGACGGCCTCGTGGCCCGCGCGGGTCGTCGACAGACAGGCTATGCGGGCTTGTGTCCGGAATGCGCCCGACGGTCGCAATTCGGGCGAATTTGCTAGGGAAAAGCGCATTATTGCGCCAGCCGGGGCTGACCGGCGGTCGCCCTATCCTTTACTTGGCCTTGGCGCGGCTTAAAGTGCCGTGATTCGCAATGGAGCCGTCATGACCTCTTGGCTTTCGAGAAACGCCTGGCATTCGAAGAGCGCCTGGCATTCGAAAAGCGCTTGGCTTTCGAGAAGCGGGGCGAAGGTCGTTTTTCTCGCCGCCCTGATCGGTATCGGCTCGTCCGCAACCGGCGTCGCCAATGCAGCGCAGCCCAGCGGCACGGTCAAGTCAACGCATGGCGCGTGGTCGATCATCTGCGACACGCCGGCCGGCGCCACCTCGGAACAATGCGTGATGATGCAGAACGTCGTTGCCGAGGATCGCCCGGAAATGGGACTGTCCGTCGTCGTCCTGCGCACCGCCGACAACAAGGCCGAGATCCTGCGCGTGCTGGCCCCGCTCGGCGTTCTGCTGCCCAATGGCCTGGGCCTCAATGTCGACGGCAAGGATATCGGCCGCGCCTATTTCGTGCGCTGCTTCCAGGACGGCTGCTATGCCGAGGTCATTCTCGAAAAGCCGCTGCTCGATACGCTGAAGACCGGGACGTCGGCCACCTTCATCGTCTTCCAGACGCCGGAAGAAGGCATCGGCATCCCCGTCGACCTCAAGGGCTTCGCCGACGGTTTTGCCGCCCTGCCCTGAGCTTGATGCTTGCGAAACCGTCTTTCCTCACAATTCCCACGGGTTTGATCTTTGGCTGTGGGGGTCATCATGCGTGCTTGTTCTTTGCTTTTGTCGACCGGTCTAATCCTGACCGGCGCCGCTTCCGTCGCCTTTGCCGAGGATTCCGAAATCATCACGGCGCCCGATCCGGCCGTCATTTTCGAGCTTGCGAAAGGCTATGGCTCGGCCAAGATGGACAAGGACGACGGGGCGATCCGATGGTCTCGGGCCGGCTTCAGGGCATGAAATATGTCATCTACTTCTATGGCTGCGAAAACCATGAGAAGTGCAAGTCGATCCAGTTCTCCTCGGGCTATACCGACCCCTTCACGGCCGACCAGGCCAATGAATGGAACAAGAAATATCGCTGGGTGAAGGCCTTTTCGGGTGACGGGTCGAACTTCAAGATGGATGTCATGTTCAGGGGCGGGGCTACCCGCTCCTACCTGCTGCGGATCGTCATTGCGGATTGTGCAGGCGCGTCTTCGCGCCTACATCGTGGCAACACCATTCCTCCTGTGAGCGGACCTGCCATGAACAGCCTGACCGGCCAATTCGACATTTCAGATGATCGCATCAAGCGGATCGTCGCCGACACACTGAACGGCGCCGACGACGGCGAACTGTTCCTCGAATACAGCGAGAGCGAAGCGCTGATGTTCGACAATGGCAGGCTGAAGACCGCCAATTTCAACACCGACCAGGGTTTTGGCCTGCGCGCCGTGGCCGGCGAGGCCAGCGGCTACGCTCATTCCAGCGATCTTTCGGAGGCGTCGCTGCTGCGCGCCGCCGACGCCGTCTCGACAGTCAGGGGCGGCTATTCCGGCACGCTTGCCGCGGCACCCGCGCGCACCAACCGCCATCTCTATGGCGAGGAGAACCCGATCCCCTCGCCCTCCTTCGAGGTCAAGGCCAAGCTGTTGCAGGAAATCGACGCATGGCTGCGCGCCGAGGACCCGCGCGTGCCAGGTGACGGCCTCGCTCGCGGCGTCCTGGCAGCATGTCGAGATCGTGCGCGCCGACGGCCAGATCGTGCGCGACATCCGCCCGCTGGTCCGCATCAACGTTTCCGTCGTCGTCGGCGACGGCGACCGCCAGGAAAGCGGCTCCTATGGCATGGGCGGGCGCAAGGCGTTCGGCGAGTTCCTGGTCGAGGACGCCTGGAAGCATGCGGCCAGGGAGGCGCTCAGGCAGGCGCTGGTCAATCTCGAAGCCATTCCCGCGCCGGCCGGAACGTTCGACATCGTTTTGTCCAGCGGCTGGCCAGGCGTGATGCTGCACGAAGCCGTCGGCCATGGGCTGGAGGGCGACTTCAACCGCAAGAAGACCTCCGCCTTTGCCGGCCTGCTCGGCCAGCAGGTCGCCGCCAAGGGCGTTACCGTGGTCGATGACGGCACCATGCCGGAGCGGCGGGGTTCGCTGACCGTCGACGATGAAGGCACGCCTTCGGCCCGCAATGTGCTGATCGAGGACGGCAAGCTTGTCGGCTACATGCAGGACCGCCAGAACGCCCGGCTGATGGGCATGAAAGCCACGGGAAACGGCCGGCGCGAAGGCTATGCGCACCAGCCGATGCCGCGCATGACCAACACCTATATGACGGCGGGCGACATGGAGCCGGACGAGATCATCGCCTCGGTCAAGAACGGCATCTATGCCGTATCCTTCGGCGGCGGCCAGGTCGACATCACCTCAGGCAAGTTCGTGTTCGGCTGCACCGAGGCCTACATGATCGAAAACGGCAAGGTGACGCAGCCGATCAAGGGCGCCATGCTGATCGGCAACGGACCGGACGCCATGCACCGTGTGTCGATGATCGGCAACGACATGAAACTCGACACCGGCATCGGCATGTGCGGCAAGGCCGGACAAGGCGTGCCGGTCGGCGTCGGCCAGCCGCATCTCAGGATGAACCAGATGACGGTCGGCGGCACCAGGGTTTGAGCGAGGAGACGTCGGCGGGCTTGAATAGTTCCCCTCACAGGGATATCTTACCTTTGTCTTACACAAGGGTAATACCGCAATGGGTGCAATAGAAAAGCTTATAACGACCGTCTCGACCAAGGGACAAGTCATCCTGCCCAGCGCTATCCGCAAACGGAGGGACTGGGGCGCGGGCACGCGCCTGCAGGTCGAAGACACACCGGACGGTGTACTTTTGAGACCGGCGCCTGCCTTTGCCCCGACACGACCAGAAGATGTCTTTGGTGTCCTGCCGCACAGTGGCAGACCGAAGACCTTGGAGGAGATGGACGCGGCCGTCCTTGCTGAAGCACGGCGGCGCCATGCTCGCGATTGATACCAACGTTGTCGTCAGGTATCTGACGAACGACGATCCCGAGCAGTCCCCGCGAGCCCGGCGGCTGATCGACGGTCAGCCCGTTTTCGTCGCCGTCACGGTGATCCTGGAGGCTGAGTGGGTGCTGCGCAGCGGCTATGGTTATGATCAGGCCTCGATCGTCAATGCACTGCGGGTGTTCGGCGGGCTTCCCACTGTCGAGATAGAGGATGCTGCGATGGTCTCTTCCGCGGTCGATCTAGCCGAGACGGGAATGGATTTCGCCGATGCGCTCCATCTGGGCAAGTCCTCGCACTGCTCAGCATTTGTGTCCTTCGACCGTAAGTTCATCAAGGCCGCACAAGCGGCCGGGTACGAAAGCGTTCGCGAAGGCTAGTTTGCCAGCCGGCTACGTCTTGCGGGGGGCGGCAAACTCAAGCACGGCCTTGTGAAAATCGGCGGATTAACGTCGCCGTTTCGGCTTCTCCAGCAGCGCCACGGCCTCGACATGCGGCGACCACAGGAACTGGTCGATGGGCGTGACGCTCTTCAAGATGTAGCCGCCGTCAATCAGGATGCGCAGGTCTCGTGCCAGCGTCACCGGATTGCAGGAGACGGCGGCGACGAACGGCACATCCGAGCGGGCGATCTGCTTCGACTGGTCCTCGGCGCCGGCGCGCGGCGGGTCGAAGACGACGCCATCGAAAGCATTCAGCTCCTTGAACGTCAGCGGCCGCCGGAACAGGTCGCGGCGTTCGCCGGTTACCCGCTTCAGGCCGGTGGCGAAGCGCGATCCGCGGTCGAGCGCCGAAAGGGCTGCCGCGTCGCCTTCGACCGCGTGGACTTCGGATTTGGCCGCCAGCCGAAGCGCAAAGCTGCCGCAGCCGGCGAAAAGATCCGCGACTTTCCTGGCACGCTTCAGATGTCCGCCAACGAGATCGGCCATCGTCTGTTCGGCGGCTTGCGTTGCCTGCAGGAAGGCGCCAGGCGGTATGGCGACAGCGACGGTGCCGAACATGACCACCGGCTTTTTCGGCTCGATGACAATCTCGTCGTCGATCGAAAGCCGGGCAAAGCCATTGGCCATGATGAAGTTGGAGGCGACCCGGCGCTGGTTCTCGCCCAGCTTGCCCGACTCATAGACAGCGACGTCAAGCCCCGAGCCCGTCACAGTGACCGCCATCCGGAACGATTTGGTGGTGGCGCAAACCAGGTCGGCGACCGACCTCAAGCGATCGAGCGCGGCAACGATCTCCGGCAGCGAGATCGGACATTCCTCGATGGGGATGATTTCCGGCGACAGATGGCGATGGAAGCCAAGCAGCATGCCTGTGTCGGCGCGCCTGGCGGCAAGCACGACGCGGCGGCGTGTGTGTGGCGCACACGGCACCAGGGCGCCGATGTCGCCGGCAATGCCTTTCAAGGCATGCACGACCTTGTCGCGTTTCCATTGCTGGTAAGCGTCGGCTTGCAGATGCTGGACGGCGCAGCCGCCACATTCGGTGAAATGCCGGCAGGCCGGATCGATACGCAGCGGCGACGTCTCCAATACCGCCATCAGCATGGCGCGATCCCTCTCGCGCGCGGCGGTGACGGTCTCGCCGGGCAGGGTGAAGGGAATGAACAGCTCGCCGGTTTCCGTCTCGGCGACGCCGTCGCCCTGCGAACCCAGTCTCTTGATGGTGAAGCCCGTGCTCATCGGTCCTTGGTCCCGGCATCCTTGGTCCCGGCATCCTTGATCCCGGCAAGCAGGAATTCGCGGTTGCCGTCCCCGCCTTCGATCGGCGACATGTGCAAGCCCAATGTACGCCAGCCAGGGACGCCTTCGAGCCATTCCTGCAGCAAGCCGGCCACACGGGCGGCGTCATAAGGGTCTTTCAAAAGACCGCCCTTGCCGATCGCCTCGCGGCCGGCCTCGAATTGCGGCTTGACCAGAAACACCGCACGAGCGCCGTCCCGTGCCAATGCCAACGCCGGTGGCATCGCCAGTTTCAACGAGATGAAGCTTACATCGGAGACGATGAAATCGGGGATACGGCCGCCGAGATCGGCAGCCGCGAGCGCGCGAGCGTTGAGGCCCTCGATAACCGTCACGCGCGGGTCGCCCGCAATGTCGGGATGCATCTGGCCGTGGCCGACATCGATGGCCGTGACATGGGCCGCGCCGCGTTCGAGCAGCACCTGGGTGAAGCCGCCTGTCGAGGCGCCGATATCGAGAGCTTCACTGCCCGCGGGATCGAGACTGAAATGGTCGAGCCCGGCGATCAGCTTCAGCGCCGCGCGTGAGACATAACCCTGCGCCGGGTCGTCGATGACGATGAGACAGCGCGGCAGAACCGTCTGGCCGGGCTTGCGGGCGACCACGCCGTCGACCATCACGGTGCCGCGCTCGACCGCGTCGCGGGCGCGCGAGCGGCTCGCAAACAGGCCGCGCTGGACGAGCATTTCGTCGAGCCGCTGGCGTGTGCTGGCTGGCAGAGGGGAGTTCATCGGCCTTCATGGCGAAAGCCGGCCGCGAAGGCAAGGACATTGGCATGGGAGGACGTCGAGACCCGGGCCGCAAGCCAGTCCGCCCGGTTGAATAGCGCAGCCAGTCCGGCAAGATGTAGAGGCTCAGGCAATGCGGAGGAAGACGAATGCTGACGGGAACCTGCCATTGCGGCGCCGCCCACTGGACGCTGGAAGGCGATCCCGGCCCGATCACGGCCTGCAATTGCACGCTTTGCCGCCGCTATGGCACGCTCTGGGCCTATGACTTTGTCGACGAGCGTATCCGGCTTGCGGGGCCTGTGCAGTCCTACACCCGCGCCGGCAAGGAGACGCCGTCGCTGGAAATCCTGTTTTGCCCGACATGTGCCTGTGTGCTTGCCTGGCGCGGTTTGCGCCGCAGCGACAGCGGCCGCACGCGTATCGCCGTCAATGTCAGGCTGGCACCGCCTGAGGCGGTCGCCGACCTGCCGATCGACCATTTCGACGGGCTGGACACTTATGACGACCTGCCGCGCGATGGGCGCTGCGTGCGCGATATGTGGTTTTAGAAGATCGTCCGTGAGACCTGCCGTTCAACGGCCGGCATCAGGCCGTCGCTTCCGTCATCTGAAGCCTGCTTGCGCGGGCGCTCGACAGCAACGACTGGTGCGTCCGGCACGACGACAAGCTGCGGCACCTGCTTGTAGGAAAAAGCGCCCCTGATATCGCCCATCTTGCGGGCGACGATGCCTGCCACCGCCTGTTCGAGCTTGCGGTCATAGCGCGTCTCGGCCATGGCCGGCGCGGCGATGACGGCCAAAAGGGCCGCGCCGCACAGAAGCGTTCGCATTGTTTTTAACTCCCTGCCTAGAGGCAGTTCTAGCAGGGCGGCGTTGAAAAACGGCCAAAAGAGACGGTAAGCGAAACGCCAAAGAGAAGCGTTAACAAAGTGTTAAGCTTGCACAGGCAACTGCTTCAGCTGCGTGAGGTTTGATTCAGGCGCGCTGCGCGCGCGCGGAATGGCCGAGCGCGACGAACACGGTGCGCACGATGCCGGCCGCGTCGAGCCCGGCATCGGCATACATTTTTTCCGGCTTGGCGTGGTCGGTGAACTCGTCTGGCAGCACCAGCGGCCGAACTTTCAGACCGCTTTCCAGCAAGCCTTCATGGGCGAGGAACTGCAGCACGTGGCTGGCGAAACCGCCGACAGCGCCCTCTTCCACCGTCACCAGCACTTCGTGCGAGCGGGCAAGACGGCGGATCAAATCCTCGTCGAGCGGCTTGGCGAAACGGGCATCCGCAACCGTTGTCGACAATCCGGCCGCGCCGAGTTCCTCGGCCGCCAGCAGGCAATCCTGCAGCCGGGTGCCAAAGGACAGAAGCGCCACTTTGGTGCCTTCCCTGACGATGCGGCCCTTGCCAATTTCGAGCACCGAGCCGCGCTCCGGCATGTCGACGCCGACGCCATTGCCGCGCGGATAGCGGAAGGCGATCGGGCCTTCGTCATAATAGCCGGCGGTGCGCACCATGTGGCGAAGCTCCGCCTCGTCGGCGGCCGCCATCACCACGAAGCCCGGCAGCGTCGCCAGGAAGGTGGTGTCGAAGGCGCCGCAATGAGTGGCGCCGTCGGCGCCGACGAAACCGGCGCGGTCGATCGGGAAACGCACCGGCAGTTTCTGGATCGCCACATCATGGACGACCTGATCGTAGGCGCGCTGCAGGAAGGTCGAATAGATGGCGGCGAAGGGCTTGTAGCCCTCGCTGGCGAGGCCGGCGGCGAAGGTCACGGCATGTTGCTCGGCAATGCCGACATCGAAGGTCCGGGTCGGAAACGCTTCGCCGAACAAATCGAGGCCGGTGCCGTTCGGCATGGCGGCGGTGACGGCGACGATACGTTCGTCCAGGCGGGCTTCCTGGACCAGGCTTTCGGCAAACACCTTGGTGTAGGCCGGCGCATTGGCCGGGGCCTTGGTCTGCGCGCCGGTGATGACGTCGAACTTGTTCACGCCATGATATTTGTCGGCCGCAGCCTCGGCCGGCGCGTAGCCCTTGCCCTTCTGGGTCACGACATGGATCAGCACCGGACCGTCGGCATGGTCGCGGACGTTCTTCAGCACCGGGATCAGATGCTCGAGATTGTGGCCGTCGATCGGGCCGATATGGTAGAAGCCAAGCTCCTCGAACAGCGTGCCGCCGGTGACGTAGCCGCGCGCATGCTCGACCGCCCGCTTGATGGCGCGATCGGCACGCTTGCCGAGATAGGAGGTCAGTTTCTTGCCGAAGTCGCGCAGGCCAAGATAGGTCTTGCCAGAGGCAAGCCGCGCCAGATAGGCGCTCATGGCGCCGGTCGGCGGCGCGATCGACATGTCGTTGTCGTTGAGAATGACGATCAGGCGAGCATCGAGCGCGCCGGCATTGTTCATGGCTTCATAGGCCATGCCGGCAGACATGGCGCCGTCGCCAATGACGGCAATGACATTGTTGTGGCCGCCGGAGAGGTCGCGCGCCATGGCCATGCCGAGGCCAGCGGAAATGGAGGTCGAGGAGTGCGCGGCGCCGAACGGGTCGTATTCGCTCTCGGCGCGACGGGTGAAGCCGGACAGGCCGCCCTCCTGGCGCAGCGTGCGGATGCGGTCGCGGCGGCCGGTCAGGATCTTGTGCGGATAGGCCTGGTGGCCGACATCCCAGATCACGCGGTCTTCCGGCGTGTTGAAGACATAGTGCAGCGCCACCGTCAGTTCGACGACACCGAGGCCGGCGCCGAGATGCCCGCCCGTATGCGAGACGGCATCGATCAGCTCGGCGCGCAGCTCCGAGGCCAGCTGCGGCAGCTCGCTTTCGTCAAGCTTCTTCAGGTCGGCTGGAATGCGGACCTTGTCGAGAAGCGGCGTATGCAGCGTTGCGTTCACTGGTAAAGGGCCTGCTCAGCTATGATGCGCGTCGATCATGGCGAAATATGCCTGCGTCGCCGGAATGTAAATGCGTGTCAGTGACGCGGGTGATGCTGACGTTAATTGTCCGGTAACGGAATGAACTCTTCCTCGTCTCCGGGAACGATATCGAAGCGGCCCGTCTTCCATTCCTGCTTGGCCTGTTCGATGCGTTCCTTCGACGACGAGACGAAGTTCCACCAGATGTGGCGCGGGGAGCCGAGCGAAGCGCCGCCGAAGAGCATGAAATGGGCGCCGCGCTCGGACGACACGACGATCTCGTCGCCAGGCCGGAACACCAGCAGCCGTTCGGCCGGAAAACGGTCGCCCGAGATTGAGACATCGCCGTCCAGCGTGTAGATGGCGCGTTCCTCGGCGTCGGCGGGAATTTTGACGCTGGCGCCGGGCGCCAGCCTCAGATCGGCGTAGAGCGTCTCGGTGTCGGCTCTTACCGGCGAGCGCAGTCCCTGGAAATCGCCGATCACCACGCGGCCGGAAACACCTTCGGCGTCGATCTCGGGCAGAAGGAGCGCGGCCGTGTTCTCGAACACCGGCGCCACTTCCTCCTTGCCGTCGGGCAAAGCCAGCCATGTCTGCAGGCCGGAGACCGACATCGGCGCGCCGCGCAGTTCTTCGGGCGTGCGCTCGGAATGGACAATGCCGCGGCCGGCGGTCATCAAATTCACGTCGCCGGGCTGGATGACCATCTCGGTGCCGAGCGAATCGCGGTGCCTGATATTGCCGTCGAACAGATAGGTGACGGTGGAAAGCCCGATATGCGGGTGCGGGCGCACATCCATCGCCTGGCCGGCGCGCAAGATCGCCGGCCCCATGCGGTCGAAGAAGATGAAGGGACCGACCAGCCGCCGCTTTGCCGTCGGCAGAGCGCGGCGAACCTGGAAGCCGCCAATATCCTTGGCGTTTGGAATGACCATGAGCTCGATCTGGTCGCTGGCGAAGGCATCGCCAGGCTCAGGGTCCTTGCCGGGGAAGAAACTCATCTGGATGTCCTCAGGCGAAGCGGAGCGCCGATTTGGCTTTTGCCTTGGCCGCCACCTCTTCGCGATTGCGCGGATGATGCGTGGTTTCCAGCGAATGCAGCAATTCATGCGCCGATTCGGCGATCGCCTCGACGGCACGGTCGAAGGCCGCCTGGTTGCGCTGCGAGGGCCGCGTCGTTCCGCTCAGTTTGCGCACGAATTGAAGCGCGGCGTCGCGGATCTCGTCATGGGTCGCCGGCGGCTCGAAATTGAACAGGGTCTTGATGTTTCTGCACATGCTTGAACTCCTATCTGCTTTATGCCCGCCCCATTCCACTACTCCGCGTCGAGCGGCTCCGTTCCCACCGGTTTGCCATCACGCGACAGCCTGATCTTCTCGACCTTGTCTTCGGCGGCCTTCAGCAGCCGGTCGCAATGGGCCTTCAGCGCCTCGCCGCGCTCATAGATCTTGATCGACTGGTCGAGCGGCACGTCGCCGCGTTCGAGATCATCGACAATCTTTTCCAGCGCGTCGAGTGCCTGCTCGAAGCTCATCGCCTTGACGTCTTCGTTTGCTTCGCCAGCCATACTTTATCCCTTCATCAGCCGCCCGACATGGGCAGCGACCGAAAATGCCAATCCCTGCAGATCGTAGCCGCCCTCGAGCAGGCTGACGAGCCGGTTGCCGCTGTGGCGCCCGGCGCGTTCCAGCAACTGGCCGGTCGCCCAGTCGAAATCGTCCTCGCTGAGGTTGATCTCGGCCAACGGATCGCGATGGTGAGCGTCGAAGCCTGCGGAAATGATGATCAGATCGGGCGCGAAATTGTCGAGTGCCGGCAGGACGCGCGACAGCAAGGCATCGCGAAACATGTCCGAGCCGGTCTGCGGCGCCAGCGGCGCGTTGACGATGTTGCCGGCGCCGGTTTCGTTTTTAGCCCCGGTGCCGGGATAGAGCGGCATCTGGTGCGTCGAACAATAGAGCACCGAGGGATCGTCCCAGAAAATGTCCTGCGTGCCATTGCCGTGATGCACGTCCCAGTCGACGATGGCGACACGCTCGGCGCCGTGTTTCTTCTGCGCGTAGCGGGCCGCGATCGCCGCGGTGTTGAACAGGCAAAAGCCCATGGCCGTGGTCTTTTCGGCATGATGGCCGGGCGGACGCGCGGCGACGAAGGCGTTGGCGACGCTGCCCTCGAAAACATCGTCGACGGCAGCGTTGGCCGCACCGATGGCAGTGACCACCGCCTGCCAGCTTTTCGGGCTGGCGCTGGTGTCGGCGTCGATCGAGGCAATGCCGCTTTCAGGGATCGCGGCGCGGACGCGGGCGACGAAATCCTCGGGGTGGGCGTAGAGGATTGTGGCCTCGTCGCCTTGCGGCGCCGTTACCCGATCGAGTGCGGTGAAGGCCTCGTCGTCGAGCACGCGCTCGATAGCGCGCAAGCGGTCCGGCCGCTCCGGATGACCGGGGGGCGTCAGATGTTCGAGGAAGATCGGATGGGTGTAGAGCCTGGTGACCATGACCCGATATAGGCGCGCCCGGCCGCTTTGACCATGGTTTGACGCCTCACCGCCCCGACGTTCAACAGGGATTACACCCCGGGCGCGGGCTGCGTCCAGCGCGAGCCGCCGAAGGAAGCCACCGCCTTGTCCCTGAGTTCCCTGAACTTGGACGACGCCTCGGCCAGCCGCTGGTCCCATTCGGCGTTCGGCACCTGGCCTTCGATAGTCCTAAAATAGACCTGCATCAGGCAGGCGATGGCGAAGGGTTCGATGAAGGCCGCCTTGAAGGCCCAGGCAAGGAGGATGGCGAGCACGAAGGCCCAGCCGCCGAGCTGCCCCGGTATGAACCACATGATGGCGGCGGCCGGCGCCAGCATCAAAAGGAAGATGACGAAGGACACGGCCCACATGATGACAGCCAGCCAGACCGCGTTCTTGACCATGGTCTTGCCGTTCTGGGCATAGAGCACGACGCCTTGCCGGGCGGTTTCGAAGGGCGACGACGAGTTGATGCGGATGTTGTAGCCGAGGATGATCTCGTCAACATAGGTCAGCGACAGGCGGATCACCGTATTGATGAAAGCGACCGGACCGCCGAGGCCCGGAATGGGCAGGAAGGCGGCGATGCCGCCGATCAGGCCGGTGATGGCGCGGATGGCGCCCTTGACCAGCTGGTCGACCACGAAAAGGATGTTGGCCTCGGCGAAACGCTCCTTCACCACGTCCTTGGCGTAGGCGATCTGGTCCTGCCCACTGGGAACGTCCCGGCCATCGATCAGATGCACCATGACGGCGATATGGCCGGCCTTGACGACGTAGAGGATGTATTCGCGGATCCAGTAGAGCGCGATCGAAACGATGCCGATGCCGACGATGCCGCCCCACAGTGCAAAGGAAAGCGGCCCGTCGGGATCGGTGGAGATATGGCCGACGCCATAGCCGACCGAGGCGCCGCTGCCGGTCGCCACGATATAGGCGAGCGTGATGCCGAAATAGACGATCATGCGAAAGACGATGAATGGCCATGTCCTGATCATGATGGACACCGACCTGCCGATTTCGAAATCCCACATGCGCCCGAATCTCCCCTCAGAGATGGACGGCGAGGATGAACCCGGGCCGGGAATTGTCAATCTCGGCAAATGCCGGGTCTCGGCCGACCAGATTTCAGGCCGGCTGCGAACCCTGTTTTTTGAGAAGCCCTTCAAGCAGTTGCTGGAAGGCTGCCACCACGGTCTTCGACGTCGCTTCGGGGTCGTTCGAGTTGGCGATGCGCTGCGCCGCCTGGCTGCTGGCGCCGTTGATCAGCCGGGCGGCGGTTTCGGGGTCGACGCCGGGGACGACCACCCCCTCCTGCTGCAGAGCCGTCAGATGATCGGTCATCGAGCCGACGCAGGCATTGGCGTTCGGCCATTGCGCCGGATCGCCGAGCACAGCCGGACCGTCGCGAAACATGATGCGCTGGATTTCCGGCTCCAGCGCCATCTCGATATAGGTCGTGCATTCGTCGACGAAACGCTGCCAGCGGCTTGGCGCCCGCGACGCAATCTCATGGATGCGGACGGCCATCTCGCCATCGATTTCGGCGATGACGGCCTGCAGCAGGCCCTTCTTGTCGCCGAAATGATGATAGAGCGCACCGCGCGTCAGCCCGGCCGAGGCGGTGAAGTCGTCCATCGACGCGTCGGCATAGCCGATCGTGCCGAAAGCGTGGCGGGCCGCCGTGATCAGCTTGGCGCGCGTTTCGGCAATCATCTCCTTGCGGGGTCTGTGCATGGTTCTGGCCTTATTCACATACGCTTCGTATGCCAATTGACATACGCGGCGTATCGACTACCTATATTCATACGCACCGTATGTAATTGTCGAATTGGCCTTTGTCGAGGAACCAGCCATGCAAAACCCATACTCGGAAATCTTTCGTGCCCCTGGAGCCAAGGGGTTTGCCGCCGCGGGCTTCCTCGCGCGGCTGCCGATCGCCATGGCGCCGATCGGCATCGTGGCCATGCTGTCGCAGACACGTGGCGAATACTGGCTGGCGGGAGCTGTCTCGGCGACGTTCGCGCTGAGCAACGCTTTCGTGGCGCCGCAGATATCACGGCTGGTCGATCGCCTCGGCCAGACGCGGATCGTGGTTCCGACCACCATCCTCACCGTGCTCGCCTTCGCGGTGCTGATTGCCGCAGCCAATCAGGACTGGCCGGTGTGGACGCTGTTTGTGTCGGCACTGGCGGCCGCCGCCATGCCCAGCATGCCGGCGATGGTGCGCGCGCGCTGGACCGAGATTTTTCGCGGCCGGCCGCAGATGAACACCGCATTCGCCTTCGAATCGGCGGCGGACGAACTCGTCTACATTGCAGGCGCATCGCTGTCGGTGGGCTTGAGTGCCGCTCTGTTCCCGGAAGCCGGTGTCCTGGTCAGCACGCTATTCCTCGCCCTTGGCTCGGCAGCCTTCATCCTGCAGCGTTCGACCGAACCACAAGTGCGGCCGGTGAATCATGTCTCGAGCGGCTCAGCAATCCGGCTCAGGCCGGTGCAGATCATCACCTTCGCCCTGATCTTCGTCGGCGCCACCTTCGCGACGACGGAAGTGAGCACGGTGGCGATCACCAAGGAACTCGGCCAGCCGGGCGCCGCCAGCCTCGTCATCGGCGTCTATGCGCTGGGATCGTTCGTGCTCGGCCTCGTCGTCGGTGCGCTCAACCTGAAAGCGCCGCTGCAGCGCCAGTTGGCCCTCGCGGTCGCCCTCGTTGCGCTCGGCACATTGCTGCCGCTCACCGCCGACACGGTGCCGCTGCTGGCGCTGACCGTTTTCATCAGCGGCGTGGCGATCTCGCCAACCTTCATCACCGCCTTCGGCCTGATCGAACGCCACGTGCCGGAAGCGATGCTGACCGAAGGCATCACTTGGGTGATGACAGGCATCGGCATCGGCATGGCGCTCGGTTCGTTTGCCGCCGGTGCGGTGGTGGATGAATTCGGCGCCCGCAACGGGTTCTGGGTCTCGGTGGCGGCCGGCGTCATCGCATTGGTCACGGTGTTGCTGGGCCAGCGCAGCCTGGCCACCCACACATGCGAGCTGGACGGATGCGACGCGGCCGCCGTTCCCGCGGAGTAAACGCACAAGCGTCCGGTCGGGAACGCGGATCGGACGCAGCTTTTCCAAAGGAGCGCGGCTCCCTACGACTGTTCAAGCCTCTTGCGGATCTCGTTTCCATCGAGAACGACAACAGGACTTCCCAGTGTCTCAACCATATCCGGGTTCAGATGGGGTATGGTTTCAGCGCGCCCGACCATCGGCGGACATTCTCCGGCGCAATACACGACCGAGCTGGTGACACGCAGGATTTTCCACAGCGCTTCGTAGAGGCGCGGATCGTCGGGCGGCCGCGCGACGGTGAAGCCTGAACATCGCGAGGCATCGCCGGGGTCGAAATTGAGATAGAGGTCGGCCGACGACGCATCGTCATAGGCGACGACCCAGCAGGTGAATTCAGGTTCACGCCTGGTGACGAACGGCGCGAAGGCATCCTCGACGATCGATGTGGGGAAGTAGCTCTCTTCGCCATCTTCAAAGCAATTGAGATAGGCCTCGAAGCTCATCCGACCGCCCCCTGTCCCCTAGAAAATCTCGGTCTTGGCGATATGAATGCCAAAGCCCTCAAGCCCGACATAGTGGCGCTCGCGCGAGGCGATCAGGTTGATCGAGGAAATGCCGAGGTCCTTCAGGATCTGGGCGCCGAGGCCGATTTCTCGCCACTCGTTCTCACGGCGGCGGGCCTCTTCGTGGTCCTCACGGTCGGCACTCATCGGCCGGTTGCGCTCCTGATGGGCGACGCCGACCGAACCCTCTCGGAGGTAAACGATGACGCCGCGCTTGCGTTCGCCCATCGCCTTCATGATGGCGTCGAGCCGGTGGCTGGTGCCGAACACATCGGTCACCACATCCTCGGAATGCAGCCGCACCGGCACGTCCTCGCCGTCACGGATGTCGCCGAAAACGACCGCGACATGGTGCATGGAATCCCAGGGCAGCGTGTAGGTGAAGACCTGTGCCTTGCCGCCGAGTGTGTCGATTTCGGAGCAGGCGACGCGTTCGACCAGCGTTTCCTTGCGCTGCCGGTAGGCGATGAGGTCGGCGACCGAGACCTGCTTGAGGCCGTGTTCCTCGGCAAAGCTCGCAACCTGCGGGCCGCGCTTGACGGTGCCGTCGTCATTGACCAGTTCCGAGATCACGCCAACCGGCGGCAGGCCGGCAAGCTTGCAGAGATCGACCGCGGCTTCGGTATGGCCCGAGCGCATCAGCACGCCGCCTTCCCTAGCGATCAGCGGGAAGATGTGGCCGGGCCGGACGAAATCCGAACCGCCGACATTGCCGTTGGCCAGGTTGCGCACGGTCAGCGTGCGGTCCTCGGCCGAAATGCCGGTGGTGGTGCCATGCTTGAAATCGACGCTGACGGTAAAGGCCGTGGTGTGGGCGGAATCATTGTCGGCGACCATCGGCTGCAGATTGAGCCGCTTGGCCTCCTCGCGCGGCATCGGCGTGCAGACGATGCCGGAGGTGTGACGGATGATGAAGGCCATTTTCTCCGGGCTGCAATGCACGGCGGCAACGATCAGGTCGCCCTCGTTCTCACGCCCGTCATCGTCCATGACGACGACGATCTCGCCGCGTTCGAAGGCGCGGATGGCTTCGACGATTTTCTTCTGATCGTATGGCATTGGCTCGCTTCGCTCGCAGGGAATAGGGTTGGGCAGTAGGAGTTAGGGAAGGAAGGACGGGCTGGCCTATTGCCTAATCCCTACTGCCTAATCCCCGGCCTGTCTGTCCCCGGTGCCGCAGATAATGGTCCGCGATGGCGCAGGCAACCATGGCTTCGCCGATCGGCACGGCACGGATGCCGACGCAGGGATCGTGGCGGCCCTTGGTCATGACGTCGACGTCGTTGCCGTCCTTGTCGATGGATTTGCGCGGCGTCAGGATCGACGAGGTCGGCTTGACGGCGAACCGGGCGACGATCGCCTGGCCGGTCGAGATGCCGCCCAGAATGCCGCCGGCATTGTTGGACAGGAAGACCGGCTTGCCGTCATTGCCGATGCGCATCTCGTCGGCATTCTGTTCGCCGGTGATGCGCGCGGCCTCGAAGCCGTTNGTTGCCGATCTCGACGCCCTTGACAGCGTTGATCGACATCAGGCCGGACGCGATGTCCTGGTCGAGCTTGGCATAGATCGGCGCGCCAAGGCCGGCTGGCACGCCGTCGGCGATGATTTCAATAACCGCGCCCACCGAGGAGCCGGATTTGCGGATGCCGTCGAGATAGCTGGTGAAGACCGGAACCGAGGCCGGATCGGGGGTGAAGAACGGGTTTTCGGCGTCACCGATGAAATTCCAGTTCCAGTTGGCGCGGTCGATCGATTTTTCGCCCATCGAGACCAGCGCGCCGCGCACCACCATTCCGGGCACCACCTTGCGCGCCAAGGCGCCGGCCGCCACGCGAGCGGCCGTCTCGCGCGCCGAGGAACGACCGCCGCCGCGATGGTCGCGCACGCCGTATTTGACTTCATAGGTGTAGTCGGCGTGGCCGGGACGGTACTGGCGGGCAATGTCGCCATAGTCCTTGGAGCGCTGGTCAACATTCTCGATCTGCATCGAGACGGGCGTGCCGGTGGTGATCATCGTCTCGCCGTCCTCGTCGAGGATGAAGCCGGATAGCACGTTCACCTCGTCCGGTTCGCGGCGCTGGGTCACAAAACGCGACTGGCCGGGACGGCGCTTGTCGAGTTCGGCCTGTATCTCTTGCCGCGTGAAGCGGATGCCGGGCGGGCAGCCATCGACCACGCAGCCGAGCGACGGGCCATGGCTTTCGCCCCAGGTGGTGACGCGGAAGAGATGGCCGAACGTGTTGTGAGACATGAATTTTAGCCCTGCCCGGCAGCGGACCGGATCAAAGGTGCGTTCTATTGTCGTTTTCCACAGCGGTCAAACTGTGATCCGGCGGTTTTAGTTTTGACACATTCGGTTGGTTTCTGCTCTCTTCCATCCGCCCGTTGAAAGCTCGCCGCCATCCGTGCAGGCGCAATGACAAAGAGGACGACGATGCGTACCCTGATTGGCGCTGCTGCCGCCATGTTGCTGATTTCCACCGCCGCCTATGCCGGCCAGACCGAAGGCCTGATCAAGAAGGTCGACAAGGACGCGCTGACGCTGACGCTGGAGGACGGCAAGTCCTTCAAGCTCAACGCCGAGACCGATCTCGATTCGCTGAAGCCGGGCATGGATATCGTCATTGCCTATGACGTGACGAATGGCGAGAACGTCGTCACCGATATGGAACTGCCCGACACCGAATAAGACCGACGCCGAACAGGGTCTTGCCGCTCGGCGGAGCCCTGCCGGGATAAACAGGACAGTCGTCCTGTTTATCTGCTCCAATCTAAAGCCAATCCAGACGCCCGTCCTGCAGCCTGAGCACCCGGTCCTGCCGCACTTCCAGGTTTGCCGCTTCGTGTTCGGAAACACCTTCGACCATCCTGAACAGGGTCCGCACGACGCCACCATGCGTGACGCAGACCGTCTGGCGGTCGAGCGCGTCGAACCACGGCTTCACCCGTTCGAGCAGCATCTGGTAGCTTTCGGCGCCCTCCCCCGGCGGCTGGAAATTCCATTTGTTGCGCCGTCGCGCCTTCGCCGAGCCCGGCATTCGCGTATCCAGTTCGGCATAGGTAAAGCCCTGCCAGTCGCCAAAGTGCACCTCGACCAGACGCGGGTCGGTGCGGTAGGCATCGGGATCGAGTTGCATCGCCAAGCGTAGCCGCTGCATCGTCTCGCGCGTCCGCTTCATCGGACTGGCGACAAAGTCGAAATCCTCAGGGTTCTGGATCAGCTCGGCCAGCCGCCGCCCATTGCGGGTCGCCTGCTCGCGGCCGAGCGCGTTGAGATCGGTGTCGGCCTGGCCCTGCAGCCGCGACTCGGCATTCCACTGCGTCTGGCCATGGCGCACGATGTAGACGAGCGGAACCATCAGGTCTTCCGGAAATCAGGACAGGCAGGCGGAAACCGCGGCAGAACTATTCCTTGACGGTCGAAATATCCGGCGCGTCGACCGACTTCATGCCGACGACGTGATAGCCGGAATCGACATGGTGCACCTCGCCGGTGACGCCACGCGACAGGTCCGACAGGAAATAGACGGCGGAATCGCCGACTTCTTCCTGGGTGACGGTCTGCTTGAGCGGCGAATTGTATTCGTTCCACTTCAAAATGTAGCGGAAGTCGCCGATGCCCGAAGCAGCCAAGGTCTTGATCGGCCCGGCCGAGATAGCGTTGACGCGGATCTTCTTGCCGCCGAGGTCGACGGCGAGATAGCGCACGCTGGCTTCGAGCGCTGCCTTGGCGACACCCATGACGTTGTAATGCGGCATAACCTTTTCGGCGCCATAATAGGTCAGCGTCAGCAGCGAGCCGCCATCGGTCATCAGCGCTTCGGCGCGCTTGGCGATGGTGGTGAAGGAATAGACCGAAATGTCCATGGTGCGCAGGAAATTGTCGCGCGTCGTCTCGACATAGCGTCCGGTCAACTCGTCCTTGTCGGAAAAGGCGATGGCATGGACGAGGAAGTCGAGCTTGCCGCCCCAATGCGTAGCGACATTGGCAAACACCTCGTCGAGGCTCGCCGGATCAGTGACATCGCAATGACCGGCGACAAAGGCGCCCAATTCCGCAGCCAGCGGCTCGACGCGCTTCTTGAACGCCTCGCCCTGATAGGTCAGCGCGATCTCGGCGCCATGGTCGACGCAGGCCTTGGCGATGCCGTAGGCAATCGATCTGTTGTTGGCGACGCCCAGTATAAGCCCGCGCTTGCCGGCCATTAGGCCCTGTCCACCCGCCATGTCAGCGCTCTCCGAAAGGTTTTCTGCTTTGGAGTGCCTATCGCACAGGCAGAAAGGCGCATCAAGCACAGACGGGGCGCGCGTTCAATTCAGACACTCGGCGTGACAACGAATGGGGGATAATAAGGTTGTTGTGAGATTTGAACGCCTCACTGCGGCCAGCGCGCCTTGATGGCCCAGGCCCGGCCGACCAGCCGAATCGGCTGGCCGGCAACGCATCGGCCCTATCCAGCCATTTTGCGCCAGGGAATGAGCATTCCCACCTGCTTGCGGTAGCTTCGGTACTGATCGCCGAACATCGCGACGAGATCGCGTTCCTCGAGGAAGATGCCGAGCAAGATGTAGCCGGTGCTGCCCACCGCGAACAGGAGATGGCCCCATGTCATGGACGGCGTCGCCCAGAAGGCCAGGAGGAAGCCGACATAGAGCGGGTGCCGGACCCATTTGTAGAACAGCGGCGTCCTGAACACGGGCGGCGCCGGTTCGCTCTTGCGCAAAGCGGCGAGAACCTGGCGCAGGCCGAACAGTTCGAAATGGTTGATCAGAAAGGTGCTGGTCAACAATACCGCCCAGCCGAGCCAGAACACGCCATGGATGACGGCGACCCAGACCGGGTTCTCGACCGTCCAGACGAGACCGGGAATCGGCCGCCATTCCCAGTAGAGCAGCAGCAGGATGAGGCTGGCCAAAAGCACATAGGTGCTGCGTTCGGCCGCGTGCGGGACAATCCGTGTCCACCAGCGCTTGAAAACCGGCCGCGCCATGATGCTGTGCTGGGCGGCGAAAAGGCCGAGCAGCAGTGCATTGCCGATGACGGCTTCGACCGGACTTCCAGCGACTCCGGAATCGATCGATTTCGGCACGACCATGTTGCCGACGAAACCGACCGCAAAGAGAAACGAACCGAGAAAAATCAGGTATGCGGCAACGCCGTAGATAAGGGTGATTACGCCCGCCATGACTGCCCCTCCATGCAAGCATCAGGATTCGGTCGGTCGACCGAATTCAGTGTCAAAAACCATAAATTCTCTGACGAGTCAACTTGATCGGTCGCTCGACCGAGATAGAGTGGAGGGACGTCCAGCCCCCGACAGGAGAAGCTATGATCCGCCCAGATTGCACCGCTACCAGCGGCAGCCACGCCGCATGACGGACGCTGCCGAAGCCGTTACCCCGCCGCAGAACAAGCAAAAGCGCGACACGCGCGCCGAACTGATTTCGGCTGCCGAGTTATGCCTCCATCGAGGCGGTTATGCCGATCTGTCGACGCGCCGCGTTGCCGAGATCGCCGGCGTTCCGCTCAGCCAGATCCATTACCATTTCGGCTCCAAGGAACGGCTGTTCCTGGCCCTGCTCGACCATCTGAACGAGGGCCTGCTGAAGCGCCAGGCGGAGACTTTTGCGGCACCGATGCCGCTGTGGCAACGCTGGGAGCGCGCTTGCGATTTCCTCGACGATGATCTGGCGTCCGGCTATGTCCGGATCCTGCACGAGATGATCGCGGCAAGCCTGTCGAGCCCCGAGATCGCCAAGGCGGTGCGCCGCGACCTGCGCGGCTGGTTCGAACTGCTGGACGGACTGGCGCAAGAGGCGGAGCGGCGGTTCGGCGGCCTCGGGCCATTCTCCGCCGCCGAAGTAACCAGCCTGGTCAGCGCCGCCTTCCTCGGCAGCGAGACGATGATCCTGCTTGAGATCGAGAGCCCGCATGTCCCGGTGCGGCAGGCGTTGCGCCGCTTCGGCGAAACCATCCGGCGGATGGAGGAAGTGGCGCCCGGCAGTTAGCCAGCGAAGTCGAGCCGCGTCAGCCTTTGCGGCTGCGCATCAGCGCTTCGAGTTCGCTGTCGCCGCCTTCCGGCAGCATGATGCGGACATGGGCGTAGAGATCGCCATGGCCGCCGGCCTTTTCCGGCAAGCCCCTGCCCTTCAGGCGCAGCACCTTATCGGAACTCGACCAGGCCGGAATGTTGACCGCCAGCCTGCCGGTCGGCGTGTCGACCGGCACCTTGGCGCCCAGCACCGCGTCGGCCAACGCTACCTCCAGATCGGCATGCAAGTCACGGCCCTCGATGCGGTAGCGCGGGTGCCTGCGGATACGGATCTTGACCAGCGCATCGCCCGGCTGTCCCGGCCCCTGCTCGCCCTGGCCCTTCAGCCGGATGGTCTGGCCATCCTCGACATAGACCGGCAGCTTGACCGCGATCTTGCGGCCGTCGGGGAACATCGCCGTCACCTTTTCGGCGGTCGCTATCTCCTCGATGGTGACGTCGAGCGTGACGTTCAGATCGGCGGCGGTCGCCTGCTGGCGGCGGTCGCCTGTTCCGGCGCCGCGCGCGCCGGAAAAGGCGTCGCCGAAGATCTGGCTGAAAATGTCGCTGTTGCCGTCGAACGGATCGCCGCCCGGACGCCCCGATCGGAATTCGAAGCGCGAGCCGCCGGCGCCCTGCTGGCGGCGGAAGCCACCGAACGGATCGCCGCCGCCGGCTGCGCCCTCGAAGCCCTGGAATTTCGGCTTGCCGTCGGCGTCGATCTCGCCGCGGTCGAAGGCCGCACGGTTCTTCTCGTCGCCGACGACCTCATAGGCCTGATTGGCGGCGGCAAAACGGTCCTTGGCCTTGGGATCATTCGGATTCTGGTCCGGATGATACTTCTTGGCGAGCTTGCGGTAAGCCGATTTTATGTCCTTGGCCGATGCGTTCTTGGCAACGCCCAGCACCTCATAGGGGTCGCGCATGCGTCCTGCCCTGGAAAATGAGTTAAATCCACGTTGGCCCTTATATGCGCTCCCATAGGAAGAAATTCCAGTGGCGCGCAGGCTTATCGAGGGTTGAAATTGCGATGCCCGCAAACCTCGAAAATCAGAGCGGTTTGAAGTCCTGCATGTGCCAGCCGCCGGCCGCGGCGATGCACAATTGCCCCTTGAACAAAGCGACGCCGTCGAAGCTTTCGCGCGAGGCGGTAAAGCTGCGGCAGGCCTGGCCGTTGTCCTGCACTTCGGCGAGTTCGGTGATGGAGCCACGCGAGCCGGTGTAGGCATTCGCCCACGGCACGGCCTGGCCGCGAAGCTCCTCGATGTCGGCCGAAGACACCGCATTGCCGATCGTGGTCTGGTCGGAAGCGCTGTCGGCGTCCGTCGATGTCACCCTGGCCGGCGCGCTTGAGGTGACGATGGAACGATCGACCTCGGCCTTTTCCAGGCTGAAGCCGCCGGCGCCGCAGGCGGCAAGCGGCAGTGCGATAATCACGATCACGGCTTTCGAACTGGCCGAAGCGATAACGCTCCATTGCCCGCTGTCAAAAGCTTGCGCGATACGCGACAATCGGCAACCTCCTGAAGCTCGAGACAATTTGAGAAAAACTATGAGTGACACTGAGTTAACAAGTAGTGACTTTACCGAAGCCGCCGAGCCGTTCCGGCTCTTTGCTGAGTGGCTGGAGGACGCCAAGAAAAGCGAAATCAACGACGCCAACGGCGTAGCACTTGCAACCGTCGATGCCGACGGCATGCCGGATGTGCGGATGGTGCTGCTCAAGGGCTTCGATGAAAGCGGCTTTGTCTTCTACACGAATTTCGAGAGCGCCAAGGGCCGCGAGATTCTTGGCAGCATGAAGGCGGCGATGTGCTTCCACTGGAAATCGCTGCGCCGCCAGGTGCGCATACGCGGTCCGGTGGAGATCGTCAGCGACGCTGAAGCCGACGCCTATTACGCGACGCGGCCGCGCGGCAGCCGGATCGGCGCATGGGCTTCGAAACAGTCGCGGCCGCTGGAAAGCCGCTTTGCCCTGGAGAAGGCGGTGGCCGAATACACGGCGCGCTACCCTATCGGCGAAATCCCGCGGCCAAAGCACTGGTCGGGCTTCCGCATCGTGCCGCAGGCGATCGAGTTCTGGCACGACCGGCCATTCCGGCTGCACGATCGGCTGGTCTTTTCGCGCAACGCCGAAGGCGGCTGGGACAAGACACGGCTTTATCCCTGAGGATAAGTTCAGGCCTTCTTGCGCGTCATGAAGGCCGTCAACGCGGCGCGCGCTTCGTCGGACTTCAGCCGCTCGGAGAAATGCTCGCTCTCCACCTTGATGCGGGCGACAAGCTCGTCGCGCGGGGCGCGCATCAGGTCACGAGCGATCTTCAGCGCCTGCGGCGGCTTGGCGGCGATCGCGCCGGCCGCGGCGAGTGCCGCGGCTTCTAGCCCGTCCTCCTCGACCACCTCATAGATCAGGCCGGCGGCCTTGGCGCGTTCGGCGGAAAAACCTTCGCCGAGTCCAAGCAGCGCAAAGGCGCCCTGCCTGCCGAGGATGAGCGGCGCCAGCAGGCTGGAGCCCGCCTCCGGCACCAGGCCGAGGTCGACGAAGGGTGTGCGGAACACCGTGCGCGGCGTGGCGAAAGTCAGGTCGCAATGCAAATTGAGCGTGGTGCCGATGCCGACCGCAATGCCGTCGACGCCGGAGACCATCGGCTTCTCCGTTTTGGCCAGCGCCATCAGGAAGTCCCAGACCTCGTTGCCGCCCTCACCGCCGGTGGCGATGACCAGGAAATCGGCGAGATCGTTGCCGGAAGAGAAGGCGCCAGGCACACCGAGGAAGACATGGACGCGAACCGCCGGGTCGGCATCGCCATCGGCCAGCGCCTTGGACATTGTCGCGTACATGGCGCGCGTCAGTGCGTTCTTCTTGTCGGGACGGTTCATGCGGATGATCTGGATGGCGCCCTGGCGCTCGACGAGGATATGGTCTGTCACGGTCATTCTTCCCTGGTGAGCGCTCTGGTATTCAGGCCGTTATCAGCGCCTTGCCGGCGGTAGCGAGGCTCTCGGCGCCATCGATGACGCGTTCCTTCAAGGCGCTGACTTCGCCGAGCAGGTTTTCGGCGAAAAAGCGGCAAAGGGCGATGCGGCTCTGCTGGGCAAGTCCGCCACGCGCCAGATAAGCGCCGCCGGCAGCAAGCGAGATCAGCCTGAGATAGGGGGTCGCACCGGCTTGCGCTTCGTCCAGACGGCCGTCGGCCAGCAGCTTCTGCAGGAAGCGCGTCGCCTCGGTGAGATCGTCGAACGCCTGGTCAAGCGCTTCGGCGGTGCGGCCGAAGCCCTGCAGGTTCGAGGTCCGCACCTCGTCGGCGATGGCCTTCAGTTCGGCGATATAGCCATGCACATGCTCGCCGCCGCCAAGCGGCAATTTGCGGGCTACAAGGTCGATCGCCTGGATGCCGTTGGTGCCTTCATAGATCGGCGCAATGCGGGCGTCGCGATAGAGCGCGGCCGCGCCCGTCTCCTCGATGAAGCCCATGCCGCCGTGGACCTGGACGCCGAGCGATGCGACATCGACGCCGATATCGGTGGAAAAGGCCTTGGCCAGCGGCGTCAGCAGATTGGCGCGATCGCGCCAATGCGCGGCCTCCTCGCCTGTCGACACACGCGCGAAGTCGATGGCATAGGCGCAGGAATACGAGATGGCGCGGGCGATCTGGGTCAAAGCCTTCATGGTCAAGAGATTGCGCTGCACGTCGGGGTGATGGACGATCGGCGCCATCCCGGCGCCTGAAAAGTCCGATGCCTTGCCCTGGCGGCGCTCATTGGCATAGGCGATCGCCTTCTGCGTCGCGGCTTCGGCCACTGCCACGCCCTGCATGCCGACGCAAAGCCTCGCGTTGTTCATCATGGTGAACATGCAGGCGAGCCCCTTGTTCTCCTCGCCTATCAGCCAACCGATGGCGCCGGGCGCAGCACCCTGGAACCCGTCGCCATAGATCATGGTGCAAGTCGGCGAGGCATGNATGGATGCCGAGCTTGTGCTCGAGGCCGGAACAGAAGACGTCGTTGCGGGCGCCGAGCGAGCCGTCATCATTGACCAGGAATTTCGGCACCAAAAACAGCGAGATGCCGCGCGTGCCGGCCGGTGCGTCGGGCAGCCGCGCCAACACCAGATGGATGATGTTGTCGGTGAAATCATGCTCGCCATAGGTGATGAAGATTTTCTGGCCGAAGATGCGGTAGGTGCCGTCGCCGGCAGGCTCGGCGCGACTGCGCAAGGCGGCGAGATCGGAACCGGCCTGCGACTCGGTCAGGTTCATCGTCCCCATCCACTCGCCGGAGACGAGCTTTGCCAGATACTTTGCCTTCAGCGCTTCGGAAGCATGCTTGTCGAGCGCCTCGACCGCGCCCATGGTCAGCGTCGGGCCGATGCCAAAGGCCATGGCGGCGGAGTTCCACATTTCGAGCGCGGCAACGCCGAGCATGGTCGGCAGGCCCTGGCCACCGAATTCTTCCGGTCCCGACAGCGCGTTCCAGCCGCCGTCGATCCAGCTGCGGTAAAGCGCCTTCCAGCCGGGCGGCGTGGTCACGGTCGCATCCTTCAGCACCGCGCCATGCTGGTCGCCGATCTTGTAGAGCGGCGCCACCTCCTCGCTGGCGAAGCGGCCGGCCTCGGACAGGATGGCGTTGACAAGGTCTTCGCCGAGGTCCCCGAACGTGCCGCGGTCGAGCGCCGGCTTGAGCCCGGCGACATGCTTGAGCGTGAACGAAATGTCGTCGACCGGGGCCTTGTACATGCCGCTTTCTCCTCCGCTGCTCCGGCCGCTCGATCCTAGGACCCGGGCCGATGCAAAACCATCCGCCTCTGGGCGGCCTCCGACCTTCTTTTTACGTAAACGTCAAACTTTGTCACGCGGATTTTCATCGAACTTCGTCGTCCACAGGTGGAGCGGGAGCGTAGCGGACGCCGAGTACCATGTCGCGACCTCGCGCCAGGGGCGCAACGGTGCAGAATTCCGCGCCGTGGCAGCGCTTCGAAGTCGCGGAATGCATACTATGGTCCGCGCCGCGTCGCTTCGCTCCTTGCTTCGCCATAGAATGACGAAATCGCGAGAGCGACAGGACTCCTGCCCGAAAGCACTTCCTTAACCATACCGGTCCACCATCGGTGTTTGGTCAGCGGGGATCCCCTGTTTGAAAACGCCGGCGCATCTTCTTCGCCGCTCAGCGATCGCTCTCGCGGCGATGATGGCGCTGACGTCAGCGGCTACAGCCTCGGACTTTTCCGAGCCTTGGCGGGATGGCGACCGCGCGCTGGTGGTCGACGCCTATGAATACAATTCCATCGACTGGGCGCAGCTTGCCACCGACAAGCGCATTGTCGGCTTCATCAACAAGGCCTCCGACGGGCTGCCGCCGCCCTATTTCTGCTACGGCGACGAGCCTACGGTCAAACTCTGCAAGACATTGTGGAAACGCTTTGCGGTGACGCGCGAGCTGTTTCAGACGCGCAAGGTGGTGGCCAAGGCGCTCGGCCTGAAATGGGGCGCGTATCATCTTGCCCGCCCCGGCAATCCGCTCGAGCAGGCCAACAGTTTCATCGATTTCGCCGAGCCAGCCCCTGACGATCTGCTCGCCCTCGATCTCGAAGGCAACGACCCCTCGCAATGGATGTCGCTCGAGGATGCCGAGGAATTCGTGCGCCAGGTGCACCGGCGGCTCGGCCGTTTCCCGATCCTCTACACCAACGGCAAGACCGCCCAGTACATCGCCGACAACCGCTACCAATACCGTCTGCTGTCGCGGCTGCCGCTCTGGTATGCGCGCTACAAGCCCGACATCGACGTGCATTTTCCGATGGGCAACTGGCAGGGCTATGCGCTGTGGCAGTTCTCGGCGCAGGCCAATTGCGGGCGCCTGCGCTGCCCCTACCGCGTCGCCGGCACGCCCAACGACATCGACGTCAACGTCGCGCCGATGGACGCGGCGGCACTGCGCCAGCAATGGCCCTTCGGCGGCCTGATCGACGTGCCGCCCGACTACCTCGCCTCGATACCGGTGCCGGTGTCGCGCGCGGCCGGGCTCGCCGGCAAAGTCACCATCACATACGCCGATGTGGCGACGCCACCGACGGTCGAGGAAATGGTGGCGGTGCTCGGCGCGCGCTGGCAGACATTCCGCGCCGCCTTCCGCATGCCGGTGGTCAAGACGGTGCCGCGCCGCGCGCGCTTCGGCATTGCCGAGTATGTCGCCTGGAAGCGGACCACGTATCGTTCGGAGGCTCTGCTCGAGGCCGCCTTCTCGCAGGCCGCCGACCCGGTCAGCACCGCTTCGACGGAACTGGTTCGCGAGCGCTGAGGCTTATGTGGCGGCGCTGGCCTTTTCCCGCGCCACCGCCTGCCAGCCTATGTCGCGGCGGCAGAAGCCTTGCGGCCAGTCGATACGGTCGAGCGCGGCGTAAGCGCGGCTTTGCGCTTCGCCCACCGTCTTGCCTGATGCCGTGACGTTGAGCACGCGGCCGCCATTGGCGACCAGCGCGCCGCCATTGATGGCAGTGCCGGCATGGAAAATCTCAACGCCTTCGCCAGCGGCTTCGTCGAGACCCCGAATGACCGAGCCTTTTTCCGGCGTCCCGGGATAGCCCTGTGCCGCCATCGCCACGGTCAGCGCGGCATCGTCGCGCCAGCGGATCGAACTGTGCGCCAACTGGCCGTCGACGGCGGCGTTGAGCAGCACCAGCAGATCGTCCTTCAGCCGCATCATCAGCACCTGACACTCGGGATCGCCGAAGCGGGTGTTGTATTCGATCAGCTTCGGCCCCTTGTCGGTGATCATCAGCCCGGCAAACAGAATACCGGCGAACGGCGCGCCAAGCTCGGCCATGCCGCGCATGGTCGGCTCGACGATCTCGCGCATGGTGCGCTCGACCATTTCGGGGCTCATCACCGGCGCCGGCGAATAGGCGCCCATGCCGCCGGTGTTGGGGCCGGTATCGCCATCGCCGACGCGCTTGTGGTCCTGCGCGGTGCCAAAGGGAAGTGCGGTCGTGCCGTCGCACAGGCAGAAGAAACTCGCCTCCTCGCCGGTCATGAATTCCTCGACTACTACCTCAGCGCCGGCGTCACCGAATGCGCCGTCGAAACAAGCATCGAGGGCGGCGCGCGCCTCGTCCAGCGTCATGGCGATGGTGACGCCCTTGCCGGCGGCAAGCCCGTCGGCCTTGATGACGATCGGCGCGCCGACCTTTTCGACATAGGCTTTCGCCGAGGCAAGATCGGTGAAGCGGCCATAGGCGGCGGTCGGGATGCCGTATTTGGCGCAAAGGTCCTTGGTAAAACCTTTCGAGCCTTCGAGCCGCGCTGCCCGCTTCGACGGGCCGAAGACGCGGATGCCCTGCTCACGCAGATCGTCGGCAATGCCGGCGACCAGCGGCCCTTCCGGCCCGACGACGACGAGATCGATCGCGTTGTCCTGGCAGAAGCTGGCAACAGCGGCATGGTCGGCGATGTCGAGCTTGACCAGTTCGGCCTCGTGGGCGATGCCCGGATTGCCGGGCGCGGCATAGAGCCTGGTCAAAAGCGGCGAGGCCGCGATCTTCCAGGCCAGGGCATGTTCGCGGCCGCCGGAGCCGATCAACAAAACGCGCATGCCGATGTCCCTTGTCATTTCACGACAGGGACTGCGCTATTGCCCCGGGCGGCGCGGGTCAAGAGTTTTACCTTGCGCCATACCGGTTGCGCACGGGAACGTCGCGCCGAGAGCACGGCGTCCCCGGCCGGTATCAGCTCTGGAAGACCACTGGAAACCAGTCCTCGCGCAGTTTCTGGCCGGGCTTCATGTCATGGCCGGCATAGGGTGGCGAGGTACGGCCGGGGCGCTCGACATAGCGCGCATCGTCGCCGACCCAGCGCAGCGACAGCGCCCGGCGCCGCGCCGCGGTCGGATTGCCGCGCGCACCATGCGCGGTGCGGAAGTCGAAGAGGATGGCGTCCCCCGGTTCCATCTCCCATTCGAGCACCTTCAGCGACGGGTCCTTGTCTGGATCCGGCACGGGGAGGTAGTCGCCCTCGCCGGCATAGAAATTGCTGTCATCTAGCCAGCGCACCGGCAGGATCATCTTGTCCCATTTGTGCGAGCCGGCGACCAGCCGCAGCGTCGCTTCCTTGACCGGATCGATCGGAATCCAGAAGCTGACGGTCTGGGTGCCATCGACGAAGTAATACGGGATGTCCTGGTGCCAAGGCGTCGGCTTTTGCGTGCCCGGTTCCTTGACCAGCACATGGTCGTGGAAGAACTGGGCGCTGCGCGACTGCATCGCCGCTGCCGCGAGTTCCGCGGCCGGGGAATTGCGCACCACGTCGACGAATTCGGGAATGCGCTCCCAATTGCAGTAATCGTCGAAGAAGCTGCCCTTGCCGTTGGCGATGTCCGAGGCCGTGGCGCTGCGGTTTTGCATGTTGCGCTCGATGCCGGCGGCGATGGTGCCGACCCAGTCCTTGAAGGCGCCGCGTATGCAGACCGCGCCGTCGCGCTGGTAGTCGGCAATCGCTGCGGCATCAATATGTCTGGCGGCCATCTCATGTCTTCCCTGTTTCGATGACCGACTATCGCAGCCGCCGCACATCGCGTAAAATAATAATTTCTCATCTCTCTTATAGTTTTAGACTATGAATCTGACCCTCACCCAGCTGCGTTACCTCGTCGCCGTCGCACGGCATGGCAGCGTCACCGCGGCCGCGCGGATGCTGAACGTCTCACAGCCGTCGATCTCGGTGGCGATCGACAATGTCGAAGCGACGCTCGGCCAGAAACTGTTCGTGCGCCAGCGCGGCAGCGGCATCGCGCTGACCTCGTTCGGCCGCAGCGCGGTGGCGAAGGCAAAGCAGGTGCTGGCCGAAGCGGACGAACTGGTTGGGCTCGGGACGCGCGACGCCGATGTCGGGGGCGAACTTGTGCTCGGCTGTTTCGAGGATCTGGCGCCCTATTTCGCGCCGGCGCTGATCCGCGCTTTTTCGCAACGCTGCCCGGCGGTCACCGTGGTGGTCCGCGACGAGACCTTCGAGACGCTGGGCCGGCGGCTCGGCGATGCGGCAATCGATCTCGGCCTGACCTACGATCTCGGCCTGCCCTCGCACTTCGCCCGCATCCTGCTGCATGAGCTGCGGCCACACGCGCTTCTGCCGCAAGGCCACGCACTGGCCAGCCAAGCGAGCGTCAGCCTGGCGGAGCTGGCGACCCATCCCTTGATCACCACCGACCAGCCGCATAGCTGGCAGCATATGCTGGACCTGTTCCTCAGCCGCGGCCTGTCGCCGGTCTCGCAATCGACGGCGAGTTCGTTCGAACTGCAGCGCAGCATGGTCGCCAACGGCTTCGGCGTCGCGGTGAGCTACACCAGGCCCTATGGCGACAGGAGTTATGACGGGCTGCCGCTGGTCTGCAAGCCGCTGTCCGATCCGCTGCCGATGCAGCGCATCATCCTCACCCATGACACAAGGCAAAGGCTGTCGAAGGCGGCGCTGGCCTTCACGGAGGTGGCGAAGGAATGGTTTGCCAGCCACGATATTTTCACCGCCTGAGCGACAATGCGGCCGCTTGACGGCGCACGCCGCTGCTGCCACTCCAGCACGATGGAAACCATCCAGTCGAAAGCCGCACAGGGCCGCGTCGCCGACGCGCCGAGCGGCCATTGGGTCTACAAGATATTGCCGCGCTGGCTGTGGCCTTACGCGCAGCTTGCGCGCTGGGACCGGCCGATCGGCTGGCAATTGCTGCTGTGGCCCTGCTGGTGGTCGGCAGCGCTTGCGGCCAGCGCCTATCCCCGCCCGGCAGACCCGTTGCTCACATTGCTGCCGTCGCCGTGGTTCCTGTTCCTGTTCTTTGTCGGCGCCGTCGCCATGCGTGGCGCCGGCTGCACCTATAACGACATTGTCGACCAGGACATCGACAACAAGGTCGAGCGCACGCGCTCGCGGCCATTGCCGGCCGGCAAGGTGACGCGCCGCCAAGCCTGGGCGTTCCTGGTCATCCAGGCCTTGCTGGGCCTCGTCGTGCTGCTGCAGTTCAACGACTTCGCCATTCCGCTCGGCATCGTCTCGCTGGTCATCGTTGCCGTCTATCCCTTCATGAAGCGCTTCACCAACTGGCCGCAATTGGTGCTCGGGCTCGCCTTCTCCTGGGGTGCGCTGATGGGCTGGGCGGTCGAGTTCGGCGATCTCGATGGCCCGGCCATCATGCTCTATATCGGCTCGATCCTGTGGGTGATCGGCTACGACACCATCTATGCACATCAGGACAAGGAAGACGACGCAATCGTCGGCGTGCGCTCGACGGCGCGGCTGTTCGGCGACAACACCAAGACCTGGCTGGTCGGGCTTTATGGCGGCACGCTGGTCTGCTTCGCCATCGCGTTCGCCTCGGCGCAGGTGCCGGTGGTGGCGCTGGCCGGGCTGATCGCCGCCGGCGCCCATATGGCGCGGCAGATAGCGGTTCTGGATATCGACGATCCCGATCAATGCCTGCGGCTGTTCAAATCCAACAACCAGGTCGGCTGGTTGATCTTCATCGGCCTGATCGGCGGTGCGCTGTGGGTGGCGCTAAAGCCGCTGGTTTAATCTCCTTCTCCCCGTCACTACACGGGGAGAAGGTGGCGGCAGCCGGATGAGGGGCAGCGCCAATCTTTGCAGTTGAGGTGAGATGCACAGCGGCGATATTGCGAGAAATGCCTCGGTCAGCGCCGCCCCTCATCGCCCTGCAGGGCGTTGGTCACTCGAAAAGCCAAGCAATTGGCTTTTCGTCCGCTACGCGGACCGCTCCTCAACCCCCGTATAGTGACGGGGAGAAGAAGGCTGTCGTCGGCGGTTTCGCCAATCGCCGGTCAAGCTACTCCCGCGAAATAATCTCCTGGCCGTCGATCACCAGTCTCAGCCCGAGATTGCCGGCCCTGCGGCGGGCGAGGAAGCGCGGGCGGCGCGTGGTCGAGACCCGGCCCTTGCGGCGATCCTTGGCCGGCAGCGCCTTGATGGCGGCGCCGAGCGATTCCTCAAGCGTGCGGGCAATGCCGTCGGATTCGATCAGCAGCATCTGCAGCCGGTAAGCATCGGCCCAGGCGCGCCAGTCGGCGGCGACGTCGTCGAGATCGTCGGCCACCAGCAGCGGCACCGACAGCATCGGGTCGTTGTGCAGGAGTTCGAGGGTTACCGTGACATTGCCTTGCGCATCCTCCATCGCGCGGGCGGCGACGCCGCGAAACGCGTTGGCGGGCAGCGCGATGATCGCCGGCACGCCGCTCATCTCGAGCGTGCGGCGGATGACGGCGCCGCGCTGGTCGATGGTGAAGGTAACGTCGCCATAGTCGTCGCGCGTGGCATAGCTCACCACTTGCGGCAGGCGGAATGGGTCGAGGCGCATGTTGCGCCCGGCCCAGACGGGCTTCAATACACTGTTCATCTGCTGCCTTCCTGTGTTTCTCCTGAGAGCCGTTTTGCGGGTCTCTCCGGGCCGGTTTTCCCGGCCTCGTTGTGTGAAACATTAGCGCGAGCTTCTGCCGCCCGGCTTAAGAAAGTCAGTTAAATTTTGCTGATCTCAGGCAATGGTTATCGGAATGAGACCAGCCACAAAATGTTGAAAGGATCAGATAACCTTACCGGGATTCATGATGCCGGCCGGATCGAAGACGGCCTTCACCCGGCGCATCAGCTCGATCGCCATTGGCGGCGCGGTGGCGATCAGCTCGTCGCGCTTCAACTGGCCGATGCCGTGCTCGGCCGAGATCGAGCCGTGGAAGGAGCGCACGACATCGTGCACGGCATGGTTCATGGCGTGGTAGAGGCCGAGAAACGCTTCGTCGTCACCGCCCTCCGGCCGGGAGATGTTGTAGTGGAGATTGCCGTCGCCCATATGGCCGAAGCAGACCACGCGCGCCTGCGGACTGACCGAAGCCACTGCACCGGCCGCCTTTTCGATAAACGCCGGGATGGATGCCACCGGTACCGAAATATCATGCTTGATCGAAGCGCCTTCGGGCTTTTGCGAATCCGGCAGCACCTCGCGGAAGTTCCAGAACGCGTCGCCCTGCGCCAGGCTGGCCGCGATCACCGCGTCGCCGACGATGCCTTGCTGGAGGCCTGCCGACAGCACTTCTTCGATCAGCCCCCTGGCGTCCTCGGCCGAACGGCCCGACGACACCTGCATCAACACATACCATGGCCAATCCTGCGCCAGCGGCCGCGTGACGCCCTGCGCATGGCGCAGCGTGAAATCATAAGGACGCTGGCCGATCAGCTCGAAGGCGGTGAGTGCCGCCCCTGCCCGGTCCATCGCCAGGCTGAACAGCGAAAGCGCTGCTTCCGGCGACGACAGGCCGGCAAAGGCCACTTCGCGCCCCTTGGGCTTGGGAAACAGTTTCAGCACCGCCGCGGTGATGATGCCGAGCGTGCCTTCGGCGCCGACGAACAGGTTCTTCAGATCGTAACCGGTGTTGTCCTTCTTCAGTTTGCGCAGATCGTCGAAGACTTCGCCGGTCGGCAGCACCACTTCGACGCCGAGGCAGAGTTCGCGCGCATTGCCATAGGCAAGCACGCCGGTGCCGCCGGCATTGGACGAGAGATTGCCGCCGATCTGGCAGGACCCTTGCGCGGCGAGCGACAGCGGAAACAGCCGGTCGGTGGCATCGGCCGCTTCCTGCAGCGTCTGCAGGATAACGCCGGCCTCGACTGTTACCGTGTTGGAGAAGACGTCGATCTCGCGAATGCGGTTCAGCCGCGACAAAGAAAGCACGATCTCGCGGCCGGAGGCATCCGGCACCTGGGCGCCGACCAGCCCGGTGTTGCCGCTTTGCGGCACGACCGGCGTTCCCGTCTCGCTCGCCAGCCGCATGATCCGGCTGACCTCGTCGACGCTGCCGGGACGCAGCACCAAGGCCGTCCTGCCGTGCCACAGCCCGCGCCGCTCAGTCAGATACGGCGCAATATCAGCTTGGTCGCGCAGTGCATATTTTTCGCCGACAATGGCAGTGAAGCGGTCGATGAGAGCGGGATCGAGGTCGAAGGGGGAGTCGTTCATCGGCGCAAACTATGGCGCTCAGTCGAGCTTGTCACGGGGGGCAGCGGCACGAAACAGCCGATCGTTGATCGCCTCGCCGAGCCCATCGAACGGGATCGGCTCGACGGCGATCGTCGCCGCACCGCTGCGGTCGAGTTCCTGCAAATACGCGAACAGATTGCTTGCGGCTTCGCGCAAATCGCCTGACGCGGACAGGTTGCGCAAGGCGGCCGCCGCTTGCCAGCCTTCGGCGCGGTCGCCACCAAAGGCCAGCAAGGCCTCGCCTTCAGCCACACTCTGTGCATCGAGCCGCACCGATGCGCTCGGCGCATAATGCGACGCCAGCATGCCGGGCGCCTCGATGCCGGCTGTCGCGCCGCGCTGCAGCTTGATGCCGGTGACGGCCTCGATATCGGCGGCAGCGATGCCGCCTGGCCTCAGCAGCCGCACGCTGTTGCCTTCGACCTTGACGATGGTCGATTCCAGCCCGACCGGGGTGGCGCCGCCATCGACCACCAGCCGGATTTTGGCGCCGAGATCGGCCGCCACGGCTTGCGCCGTCGTGGCGCTTATCTTGCCCGAAGAGTTCGCGCTGGGCGCGGCCAGCGGCCGGCCGAGCCTGGCGATCAGCTCGCCGCCGAAGCCCCTCGGCATGCGCAGCGCGATCGTATCGAGCCCGGCGGTGACCAGCGGATGGATGCCGTTGCCGGGTCGGAGCGGCAGCACCAGCGTCAGCGGCCCCGGCCAGAACGCCTCGGCCAGCCGCTTCGAAAGCGGGTCGAAGATCGCAATGCGCTCGGCCATCGCGAGATCGGCGACATGGGCGATCAGCGGGTTGAAGCGCGGCCGGCCCTTGGCTTCGAAGATGCGGGCGACGCCGACGCCATTGGTCGCGTCGCTGGCCAGTCCATAGACGGTCTCCGTCGGGATGGCGACGACGTCGCCGCCCTCAAGCAGCGCCAACGCCTGCTCCATCGCTTCGCCGACGGATAGTATCTCAGCCACTCGCTTCACCTCACAGGCACCGGACCTAGAGCGCGTCGCGCTGAACCGGATTCATGCGACGCGCTTTAGGTCTTTGTTTTGATGCATGTCGTTCTCTCAAAACCGGGGCCACTTTTGAGCGACATGCGTTAGAGCGGTTCAGCTGTTCGCTGAAACGCTCTAAGTATTTGTTTTTGCGCAATTCCGGACGGAAAACCGCTACTCACTTTTCCTGGAATTGCTCTAATACGGCAGTGGTTTTCGGGCAAGCCAGCGTTGGCGAATTATCAATGCCTAAAATGCTATGTTTCCCTGCAAGGCGGCATCAATCCACTGGGGCTAGGCTACCTGGGTTAGGGCTGGCAGCTTGTTGGGCAAGGGGACGGTTTCGATGTCGATGCGTGTGCTTGGAGCGCTTGGTTTCACCCTGGCGGCGATGACCGGTAGGGCGCACGCCTCGTCGATCGTCTTTCTCGGCGTCTCGAACTCGACGCCGTCAATCATCAAGATCGGCGGAGCCGAACCGGTCAGGATCGCCTCGTCGCCATCGATCGTCGCGCTCGGCGATGCCCAGCCCGATGTGACCTATGAAAAGGTCGCGGCGATCCCCGAAAAGCCCAGGCAGGACCCGATGATCATTCGCGGCGGCGTCGTCGGCGGCGCCTTCGCCGCGCCGGCTCCGGCCAGGGCGAGCGCCGCGGCGCCGGCAGCGGAGACGACGGCAGAGACCGCGCCAGCCGGAACTGCAACGGCATCGAACGGCAAGCCCGAGTCGCAACCGGCAGCGCCGCAGCCGGCAGCAACACCGCAGCAGCCGATCGAGGGCGTCGGCAAAGCCGAGTAGGCCATTCAGCCAAGACAGTCGGCCAAGACAGTCGGCCGATCCATGCCGCTTGACGCCGATCGACGCCCCGGCGCACGATCGGCTTGGCGGCGGCGGCCCCAATTTCGCCAATCGGGTTTGGCATGAGCGCGCCGGGTTCTAGGAGAGCGAGGGGTTATCATGAACATGACGAAATCTTTGACCATTGCCGGCCTGTTGCTGGCGTCACCTATAGCTGTCGGCGGCGCGCAGGCCGGTGACGAGCTAGGGTCCTACGTCGCGCGCATTTCCGATCGCGACCACCATGCCAGCGACGGCTATGAGCTGAGCAGCGCAGCACAGATGGTGCGGCAGGACCGTGCCAACTGGCACAAGTTCCACCGGCGCGATGCCGACGACCAGGGCGATGACTGGTTCCGCAGCAACGATGATCGCGCGTATCTGGAACGCATGCTGAAGCGCGGTGGCGCGATGAGCTCCTCGACACGGAACGCCATCGTCAATGGCGAGCCGCTGATCCAGGTCGACGTCTATTCAGACAGCGTGCATGTCAGCATTTTGGAGGATTGACTTCGTCAACCTCGGGAGGACTGACGGAGTCAGCCTCAAGACTGACACGTTGGTCACGGACAAGAAGGGCGGCGTGTGAGCACCGCCCTTGTCGTCGCTGTCTTCGGGCTTATCTGCCCTTTAGCCAGCTATCCTGGAAAAATCCGCGACCTGATCGGTGGCCGTGCGGATGCGAGCCAGCAGCGCCAGGCGGTTGGCGCGCACGGCCTGGTCCTCATCATTCACGAGAACGCGTTCAAAGAATGAATCAACCGGTTCACGCAACACGCTAAGCGCCAGCATGGCGGCGGAAAAGTCTTCGTTTTGAATCGCTTCGCCGGCTTCTCTCTCCGCCTGATTCACCGCCGCAAACAGCGATTTCTCGGCCTCCTCGCGAAACAGCGCCGGCTCTACAGTTGCGGCGACGCGCGTTTTCTTCTTCTCCTCGGCCGCCAGAATGTTGGCCGCGCGCTTGGCGCCGGCGAGCAGGTTCTTGCCGTCCTCGGTGTCGAGGAAGGACCCTAGCGCCTCGACGCGGCGGACGATCTGCAGGAGGTCGTCCGACTGCGGCGTGATGACCGCATCGATGAGATCGTGACGGGCGCCCTTGTCGCGGAGATAGACTTTCAGGCGGTCGTGGAAGAAGGCGAGGAGGTCGGAGCGATAAATCTGCTCCGCCCTCACTTCCAGCGTTGAAGCAGCATTCTTATCGAGATAGTTCGCCCACTCGTAAGCGCTCCCAAAGATGGGTGTCAGCGCCAAACGGATACGATTCTCAATCAATATTCTAACCACGCCCAACGCCGCCCGGCGCAGCGCATAGGGGTCTTTTGATCCCGTCGGCTTTTCATCTATTGCCCAGAAGCCGACCAGCGTATCGATTTTGTCGGCCAGCGCGACGGCAATCGACACCGGATTGGTCGGCACGCTATCCGACGGACCTTGCGGTTTGTAGTGCTCCTCGATCGCCGCAGCCACGGACGGATGCTCGCCCTGCAGCAGCGCGTATTTGCGCCCCATGGCGCCTTGCAGTTCCGGAAACTCGCCCACTGCTTCGGTCGTAAGATCGGCCTTGGCCAGCACCGCGGCGCGGGCCGCGAGCGCGGTAATCTCCCCCCTTGAGGGGGAGATGTCGCCGAAGGCGACAGAGGGGGTCGTCTCGCGTGGAGCGCCAACTCCCTCTTTCTTCGAGAGACCGGACGGCGTCGCGGCAGCCGAAGCGACCCCCTCTGGCGTGCCGGCGATCTCCCCCTCAAGGGGGGAGATCGACTGCGCCACTGTTGGCGCCAGCTCTTCCGCCAGCCGCTTGATCCGCTCCACCCGCTCGCCTTGCGTGCCGAGCTTGGCGTGGAAAGTCACCCCGAGATGGTCGAGGCGGGCCATGCGTTGGTCGAGCGGCTTTTTCAGATCGAGCCCGAACTTTTTTGCCGATGCCTCGAGCTCTCCCAGATCGGGCAGATCGCCCTGGTCGGTCCGCCAGAAGTACAGCGCATCCGACAGGCGCGCGCGCACCACCTTGCCGTTGCCGTGCGCGATCTCCTTGCCGCCATCCTTCGCCTCGATGTTGGCAGTGAGGATGAAGCGGTTGGAAAGGTTTTCGCCGTCGCCTTGCGGACGGGTGACAAAGCATTTCTGATTGGCGCGAATGGTCAGCCGCACCACCTCGGGCGGAATGGCAAGAAAGGCCTGCTCGAATTCGCCCATCAGCACCACCGGCCATTCGACCAGGCCCGACACTTCCTCCAGCAGCCCTTCGTCCTCGACCAGATCGAGCCCGTTGGCGAAGGCGAGGTTGCGGGCGTCGGCAAGGATGATCTCCTTGCGCCGGTCGCCGTCGAGCACGACCTTGGCTGCTTCCAGCTTGGTCACGTAATCGTCGAAGCGACGCACGGTGATTTCACCCGGCGCCATGAAACGATGGCCGTAGGTGATATTGCCCGAGCGGATGCCATCGATCTCGAAATCGACCACCACCGGCTCCTCGGTCTCCGGCCCGAAGGTGCACAGAATCGTCTGCAGCGGCCGCACCCAGCGCAGCGAACCGGGCTTCGCCGAAGCCGGCCCCCATCGCATCGATGTCGGCCAGGGGAAGCCGCGAATGATGGCCGGCACCAGTTCGGCGATGATTTCTTCCGCCGCCCTGCCCGGCTTCGAAATATGGGCGACGTAGAAGTCGCCCTTCTTCGGATCGGAATGGACATGCGCCTCGGCAGCCGAGGCAAGACCTGCCTTGCGCAGAAAGCCCTGCACCGCCTGTTCCGGCGCCGTCGTCGACGGCCCCTTGATCTCCTCGTGGATATCCTTCGAGCGCGCGGTCAGGCCCCTGACATCGAGCGCCAGGCGCCGCGGCGTCCAGTATTCGCGCGCGGCGTCATAGGTCAGACCCGCCTCGACCAGACCGTCGGTCAGCATCTTCCTGAGATCGCCCGCCGCCTTGCGCTGCATACGGGCGGGGATTTCCTCGGAGCGAAGTTCCAGCAACAAATCCGGCATCAGAGTTTCTCCACCCGCATGCCTTCTCCCTGATTGCGCGTCCTCGCGCCTCCGGCGCTGCGGTTGCGCGGCCGGGCGGGGATTTCCTCGGAGCGAAGTTCTAGCAAAAGATCAGGCATCAGAGTTTCTCCACCCGCATGCCTTCTNCGGGCGGGGATTTCCTCGGAGCGAAGTTCTAGCAAAAGATCAGGCATCAGAGTTTCTCCACCCGCATGCCTTCTTCCTGATTGCGCGTCCTCGCGCCTCCGGCGCTGCGGACGCGCGGCTGGGCGGGGATTTCCTCGGAGCGAAGTTCTAAGAGCAGGTCTGGCATGGTTAAGCTCCCACTCTCCCCTTGATGGGGAGGGTCGGCGCGTAGCGCCGGGGTGGGGTGGCGACCTCTCAGCCGCCGATACCTTCGGCACCATCGCGCAAACGCAGGTGTGATTTTCGTTCTTCCACCGCCGCATAGATCGTATCGAGCACGGAATCCAGTTCGTTTTTGATTTCATGGTTCCAGAAGCGAATGACGCGGTAGCCTTGGCTCTCGAACCATTTCGTTCGACGCTCGTCATGGCGCAGCTGGTCATCGAAGCTGTGATGGGCACCGTCCACCTCAATGATCAGCTTCAGCCGGTGGGAGATGAAATCAGGGAAGTAAACGCCTACCGACGCCTGCCTGCGAAAATGAGTGCCTTCTACTGGAATGCGCCACAGATGCCGCCACAGGATGCGTTCCTCGTCGGTCATCGCCGCGCGAAGCCTTTGCGCAGAATGCAGCTTGAATCGATCGAGTTTTGGCATGGAACGTCGCGCTGTCACCCCCACCCGCCGCTTCGCGGCGACCTCCCCCATCTAGGGGGAGGTAAGAGGGCATGGCAACTCGGCTGACCGCTGTTTCCAGGAATTTTGACCCCCCCTGTCGGGCCGCAACCAGCCCGCCCGTCCTTTGATCAAAGATTTCCATGAACCAAACGCAGCGCTGAAGCGACCAACGCTCAGGCAGGGACCTATTGGCTGAACGACCATGAAAACGGCATCGAGACTTCTCCAGATCATCGCGCTCAGCGCCTGTTTCGCCGCGCAGGTGCATGGCGCCTTCTCGATGCCGGGCGTACGGCAGGCTATGCGGACCATGGCGGGGTCGACTGGCCCGATGTTGGCCCCAATCAACATTTCCCTCGAAATGATGAAGTGAGCCTCAGGCGGCGAGCCCGCCGGCCTGGGTCTGCAAAAATGCCTCGCCGCAGGCTTTCGCCAGATTGCGCACCCGCAGGATGTAGCTCTGCCGCTCGGTCACCGAAATCACGCCGCGCGCGTCGAGCAGGTTGAAGACGTGGCTGGCCTTGATGCACTGGTCATAGGCCGGGAAGACCATGCGGTGCATCGGCAGATTGTCGTTCGAAGCCGGGGCGCCGGCCGCGAGCAGCGCCTTGCATTCGGCTTCGGCGTCCTCGAAATGCCTGAGCAGCATGGCGGTGTTGGCATATTCGAAATTGTGCCTGGAATATTCCTGCTCGGCCTGCAGGAAGACATCGCCATAGGTGACTTTTTCGGCGCCTTCTCGGCCATTGAAGTTGAGGTCGTAGACATTGTCGACGCCCTGCACATACATGGCCAGCCGCTCCAGGCCGTAGGTCAGTTCTCCCGCCACCGGCGCGCATTCGATGCCGCAGACCTGCTGGAAATAGGTGAACTGCGACACTTCCATGCCGTCGCACCAGCACTCCCAGCCGAGCCCCCAGGCGCCAAGCGTCGGGCTTGCCCAGTCGTCCTCGACGAAGCGAATGTCGTGCAGCGACGGATCGACGCCGATCGCCTTGAGCGAGCCGAGATAGAGCTCCTGCAGGTTCGGCGGGTTGGGCTTCAGGATCACCTGGTACTGGTAATAATGCTGCAGCCGGTTGGGGTTTTCGCCGTAGCGGCCGTCCTTGGGCCGGCGCGAGGGCTGGACATAGGCGGCGTTCCAGCCCTTGGGCCCGAGCGCGCGCAGCGTGGTGGCCGGATGGAAGGTGCCGGCGCCGACTTCCATGTCGTAAGGCTGCAGGATGACGCAGCCATAGGCGGCCCAGTAATTGTGCAGGGTCAGGATCAGCCCCTGGAACGAGCGGCTGGGATGTATATGGGCTGGACTGTCTGACGTCACGGCGGCCTCGGAAAGCGCTGAAATGATCCCATTCCCTAGTTGCCGGGCCGGCTAGCGTCAAGGCAGCGCCTATCGCCGCCTTGATGAGAGGTTGAACGCTTTGCTTCGGACTGGCCCATTGCCGGACGGTGCCGGTGGCCGTTTGCTCGCCCAGCTTCAACGACAGAGGTTCAGCCATGCAAGGCCAGCTCACCGTACGCCCCGTCACCCGAGAGGATTACGAGCAATGGCTGCCGCTGTGGGACGGCTACAATGCGTTTTACGGCCGCTCGGGCGAGACCGCCCTGCCCGGTGACATCACTGCAATGACATGGTCGCGCTTCTTCGATGCCTATGAGCCTATGCATGCGCTGGTCGCGGAGAGCGAAGGCAAGCTTCTCGGTCTTGTCCACTATCTCTATCACCGCACCACGACGGCGATTTCGCCGAACTGCTATCTGCAGGACCTCTTCACCAATGAGGCGTCGCGCGGCAAGGGCGTCGGCCGGGCACTGATCGAAGACGTCTATACCAGGGCGCAAACCGCAGGCTCCAGCCGCGTCTACTGGCTGACACACGAAACCAACCACACGGCGATGAAGCTCTACGACAAGATCGGCGATCTCTCGGGCTTCGTCGTCTACCGAAAGCTGTTCTAGAATGAGCGCCAACGCTGGGTCTGCGCCGCGTCGCTTCGCTCCTTGCTCCGCCATAGAATGACGATCGCGATAGGGCGTCTCTATCTCTTTGTTTCTGTCGCAATTCCGAGCGGAAAACCGCGCACACTTTTCCTGGAATTGCTCTAAGACGCCTAGCCGAAACAAAAACGGGGCTCAGCGAGCCCCGTTTCATCAGAAGTATGGCCCGATCACCCCTTCGGCGCTGGCGGGGTGGCCGGCTTGACCTTCGGGGTTTCCTGCGCCGTGTTGGATTCGATCGGCGGCAGGCCCTTCATCAGCTTCTGCTGCAAAATGGCAAGCACATCGGGATCCGGCTTCAGGTCGCGCGCCTGATTCCACTGGAAAGTGGCTTCGAGCTTGCGGCCGACGCGCCAATAGGCATCGCCGAGATGGTCGTTGAGCACCGGATCTTCCGGCTTGAGCGACACGGCGCGCTCCATTTCGCGCACGGCGTCGTCGAACCGGCCCATGCGGAAATAGGCCCAGCCCAGCGAATCGACGATGTAGCCGTCGCTCGGCCTGAGGTCGACGGCCTTCTGGATCATCGCCAGGCCTTCCTTGAGGTTCATGTTCATGTCGACCCAGGAATAGCCGAGATAGTTCAGCACCTGCGGCTGGTCGGGGAACAGTTCCAGCGCCTTGAGGAAGTTCGGTTCGGCCTTGGGCCATTCCTTCAGCCGCTCATAGGCGATGCCGCGCTGATAGTAGATGTTCCAGTTGGCATTGGTCGGCGTCTTCAGCACCGCGACCGCCTTGTCGTAGAGAGTGGCGGCGGAGCGGAAATCCTCCTTCGAGGCATAGACCCCGCCCAGCGCCAGATAGGCGCGCATGTCATCGGGGTGAGCTTCGACGAATGCCTTGAGATGGGCGATCGCCTCGTCGTGACGGTTGAGATCGGCAAGGTTGAGGCCGAGCTGCAGGTCGGAAAGCTCCTTCAGCGGCGAGGAGGCTGGAATGCGGCTATAGAGCGCAATGGCGCCTTCGCCGTCCTTCAGCTGCTCCGCAACGGCGGCAAGCTGCACCAAAGCGGCGTCGCTGTCTGGCTTGAGCGCGAGCGCATATTGCAGATAGAGGCGCACGAACGGCTCGCCGCCGCCGCGATTGAGCGCGATGGCGAGGTCGAGCAGGATTTCAGCGGCGCCTTCGGAGGGACTGGCGACGAAGGGCTCGATCTTGTCGCCCTTGCTGATCCTGTCGCGAAGCGCCTGGATGTCGAGCTTGCCGGGCGCGAACGCCTCGGCCTTGTCGAGCACGTAGAGCGCCTTGTTCTTGTTGCCCTTGCGCGCCAGGAAAGACGCGTAGGCCTGGGCGTTGCGCATCCATGTCTCGGGCGCGGCACCGCCGGCCGTGACGTCGGTCAGGGTCGCGTCATAAAGCGCGTCGGCCTTGTCCGATAGGCCTGCGGCATCGGCGATCAGCGCGCGGTGGAAGGACTTGAACAGGCCGAACCAGTCAGGCCCCTGCAGTTTGTCGATCGAGGCCATCGCCCCGGTGGGGTCGCCGGCGCCCTCTTGTGCCCAGCCGGACATGACGCCGGAAATCAGTCGGTCGAGATCGGATTCGAGCGACAGCTTGAGCCAGTACTGCGCCTTGGTGAAATCCTTCTTGTGGAAGGAATCGACCGCCAGAGCCAGACGCGAGAAGCGCTCGACGTCGGGAACTCCCTTGAGCTTGTCGGCATAGACCAGCGATTCCTCGAAGCGGCCTTGCGCGATCAGCGACAGCATCAGGCTTTGCTGCAGTGAGGTGTCGCCGGGATTGAAGGCGAGCGCCTGCTTGTAATAAGCGATGGCATTGTCGAGGTCGTTGTCGCCTTCGGCGATGCGGGCGGCGAGATAGGCGCCCGAGAAGGAGGTGATCTTGACCGGGTCGGTCGATTCCTTGGCGTAGGCAGGCAGCGGAGAAATCGCCATCCCTGCCACAATTGCCAGCCCCGCGAGCCAGCGCGCACGTCCTTGCCGCATCGTATCCCTTTCAGCCAAGCGCCATCCCGCGTCGGCGCGGAGAAGCCATAGACTCGATGTTTCCTGACAAAGCATGGCCTTTTTGGGGTCAGGCTTCAATCCGGGCCGAATTCACAATCGGGTCACCCGATTAACAAACCATGGCGACGCAGACACTATCGGTTCCGACAATAGCAGATCGGGGTTGGGAGCTACAGCCTGACATCGCGATATCCGCCTGCCGCGACAGTGCTGCACAGGCCGGCCCACTCGCAACCCTGGCAGGCCTCACGCGTCACGCCGGCTGCAAAGGCGGCGCGCAAGCCGGCAAGCGTTGCCGCGTCGAGGCTGAAGCGGACGCCGGCCCGGATCGGCCGGGTCAGCAGCTTGCCGACATCGCGTGCTGCCAGCTCGTCCCGGCCGGCGGCGCTTTCGCGCAAGCAGTGGGGCTGCGCCCCGCCGAGCAGCGGCTGGCAGATGTCGTCGGGGCCGGAGACGATCAGAATATCCTCGCCCCGGCCCAGACGTTTCGCGATCACGTCATAGTTGGCGACGAAGGCTGCGCTGTACCCTTCGCCGATATAGGTCAGCAGGCAAAGAAGATGGTGGGAGCGCAGCCGGACGGTCATCGGTCAGGACGCACCAGCGGAGCCTGTTCCATCCCGATGGTATCGGGATGGGGCTCCATCTCTTTGTTTGAGCATGATCTCTTCCGAAAACCGGACTCCACTTTTCGGGATCATGCTCCTGCCGGGTCCGCCTTGTTGCTCCAAAACAGCTTGAGCGTCGCGGCGCCGAGCGCCGATTTCAGCAGGCCGCCGACGAGGAAGGGCAAGAAGCCGAAGGCGATGGCCTGTTCGAGGCCGATCATGAGGGCGAGCCAGGCCGTGCCGAGAACCAGGCAGGCGAGGTTGCCGAGGACCATGCCGGCGAAGGCGAGCAGCACGCGGTTGCCGTTCCAGCCGCGCTCGGCCAGCCAGCCGACGAGCGCGCCGACAAGCGGGAAGGCGAAGAGATAACCGGCGGTCGGCCCGGCAAAATGCTGGATGCCGGCAGCTCCGCCCGACAGCACCGGCAAACCCACAGCGCCCTCGACGAGCCATGCGGCGATGGTGATCGCGCCGAGCCGCCAGCCGTAGAGCGCGCCCACCAGCGTCACCGCAAAGGTCTGCATGTTCATTGGAACCGGCAGCATCGGCACTTCCATGTAGGAGGCGAGCGCAATGGACAGCGTGCCGATGACGATGGCCGCGGCTTGCCAGGCATACGAGCGGGTTTGCAGGCGCAACGGGCTGAAGGAGGGCTTGGAGGGCGAAAAGGCGATGTCGGTCATGGCGGCTTCCCTGGCTGGTTTGAATTATAGATAATTTTGTTGTTCGATCTATTATCGAATCCATATTTGCGCGGGAATGGCAACCCTCGCCCCTAAAAAGGCTTGGGCTTGCGTGTCGAATAAAGGACATTTGGAAAGGCTGGCGGGACAGCACCCCCCTCTGGCCTGCCGGCCATCTCCCCCGCAAGTGGGGAGATCGGATGTCGCCTTTGCTTTCGCCAATGGCCGACGTTGCAGGACTAACGCAACGGCAAAGCTGTTGATCTCCCCCCTTGCGGGGGAGATGTCCGGCAGGACAGAGGGGGGTGTGAAGGATCGCTACGCGCGGAATCCGACGACTTGTCCCTTCGTCCCTACCCGACGATGGCAAACGCTTCGCGCATCTTGCCCGACGCGGTCTTGACCGGTTTCTGGCCGATCCACTGAACGTGCCGGCCAAGCGTGGCCGCGGCCGATTCGGTGTTGCCTTGCCGCAGCGCGCTCAGGATCGCGCGATGATCCTGGTCGGTGCGGATTTCCCATTCCGAGCGCCAGGCGGCGAACAGGAAGCGGGCGCTTGCGGCGTGCAAATCGTCGATGGTGGCGATGAGCCGCGGCATGCCGCAGGGCGCCAGGATCAGCCGGTGGAAGGTGCGGTTGGCCTCCTCCCAAGAGCGGACATCGCGGGATTTGTCGCCGGCCTTTGTGGCTTCTTCGGCAAGGTTGAGAATGGAAGCCGTCAGATGCGGCGCGGCATGGCGCAGCGCCAGCACTTCGAGGGCTGCCCGCATTTCGGCGACTTCCCTTACCTCGCCGAGATCGAAAGCGGCGACGCGCACGCCCCGCCTGGGCTCACTGACCGCCAGCCCTTGCGCCTCCAGGCGCCGGAAGGCTTCGCGCACCGGGACATGGCTGGTCTGGAATTCCTCGGCGATGTGATCCTGCCGCAGCCGGGCGCCGGGTTCGATCGCGCCCGATATGATGCGATCCGCCAGCACCTTGCTGATGCGCACGGCGATGGTGTCGTCTGCGGTCTTTGCCATGTTTTATAGATAATTTGCACTGCTGCCGATTGTCGAGCGGTGATTGCCCGATTTTGCGTGCAAACTTGCTTTGGCGCCAGGCGCGGGTCAGTTCACCCGGCTGATGCAGAAGTCGATGACGTCGATGAGCGCCGATTTCTGCGGCGTCGCCTCCAGCGGTGCCAGCGCATCGCGGGCGATCTCGCCGAAATGGCGGGCCCGTCCGATGGTGTCGGCAATGGCGCCATGGCGGGTCATCAGGCCGATCGCCTTTTCCAGGCCGGCATCGTCGGTGACATTGTCCTCGATGGCGCGCTTCCAGAAGGTGCGCTCGGCCTTGGTGCCGCGCCGGTAGGCGAGGATGACCGGCAGTGTAACCTTGCCTTCGCGGAAATCGTCGCCGACATTCTTGCCCAGCTCCTGGCTGGAGCCGCCATAATCCAGCGCATCGTCGATGAGCTGGAAGGCAAGGCCGAGATTCATGCCGTAGGAGCGCAAGGCGGCGCGATCGTTGCGCGTCGCCGATGCGATGACCGGGCCGACCTCGGCGGCAGCCGAGAACAGCGCCGCGGTCTTGGCCTTGATGACGGCGAAATGCTCGTCCTCGGTGGTATCGAGGTTCTTGGCGGCCGCCAGCTGCATCACCTCGCCCTCGGCGATGATCGAGGCGGCGCTGGACAGGATGTCGAGCGCTTCCAGCGAACCGACATCGACCATCATGCGAAAAGCCTGGCCGAGCAGGAAATCGCCGACCAGCACGCTCGCCTGGTTGCCCCAGATCATGCGGGCAGTCTTTTTGCCGCGCCGCATGCCGCTCTCGTCGACGACGTCGTCATGGAGCAGCGTGGCGGTGTGCATGAACTCGACCGCGGTGGCGAGCTTGACGTGGCCCTCGCCGGAATAGCCGAACATCTGGGCCGCCGCGAGCGTCAGCATGGGACGCAGCCTTTTGCCGCCCGACGAGATCAGATGATTGGCGACCTCCGGGATCATCTCGACGTCGGAGCCGGCCTTGGACAGGATCAGTTTGTTGACGCGCCCCATATCGGCTGCTGTCAGGTCGATGAGATCCTTGATGGAGGCGGGTTCCCGCTTCCCGTTTTCGATGTTGAGAACGACACCCACCAACAAACACTCCCGTCTTTGATCACGCGTGCGACGGCACCCTGGTCCCGCCTGGGACTCTAGGGCGGCACATACGGGCACGGCAAGAGGCGAATTGGCGCGGCTGCGGTGACGGCGTGTCAACCTTAGCGACCGCATACCGTTGCCCGAAAACCGCTCCACACTTTTGGGCGCCATGCTCCGGCGTTTACATCAACGCTGCAACCTGCGAACTTCGTCCGATGATAGAACTCGTGCGCACCAACGATGCCGTGATCATCTCCTTCGTCGAATCGCTGATGCGCGATGCCGGGATCGCCTGCTTCGTCGCCGACCAGAACATGAGCATTCTCGAAGGGTCGATCGGTCTTTTGCAGAAGCGCGTGATGGTCGATGCCGACCAGGCCGATCAGGCGCGGCGCATCTTGAAAGACGCCGGCATCGAGAACGAAATCCGCCAGACATAATGGCTGAAGCGAGCGCGCTTACCAGCGATACGCCGGCCCACACGGTCGATGCCTTCCATCGCGGCCGCTTCTGGCTGGTCCAGCCCAGGACAGGGCATCGCGCCGGGATGGATGCCATGATGCTGGCGGCAGCAGTTCCATCCGGCTTTGCTGGACGCCTCGCCGATTTCGGCGCCGGCGCCGGTGCGGCGGGTCTTGCCGTGCTGTCGCGCTGCCCAGAGGCGCAGGTCGTGCTCGTCGAACGGTCGACCGAGATGGCAGGCTTCGCCACAACCACGCTCGCCCATCCCGGCAATGCGCATCTCGGCAATCGCGCCTCGGTGCTGACCGCCGACGTCACGCTGTCGGGCCGGGCGCGGACGCAAGCCGGCCTTGCCGACAATTCCTTCGATTTCGTCATCATGAACCCGCCCTTCAACGCGGCGCAAGACCGCGCCACGCCCGATCCGCTGCGGCGGCAGGCGCATGTGATGGAACAGGGGCTGTTCGAAAGCTGGATCCGGAGTGCGGCTGCCGTCGCCAAGCCGCGCGGCGGCCTGGCCGTCATTGCGCGGCCGGAACAGCTTGGCGACCTCCTCCATGCGCTGTCGGGCCGCTTCGGCGACGCCGAGATGCTGGCCGTGCATCCGCGCCCGGAAGCAGCCGCAATCCGCATTGTCGTCAGGGCAGCGCTCGGCGCGCGCGGCAAGCTGTCGATCCGCCCGCCTTTGATGCTGCATGGGCAAACGGGCGACGGCCCGTCGGAACGAACCGAGATGATCAACAACGGACTGGCGTCGCTGTTTGGCGATTGATTTTGGGCCCGTCAGTGTCGTTGCCGCAAAACCGGCACACAGTTGGCTGAGATGGATTGCAGCATTGCCGTTGACCGGCAAATCCCTACATGCGTTGAAGCCATTTGGAGACAGCCACCTCGTGAAACGCCTTTTCAACCGCCTGCTGCCGAAATCCTGGCGATCCAGCGTCGTCACCATTCCCGTCATCAGGCTGCATGGCACCATCATGGCCGGCGGCGGCCCGTTCCGGCCGAGCCTGTCCTTGGCGTCCACCGCCGCCCTCATCGAAAAGGCGTTCCTGTTCGATGCGCCCGCCGTCGCCATTTCGATCAATTCGCCTGGCGGCTCGCCGGTGCAGTCGCGGCTGATCTTCAAGCGCATCCGCGACCTCGCGGTCGAGAAGAACAAGAAGGTGCTGGTCTTCGTCGAGGATGTGGCGGCCTCGGGCGGCTACATGATCGCGGTCGCCGGCGACGAGATCTTTGCCGATCCGTCCTCCATCGTCGGTTCGATTGGTGTCGTCTCGGCCTCGTTCGGCTTTCCCGAGTTGATGAAGAAGATCGGTGTCGAGCGCCGTGTCCACACCGCCGGCCAGAACAAGGCGGTGCTCGACCCGTTCAAGCCGGAGAAGAGGGAAGACGTCGAGCGCCTGAAGGCGCTGCAGCTGGAAGTGCACGAGACCTTCATCGATCTGGTCAGGGAGCGCCGTGGCACCAAGCTGAAGGACGATCCGGACCTGTTCACCGGCCTGTTCTGGACCGGCAAGAAAGGGCTGGAGCTTGGCCTCGTCGATGCGTTGAGCGACATGCGCACGGTACTGAAAACCCGCTTCGGCGCGAAAACCCAGCTCAGGCTGGTCACCGCGCCGCGTGGCCTGTTTGGCCGCATCGGCCTGTTCGGCTCGAACTTTTCAGCGCCCGATATTGCCGCCGCCGCCGCAAGCGGCGTGATCGATGCGGCGGAAGAGCGCGCATTGTGGGCGCGCTTCGGGCTTTGAAAAAGCAGGGAAAGCGTCTAGCATGAGGGCTTGACAGTCTGCCTTGCCGCCTTGCGAGGGAGGAGCTTTGAAATGCCTCAGATCATTTTCTTCGCAGTTGTCGGCGCAGCCGCTTATTTCGGCTACCGCACCTTCGTCCGCGAGGCCGAACGTGTGACCGCCAAGGTGCGGCGCACCGAAAAGCAGGCAGCCAACGGCACCAACGGCACGCTGGTCCAGGATCCCAAGACCGGCGAATACCGCCTGGCCAAGGACTGAGCATCATCCCGTCAGCAGCCGACAGTTTGGATGCCGCAGCCCGGACGTGGCTTGCGCCCGCCAAGATAAATCTGGCGCTGCACATCACCGGCAAGCGCGCCGACGGCTACCATCTGCTCGAGAGCCTGGTCGTTTTCACCCGCTTCGGCGACAGGGTCGAGATCGAGCCTGCCGACGCCGACCGGTTCTCCGTATCGGGCCGTTACGCGACTTCCGTGCCGATCGACGACAGCAATCTGGTGGTGAAGGCGCGCGAGGCGCTGCGCAGGCAGGCCGGCCAGCAGAGCACGCCGCCGGTTGCCATCCGGCTGGAAAAGAACCTGCCGGTCGCATCCGGGGTCGGCGGCGGCTCGAGCGACGCGGCGGCGGTATTGCAGGGTCTTGTCCGGACCTGGGGTCTCGACATCGGCGAGGCCGAACTGGCGCGGATCGGTCTCACGCTCGGCGCCGACGTGCCGATGTGTCTTGCGGCAAAACCGCTGGTTGCGCGTGGCGTCGGCGATGAGCTGTCGCTGGTGCCGGATTTTCCGGCGCTCGCTTTGGTGCTGGTCAATCCCGGCGTCGCCGTCTCGACGCCTGATGTGTTCAACGCACTTGAGAAACGCGACAATGAGGGATTGCCGCCGCTGCCGCGTGCATTTGACTTCCACAGCGTCCGCAACTGGCTGGAGATCACCCGCAACGATCTCGAATCGGCGGCGCAGGCGATCCAGCCGCCCATCGGCCGAGCGGTTTCCCTGCTGAACCGGGCCGGATCGGGATTTTCGCGCATGTCGGGCTCCGGCGCCACATGCTTCGGGCTGTTCGAGACCGGCAATGTCGCCAAGCGCGCCGCCGCCGAGATTCGCAGCCGCGAACCGGAGTGGTTTGTCGCCGCGACACGAAGCATCGCTTCGGAGGGGGCCGATGGCCAAAATTGACGAGAGCCGCCCGTTCATCCCGGTGCGCATCGCGGTGCTGACGGTGTCCGATACGCGCAGCCTTGCCGACGACAAATCAGGGCGGACGCTGGCCGATCGCATCGTCGAGGCCGGCCATGTCCTGGCCGCGCGCGACATCGTCACCGACGACCGGGAGAAAATCCGCGACAAGGTGCTGGGCTGGTCGCGCGACGAAGACATCGATGTCGTCATCACCACCGGCGGCACCGGTTTTACCGGCCGCGACGTGACGCCGGAGGCGCTGGAGCCGATCTTCGAGAAGCGCATGGATGGCTTTTCCGAAGTGTTCCACCGCATTTCCTACGACAAGATCGGCACCTCGACAGTGCAGAGTCGGGCGACGGGCGGCGTCGTCAACGCGACCTTCGTCTTCGTGCTGCCGGGCTCGACCGGCGCCTGCAGGGACGCCTGGGACGGCATCCTGAAACCGCAGCTCGACTACCGCCACATGCCCTGCAACTTCGTCGAGATCATGCCGCGCCTGGACGAGCATTTGCGGCGCGGCAAGGCCGCCTCGTAAACCAAGGCAAAGTGCCGGCCAAGTGCTGCCTTTGTCAGGCAGAATGGCGGCTGCGCCTTCGAGAGGTCATTTCCTCCGGGTCGTCGGGCGGATAGTCTGTCGCCAAGTCAAGACGGAAGAGATCCAATGAGCGCGCACCGCGGCGGCTGCCATTGCGGCAACATCCACCTGACGTTCGAAACGGGAATGGAGCCGGCCGAGATGGAGATCCGCGCCTGCCAGTGCGCCTTCTGCGTCCGGCATGGCTCACGCGCCGCCGCCGATCCGCAGGGCCGATTGATCGTCTCGGTCGAGGACGAGGCGCGGCTGCACCGATACCGGTTCGGATTGCGCACCGCCGATTATCTCATCTGCCGGGACTGCGGCGTCTATGTCGCTGCTGTGACCACCGACGGCGAACCGAGAGCGATCGTCATCGTCAATGCGCTGGATGACCGGCCGCGGTTCAACCGCGAGCCGGTCCCAATGGACTATGATGCCGAGAACAAAGAGGGTCGCATTGCCCGGCGGCAAGCGCGCTGGATGCCGGTCGAGATCCGCTCCGGCCTCAGCGGATGACCGGTTCGCCGTGGAAGCGGCGGCGCGAGGGCGGCGAGACGCCGAAGCCGACCTCCATCATCAGCCGTGGCGTGGTGGACGGCACGGTGCCCATGTGGAAGCCGAACGGGTCCTCGACGAAGCCGAGGCCGGCCTCGCCGGTCAGCGTGACCGGGCTGTCGTCGCCATAGACCTTGAGCACGTCTTGCGCCGGATGGCCGACCAGCAGCGTCAACTGGTGCTTGAGGCTGCGCCTGTTGTGGCTGCCTTTGACATAGACATGCGGGCCGGTGCCGGCATCGCAGGGCTTGAGATAGAAGAAGAATTTCAGCATCCGCCAGTCGTCGAGATCGAAATGATATTTGCCGAGCGAGGCAAGGTTCTTGTCGGCGTCGGAAGCCTCGCCGGTCGGAAAGCTCCACCAGATACGCGTGGTGATCAGCTTTGCCTGCCCGCCCAGATAGTGCTGGGCGATGTCGAGCAGCAGCGGGTCGTTCTGGATGGCGAGTGCCGCCTTGCAGCCGAGGATGCGCTCGAAATAGTGTCCGCTGAGCAAAGAGCGGCCGAACCGCTTCTCGGCTTCTGCGTGTTCTCCGGGCATGAATTCGAGCCGGCGGTCGAAATTGCCGAAGCACGGCGTGCTCTGAGCAAAGCTGGCGATCTCTTCGTGGATTGCCTGCGGAAGGACCAGTCCGGAGAACAGGCCATCGGTGCGCAGCGCCGCGAGGATCGACTTGAGGTCGACGCCCCTGAACATCGTAGCTCCGGCACTCTGCGCGGGGCGCGCGGCTTTGGCGCCAAGCCAGTGCAGCTTGCGCGCCGGCATGGTGCGGGCAAGCACGAACATCGGCAGCCATGCGGGATTTTCGCGCAGGTCGGAGAGATAGGTCGGAATACGCACCGCAACGCGGCGGAGCAGGCTGCCGTTGCGGGCAATGGCTTCCAGGCTGGGGGCGCCGGATTTGTCAGGGGACGAAAGGTTCATCGGGGTCCTCAGATATGAACGGCAGCAACGACGACGCGGCGCTTGCTTACCGCTCCGGCACTACCCAAACCCCGATATCCCGCATCAACGGAATGCTAATCCCGCGTCAGCTTTTGTGCAATGCACAATAGCTTTTTGCGGCGAAAAAGAGGGATGGTGCTGCGACCGTGCCAATGCGGATGAGACGCCGACGCTGCCCCTCATCCGCCCTTCGGGCACCCTTCTCCCTGGGAACGGGAAAAGGGAGAAACATCACTTCTTCGGCGCCAGCCAAATTTCGGCGTCGAGCCGCCTGGTGGCGAGACCGCGCGCAAGGGCTTCGGCGCTGTGCGCGTTCTTCGACAGGGCAGCGGCCTGGCGCTTGCTGATGACCAGCCCTTCGGCCAGCGCCCGGTTGCCCGAAAACACCCGTGACAGGAACGGCGTGCGGCTGCCGCGCGCACGGCAAAAGCGCGCCGGCATGGTTTGCCGCGCCGTGTGAGCGACAACGTCGTCGATCCAGCCCTCCGCCAGCCTTGCGCCGGGTTCCAGAAACAGCAGCCAGTCACCCTTCGCCTGCCTGATTCCCGCGGCAATGCCGCCGGCCACGAAGTGGCAGCCGGCATGATCGGCAACCCGATGCGTCTGGTCGGTCGAGCCGGTGTCGCAGACGATGACATCGCGCACCACGCCCTCGACCGCGCCGCCGATCAACGAGGCGAGCGTGCGGGCAAGGCCTTCTTCGTCATCCCGGGTTTCGATGAGAACGCTGAGCATTTTTAGCCGAATAGCGGAAAGCCCGGCGCAGCGCCAGTTTTGCATGGCCCAACGAAAAAGTTCTTGCTTTGTTCTCATCAGCGAAATAGGATTATTTTCATGAACAGAGCGATTCGACAGCCAGCCGACAGTCCTTGGGAAAGGGCCAAAATGGAACATATCGTGCGTGCGGACATTGCTGCTTTCGGAGCAGGGCGAGCCGAGATGGCCAATGCGATGATCGAACAGAGCGGCATGCGCGTCCGTCCGGATCGCAACCGCGGCCGTTCCGCGGGCATCAACCCGTCCGGCCGGTTCGAGCCGGTCAGCCGGCATGTGTTCGACGACGGCTGGAATTCGCTGGAGGAATTGCCGCCGTTCAAGACCGAAGTGCAGGTCGAGAAGCCGCGCACCATCATCACCCGCAACGAATCGCCCGACATTTCCTTCGACCGCTCGATCAACCCCTATCGCGGCTGCGAGCATGGCTGCGTCTATTGTTTCGCCCGGCCGACGCATTCCTTCATGGGCCTGTCGCCGGGGCTGGATTTCGAAGCGAAGCTGTTTGCCAAGCCGGATGCGGCGCGGCTGCTCGACAAGGAACTGTCGAAGGATGGCTATCAGCCGCGCACCATCGCCATCGGCACCAACACCGATCCCTACCAGCCGATCGAGAAACAATACCGGATTATGCGCGAGATCCTCGAAGTGCTGGAGGCGCGCGGCCATCCGGTCGGCATCGTCACCAAATCCCATCTGGTGACGCGCGACATCGACATCTTGTCGCGCATGGCCGAACGCGGGCTGGCCAAGGTGGCGCTGTCGGTGACGACGATGGACCGCATGCTGGCGCGCACCATGGAGCCACGCGCGTCGACGCCGACCAAGCGCCTCGAGGCGATCCGGCAGCTTTCCGATGCCGGCATCCCGGCCTCTGTCATGGTGGCGCCGATCATCCCCGGCCTGACCGACCAGGAGATGGAGCGTATCCTCGATTCGGCACGCGCCGCAGGCGCCCGCGAGGCCGGCTATGTGATCCTGCGCCTGCCGCTCGAGGTGGCGCCGATCTTCAAGGACTGGCTGCTGCGCCATTATCCCGACCGCTACCGGCACGTGATGTCGCTGATCCGTTCGATGCGCGACGGCAAGGACTATGATTCGGAATGGGGCAAGCGGATGAAAGGCGCCGGCCCCTATGCCTGGCAGATCGGCCGGCGCTTCGAGATCACGGCCAAGCGGCTCGGCCTCAACGCCGAGCGGCGCACGCTCCGAACCGACCAGTTTGTAGCCGCCGCCAAGGCGACCGAGCAGCTGATGCTGCTCTGAAAGTAGCGCCTGCCCTGCCCTCGTGGTTGGCAGGCGACCCAAGAATCCCGTCCGGCCTGTCCCCCGGCCTGCAGACGGTGCCCTCCCGGTCTTGCCCCACTCGACCCTGGAGGGACTTGCGGAGAATCGGAGCCGATGCGAACCTCGCCGCAACATGGCTCGCGCGCGTTCCGATTCTCCGCTTCTTTTCGAAATCGTCGAAAAGCCCGACTTCTCCTTCGAGACGAAGGCGATGGCTGAAGGCCTTTGGCCGGTGGCAGGCATGGACGAGGCCGGCCGCGGTCCGCTGGCGGGGCCGGTGGTGGCGGCGGCGGTGATCCTCGATCCCGCCAACATTCCCGACGGGCTAGACGATTCCAAACGGCTCAACCATTTGCAGCGCGAGGCGCTGTTCCTGAAAATCCTGGGGTCAGCGCTCGGCGTGTCGATGGCCTCGGTCAGCGCCGAAGGCATTGACGGCAGCAATATCCTCAAGGCCAGCCTGGAAGCCATGCGCCGCGCCCTTGCCGGCCTGCCGATCCAGGCAAAGCTGGCGCTGGCCGATGGCCGCGATGTGCCGCCGGGTCTCCTCTGCGAAGGCCGCGCGCTGATCAAGGGCGACCAGCGCTCGCAATCGATCGCCGCCGCCTCGATCGTCGCCAAGGTGATGCGCGACCGCATGATGTGCGGCTGCGGCAGCCATCACGAGCGCTACGGGTTCGAGGTCCATATGGGCTACGCCACCGTGCGGCACCGCACCGCGATCGAAGCGCATGGGCCGGTGGCAAGGCTGCACCGGGCGTCATTCGCGCCGTTCAGGCTGGGTGGGGTTGAGGTGGTTGAGGAAGAAGGGTTTGTCGGGTTGGACAGCTAAATCTCCCCCCTTGAGGGGGAGATGGCCGGCAGGCCAGAGGGGGTCACCGCGCGTGAAGCGCTAGCCCTTCTTGGTCGCAGAAAGAGCGTCGCGCCTGGTCGAACCGACCCCCTCTGTCGCCTTTGGCGACATCTCCCCCTCGAGGGGGGAGATCAGGCGCACCACCGCCTTCGCCAATGTCCGTCGCCGCTCAACAAAAAAGCCGCCAGGTTGCCCGGGCGGCTTGATGTCAGCGAGTTAACCCCGCTCAGTTCAGCCTGGCCTTCACGTCCTGCAGCGCGGACTTGAAAAGATCCGCGCCGGCCTTGGCGTCGATCTTGCCGGCGAGCAGCGTGCGGGCCGCCTCGACGGCGATGTCGACGGCGCTGGCGCGCACTTCGGCGACGGCTTCGCGCTCTGCCTGGCCGATCTTCTGCTCGGCAAGCGCAGTGCGACGGGTGACATAGTCTTCGGTCTTCTTGTGCGCCTCGGCGGCAAGCATGTCGGCCTCGCGCTTGGCGGCAGCGACGATGGCTGCGGCCTCCTGCTCGGCTTCCTTGCGCTTCTTCTGGTATTGGCCGAGCAGTTGCTGGGCCTCTTCGCGCAACCGGCGGGCTTCCGCAAGCTCGTCGCTGATCTTGGTCGCGCGGGCGTCGAGCGACTTGGCGATCAGGCCCGGCACCTTGATGTAAACGGCAACGCCGAGGAAAATGACGAGGGCAACCGTTGCCCAGAGCGTTGCGAGAGATGTGGCGTCCATAATGTGCTCCTCACCGGGCCACGGATTTGACCGCAGCCAAGATCTCGGCCTTGCTGGTCTTGCCGCCGACAAGCGCATCGACGATGGCTGAAGCGGTGTCCTCGGCAATCGTGCCGACTTCCTTCATGGCGTTGGCCTTGATGGAAGCAATGCTGGCCTCGGCCTCGCCGAGCTTCTTGTCGAGGGCGGCCTCGACCTTCTTGCGGGCAGCCTCGGCTTCAGCCTTGGCAGCGTCGTTGGCCTGCTGCCCGATCGCGTTGGCCTTGGCCTTGGCTTCCGCCAGTTCCTGCTCGTAAGCGGCAACGGCGGCGTCGGCCTCGCCCTTCAGCCTGGCGGCCTGGTCGAGGTCCTGCGTGATGCGATCGCTGCGGACGTCGATGATGCCGCCAAGGCGCGGCATCACCACCTTCTTCAGGAACAAATAGAACAGCCCGAACGTGATCGCCAGCCACAGAAGCTGGGACGGAAACGTCGCCGGATCGAATGGCGGGAACGTGCCGTGCGCCTCGGCAGGCACGCCGGTGCCGGAATGCGTGTCGCCTTCCGTACCGGTATGGGCGCCTTCAGCGGCGGGTGCGGACTCTTGCGCAAACGCAGATGTCACGAACATGGACTATCCCCTGATATCAGGCATGGCCGCAGGAATGCGGCCAGCCAATTCTTCCCAATGCTCGTCCGACCAATAATTGGCCGAACAGGGGCTCAGCCGAACAGGGCGAGAAGCGCGATGAGAAGCGAGAAAATGCCCAGAGCTTCGGTCACGGCGAAGCCGAAAATCAGGCGGCCGAACTGGCCATCGGCGGCCGACGGATTGCGCAGGGCGCCCGCCAGGTAGCTGCCGAAGATGTTGCCGAGGCCAATGCCCGCGCCGCCCATGCCCAGGCAAGCGATACCGGCGCCGATGTACTTTGCTGCTTCTGCGTCCATTTTAAACTCCTTTGGATCTGTAATTCGTTGCAATTCCATCCGGCGAAAGATGCCGGAAATTCTAGGTCAGTGCCCGGGATGCAGGGCGTCGTTCAGATACATGCAGGTCAGCACCGCAAAGACGTAGGCCTGCAGGAAAGCGACCAGCAATTCCAGCGCGGTCAGCGCGACTGCCATGGCCAGCGGCAACACCGAACCGGCAACGCCGACGGCGCCGAGCGCGCTCAGGCTGACGACGAAGCCCGAAAACACCTTCAGTGTGATGTGGCCGGCCAGCATGTTGGCGAACAGACGAACCGAGAGGCTGACCGGGCGCGACACGAAGGAGATCACTTCGATCAGCACCACCAGTGGCAGCAGGAACACCGGAACGCCATGCGGCACGAAGAGCTTGAGGAAACCCAGACCGTGCTTCGTGAAGCCGTAGACAACGACGGTTCCGATCACCAGGGCTGCGAGGCCGAAGGTGACGATGATGTGGCTAGTGACGGTGAAGAAGTACGGGAAAAGGCCAAGCAGGTTGGCGACCAGTACGAACATGAACAACGAGAACACGAAGGGGAAGAACTTCATGCCCTGCGTTCCGGCGGCGTCGCGCAGCATGTTGGAGACGAACTCGTAGCCCATTTCCGAAACCGACTGCAGGCGCCCGGGAACAAGGCTGCGGCTCGAGGTCGAGAGGTACAGAAACGCCGATGCGACGAGGACGGTCGCGACCATGAACAGGGACGAATTGGTGAAGGACAGGTCATAGCCTCCGATGTTGATCGGAATCAGCTTGACGATATGGAACTGGTGGATCGGATCGACCTTGTCAGTAGCCATTTACATCCCCGTCAAAGCCGCGAACGGCCTTAAGTGTCCTTGTGCGCCGTTGGCGGCGCCATTTCATTCTTTCGGATCGTGCGACTTCTCGCTTTTTCCGAATTCCGCCACAACACCTGACGAACGCAGGACATTGAGCACGCCGGCGCCAAAGCCCAGCAACAAGCCGACGACCAGACCCCATGGCGAGGTTCCCGCCACACGATCCAGAAACCAGCCAAGGCCCACACCCACCACTATCCCGGCGATGAACTCGCTGGACAGCTTGAGCGCCTGGCCATATCCGGCCGTCGCTTTCGCGCCGTCATTCCCCTCGAGCTGATCCGGCCGTCTTGTCGCAAGCGATGCTCCAAGCTCACGCCGGCGGCGTTCGAGATCTTCGTCGCGGATGTCGGCCTCGTGCTTGCTGCCGCGGCCGGTTTCTCCGGTTCCGTCTGGCCCGTTCTTGTCGGCCATCGTAACCCCCCTGCCCGGTCAGACCGTCACCGTCCGTCCGCTTCTAAAGTCGCCGGCAACATAGTTAGAGGGTTTGCGCCCGTCAAGCCACGGGCGGGACTTCAAAGCCATGTATTTTTTCTATTGGAATCAATCACTTGGCGAGGTGCGACATCGTGCCCGGCACTATCGGGTCGGCACATGCCCCGAATCCGTCCGGCGACCGCTGTCCGATTTCGGCTTCCAGGGCCTTTGCGGTTCGTTTGCGACAGGCAAGCCGAAGGGCTCAGCTCCAGCCGCCGCCATACGTGCGGTAGAAGATATGCAGGCCGATCTTGGTCATCTTCTGCATCGTGCGCGCCCAGCCCGGATGGACATAGTTGGCGTAGTAATGGGTCGATGAGCCGACTTCGGGAATGAAGATCTTGCCGGCGGTGACCGCCATCGCGACGTCCTGCGCGGTCTTGTAGTGGGCGGGGCTCTCGATGCGCTTCTTGCGGCCGTCGCAGGCGAAGGAGAACTGGCAGCGGTTCAGCCAGTTGTCGTTCTGGTAGACGACGCCGCAAATCGAGTTCGGATAGGCCGGATTGCGGACTCGGTTGAGAATGACCTGCGCGACGGCGGCCTGGCCGCGCACGGATTCGCCGCGCGCCTCGAAATAGATGCCGTTGGCGAGGCAGGCCTGCTCCTTCGTGGAGAAGACGCTGGCCGGCAGCGGGTTCTGGATCCACGAATGATCGCCCTTGGCCATCGGCGGAATGAAGCGCCCGCTGCTCGGCTCCTCGTCCTGCAGCAGCGCTTCGAAGGGCGAGGCCTTGGCGTAATCGGGTTCGGCCTGGGCATAGGCGGTGGCCAGCACGTCCGGTCTGTCATTGTTGACGAGGGCGGCAAGCATGGCCGGCACGCCGGGATCGGGCTTCTTGTCCACATTGGTGTGGAAGGCCTGGGCGATCTGGATTTCCTTGCCTTTGATGCCGGGCTTGGCGAAGGCGAGCTTCAGGCCGCTGTCCATGCTCGGCCGCAGCAGCGAGGACGTGCGCTGGAAGATAGAGCCGGCATTGAAGTTCTTCGGCGGCGCCACCGGCGAGACCTGGATGATGCGGCCCTTCTTGTCGGCACGCATGACGCGGTCCTCGTCGGGCGTGATGCCGGCGACATTGCCCTTGCCGCGAAACGAGACCTTGCCGACGCCGGGCAGGCGTACGCCCGAGCCCGAGAGCGAACCGGTGGTGACGGAATCGATGAAAGGCATTTCGGCGGCATGAACCGAGCCGGCGACGGAGCGCTCGACATAAGAGTTCCAGCGGGAGCCCGATGCTTCGAGGCCGGAAATCAAGCTGCCCATGTCCTGGTAGGCGACGACGGTCGGAAAGCCGATCCAGATGCCGAGCCCGACGACCAATGGCGATACGAAGGAACGTTTTTTCTCACCGGCGGCGGCGGCCAGCCGCTTCAGGACACGTCGATGCACGGGGAACTCTCCAGAAACGCCACTGAGCCACTGGAGAGCCAAAGTGAAGCATTAACCTTGATGCGGGGTTAACGCGGTCGATCGTGTTGTTCCGAAGCGGCCCGAAATGGGACGCCGTTTGCCGGCCGGCAACCCGTCAGTTCGGCCGCAGGAAAATTGGCCATGCAATCATGGCGCAGAGCGCGCCCACCAGCCAGACGCCAGGCCACGACCAGACAAGCAGCAAAGCCGGAATGGCGGTCGGCACCACGAAGAAGGCGATGAAGACGAAGCTGTTGGCAAGACCGAGCGCGGTTCCGGCGCGGCTGGCACCGGCAAGCGTGGCGAGTTCGGTGTAGGCGACGCCATGCCAGGCGGAGACCGAAATGCCGGCAACGACCAGCAGCACGGCGATCGCCGTGATCAACGCGGCATGGGAGCCTGGCGTGGCTCCTGCCGCCAGAACCAGCAGGCCGAGGGCCGCGAAACCAAGCGCGCTCGTCATGCTGCAGAGGCGCAGGAACCAGCGGCGGTTGCCATGGCGGTCGGTGAAGCGGCCGCTCCAGACGCGCATCACCATGGCGCCGGTCTGCACCGCGGCAAGGCTGGCGCTGATCGTGAGCGTGGCCATGCCGGCGAAATCGTGCAGGAAAACGGAGGCGAAGGTGAGCACCGCCACTTGCGGAAAGCAGAGCAGGCCGATGGCGGTGGCGATGCGCCAGACCTCGACATTGCGCAGCGGCGCCGGACCGCCCGACTTTGCCATGGCCATGCTGCCGGCATTGTCCAGTTCCGGCGGCTGGTGCAGCCATCGCCAGGCAAACAGCGCAGAGACGGCGTTCATGGCGGCCAGCAGCCAGAAGACCGCCGCGAAACCGTGCACCGATGCCAGCGACGGCAGGACCAGCGCGCCGAGCCCGCCGCCGAGCGGGACCGCAGTCTGCCTGATGCTCATGGCAAAGCCACGTTCGCCTTCGTGGAACCAGGCCATGATGGCGCGGCCGCTGGAACCGTTGACGCTGCCGCCGAGCAGGCCGGCGACCAGAAGGCATGCGGCCAGCATTGCGACGCCAGGCACATAGGTCACTGAGGGCACGATGAACAACGCCATCAGGGCGAGCCACGCCGCGGTCGCACCAAGGCCGGTCAACAGCACGCCGCGATCTCCCCAGCGGTCGGTGAGCAGACCCCAGGGCAGTTCGCTCAAGGCGACGCCCAGTCCGAGAAGGCCGAGGACCAGACCGAGATTGCCATTGCTCAAGTGATAGCCCGACCGCAGAAACACCGCCGCCGCCGGTATGCCGGCGAAGGTGGCGGAGAAACTGGCATTGGCGGCAACGCCAATGCCAAGCACCTTCCAGCGATGATTGGCGCGAAATCGTTCAACCTTCGACGTGACGGCGGCGGCTCGGCCAACCCGGCCTGGCTCACAATTTGCGTCGGCAATCGACATGGCGGGACTCCTGTTGATGCCCTTTCGGGACCTTGACGCCTCGTCTTTACCGCCATAACTTCATCCCGGATATCGGGAAGTTTTTGACAATTGTTCCCGAAAAACAGGATCGTTGTGATGCGCCGCGTAACCTTCGACCTCGATGTCCTTCGAAGCTTCGTCACCGGCATGGAACTCGGCAGCTTCGCCAAGGCCGCCGACCGGCTTGGACGCTCGACCTCGGCGGTGAGCGCGCAACTGAAGAAGCTGGAGGACCAGGCGGCGACGCCGATCTTCCGCAAGTCGGGCCGCGGACTGGCGTTGACCGAAGCCGGCGAAACCATGCTCGGCTATGCCAGGCGGCTGCTCGAGTTGAACGACGAGGCGGCCTCGGCCATCCACGACGTGGAACTGGAAGGCTGGGTCAGGCTCGGCCTGCAGGAGGATTTCGGCGAGGCGGTGCTGCCGGAGGTGCTCGGACGCTTCGCCCGCGCGCACCCCAAGGTCAAGATCGAGGCGCGGATCGGGCGCAGCTATGAACTCGCCGAGCGGATCACATCAGGCAATCTCGACATTGCGCTGGCCTGGGACAGCGGCCAGGCGCTGCCTTACAGCCGGCATGTCGGCGACGCGCAATTGCGCTGGATCGGGCCGGCAAAGCTTATCGAGACCAGGCTGCGCGAGGGCGAGGCACTGCCGCTGGTGGCGCTGGAAGCGCCATGCCTGCTGCGCACGGTGACGACGGAAACGCTCGACCGCGCCGGCCTGCCATGGCGGATGGCCTTCTCCAGCCCCAGCCTTGGCGGCATCTGGGCGGCGGTCGCCGCCGGCCTCGGCCTGACGATCCGCACCGATATCGGCCTGCCGGCCAATGTCAGGGCGATGGCGCCGCAAACGCTGGGCTTGCCCGCGCTGCCGACCATGGCGCTGGTGCTGCACCAGAAAGACGCCGAACTGGACCCGGTGGCGGCGCGGCTGGCGGATATATTGTGGCACGCGGCGGTGGCGGCGCTGCCGCAGGACGAGCGGTTGAGAGAGGTCGCTTAGACGGAAGCGGCTGTCCAGCGTAGCGTTCCGTCACACCCCTCTGTCCTGCCGGACATCTCCCCCGCAGGGGGGAGATTGGATCTCGCGAATGCTTTCGCCAATTTTCAACGTTGCAAGAGAGGCTCCAAAGACGAAACGACTGATCTCCCCCCTTGAGGGGGAGATGCCCGGCAGGGCAGAGGGGGGTGCTGTCCCGCCAATCTTGCGGAGAATTTCGCAACCGTCACCGCTCACTTGCGCTTGTTCGCTCTCCCCGCGAACGGGTTGTCCGAAGTCCGCAGCGCTATCCTGATCGGCACGCCGGGCATGTCGAAGGCTTCGCGCAGGCTGTTGGAGAGGTAGCGGACATAGGATTGCGGCATCGCGTCGGGCCGCGAGCACTGGACGACGAAACCCGGCGGCCGGGTCTTGGCCTGGGTGACATATTTGACCTTGAGCCGGCGGCCGGCGACAGCGGGCGGCGGGTGATGCGCCAGAATGCTTTCCAGCCAGCGGTTGAGCTTGCCGGTGGAAACGCGGCTGTTCCACACCTTGTGCGTCTTGATGACGGCATCCATCAGCTTGTCGAGGCCGCGCCCGGTCTCGGCCGAAACGGTCACCGCCTGGATGCCGCGCACCTGCGGCAAAAGCCGTGTGGTCTTTTCGCGCAACTCGGCCAGCAGTTCCTGCGGATTGTCGATCAGGTCCCATTTGTTGAAGGCGATGACCGGCGCCCTGCCCTCGCGGATGATTAGGTCGGCGATCTGCAAATCCTGCTTCTCGAAAGGGATGGTGGCGTCGAGCACGATGATGACGATCTCGGCAAAGCGGATGGCGCGCAAGCCGTCCTGCACCGACATCACTTCCAGCTTCTCGTGGATCCTGGCCTTGCGCCGCATGCCGGCAGTGTCGAACAGTTTTAGCCGGCGGCCATGCCAGTCCCAGTCGACGGAGATTGAATCGCGGGTGATGCCGGCTTCCGGGCCGGTCAACAGCCGCTCCTCGCCGATCAGCGCGTTGATCAGCGTCGACTTGCCGGCATTGGGCCGGCCGACGACGGCAATGCGCATCGGCTTGGTGTCGTCATAGGCGGGTTCGGCGTCGGGATCGGTGATGTCCTCGCCGATCAGCACCTCGCTGGCGGCGACGTCCTCGGCCTCGTCTTCTTCCTCGCCGAAGGCGCGGTCTTTGCCCAGCGCCTCGATCACCGCGTCGCGCAGATCGGGCATGCCCTGGCCGTGCTCGGCCGAGACCGGGATCGGCTCGCCGAGGCCGAGTTCCCAGGCCTCCAGCATGCCGCCCTGGGCGCCCTTGGCCTCGGCCTTGTTGGCGACCAGCACGACCGGCTTGCCGGATTTGCGCACGATCTCGGCAAAGGTGCGGTCGTCGGGCAAAAGGCCTGATTTGGCGTCGATGGTGAAGAAGATCAGGTCGGCTTCGCGGATCGCGATCTCGGTCTGCGCGCGCATGCGGCCGGGCAACGTCGAGGCGGCGGCGTCTTCGAAACCGGCGGTGTCGATGACATCGAAATGCAGATCGTAGAGTTTGGCCGCGTGGACGCGACGGTCGCGGGTGACGCCCGGCGTGTCGTCGACAAGCGCCAGCTTCCGTCCCACCAGCCGGTTGAAAAGCGTCGATTTGCCGACGTTGGGACGGCCGATAATGGCGACTTTGAAGCTCATCCGGCCCTACAATCCGTCATCCATCGCCCAAAACCGCAGCGCATTTTGGGCGATGCGTATCATGACGCGCCCGAGCCGCGGATCAGTTCGGACATCAGCGTCGCCCGCTGGCGCGCATTGCGCGGGGCGCCGTCATCGGCGGCGATCTGGTCGAACAGCTTCAGCGCATCCTGGGTCTTGCCTTCCTTCCAGGCGGCAAGGCCGAGCGCTTCGCGCGCCGTGTGGCGCAGCGTGTTGTTGTCGGCGGTCAGCGCCTCGACGCGGCTGGAGACATCGGCGACGGAGCCGTGGTCGACGAGCAGCAGGGCTGCCCGCAGGCGCGCCATGTCGCGAATGCCCTGCGGAATGGCGGTGTCGGCGGCGACGCCATCGAAATCCGTAACGGCGGCGGCAAAGTCGCCCTTGTCGGCCTTGACGGTTGCGGCGCGCATACGGGCGAGCAGTGGATAGGCGCCGTAGCCATCCTTTTCCAGCTGTTCGAGCGCTGTCAGCGCCTCGTCGCTCTTGCCGTCATTGGCAAGCTTCAGCGCCTGCGAGAAGGCATCGCCCGAGCGGTTGGCGCGGGTCTCATCCCAATAGCGGTAGCCGACGAAGGCAGCGGTGCCGAGCACCACCAGGATAGCAAGGCCAAGCAGCGCCGGACCGAAACGATCCCACAGCGCCTGCGCCTTTTCGCGGCGCATCTCGTCGTTGACTTCGCGGATAAAACTGTCGTCGGACATCAATCAAAACCATTGCTGCCCCAACAGGGGCGCTTCTTGAGCCCGCGTTTTAGCGAAATTTCGCGGGCATGGAAGGGGCTGGGCAGGAAAATCGGCTAATCGCCGGGCGCATAGCTGCCGACTTTGATCGCACCCACGCCACATTTTGCCGATAGCCGGCTTGGACTGCCTCCGATCAAGCCCAGATTGCCGATGCCTCGTTTGTCCCGCGTTGTTGCGTTTTCCTCAGCCGTGCTTGCCATGGCGGGCACTGCTTTCGCCGACCCGCCGGCGCCGCCTGCCCCGGCAAAGCCGAAGCAAATCGTCATCATCTCGTTCGACAGTGACCGGGAGATTTCGCAATGGCAGCGCAGCCGGGCGCTGGCCAAGCGCACCGGCGCGCATTTCACCTACTTTCTGTCCTGCGTCTTCCTGCTGTCGCCGCAGACGCGCGCCGAATATACAGCGCCCGGCAAGTCCGCGGGCAAATCCAACATCGGCTTTGCCGCTTCGAAGCAGGACGTCGCCGATCGGCTCGATCAGATCGGGCTCGCCGCTTCGGAAGGCCATGACATCGCCAGCCATGGCTGCGGCCATTTCGACGGCAAGGACTGGAGCAAGGCCGACTGGCTGAAGGAATTCGCATCGTTCGAGCGCATTCTGGAGAACGCCTATGCAATCAACGGCATTGCGCCCGAGCCCGCAGGCTGGCGCGCTATTGCCCATGCCGTGGTCGGCTTTCGCGCACCCTACCTCTCGACCGGCAAAGGGCTCTACAAGGCCCTGGCTGAAGCAGGCTACGACTATGACGCCAGCGGCGTTTCGAACGGCCCGGTCGAGCCGCCGACCAGCGGCGGCCTCACTCGCTTTTCGCTGCCGCAGATCCCGGAAGGCCGGAGCGGCAGGCCGGTGATCGCCATGGACTACAATCTTTATGTCCGCCACTCCGGCGGCTTCGAACGGCCGAGCCAGGCAGCCGAGTTCAGCGATCGGACCTACCAGGCCTTCCGTGCTGCCTTCGACAAGCAATATCAGGGCAAGCGCATCCCGCTGGTGCTGAGCTTCCATTTCACGCTGATGAATGACGGCGCCTACTGGAATGCGCTGGAGCGCTTTGCCGACGAGACGTGCGTGAAAGCCGACGTCGAATGCATCAGTTTTCGCGATTATGTGCAGCGGCAACGTGGTAGCGAGAGGCAGGCGGCGGTGGGCGGCTGAGCCGCCAACCGTCTATGCAGATAGGATCAAGCCGGGTCGGGTTCCTTTGCCTGTTCCTGACGCTCCATGAAGTGGCGGTCAATGTCGGGCAGCGGCTCGCCGCGAATCGTCGCCTCGAAGGCGCGAAGGCGCTTGTGAACTGACAGAAGCTCGACAATCGTCGACCAAGAATTGACGAGATACTGGAATGAGTTGGTTACCTGACTGAAGGCTGAACTGACCTGGTTGATGAGACCCAGCGTCAGCGTTCCAGCGATCATGGAAGGCACCATCAGGAAGTAGGAGAAGACGTTGTTGGTCTGAAGATAAAGATAGCGGACCACGTTGAAATACACATAGTGGAAATACAGGCGAAAGTAGTTTTGCCGCACACTCGCAAACAGCTCCGCGACGGTCGGCGGCTGCGCCCGGGCCGGATCGTCCTCACCGTAGACGAGTTCCTTGCGATATGCTGCCTCGACGCGCTGGTTACGAAACTGCAAGCCAGGAAGCTTGATGCCTGCGGTCGCAATGATGACTGTACCGAAGACTGCCCAGAAGATCGCAGCCAAAACCAGCGGCTGAGGAACATGACCGATCAATGGCAACTCTGTGACATGCTTAGAATAACTGAGCAGGATCGGCATGAAAGCGATAAGCGTCATGATGGAATCGACGAAGCTAGTGCCAAGGTCTTCCATTATCTTGGAAAACCGCATCGTGTCTTCCTGCACACGCTGTGCAGCGCCCTCAATATGGCGCAGCTTCGGCCAATAGGACATGTAGTAATTGTTCATCGCAGTGCGCCAGCGAAACACCCAGTGGCTGACGAAGAAGTTTGTCAAAACGAACACGGTAACCGCGACAAGAGCGATACCGAGGAAAGTGATTATTTGAGCGTAAAGATCAGCCTCGGTTGCCTTGACCGTTTTGCTAACGATGCCCTGAATGAGGTCCCAGAATGGTCCATACCATGCGTTGATCGCCACGCTTACCTGCACCTGAAAGTAGGTCGTGAACAGGAGCAGCGAACTGCCGAGGATAGACCATTGGTCCCACGGGTGCGGAGAATACCAGTGCCAGAAGCCATAGAATATCAAAACGCCAAGCGCATAGTAGATGTAGAACCAGAGGAACGGAGGCGACCAGAACACCGAGACGCCTATGATGGGCGGCGCGTCGGCAAGAGCCGGAGGCAAGCCGAGAAACGCGCCAAGCTGGTCAGCACCGAGGAACCAGGCTGCCACGAGAACCGCAGTCCAGACGACGGCCGAGATGAAAAACAGCTTCGGCTGCGGGAAGAAGGATACGAACACTGTGGTGAAATCCTCGGTCGGTGCGCAAATCAGCGGGGTTCGGCGGGCATAAAGTCACACATTAGGTGGAAAGCAAATGCCCGTACCCGATGCCCGGCATCGAGCAAGACCACAATCATGGCGATTTTGGCGCGGCCGACCAGGTGATCCCAGCAGATACCAGCAATACGCCAGCAGCGACGATCGAGGCCAGGAAGAAGTTGCCCGAGGCTTGCGCCAGCAGTCCGGCGACGATCGGGCCGACGATCTGGCCGATGCCGAAGGAAGCGGTCATCAGCGCAAAAATCCGGCGCGGCGCCTCCGGCACGAGCTGCCTTGCCGTCTGCAGGCCGAGCGCGGTGATGGCGATGAAGGTGCCGCCGAGCAGGACGCCCGCCAGCAGCGGCCCGGCGGTGCCGCCGATGGCGACGCTGGCGGTGACGCCGACCACTTCGACCAGGCAGCCCAAGGCATAGGCGGTATAAAGCCCGATCCGTGCCGCTACCTTCTGCCACAGCCAGACCGAGGGAAAGCCGGCAAGGCCGGTGACCATCCAGACGCTTGCCTCGAAGACGCGGCCGCCGCCGCCCTGGCGCACGATGGCGACCAGGAAGGTCGCCGTCACCACATAGCCGAAGCCGAACAGGCCGTAGGCAACGATGACTTTTGCCAACGACCGGTCCCTCGGCAGTGCCGGTTCGCGGTCGGCCACGCCGCGGCCAGGTGCGGTGCCGCCGGCGAGCAAGGCGACCACCGCAAGGCCGCCGGCGGAAATCGCTGCCGACCACAGCCAGCCCGAAGCCCAGCCGGCATGTTCGGTGACCAGAACCGCCATCAGCGCTGAGGATGCCGCGATGCCGAGGCCGACGCCGCCGAAATGCAGCGCCTGCAGGTCGCTTCTGTTGGCGGCTGCCAGGTGACCGAAGACGATCGAGGCCATGAACACCATGACGAAGGCGCTGGCGAGACCGGCAAGGAAGCGGAGGACGACAAAGGCGGTCATCGTCTCGCTCAGCCCCATCAGGGCGGCGAGCGCAGCACTGGCGGCAAGGCCGCCAAACATCAGCAGGCGCTCGCGCCCATGCGCCCAGCCGCCTGCCGCCGCAAGCGCGCCGACGAGGTAGCCGAGATAATTGGCCGACGCGATCCAGCCGGCATCGGCCGGCGACAGATGCAGTTCTTCCATCATTCCGGGCAGGATCGGCGTGTAGACGAAACGGCCAATGCCCATGGCGACGGCCATGGCGATCATGCCAGCGAGAGCAAGGCGCAAGGGTGATGGAGCGGCGTTCATTGCAGCGCACCATAGAATTGGCGACCGATGAAACAATCCGCTTTGTGTTGGGCCAGCGGGCGCGACTAACGCCCCCGCATCTCAGCCGCAGCCGACCGCCCCGGTCTCGTAGGCGGTGCGGCGCGCCGTCAGCCGGAACGGGATATCTCCGAGTTCGCGTTCCGACATGGTGTCCAGCACCGGATGCGACAATGGGTCGGTAACCCAGTCGATGACATCGCCGCCGTGCATCCCATCATAGCGGTCCGGCCGGAGGCCGGCAGCGGCTAAGATCTTGAACAATGATACGATCGTCATCCTCGCCTCCTCGGTCTGACTGTCCCACTAAAATCTGCCTTGTCGGGCTGTCTTTCAATTGAGATTTCAGCCGCGCCGGTTTAGAAAAACTGAAATGGCTATGCTGAACCGCGTCCATCTCAACGGCCTGCGCGCCGTCGAAACCGTCGCCCGCCTCGGCTCGCTGGCGGCCGCTGCCGGCGAGCTCAACGTCTCCGTCAGCGCCGTCAGCCAGCAGATCAACCGCACCGAAAAGCAGCTTGGACAGGCGCTGTTCGAACGAACGGCGAGCGGGCTGGTGCTGACCGAGTTCGGCACGGTTTTTTCCGCCCGGCTTGGCGCCGGTTTTCGCGAGCTGGCGCAAGCGGTGGCGCTGGCCGACGAGGCAAGCCAGTGCACGCTGGTGGTTTCGGTGGCGCCGGCCTTCGCTTCGAAATGGCTGCTGCCGCGATTGTCGCGGCATTTCGACCGCCATCCCAACGTGCTGCTGCGCATCGACGCCTCGGTGCGGCTGGCCGATCTCGAGCGCTCCGACATCGACATCGCCATCCGGCTTGGCGACGGCAAATGGCCGGGCGGCCGGGCGGAACTTTTGTTGGCGCAGGAAGTCTTTCCGGTCTGCGCGCCGGTGATCGCCAAGAAACTGAAGTCGATCGAAGACCTGGCGCAGACCTGCGCCATCACCGACGAACGGGCGATGATCAACTGGGAGAGCTGGTTCAAGGCTGCCGGGGCCGAGCCGGTCAGCTTCCGCAAGGGCGCGCGCTTCACCGACCCGATGCTGTGCCTGGAATCGGCGATCGCCGGCCATGGCGTCATGCTCGGCTGGCAATTGCTGGCCGCCGATGCGCTGGCCGACGGCCGCCTCGTCGCGCCTTTCGGCGTGCGGGCGCAGAGCGGCCTCGGCTACTGGCTGGTGACCTCGGCGACCAAGACCGAAAGCCGCAAGGTGCGCGATTTCAAGATCTGGATCCGCGAGGAAATCGCGGCGACCGTGGCGCAGTTTAGCGCGCTGGAAAGCGCTGCCTAGGGCTGTCCGTCGCGACGGTGCTGGAAAGGACAGCCGCGCCGGCCTATGTTGGAACTCTCACTCCCGGACCAAGGCAGGCAGGATCATGACCACACATTCGCGCGGCGTTTCCGCAACGATCGACCCGGTGAAGCTCGACAGGCTGGCGGAAGTCGCCATCAAGGTCGGGCTGCAATTGCAGCCGGGGCAGGATCTGGTGCTGACCTCGTCGATCGCAGCACTGCCGCTGACCAGGCGCATCGTTGAGCACGCTTATAAAGCGGGCGCCGGCCTGGTGACGCCGATCTTCAACGATGACGAGATCACGCTGGCGCGCTTCCGCTACGGCGCGGATGCCGGCTTCGACCGCGCCGCCGGCTGGATGTATGAAGGCATGGCGAAGGCCTTTTCCAACAATGCGGCGCGGCTTGCCGTGCGCGGCGAGGACCCGTCGCTGTTGTCGGCGCAGGACCCGGCGAAAGTGGCGCGCGCCAACAAGGCGAACTCGATGGCCTACCAGCCGGCGCTGGAAAAGATCACCGGCTTCGACATCAACTGGAACATCGTCGCCTACCCGGATCTCGCCTGGGCAAAACAGGTCTTCCCCGGCGATGCCGACGATGTCGCCGTGGTGAAGCTCGCCGATGCGATCTTTTCGGCATCACGGGTCGATGTGGAAGACCCGATCGCAAACTGGACGGCGCACAATGCAGCGCTGCGCGGCCGCACAAAGTGGCTGAACGAGCACAATTTCCATGATCTGCATTTCAGCGGCCCGGGCACCGACCTCACCGTCGGGCTGGCCGATGGCCATGAATGGATGGGCGGCGCCTCGACTGCCAAGAACGGCGTCACCTGCAATCCGAACATCCCGACCGAGGAGGTCTTCACCACGCCGCATGCACGGCGCGTCTCCGGCCGTGTATCCTCGACCAAGCCGCTGTCCTACCAGGGCACGCTGATCGACGATATCTCGGTGCGTTTCGAAGAGGGCAGGATCGTCGAGGCCAAGGCTTCGAAGGGCGAGGACGTGCTGAAGAAAGTGCTCGACACCGACGAGGGTTCGCGCCGGCTCGGCGAGGTGGCGCTGGTGCCGCATTCCTCGCCGATCTCGGCCAGCGGCCTGCTGTTCTTCAACACGCTGTTCGACGAGAACGCCGCCTGCCACATCGCGCTCGGGCAGTGCTATTCAAAATGCTTCGTCGACGGCGCCTCGCTCACCCAGGACGAAATCGCCCAGCGCGGCGGCAACAAGAGTTTTATCCACATCGACTGGATGATCGGCTCCGACAAGATCGACATAGACGGCGTGCACAAGGATGGCCGCAAGGTGCCGGTGATGCGCAAGGGTGAGTGGGCGTAAGCTCGCGGAGGGCGGATGGCCTTCGACCTGACGGTCAAGCGAATTTACGAAGCACCCGCGCCCGATGATGGGCAGCGGGTGCTGGTTGATCGCATCTGGCCGCGCGGCATCAGCAAGGAGGATGCCGCGCTGACGCTGTGGCTGAAGGAGATCGCGCCGAGCGATGAATTGCGGAGGTGGTTCGGACATGAGCCGGCGCGATGGGCGGAGTTTCAGGTGCGGTATTCGGTCGAGCTGGATGGGAATAGAGAAGCGGTGGCGAAACTGCGTGGCTTGCTCGGCAAGGCCAAGGTGACGCTGCTTTATGGCGCACATGACGAGGCGCATAACAATGCGGTGGCGTTGGCGGGGTATTTGCGCTGGACGGGTTGAGAGACAGCGAACCGCTGCATACGCCGCAAGCGAAAGCCTTCACAATTAGCGATCGCCCTCCACGCGTTCGTCATCCTCGTGTCTGCGCTGCGTCGCTTCGCTCCTTGCTACGCCATAGGCTGGACGAGGCAGGGCTACGCTACTTCACCACCCCTTCATAAGCCTCCGGCTTGAACCCCACCAAAATCTCATCCCCGACCTCGAGCACCGGGCGCTTGATCATCGTCGGGTTGGCCAGCATCAGCTTCCTGGCCTTCTTCTCGTCGAGCCCTTGCTTGTGCTTGTCGGGCAGTTCGCGGAAGGTCGTGCTGCCCTTGTTGAGCAGCTTTTCCCAGCCAACCTTGCCGATCCATCCATCCAGTCTGCCCACCTCTATCCCCTCGGCCCGGTAGTCGTGAAAACGGTAAGGCACATCGTGGCCCTCCAGCCAGGTGCGCGCCTTCCTGATCGTGTCGCAGGTGGTGATGCCGTACATGGTGATCGTCAAAACGCACTTCCCTTGGGCTGGTGGTCGAATCCGCCGGACAGCCTAAAACCGTCCTTCCCGCTTTGCCAGCACCCCGGTCACATCAGCCCATTTTTAGGGCTTGCCAATACTAAGGAATTTTCCTAAGTATCTTTCTATACCCGTCGACGGACCTCAGGATCGCCCATGCCAAGCCTCCACGCCCCAACTACAAGTCTCCCGCCGATCGACGGCATCTTCCGCGCGCTGGCTGACCCGACGCGGCGGCGCGTGGTCGAGCGGTTGAACCGCAGTCCGGCCTCGGTCAGCGAGTTGGCGCAGCCTTTCGAGATGGCGCTGCCTTCCTTCATCGAGCATCTGAAAGTGCTGGAAGGCTGCGGTCTGGTGCGATCGGAAAAAATCGGCCGCACCAGGACCTATCAGCTGGCGCCCGAACCGCTGCAGCTCGCCGAAAACTGGCTGGCCGAACAGCGCACGCTGTGGGAGCGCCGACTCGATCAATTCGACGCCTATGTGATGAGCCTCAAGGAGCAAGAAAAGTGAGCTATCCCTTCAAGCCCGACCCCAGACTGGACCTTGTGCTGGAGCGCAAGCTCGACGCGCCGCGCGAACTCTTGTGGAGCGCGATGACGGTGCCGGAGCATGTCAAGCAATGGTTCACGCCCAAGCCCTGGCTGATCACCGATTGCGAGATCGACCTTCGTCCGGGCGGACTGTTCCGGACGCGCATGCAATCGCCCGACGGCAAGGAGGTCAACGACCGCCATTGCTGCTATCTCGAGATCGTGCCGAACGAGCGGCTGGTGTGGACCGATGCGCTGCTGCCGGGCTATCGGCCCTCGGGCGAGGCCTTCATCACCGCAGTCATTTCGCTTCAGTCGGATGACAAGGGCACGCGCTACACGGCAACGGCCATCCATCGCGACCAGGCTACCCGCAACAATCATGAAGAGATGGGGTTCTTCGACGGCTGGGGCACGGTGGCCGATCAGTTGGCGCAGTATGTGAAGACCATTTGAGCTTTTCCCACTGCGGCCAGGACTTTTGTCCCGGCCGCCTGGTTTTTGGGTCGTGCAGCGAAGCGCGCCGGAACCCGACGGCACCCGGGCTCAGTAGTAGAAGCGCTTTTCTGTGATCTTGCCGTTCTTGACCGTGTACAGGCCAACCTCGTCCATGGTGACCCGTTCGCCGGTGGCCTTGGGCGTTATGTCGAACTTGAAGCGCACCGCGAACTGGTCGCCGTTGACATAGGGGCCTTCGACAGAGCCGCCATGGAGTTCGTGGTTCGCTTGCCACCATTCGCCCTTTTGCCTGAGAGCTTCCTTGCCACGGGCAATGGCCATCGGCCCCTCCATCGCTTCGAGGCTGACGATATCATCGGCATTGTACTTTTCACCAGCACCCAGGTGATCCCCCTGCTGGAGCATTTCGGTGAAATCCTTGGCAACATCCGCGATGGTCATGTGTGTTCCTCCTGTTCAGACTGGTTTGAAGTAGGGAAGCGCTTGCCGGCCCGCCACCTTTACCCGCACGACAGCTGACAAGGTGTGTCAGGACGATGATATAGCGCGGCTGTGTGACGACGATTGCGGCGGCGTCGGACAGCGACTTCGGTTGCAGACAAAAGCCAATTCCGCAATGCTGGGTGCATGTGCAACCTCTACAACATCACGACGACGCAAGAGGCGGTCCGCCAATGGACCCGCACATTGCGCGATATCAGCGGCAACCTCGAACCTTCGCTTGATGTCTATCCCAATCAACCTGGGCTTGTCGTTCGCAACAGGACGGATGGGCAGCGTGAACTGGCGAAACTGCTTTGGGGGTTGCCAACGCCGCCCGAGCGCATGAAAGGTAAGGCCGACTACGGCACCACCAACGTTCGCAATCCGCAATATTCGCACTGGCAGCAATATGTGGGCGTCGAGCACAGATGTGTCGTGCCGGTGACCAGCTTTGCCGAGCCCAGCCCTGCGGCGAACGATAAAGACCCGGAAACAGGAATCCAGCGAAATTACTGGTTTGCCCGTGGCGAGAGCCGGCCGCTGTTCTTCTTCGCTGGTTTCTGGACGTCTTGGCAGGGCGTGCGAAAGGTCAAGGACGGTCCCGGCGACTTCGAGCTATACGCCTTCATGACCACCAAGCCTAATGCTCTCATTGCGCCGATACATGAGAAGGCTATGCCCGTGATCCTCACCACGCCGGAGGAAACCGAGGCTTGGCTGACGGCGCCATGGTCGGAAGCACGGCGTTTGCAGCGGACGGCGCCCAACGACGCGTTGGTGATCGTTGAGAAGCCAGCCACACAGATCAAGTTCCCACCACAGGCCCCGGCCCAAGGGTCTCTGTTTTAGCCCGAAATCGGCTCTCCTCAATCGTCGTCTCGCCAGATTACCCGGCGAACCATGCGGATTTCGACAAGACGTCTGACGCGAATTTTAAGGCGTTCAGCAGCGCTTGGCAGAATGATGCCTGCATCGAGCTCACGACCTTTGCAGCGCTCGCACCGCATGTGCCGCTCCACATCCCAAAAGGGGATATCACCAACCAGCTTTGCGAGATCGCCAGGCAGATAGTGTCGAGTGATGTTGCAGTTCCGACATCGAACACGAATTAGCTGCCCGACTTCATGCGCCAAGCAGAGGGTTTGCACATTTCGGCGCGGTCGGGTGCTTAGTTCGGGCATCCCGCAAAGTAGGAATATATTCCTTTGCGAGTCAATTCACACTTAATTCCACCTTGGCGATCTTCACAGCAGGTTAAATCCAACCGTCGATGAAGGGATTGGGTTGGATCAGCTTGGCAGCATAGGGCAGTTGGCACCACGGCGCAGGCTGACATGCGCCACGTCGCCGACGCTGAATTGAAAACCTTCGGCCTGGCGCGGCGCGTCGATCACCACCGGCAATCCCTGCCCCAGCTCAGCATGCAGCCGCAGCGTGCGGCCGTGGAAGACGATGGAGTTGACGCGCGCCGGCGCGGTGCCGGCGGCGGCATCGGTGGTGGCCAGCAAGTCCTCGGGGCGAACGCCGATGGTGCGCTCAGTGCCTTCGCCGGGCGTGTCGCCGGTTTCGGATGTTGCCTCCAGCGAGAGCCCGCCGGCGGCAAAGCGCAGGCGGTCGCCATCGCGGCCGATGAAGCGCGATTGCAGCAGGTTCATCGTGCCGATGAAGCTCGCGACGAATTTCGTCGCGGGCCGGTCGTAGAGCGTGGCCGGCGGCGCGATCTGTTCGATGCGGCCCTTGTTCATGACGACGATGCGGTCGGAGATCGACAGCGCTTCGGTCTGGTCGTGGGTGACCATGACGAAGGTGGTGCCGAGCCGCGACTGCAGCCGCTTCAGTTCGACCTGCATCTGTTCGCGCAGATGCGCATCGAGCGCCGACAGCGGCTCGTCGAGCAACAGCACGCGCGGCTCGCAGACGATGGCGCGGGCGAGCGCGACGCGCTGGCGCTGGCCACCCGACAGTTCGGAAACGCGGGCGCCGAGCTTGTCGGCGAGGCCGACCATGTCGAGGGCTTCGCGGACGCGCTTTGCCTGCTCGGCGCCGGACATTTTGCGCAGCGACAGGCCGAAGCCGACATTCTCGGCGACGTTCATATGCGGGAACAGCGCATAATCCTGGAACACGGTGTTGACGGGACGCTCGAAGGGCCTCAGCGCGGTGATGTCGCGACCATCGAGCAGCACCTTGCCGCCCGAGGGGCTTTCGAAACCGGCAATGACGCGCAGGCTGGTGGTCTTGCCGCAGCCCGACGGCCCGAGCAGGGTGATGAACTCACCGCTGATAATATCGAGATCGACGGCATCGAGCCCGACAATGCCGCCGGGGAAAACCTTCGAGACCGTGTCCAGGCGTACCAGCGCATCAGGCGCCATCGCGAACCTCGGACGGCTTGGTGGTGTTGACCCAGAGGATCTGGCAAGGCTCGGTGCCGGGATTGCGGAAGGCGTGCAGAAGCGTGCTCTTGAAGGCAAAGGAGTCGCCGCTCTTCAGCACGTATTTTGTCGAGTCCACCACCAGTTCGACCTCGCCCGACAGGACATAGCCGAACTCGTGACCGATATGCGCATAGGCTTCCGCCGTGCCGCCATCGGCTTCCACGGTCACCAAGAGGCCGGTCAGCGCCGCGCCCGGCGGCGACAGCAGCGCCTTGGCGATGCCTTCCGACTTGACCGGGAGCTGCCGCCTTTTGTCGGCGCGCACGCAATAGAGATCGTTGGCGGCTTCGTTGCCGTCGGTGATCAGCGCCGAAGGCTCGATGTCGAGCGCGGCCGCAAGCGGCCAGATCACCTTGACGCGCAGCGAAGACAGGCCGCGCTCGATCTGGCTCAGCGCACCGATGGAGACGCCGGCTTTTGCTGCCAGCTCGGCCAACGACAAATTGCGCTCCAGCCGCAGCGCCCGCACGCGCCGGCCGACGCGAATGTCGGCGTCGGCCTTTGGTTTCGCTTCAAGCATGTCCATCAGTTGGTCCTTGTTGCAGTCTTTGGCGCGGCGGCAAGACCCGCGGGCTTCAGGAGATTAGTCACAATTACCTGCCGTCGGCGCTGCCCCTCATTGTCCTGCCGGACATTTCTCCCCGTATAGTGACGGGGAGAAAGCGGCTGGTCGCAAACTCGGCGCCATTTCTGCAACGTTTGCGATTTGCGAAATCGCTGGTGACAGCGCCCCTCTCCCCGTCACTATACGGGGAGAGGATGCCGGCAGGCAGGTGAGGGGGCAGCGCAACCGTCGGCGATGGATCCCTCAGCCGCCCGCCTTCACTTTCTCGAACATCTTCGCCACATCGTCGTTCTGCTTCATCGGGCCGGTGAAGATGGTGGTCTTCAGCATCACCTCCGGGTCCGCCGGCAATTGCAGCTTGTCCAGTTCGTCCTTCGCCACGCCGGCGAAGGCGGTGCTCAGCGAGCTGCCATAGCCGTAGGCCTGGATCAGGTACTTACCCGAGTCGGCGTCGAGCCGGCTGTTGATGAAGTCATAGGCGAGGTCGACGTTTTTGGCGTCCTTGAGCATGACGAAGCCGCAGGCCCAGGTCAGCATGCCCTCCTTCGGCTTCATGAACTCGACCGGCACGCCCTGCTTCTTCAGCGAGGTTGCCGACGCGTTCCAGGTCATGGCGGCGACCAGCTGGCCGCTGGCCAGCGCCTGTTCGACCGAGGTCATGTCGGTGGTGTAGTTGGAGAGCAGCGGACGCTGCTCGCGCAATTTTTCCGCCACCTTGTCCATCTGCTCCGGCGTCATATCGAAGGGGTTTACGCCGGCCAGAAGTGCTGCAACGATCGGCGTGTCATGCACGGCATCGATGGTCGCCATGCGGCCGGCATATTGCTTGTCCCACAGAAGGTTCCAGCTCGCTTCCGGGTTCTTCACCAGATCGGTGCGGTAGAGGATCGAGGTGTTGCCCCAATCCCACGGCACCATCCAGACCTTGCCGTCGCCGGCCTGGATGTCGGGCAGGTTCTTGAACACCGGGAAGATCGAATCCCAGTTCTTGATGCGCTTGGTATCGATCGGCTGCAGCAGGCCTTCCTTGTTCCAGCGCGCCACCTTGTCGTAGCAGGGATGGGCGATATCGGGGCGGAAGCCGGCCTTGACCTTGGTGAAGGCATCGTCGTCGTCGCCGAAGATCGAGGCCTCGACGCCATCGGGATGGGCCGTCAGGAAGCTCTTGTTGAAGTCTGGCAGTTCATAGCCGGACCAGGTGAAATATTGCAGCTTGTCGGCGGCGAAGGCGACAGTCGACGACAGGACGATTGCAAGCGCGGCAAGCCCGGTGCGGGCTGTCTTTGCAGTGATCGATTTCGGGCCAGTGATCGATTTCAGCCCAGTAATTGATTTCGGGTCGAATGCCATTTCGGTTCTCCTCTTTTGTTATGGTTCAGGCTGGACTGGTGGGCGCCNCGGGCTGTGCTCAGCCCGCGATGGCGCAGGATTTCGGCGATGCCGGCGATGATGACGGACACAGCAAGGATAGCTGTCCCCAGCGCCATCACGGTCGGCAGCGAGCGAGGAAAACGCAGTTGGCTCCAGATGTAGAGCGGCAGCGTCGGCTCGGTGCCGGCGAGGAAGAAGACGACGATGAACTCGTCGAAGGAAATCAGAAAGGCCAGCATGAAGGCCGAGACGATGGCCGGCAGCGAGAGCGGCAACATCACCCGCCGGAAGGTCGTCCAGTCGGAAGCGCCGAGATCGAGTGCGGCCTCGCGAATGGTTTTCGGAATTGCGGCAAACCGGCTGCGCATGATCACCACGGTGGTCGGCAGCGCCACCAGTATGTGGCCGAGAACGATGGAGATGCGCGACGGGCCGAGGCCGATGAGATTGACGAGGATCAGCAACGATATGCCGACGATGACGCCGGGGATCAGGATCGGCAGCCTGGAGATGGCGCTGATGGTGGCGGCGAGCGGCGAACGACCGTAGAGGTCCATATAGGAGACGGTGATGCCGCAGAGCGTGGCGCCGGCGGCGGCCACGACGCCAATGACGAGACTGTTCAAAAGCGCGCCGGACAGCGCCGGATTGCCATAGAGCGTGGCATACCATTCGAGCGTGAAGCCCTGCAGCGGAAACGCGGCCTGGATGGAGTTGTTGAAGGAAAACAGCGGGATCAACAGCACCGGCAGATAGAGGAAGACGAGATAGGCGATGACGTAAACGCCAAGCCAGCGGCCGCCTTCGGTGCGCGCTGCGCTCATGTGCGGCTGCCGAATTTGCGGTCGGCGCCGCGTGCGACCAGCACCACGCAGAGGATGACCAGCATCACGCAGACTGAAAGTGCCGCCCCGAACGGCCAGTCATTGGCCTTGCCGAACTGCGACTGGATCAATGTGCCGATCATGGTGCTGGCGGGACCGCCGACCATGGCCGGGGTGACATAGTCGCCGACCGTCGGCACAAAGACGACGAGGGCGGCCGCCAGAACGCCCGGCATCGAATTGGGCAAGACGACGCGGCGAAACGCCGTGAACGGTCTGGCGCCGAGATCGGAGGCGGCTTCGAGCAGTGATTTCGGGATGGTGTCCAGCGCCACATAGATCGGCAGGATGGCGAAGGGCGCATAGGCATGCGCCAGCGTGACGACCACCGCCGCCGGCGTGTTGAGGAAGGCCAGCGTCGGCTCCGACCAGATGCCGCTGTCGATCAGCGCCGAGTTCAGCACGCCATTGTAGGCGAGCACGATCTTCCAGGCGAAGACGCGCAGGAGATAGCTGGTCCAGAACGGCAGGGTCACCAGAAACAAAAGCAGGCTGCGGCGGCGGCCGGCATAGAAAGCGAGATAGTAGGCGACGGGATAGGCGGTGACGACGGTCGCCAGCGTCACCAGGCCGGCGATCACCAGCGAGCGCAGCGTCACCGTCCAGTAGAGCGGATCGGAGACCACGGTGATGAAGTTGCCTGCCGTGAAGCCGGCGCCGAGCAGCGAACCGTCATTGCCGCGCAAAGCGAGGAACAGCACGAGGCCAAGGGCAAACAGGATCAGGAACAAGGTGACCAGCCCGCCCGGCAGCAACATGGCGAAGCGGAAGCCTCGGGACGACCCTGCCGGCGCTTCTGTTGCAACGATGCTCGACATCGGACTGCTCAACGGAAATATGAAATCGGCTTAGCTTTTTTCATATTTGTGAAACTGTCAAGCTGAATCCACGAGGCCTAGGCGACTGGCGCCCAATCAGCGCTCGAAGGCGTCGAGCATCCGGTACCAGGCGATGGTCGCGGCGACGCCGACCTGGCGGAAGGCGTGGAACGGAATCGGCCGGACCGGCGACAGCGGGAACGGCAATTGATTGACATCGCCGCCCGCGAGGTAGCCCGCCATGCGTTTTCCCAGCGCGGTCATCAGGCCGACGCCCCTGCCCTGGCAACCAACTACGGCGAGCAGGCCCTTTTCCGGCTCATGGATGTGCGGCAGGTGATCCGGCGTCATCGCCACACGACCGAACCAGCGTTTCTCGATCGAGATATGGGCCAAGGCCGGATAGAGCCGCACCAGCGCGTGCTGCAGATGCGCCCAGTCGGCCTCGCTCCTCGGCCGCGCCATGCGGCCGCGGCCGCCAAGCACCAGATGGCCGTCGGCTGTTTTGCGGTAGTAGACGAGAATGCGCCTGGAGTCGGACACCGCCTGCCCTTCCGGCAGGATCGTCGCCGCAAGGTTGGACGACAGCGGCGCGGTGGCGACCTGGAAGGAATGCAGCGGCACGATCGTTTCGGCGAGGCCCGGAAGCAGTCCATCGGTATAGGCGTTCGTCGCCAGGACAACCGCTTTCGCCCGCACCTCGGCGCCGCTTTCGGTTGAGACACGCCAAAGACCGGCCTCCTTGCGGAGTTTCACCACCTTTTGCCGCTCGGCAATGCTGGCGCCGGCGGCGGCAGCGATGCGCGCCAGTTCCACTGTATAGGCGAGCGGATCGATGATGCCGGCGCGGCGGTCGAGCCAGCCGCCGAGATAGCCTTGCGCGCCGGTCATAGCTGCGATCTCGCTTTCATTCAGAAGCCGGACATCGGCGCCACGCGCCCGCCATTGACGATCCCTGTTCGCCGCCGCTTTCAATGCGGTTTCGGTATGCGCGGCCTGGATCCAGCCATTGCGCATGAACGGCACCGCCAGCTTTTCGTCTTGGATGAGATCGAACACCGTCTCCGCCGTCGAGGCGGCGAAATCGACCAGCGCTTGGCCACGCTCGGGGCCGAAATGCTCGAGCAGCCATTCGGGATCATATTTCAGGCCGGGAATGACCTGGCCGCCATTGAGGCCCGAGGCGCCCTGGCCGATCTCGCCAGCCTCCAGCACCTGTACACCGAGACCGAGCCGGGCTGCGTGCAAGGCGGTCGACAGGCCCATGAAGCCGCCGCCGATGATGGCAACGTCAACCGGCGCCGGGACGAGCGACTGGAAGGCGGATGCGGTCTGCGGCTTCTGCCAGATCGGAACGGAAAACGGTGCGGGCAAGGCTTCACCTGGAGTATGCGGAAAATGAAAATTCTAGTTCCAGTTTCATTTTTTTGAAAGAGCGGGCCTCATGTCAGAACTGACAATTGCCTGCGCCACGGGATAGACCTTTGGCGTGAATCCGGTGAAAGTGCAGCGGCCCAGCTGCCATCTCGATCATCAAAGGACCGTAAGCCATGACGAACCCAACGCAGCTTCCCGCCGACGGGCTCTTCATCGGCCGAGCCAGGGCAAGCGATGCCTCGCATCCGCTGGTGGTCACCGTGCGCGACGGCATCGTTTTCGACGTCACCTCGACCACCGCACCCACAGTGCGCGACATCTGCGAGATGGCCGATCCGGCCGGACACGTGCGCTCTGCCAAGGGCGAACCGATCGGCTCGCTCGACGCGATCGCCGCCAACAGTTTTCAGGCCACCCGCGACCCGGCAAAACCCTATCTGGTCTCGCCTGTCGACCTGCAGGCGGTGAAGGCGTCGGGCGTGACCTTCGTGGTCAGCCTGCTCGAACGCGTCATCGAGGAGCAGGCGCGCGGTTCGGCGGAAAAGGCCGACGCCATCCGCGCCGACATTGCCGGGCTGATCGGCCACGATCTGTCCAAGCTGAAGCCCGGCTCGCCTGAGGCGATGGAGATCAAGGCCAAGCTCATCCAGCGCGGCGCCTGGTCGCAATATCTGGAAGTCGGCATCGGCCCCGACGCCGAGATCTTTACCAAATGCCAGCCGATGGCGTCCGTCGGCTTCGGCGCCGATGTCGGGCTGCATCCGGTGTCGACCTGGAACAACCCCGAGCCGGAGATCGCCATGATCGCCGCCAGCACCGGCAAGATCGTCGGCGCCACCATCGGCAACGACGTCAATCTGCGCGACGTCGAGGGACGCTCGGCGCTGCTGCTCGGCAAGGCCAAGGACAACAATGCCTCGGCCTCGCTTGGGCCCTTCATCCGGTTGTTCGACGCAAGCTTTTCCATCGACGATGTCAAGCGCGCCACTGTGCGGCTGAAGGTCGAGGGCGAGGACGGGTTTTCGCTGGAGGGCGCGAGCTCGATGGCCGAGATCAGCCGTTCGCCCGAAGAACTGGTCGCGGCCGCCATGGGGCCGCACCACCAGTATCCCGACGGCTTGGCGCTTTATCTCGGCACCATGTTCGTGCCGTCGAAGGATCGCGGCGAGAAGGGCAAGGGATTCACCCACAAGGTCGGTGACATCGTCACCATCTCGTCGGAGAAATTCGGCGCGCTGGTCAACCGGGTGCTTCTGTCGCCCGATTGCCCGCACTGGACCTACGGCGCCAGCCATCTCATGCGGGACCTAGCCAAGGCCGACCTGATCTGATTTCGGAGCAGCGGGACGAACGGCTAGCCGGTAAACGTTCCTGTCCGGGATTCGTAAGCCGTTTGTTAGCGGAATCCGGGTGACTGTATCGGAAATTCGCTCCAGGATCGGGGCGCGGTCTGTGGGGGCCGAATCGCATGCTCGGTTTGCCGATGATATCGGTGCGCAATCTCGCCATGCGTTATGGCGGCGTTTTCGCGCTAAGGGATATGAACCTGTCTGTCGGACAGGGGACGATCCATGCTGTCGTCGGTGAAAGCGGCGCCGGCAAGTCGACGCTGGTGAAGGTGCTTGCCGGCGTGCTCCGGTCCAACAGCGGCACCATCCGTGTCGGCGACCAGATAGTCACCGTCGACAGCCCGATCGCTGCACGCAAGCACAGCTTCGGCGTCGTCCACCAGGGGCTCAGTCTGTTTGCCGACCGCTCGGTGCTGGCCAATCTGCATGGGCGAACGGCATTATGTCGAACTCGGCCGCGCAATTCTGGAAGGCCCGAGGCTGCTGATCCTCGATGAACCGAATTCTGCGCTCGACCGGCGCCAGACCGAGCACCTGTTCACCGTACTAAGTGACCTCAAGGCCAAGGGCACGAGCGTGCTCTATGTCTCGCACCGGCTGGAGGACGTGTTTGCGATCGCAGACCAGGTCACCGTGATGCGCAACGGCCGTGACGTGCTGACAAGTGAGCGCTCGGCGTTGAGCGAAGCCGATGTGATCGACGCCATGATCGGCCAGCAGCGCGGCAGCCTGTTCCCGCCTGCACTGCCGGCCAATGCCAGCACGATAAGGCCGCGGATCACGGTGGAGGGTCTGAGCGGCGGCCGGATTTCCGGCGTCAGCTTCACCGCCCGCTCCGGCGAGATCCTCGGCTTGGCCGGGCTTGAGGGGTCGGGCGTTGAAGACCTGTTCGAGATGCTGTTTGGCCTGCGCGAGGCGCAAAGCGGCAGGGTGCGGCTCCCCGACGGCTACGGCTTGCCTGGAAATCCGACCGAAGCGGCGCGGCGCGGCATCGGCCTGGTGCCGGCCAACCGCCTGTGCAACGGCCTGATGCCCGACCGGTCGCTGGCCTTCAACATAGGCAACATCGCTACCGGCGCCCGCAACTGGGGGTCTCGCCGCTACTCGCCCAAGGCCGCGATCGCCGCCGCCGCAAGGCAGATCGATGCGCTGCGCATCAAGGGCCTGCCGGACGCGCCGGTGAATTCGCTGCTGGCCGGCGATCAGCAGAAGATCGTAATCGCCAAATGGCTGGAGACGGCGCCGCAAGTGCTGCTCCTAGACAATCCGGCTGGCGGTATCGAGGCGGCTGCCAAGCGCAAGATCTATGCGCTGATCCGGCAGATGGCGGCCAATGGCTGTATCGTTTTGCTGCGTTCGGTCGAGCCGTCCGAACTGACCAACCTCAGCAACCGCGTCCTTGTCTTCCACCGCGGCCGGGTCGCCGGCGAGCTGTCCGGCGCCGAGATGAAGCGAAGGACAGTGCTGCAACTGACCACCACTGGCGAGATGCCGGAGGCGGAGCGGCCGAAAAAGAAACTCGTGGGAGCCATGGCATGACACGATTGGATCCCATGCTACAGCTTGCCGGTTCGGCTGCCCACCCGAAGCGCAGCCTTCACCTGCCCGTCGAACTCAGGCCGCTCATCGGGCTCGTTGTCCTTGTGGCGATTACAGGCTTTGCCCGGCCGGATTTCCTCGACGAGGCCAATGTGCTGTCGTTGCTGGAAACCGCTGCGTATCCCGGCATGCTGGCGATCGGCATGGTGTTCGTGCTCGCACTCCGCGAGATCGACCTTTCCGTCGGCTGGATATTCCATCTCGCGGCCCTTCTCACCGCATTCCTTCTGGCCGCCGGCATCGACCCGTGGCTTGCCGCCCTTTCCGGCGTGCTGCTCGGCGCCGGGCTCGGCCTCGTCAACGGCCTGCTGGTGGTGGCGCTGCGACTGCCGGCCATCGTCGTTACGCTGGGCACCTTTGCAATGTTCCGGGGCCTGGCGGCGGTGGCCGTCAAGATGCAAGCGACAGCTCCGGCCAGCCCAGGCGGCGACTTCTTTGAGATCGTTCACGGCAAGCTGTTCGGCCTTGTGCCGACGGCTGTCTTTGTCTTCGTCACAATGGCGGTGGTGATGCACCTCGTGCTTCACCGCAGCCGCTTCGGCTACCGGATCCAGGCCGTCGGCAGCAATCCGCAGGCGGCGCTCTATGCCGGCATCCCGACAGGTGCTGTGCGGCTGCAGACGCTGGTGCTGATGGGCATCGTCTCGGGGCTGGCGGGCGCGCTGTGGCTTGGCTCTCCCGTTACCGACGTCGACCAAGGCGGCGGTTTCGTGCTGATGGCGATTGCCGCGGCGATCATCGGCGGCACCTCGCTTTCCGGCGGGCGCGGCACCGTCTTCGGTGCGGTGATCGGCATGCTGATCGTCCAGGTCATCTTGAGCGGCGTGACCCTGTTCGGCATCGACGCCGCATGGAGCCCCTTCGTGATCGGCGCGGTGATGGTGCTGGCGCTCGCGCTCGACCGGCTGGCCAAGGTGCTGCGCAACCGCCAGGCCGAGCGCTTTCAGGAAAATCCGCGCGCCTGAGTTTAAGCCCCGCCTGCTTGCCGGGAAATATCTCTATCTCTTGGTTGACGCAATTCCGGACGGAAAACCGTTTCACACTTTTCCTGGAATCGCCCTCTAACTGATGCGATCTGATGGGATCGATGATGGCGCGTTGCATCGCGCCACCATCCATTGGGCGGATGGAGGCTTGCCATCGGCCGCAAAAGAAGATGCTCTGCGCATCCGGGTCGGCGCTGGCAGGAGGAGAGGATCAAGGGCATGGCCCGGATCATCGCCGGACGTGGAGGTCGTTTTTCAACATGGGAGGAAAGCAAATGCTGACGAGGCTACGATTACTCGTGCTTGGCTTGATTGTGGCGCTGGCCGTTCCGGCGGCGGCACAGGCCAAGACGTTCTACTGGATTTCGCATGGCGGCCCGGCCGACCCGGTCTGGACCTACTTCCTGGCCGGCGCCAAGCAATGGGCGAAGGACACCGGCAACACCGTCAACACCTCGTTCCACAATGGCGACGTTGCCTCGCAGCAGGAGGCCGTGCGCGCCGCGATCTCGGCAAAGGCCGACGGCATCGTCACCACCAGCCCCGATCCGGGCAGCCTGATCGAAATCGCCAAGGAAGCCAACACGGCCAAGATCCCGATCATCAACTTCAACACGCCCGATCCCAAGGCAAGCTTCGACGCCTATGTCGGCGGCGACAACGTCACCTTCGGCAAGCACTGGGCGCAATATCTGGTCGACAAGGGCCTGGTGAAGAAGGGCGACTTCGTCTGGATGCCGGTCGAAATCCCCGGCGCCACCTACGGCGTCCAGGAAGAGGAAGGCATCAAGAGCGTCTTCGAACCGCTGGGGATCACCTATGAGATCACCGAAGCGACCCTCGACCAGGCCGAAGCCATCAACCGCATGGTCGACTATCTCACCGCCAACAAGGCCAAGGTCAAGGCAATCATCGGCCTCGGCGATCTGGTCACCGGCTCGATCAAGCGGGTGTTCGACCAGGCCGGCATCAAGCCGGGCGAAATCCCGGTCGTCGGCTGGGGCAACTCGCTCGACACCACCCAGGAAGTGCTGACCGGCTACGTCAATGCCGGCCAGTGGCAGGACCCGCAGGCGACCAGCTACGTCGCGCTGTCGCTGGCCAACATGGCGGCGTCAGGCATTCCTCCGGGCTTCAACGTCATCACCGGCGCGCTCTATGAAAAGGACACCGCGCAGGTCTACGACGACATCCTGTCGGGCAAATAACCCAGACCTTCAACAGTCGCGGCCGCAGCCGCGGTCGCGACTGTCTTTTCGCCGAGCCCTTCGCGTTGCGCGCTGGGCTCAGCCTTCCCCTTCCTGTCGCAGGTTATCAGTGGAAAACCGTTCGCTCATCCAACGCCTGATCGCGAGGCCGGAATTCGGGCCCTTCGTTCTGCTCATCGTCGAAATCGCGGTGTTCTGGAGCATCAACCACGATTTCCTGTCGCCGCAGAACATCTCCAACACGCTGGCCTTCACCGTCGAGCTCGGGCTGATCGCGCTGGCGATGACGCTGTTGATGACGTCGGGTGAATTCGATCTGTCGGTCGGCTCGCTGTTCGGCTTTTCGCCGGTGCTGATGTGGACGCTGTTCAACAGCGGCCTGACCTCGCTGGAGGTCGGCTTCCTCGCCGCGCTGCTGATCGCGGCCTTCATCGGCCTGGTCAATGGCTGGTTCGTCACGCAGCTGAAAATCCCATCCTTCCTGGTGACGCTCGGCATGCTGCTGGTGGTGCGCGGCACCGCGCTGTTCGTCACCGACGGCTTTCCGCAGCGGACGTGGAGCGCCGAGGGCAGCTGGCTGGCCGAAGCGCTGGTCGGTGATTTCTTCATCGGCCCGTTCCGCATCTACATGTCGCTCTTCTGGTTCATCGCGGCGGCCATCGCACTGGGCTACGTGCTGACGCAAAGCCGGACCGGCAACTGGATCCAGGCAGCCGGCGGCAATCCAGGCGCCGCAAGGGCGCGCGGCGTCAACGTCAGCGGCGTCAAGATCGGCCTGTTCGTGCTGTCGTCGGTGATGGCTTCGCTTGCCGGCGTCATCTCGTCGCTGCGCACGTCGGCCGCCAACCCCAACAGCGGCACCGGCTACGAGCTCGAAGTCATCGCCATGGTGGTGATCGGCGGCACGGCGCTGACCGGTGGGCGCGGCACCATCATCGGCACGGTGCTCGGCATCCTCATCCTGCGCGTCATGCGCAACGGCATCGTGCTGATCGGCGTGCCCGGGCTGGCCTACAACATCTTCATCGGCGCCATCATCCTCGGCATGATGGCGCTGCACTCATGGCTGGAACGCCGGCATCAGGCAGGGACCTAGAACCATGGCTGAACCGCTCATCCGCATGTCCAACATCAAAAAGTCCTACGGGCGCGTGCAGGCGCTCGAAGACGCCAATTTTCATGTCAACGAAAGGGAGATCGTCGGCCTGCTCGGCGACAATGGCGCCGGCAAATCGACGCTGATCAAGGTGTTGTCGGGGGCGGTGCCGCTGACCAGCGGCGACATTTTCATCCGCGGCAAGAAGGTCAATCTGCGCAGCACCAGCGACGCCATCGCGCACGGCATCGAGACGATCTACCAGGATTCGGCACTGGTGACGCAGCTGTCGATCGCGCGCAACCTGTTCCTTGGCCGCGAGCCGATCAAACCGCCGCGCTTTTTGAACCGCATGGACCAGGAGGCGATGAACAATGTCGCCCGCGACCTGTTGAAACAGGTCGGCATCTCCAAGAACATCCCGCCGACGACGCCGATCGGCTCCCTGTCCGGCGGCGAGCGGCAGGCCGTCGCCATCGCGCGCGCCATGCACTTCGACAGCGACCTGATCATCCTCGACGAGCCGACCAACAATCTCGGCGTCGCCGAGACGCAAGGCGTGCTGAGCTTCGTGCGCAACGCGCGCGATTCCGGGCATTCCTGCATCTTCATCGCCCACAACATCCACCATGTCTTCCAGGTGGTTGACCGCATCGTCGTCATGCGCCGGGGCAAGGTGGTGGCCGACGACATCGACCCGAAGAAGACCAGCGTGGCCGAGGTCGAACGCATCATCACCGGGATGTCCGACAAGGAGATCCGCGACGCCATCATCGAAGGCGGGCCATCGCACGGCTGAACCGTCTTCGCGCCGTCTGGCACGGAAACGCATCCGCTCTAACTCGTTGTAGAGCATGACCTTTTGACAAAACGGTTCCCGTTTGTCCTAGAAAACCGGTTCCCACTTTTCGGGATCATGCTCTATGACTACAGCCATGAAAGCCACCGTTGCCGACATAGCCAGGAGCTGCGGCCTGTCGACCGCGACCGTCGACCGGGTTCTGAACAACCGGGCCGGCGCGAGCGCCGCCAACCGCCAACGGGTGATGGAGGCGGCCAAGCAGCTCGGCTATTTGCCGGTGGTCGATCAGGTGACGCTGCCGTCGCGGCCGGCGCATCTTGAATTCTTCCTGCCGATCGGCGCCAACGGTTTCATGATCGACCTCGCCGGGCACATCGAGGACTATGCGGGGCGCCTGCCGCTGGTCGCCTCGTGCCGGATCCACAATCTCGGCGGCATCTCGCCGGCAGCGCTGCAGGCGGCGGTTGAAAATCTGTCGCTGAAGGCCAATGGCGTCGGCGTCATTGCCGTCGATCATCCGCGAACGCGCAACATATTGCGCGATGTGGTCGAGGCAGGCATCCGCCTTGTCACGCTGGTCTCCGACGTTCCAGCCGCCCCGCGTTCGGCCTATGTCGGCATCGACAACCGGGTTGCCGGACGCACGGCGGCGCTGTTGATGGGGCGCTTCCTCAATGGCCGCCAGGGTCATCTGGCGATGGTCGTCGGCTCGCGTTCCTATCGCGGGCACGAGGAGCGAGAAATGGGCTTTCGGTCGGTGCTGACAGAGGAATTCCCCAATCTCACGGTCTCGAGTGCGGTCGAGATCAATGACGAACCGGAGGGCAGCTACACCGCAACGATGCAGGCGCTGCACAACGAGCCGGAACTGCTCGGCATCTATTGCGTCGGCGCCGGGCGCTCAGGGGTGGCGAGAGCGCTGCTCGAGGCCAAGCCAAAGAAGAAGCCGGTCTTCATCTGCCACGACCTGACCAAGGAAACGCGCGGCTATCTCGTCGACGACCTCGCCGATGTCGTCATCGACCAGAATGCGCGGCTGATCGCGGAGCAATCTGTGATCCGCCTGCTTGGCTCGATCGCATCCGCCGCGCCATACCTGACGAAGAAGTTCATCGAGCCACGGCTGATCTTCAAGGAAAACGTGCCGGTGCAGTGAAGTCGCGCCGTGGCGGTTTCTCCGATTTGTACGACAAGTCGGGGTAGATGCCGCAAATCTGCACAGCAGCCATGCAACTTTCATTGTTGCCGAATCATTGGGCAACCCGTACTCATCTGGGTGTCGGCCATCTACTCCTCCCAGATGCGATGCCGACGCTGAGCGCGGTGCACCTCCTCCCGCATCTCGTTCGAAATCGAGCCCGCTGCCACCTCCTCCCGGCAGCGGGCTTTTTTCATTCCCAAATGAAACTTGGCATATCCAAAGCCCCTCACCCGGATTGCCGAGACCGAGTTGCAAAGAGCAATTCGCTGCAATCCGACCTCTCGCCAAAGCGAAAGGAGATCATCAGCGCCGGCGCCAGCCTCTTCTCCCCTCGGGGAGGAGCTAGCCGCGAAGCGGCCGGATGAGGGGGCCTTGCAAACTCGGTGAGCTGGAATTCAGCGCGCCCTGAAAGAGCTGATCAGGCCTTCAGCCATGCGCACGAACTGCGTGCTGGGGCCCTGGCAGCCCATGGTCTGCACGCTGACGCGCGCCCCTTCGAACAGCAGCGACAGCGTATCGGCCAGAAGCTCGGCCTGACCGATGCCCGCATCCCGGCACAGCGCAACGAGGCGATCGCGCTGAGCGCTCTTGAGCTCCTTGATCACGCTCCTGGCGGGATGGTCCGGCTCGGTCAATTCGGCGGCGGCATTGGCCATGTCGCAGCCGCGACCGTCAGCCGCCAGGCAAGCAGCGGCCATGCGAATCCAGGCATGCAACTGGGCGAGCTTGTCGCCGGGATGCTCAGCCTCGAATTGGTCCCACATCGCGGCGCCTTTAGCCGCCGACGCGCGCAGGCATTGGACGATCAGTTCGTCCTTCGACTCAAAATGACGGTAGAGCGTCATCTTGTTGGTGCCGGCGGCTTCCGTGATGGCGTCGACACCGACGCCCTTGATGCCATGCTTGTGAAACATGTCCTGCGCCGTCTCCAGGATTCGGTCCCGGGGGCGCACGCGATCGGTAATGCCGTCTGCCATCGCAGTCTCCTTGTCTCCCTAAAAATTCGGTTCACCTCTTGACTAGGGTGTTACCGGTCTGTAACTATCCGAATGTTACTTACTGGTAACACCTATGTGGCCTTCCGTCAATAACAAGGCCGTGATCTGGTCCTGCCAGATCACAAAGGGTGAAAATTGCAGGTCATGCGGCTCCGGCCGGTGAAGAGATGAAAACCGGTTCGCGATCGTCCGATGCGAATCGCTGGAATGGAGACGCTCCAATGTCGCAGCGCAAAGATTTGACCATCGATGAAGCCATCCTGGATCCGATGATCCGGCTGGTGATGAAAGCGGACCGCGTCAACCCGCGCGCCTTCGAAGCGATGCTGAGGACCGTGGCCGATGAGCAGGGCCTCAGCGGCGCGGCGCCGTCTTCGTATTTTTTGCAGGACCCGGGCTCAGTGCGCGGCAGGCGGCTGTCCCGGTCTGCCCATTCTTTTAAAGAGGCCGGTTCATCTAAAGAGGTTTGCGTGTCGTGGTAAATTTTTTCATCCATCGTCCGATCTTCGCCTCGGCGATCGCCATCATCATGGTGCTCGCCGGGACGATTTGTTATTTCCTTTTGCCGGTTTCGCAGTTTCCCGACATCACGCCGCCGCAGGTCGTGGTCAGCGCGCATTATCCGGGCGCCAGCGCGCAAGTGGTCGCCGATACGGTGACGACGCCGCTGGAGCAGCAGATCAACGGCGTCGAAGGCATGACCTACATGTCGTCGTCGAGCTCCAATGACGGCTCCTCGACCATCACCATCACCTTCGATGTCGGCTATTCCTTGAGCACCGCGGCCGTCGACGTCCAGAACCGCGTCTCGCAAGCGGCCTCCTCGCTGCCGGCGATCGTCAACCAGGGCGGCGTGACGATCAAGAAGCAGAACCCAAATTTCGTCCTCATCGTCAACCTGACCTCGCCCGACAGTTCGGTCGATCCGGTGGCGCTGAGTAACCTCGCCTATCTGCAGGTCGTCGATCCGCTGAAGCGGCTGCCTGGCGTCGGCGACGTCCAGATATTCGGCGAGCGCCGCTACTCGATGCGCGTCTGGCTCGACCCGGACAAGCTCGCCAATCTCGGCATCACCGCCGTCGACGTCCAGAATGCCATCTCGGAACAGAACGTCCAGGTGGCCGCCGGCAAGATCGGCCAGTCGCCGGCGCCCGCCGGCACCGCCTTCGAGATGCAGGTCAACGCCGTCGGCCGCCTGAGCGACCCCAAGGAGTTCGGCGACATCGTCGTGCGCGCCAACACCGGCACCGGCTCGCTGGTGCGGCTCCGCGACGTCGCCCGCATCGAACTCGGCGCGCTGCAATATTCGTCGTCGGCCTTCTTCGGCAAGGACCCGACGGTGGTGCTCGCCGTCTACCAGATGCCGGGTTCCAACGCGCTCGATCTTCAGCAGCACGTCAAGGACAAGATGCAGGAACTGTCGGCCCGTTTTCCCAAGGGCGTCAGCTACGCCATGCACTACGACACCACGCGCTTCGTGTCGGCATCGATGCATGACGTGCTGATCACGCTTGGCGAAGCGCTGGTGCTGGTCGTGGCCGTGGTGTTCATCTTCCTGCAGAGCTGGCGCACGACGATCATCCCGACCATCGCCATTCCGGTGTCGCTGGTGGCGACGATGGTGGTCATGGAAATGATGGGCTTCTCGCTCAACATGCTCTCCCTACTCGGCATGGTGCTGGCCATCGGCCTCGTCGTCGACGACGCCATCGTGGTGGTCGAGAATGTCGAGCGACAATTGGAGGCGGGCCTCAAACCGCTGGCGGCGACCAAGGCCGCGATGGCCGAGGTCACCGGACCGATCATCGCCACCACCGCAGTGCTGATGGCCGTCTTCGTGCCCGTTGCCTTCATTCCTGGCGTCTCCGGCAAGCTCTACAATCAGTTCGCGCTGACGGTGGCGATTTCGGTCGGCATATCCGCCTTCAACTCGCTGACGCTCAGCCCGGCGCTGAGTGCCGCCTTCCTGCGCCATCGCGGCGAGACGCAGTTCGCCCCATTCCGCTGGTTCAACACGGGCTTCGATAGACTGTCGCATGCCTATGCGCACGGCGTCCGTATCCTCATCCGGCTGCGCTGGATCATGCTCGGTCTGTTCGCGGCCGGCCTGGTGGCCACCTACTTCGTCTGGCAGAAGCTGCCCTCGACCTTCCTTCCGGTCGAGGACCAGGGTTACTTCTTCGTCGTCATCCAGCTGCCTGACGGCGCCTCGCTGGAGCGCACCGACGCGGTGGCCCAGAAGGCGCGCGACATCCTCCAAGCTACGCCCGGAGTCGAGATTGTCGGTTCGATCAGCGGCCTGAACTTCCTGACCAGTGCGGCGCAGTCGAACTCGGCTGTCGAGTTCGCCATCCTGAAGCCGTGGGAAGAGCGCGGCCCCGACCAGAGCGCGTCCAAGCTCGTCTCCGATGTGCGCGGCAAGCTGATGCAGATTCCGGAAGCCTTCGCGCTGTCCTTCGATCCGCCTTCGATCCCGGGTATCGGCACCACGGGCGGCTTCGAATTCGTCGTCGAGGACCTCACCGGGCGAGGCAGTTCAGCCCTCAACGACGCGACGCAAGCCGTGATCGCCGAGGCGCGCAAGCAGCCGGAAATCAACCCGCAGCAGCTGTTCTCGCCGTTCTCGACCTCGACGCCGCAGTTCAACTACGACCTCGACCGCAGCAAGGCCAAACTGCTCGGCCTCAACCTGCCCGACGTCTTCAACACGCTGCAGATCTATCTCGGCTCGCTCTACGTCAACGACTTCAACCTGTTCGGCCGCACCTTCCGGGTGACCATCCAGGCCGACAAGGATGCACGTGCCGACGCAGGCGACCTTTCGCGGCTCTATGTGCGCAACGCCTCCGGCGGCATGGTGCCGCTGAGCACACTGGGCAAACTGGTGCCGTTCGTCGGCCCGGAAACCGTGCCGCACTACAACAACAACGCCTCGGCCACGATCAATGGCGGCGCAGCCCCCGGCTTCTCGTCGGGCCAGGCGGTTGCCGCGATGGAACGGGCCGCCGCCACCGCTTTGCCCAGGGATTTCGGTTTCGAATGGACCGGCATCACCTTCCAGGAGCTCAAGGCAGGATCGATAGCGTCGGTCGTCTTCGGCCTCGCCATCGTCTTCGTCTTCCTGATCCTGGCGATGCAGTATGAGAGCTGGGCGATGCCGTTCATGGTGCTGCTGGCGGTGCCACTGGCCCTGTTCGGCGCCTTCGCAGCCCTGTTCTTGCGCGGCATGCAGATCGACGTCTACTCGCAGATCGGCTTCGTCATGCTGATCGGCCTCGCCGCCAAGAACGCGATCCTGATCGTCGAGTTTGCAAGGCGGCGGCGCGAGGAGGGACTGAGCATTGTCGACGCGGCAATGGAAGCTGCGCGGCTGAGGCTGCGGCCGATCCTGATGACGGCCTTCGCCTTCATCCTCGGCGTGCTGCCGCTGATGTTTGCGACGGGTGCGGGTGCGGCAAGCCGGCAGTCGATCGGCACCACCGTGTTTGGCGGCATGGTCGCGGCGACCATCCTGTCGCTGGTGTTCGTGCCAGTCTTCTACGCGGTCATCGAACAGCTGCGCGAAGGCCGCGTGCGCAGCGAACCGAACGCTGCTCATGACCAGGACAATAATGAACCGACTGCCGAACCAGCGCCGATGCGCCTGGCCGAAGCAGCCGAATAGAATTGGAGACCAAAATGCGTAAATGGAAAATAGCTTTGGGAACGGCCGTCGCCCTGGGAGCGATCTCGGTGGCAAGCGTCCACTTCCTCGACATGGGCAATCTCAGCCTCAATGCCGGCACGGCGGCAGCGACGGCAGCACCTGCGGCATTCGTCATGCCGGTGCCGGTGACGAGCGTGGTCAAGAAGACGATCCCGATCTACCTCGACTACGCCGCCCGCATCGAGGCGATCCGCAGCGTCACCTTGCAGGCCCGCGTGCCCGGCTATCTGCAGGAGCAGACGGCTAAGGACGGCGCGGATGTGCGCCAGGGTGATCTGCTGTACAAGATCTCGCCTGACGACTTCAAGGCGGCTCTCGACCAGGCCAAGGCCGAAGTGCAGCGCGACCAGGCGAGCCTCGACTATGCGCGCTCCAATCTCGGCCGCGGCTCCGAACTCGCCAAGAGCGGCTATCTGGCCAAGGATGGGTTCGACCAGCGTACGAGCACCTTGCGCCAGGCCGAAGCGTCGCTTGCCGTCAACCAGGCGGCGGTGCGCACGGCCGAGCTCAATTTGAGCTACGCCGAAATCCACGCTCCGTTTGCCGGCCGCGTCGGCCGCAACCAGGCTTCGGTCGGCACGCTGGTCAGCGTCGCCGGCACGGTGCTGAACACGCTGGTGCAGCTCGACCCGATCTACGTCACCTTCAATCCGAGCGAGACGGACCTGGCCGAAATCGAACAGGCCCGGGCCGCCGGCCCGATCGAGGTCGAGGTGCTGCTGCCCGGCGAGACCGAAGCCAGCCAGAAGGGCGAACTCACCTTCATCGACAACACGGTCGACCACTCGACCGGCACGATTACGGCGCGCGCCACCATCGGCAATGCGAAGTTCTCGCTGCTGCCGGGCCAGTATGTCCGGGTGCGGCTGCACATCAAGCAGCTGCCCGACGCGCTGATGGTGCCGCAGGTGGCGCTGGGTTCGAGCCAGCTCGGCAAATATGTCTATGTCGTCGGCAAGGGCAACACGGTCGACCAGCGCATCGTCTCGCTCGGCGCGACCAGCGGCGACCTTGTGGCGGTCCTCAGCGGCGTTGCCGAAGGCGACCAGGTGATAACGGGCAATCTGCAGAAAATCGGACCAGGAATGCCGATCTCGCCGTTGCCCCAGGAGAAACCGGCCAGCTGATAACCCCCATCAGCCCCGGTCCTGCGGCGCCTTCGGCTTCCACGCCGAGGGCGCCGTTTTTTATGGAGCGCCGCACGCGTTTTTGGGAGTAACCGCAAGGCACAAGAATCCGGAACAGACATATTGTAGGATTGTCGACAATCTGCTTGTCTGTTTCCGGCTCTCACTGGAGTGACGGAATGGCCAAGCTGGACTTCAATCCGATCGCGGATACGACACGCCGAGCCGAGATCGTTGCGCTGTTGCGGCGGGCGATCCTGACCGGCCAGCTGGAACCCGGCCAAAGGCTGAGCGAGCTGAGGATCGCCGAGCAGATGCGGGTCAGCCGCGCGCCTTTGCGCGAAGCTATGCGCGAGCTGGTGCAGGAAGGCATCCTGACCAGCATTCCCTATGCCGGCACCTTCGTCATCGATGTCACCGCCAAGGACATTGACGACGCCTATTCGCTGAACAAGGTGCTCGATGAATTCGCCATCGAGCGGACATGGAAGCTGCGCGACCAGCGCTTCTTCGACGAACTCGACCGCCGGCACGAGGCAGTGAAGCAGGCGACGCGCGCGCGCGACACCACCCGCCAGATCGAAGCCGCGCTGCAATTGCACGGGCTGATCTATGAATGGGCCGACAATTCGGTGCTGCTGGAAACCTGGCAGCGGCTGACCAGCCGGCTGCAGATGTATTTTGCCCTGCACCAGCGGGCCCGCAAGGAGCCGGTGCCGGCCGAAGATCTCCACGAGACCTATGTGCGGCTCTTGAAGGGCGCCGACATGCGCGCTGCCCAGCGCCATGCGCGCGAACATATCGACCTCGATTTCGAAGAGCTGCTTGCCTATGCGCGTGGCCTCGAGCAGCGGAACATCGAAGGGCTGACCCTCCTCAACACCTAGAGACAACGGACAGACAAGTGCAGATCAAATCCATCAAGGCCTATCGCGTCGTGCAGCCCTTCGTGGACGGGCCTTACCGCATGTCCAAGGGGCGTGTGGCCGACTGTTTCGACGCGGTGATCGTCGCCATCACCTCCGACAGCGGCGTGACCGGCTGGGGCGAGATGGCGCCGCTCGGCAACTTCTATTCGGCCGCGTTTCCGGCGGGAACGCGCGCGGGCGTGGTCGAGATCGCGCCGCACCTGATCGGCCAAGACCCGCGTGGCCTCGCCGGCATCGGCCGATTGATGGATACGGTGTTCAAGGGCCATCCCTACATCAAGTCGGCGCTCGACATGGCCTGCTGGGATCTGGCGGCCCGCGCCGCCGACGTGCCGCTGGTGACCATGCTTGGCGGCCGCGAGAGCGACATGGCGGAGACCTACCGCGTCGTCACCCACGGCACGCTCGACCAGATGGCGGCACTGGCCAAAAGGATCATCGCCGAAGGCTGCCGCCGGCTGCAGGTCAAGGTTGGCGGCAATGTGCATGAAGACATCGAGCGGGTGAGCGCGGTCGCTTCGGCCGTGCCGAAAGGCACGGTGATTTTCTGCGACGCCAATGCCGGCTGGACACCCTACCAGGCGCGGCAGTTCGCCGATGCAACGCGCGGCATCGACTACACGTTCGAGCAGCCCTGCACAACGATCGAGGAGAACATGTCGGTGCGCCGCATGCTCGACAAGCCGATGGTGCTGGACGAGAGCGTCATCTCGCTCGAGGCGATGCTGGAAATCCATCGCCTGGGCGCCGCCGACGGGCTGACGCTGAAGATCTCGCGGCTTGGCGGCGTAACCAGGACAAGGCAGATCCGCGACGTCGCCGTCGATCTCGGTTTCATGATCACCGTCGAGGATACGGGCGGCGCCGAGATCGACACGGCGGCGATGGCACATCTGTCGCTGTCGACGCCGGAAGAACGCCGGCTGCACGCCATCGCCTTCCATGAGTGGGTGACGGTGCGCACGGCCTCCAACGCCCCACCGGTCACCGGCAGCCACATGGGCATTCCCGACGGGCCCGGCCTCGGCATCGATGTCGTGCCCGACCTGCTCGGCAAGCCTTTCCTAGGGATCGGCTGAGATCAAGCGCAGCATGAAGCTGTCACCCCACGAATCCTCCGTGGGAGATTTGGTCCTGCAGCCATTCTCCGATTTGCGGGTTGAAATATTTTTCAAATGGAAATAGGAATGTTCAAAATGATGATTTGACGCTGCGGCGCGTCGTGACTGGAGGAAGCGATATGGCCCATCCGCAATTTGCAGCGGAACTTCTGCAGCGCGCTGAAGCCCAAGGGCCTATCACCATCGGTCTCGCCGGCGCCGGGCAGATGGGCACCGACATCGTCGTCCAGGTGGCGCTGATGCCGGGCATGCGGATCGGTGCCATTTCCGAGGTGCGCCCGCAAGCGGCGATCGATGCCGCACTGCTCGCCGGCCATGACCGCTCCGACATCGTCCAGGCTGCGAACGCCTCTGCCATCGACCGCGCCATCGAGGCCGGCAAGATCGCTGTCACCGAAGATCTGCATGCGCTGGCCGCGGCCGGCCGCATTGATGTCATCATCGACGCGACAGGCAATCCCAACATCGGCACGCTGTTTGCGCTCGAAGTGATGAAGAACGGCAAGCACATCGTCATGCTCAATGTCGAGGCGGACATTACGATCGGCCGCTTCCTCAAGGAGGAAGCGCGCAAGGCCGGCGTGGTCTACACCGGTGCGGCCGGCGACGAACCCGCCTGCACGCTGGAGATCATCGGCTTCGCCAAGAGCCTCGGCTTCAACATCATCGCCGCCGGCAAGGGCAAGAACAACCCGCTCAAGATCGACGCCATGCCCGCCGACTACGAGAAGGAAGCGGCCGAGCGCAATATGAATGCGCGCATGCTGGTCGAGTTCGTCGACGGTTCCAAGACGGCGATCGAGATGGTGGCGATTGCCAACGCCACCGGGCTGGTGCCCGACGTGCCGGGCATGCACGGCCCGACGGCGACGCTGGAGGAACTGGCCAGCGTGCTTTGCCCGCGCGAGGATGGCGGCGTGCTGCACCGCAAGGGCGTGGTCGACTATTCCATCGGCAAGGGCGTGGCGCCCGGCGTGTTCTGCATCATCGAAACGAGGCATCCGCGCGTGCTGGAGCGCATGGTCGACCTCAAGGTCGGCAAGGGTCCCTATTTCACGATCTACCGTCCCTATCACCTGACAAGCCTTGAAGTGCCGCTGTCGGCGGCGCGCGCCGTTGTCTACAAGCGCGCCGACATGGAGCCGCTCGACCATCCGGTCGCCGAAGCGGTGGCGGTGGCCAAGAGCGATCTCGGCGCGGGCCAATCGCTCGGCATGATCGGCGAGAACGACTATCGCGGCTTCGCCATGACCTGGGAGGACGCCCGCGCCAAGGGCGCGCTGCCGCTCGGGATTGCCGAACGCGCCAAGGTGGTCAAGCCGGTCAAGACCGGCGACTTCCTCACCTATGAAAATTGTGTACCCGACGATTCGATGGTGATAACGCAGATCCGCCGCCGTCTCGACCAGTCGGACGGACAGTTTGTGACCAACGCCGCCTGAACCTTCGGGATCTCCCTGTGATGGACGATGTCGTTATCGGGATCGATGCCTCGACGACGGCGGTGAAGGCAATCGCCTTCACCCGCGACGGCGCGGAGCTGTTCCAGGCGCGCGAGGCCTATCCGCTGGCCAATCCGAAGCCCGGCCATTTCGAGCAGGATGCCGAACATTGGTGGGCAGCCCTCGTCAGTGCGCTGAAGCAGGTTGCCGACAAGGTCGGCGCCGCGCGCGTGGCGGCAATTGCCATAGCCCATCAGCGCGAGACCTTCACCCTGATCGATCAGGCCGGCACGCCGCTCATCCCGGCGATCCTGTGGCTTGACGAGCGCGCCCGGCCACAAGTCGCCCGGCTGTCGGCCGAACTCGGCCGCGAAGCGATCCGCGACTGGAGCGGCAAGCCGCCGGATCCGACGCCGGCGCTCTATGCCATCGCCTGGTTGGCGGAACACCAGCCGCAGGTGCTGGCCAACGCCGCCGCCCTGGTCGATGTTCATGGCTTCTTCGTTCACCGGCTGACCGCACAGCTGGTTACCAGCACGGCAAGTGCCGACCCGCTCGGCTTGCTCGATGTCGCGACAGGCGAATGGCACGCTGAGCTTGTGGCGGCTGCAGGGCTGCAGCCACGGCAGTTGCCGGCGCTGATCGGCCCAGGCGAAATCTGCGGCGGCCTTGCCGAAAGCATTGCCCAGCTGACTGGCCTCAAAGCGGGCACGCCAATTGTCGCCGGCGCCGGCGATGGCCAGGCCATGGGTCTCGGCATGGGCGTCTATGGTGCCGGCAGGAGCTATCTCTCGCTCGGCTCCGGTGTCGTCTGCGGCTGCTATTCCGGCACAGTCACCACATCGGACGCGTTTCGCACGCTGGTCTCGCCCACCGGTTCGGGCTTCATGCTGGAAACCGTGCTGCGCTCGGGCATGCAACTGGTCGACTGGATCGTGCGCACCACCGGCGCGTCTTCCGCGGCAGAACTGGAGAAGGGTGCGGTCGATGTTGCGGCCGGCAGCGACGGTCTTTTGGTCATGCCCTATTGGGCCGGCGTCATGAGCCCCTATTGGGATGGCGCGGCGCGCGGCGCCGTTGTTGGCCTGTCGCTCGACCATGAGCCCAGGCATCTCTTCCGCGCCACGCTGGAAGGCATCGCTTTGGAGCAAGCCATCGCCAGCGAGGCGATGGAGGCCGAAAGCGGCGGCAAGCCGGGAGAGATGATTGCCGCCGGCGGCGGCACCAATTCGGCGCTGCTGATGAAGATCATGGCCAGCGTGCTGGAGCGGCCGCTGTTCGTGTCGCCGGTCAACGAGGCGGCGGCCCTTGGCGCGGCCATGCTGGCGGCTTCGGCGATCGGCTGGTTTGCCTCGCCGGAAGACGCCGCCAAGGCGATGGCGGCGGCGCCGGCCAGGCGTGTCGATCCGGATATGACGCTGGTGCCGGCTTACCGGGCGCGCAAGGCGATCTACCGCGACCTCTATCACGCGACACGCGACATCCACGCGCGGCTCGGTGCGATCTGAGTTCAAGCGCAGCTTGCCTGCGTGAGGCTCCCATGCCCAACCTGCCCAGCTTGCCGATTTTGCGTCCTGCCCGGCCAATGCTAGACTCATCAGGCTCATGAAAGCAGTATTTCACCTTGCCGCCCTGCCCTGGATTGTCGCGCTTGCGGCAGCTCCAATGACGGCGCGTGCGCAGGACGAGCCGCCCTTCGAGGTCACGCTCGACATGGACAATGACGGCAGGATGGATCGGGCCGCGATCGCGGCGGATTCCGAAACCGGGCTGGCGGATCTCTCGATCTATCTGGCTGCCGGCGAAGGAAAGCTCGATCCTTCGCGCAAGCCTGACTTTGTCAAAAGGGCGCTGACGCAGGACCGTATTCTCGGGCTCGAAAGCAAGGGCAAGGGATCGCTTGTCGTCACCTCGTGCTTCGGCTGCGGCGCCAACAAATCATGGGATGCGACGCTGACCATCGTCTGGCGCGGCGGTAAATTCCTTGTCGCCGGCTACAGTCGCGACTGGGACTGGAATGTGCAGAAAGCCGACGGCTCGGTCGGGACGACGCTGGGCGGCTGCGACATCAATTTTCTCACCGGCAAAGGTACCGCTTCAAAGGACCTGGACGACGGCAAACCGGTCGCGGGAAAATTCGTGCCGATCGCACTGGCCGACTGGTCGGACGACAGTCGTCCGGAGCCCTGCGAATTCTGACCGACGCCGACAGCGCTCAACGGTTGAGCAGGCCTTTGGCCGCATCCTCATCGGTAATGAGCACCGAAATCCTGGTGTTGGCGAGCGCGGCGCGCATGACGGCGACCTTCTCCTGACCGCCTGACACCAGGATGATGCTCGGAATATCGGACAGATCCTGCAGCGGATAGGCGCAGACGCGGCGGTTGACCTCATGGTCGACAGAGTGGCCCTCGGCGTCGATGAAATGGCACAAGAGGTCGCCGACCGCGCCGGCCGCCTGCAATTCCTCTAGTTCGCTCGGTTTGATGAAGCCGTAATTGGCGATCGGGCTGTCCTTGGAAAACGAGCCGACGCTGAGCACGGCGATGTTGGCGCGGCGCGCGCGGAAGACGACATCCTGAACGCTGCGCTGGCTCATGAAGGCATCGCGCTGTTCCGGCTTGTCGGCATAGACCGGCACCGGCAGCAGGAAACATTCAGCGCCGATCTTTTCGGCGAACTCCCAGGCGCTTTCGGTCGGGTTGAGCGGCTGCGCGTGGGTGAGGCCGCCGAGCATCGAGACAACCGTCGTCCTGGCGATCGGCCGCCTCGGCAGTTCGTTGATGGCGAATTTCAGGGTGCGACCCCAGCCCAGCGCAATGACGTCGCCGGCATTCACATTGTCGGCGAGATAGGCGGCAGCCGCGTGGCCGATCATCAGCGGCGCGTTGCTGCGATCGGCGGCCGACGGCACCACGACCGCCTGGCTTAGCCCGAAGCGCTGCTTCAGGCTCTCCTCGAGCTGCACACATTCGACGACACTGTCGCGAATGCGGAACTGGACAATGCCTTCCTCGCGGGCGGCCGACAGGATCCGGTGCACCTTGATGCGGCCGACGCCAAGAATCTCGGAGATGCGCTCTTGCGTCAGACCTTCGACATAGTAATGCCAGGCGGCCCGGGCCTTGAGCTCGGCATCGGGGAAGCGCGAGGCCTTCTCGTTTTCGACGGTCGCCATCTTTTGCCCTCCCGCGGCAGATTTCGGAAATCTTTCCGCAAGCGCCGCCCCCTGGCCTTCCCTAGGACAAACCGCCCTGTGGCGCAAACCACCGCCGAATGGCGCAACGGCTCTTGACAATTTTCTAATGAACAGTTTAGCTGAACAAAATTGCATATCAAAGATAAATTGTTCACAGGGAGGTGCCTGGTGAACAAGAGCGGACGGCAGGCCATCGCCGTTTCGCTTACGGAGGAGACGAAGTGGCCGTGAGTAATGATGCAAGCGAGTCGAAGGCTGGCGGGTTGAAAGCCGCGCCCGGCGCTCAAGGTGCGACGGCCGCGAAGCTTTCGGCGCTGTTTGCCGGAACCATGGGACCGCTGATCGGACTGCTGCTGCTTTGCCTGGCGCTGACGTTGACCACCGACACGTTCCTCACCGTGCGCAACATCCTCAACGTGCTCGACCAGATCACGGTGCTCGGCATCATGGCAATCGGCATGACGCTGGTGATCCTGATCGGCGGCATCGATCTCTCGGTCGGCTCGGTGCTGGCGCTGGCCGCCATGGTGATGGGCTTTGTCTCCCATCCCGACTATCTCAATCTCGGCCTTGCGGCCGGCGTCGTTGCAGCACTGGTCGTCGCCGGCCTTTGCGGACTGGTGTCCGGCCTGCTGGTGACCGTCACCCGGCTGCCGCCCTTCATCGCGACGCTGGCGATGATGTCGGTGGCGCGCGGCCTTGCCAACATGATCACCGACGGCTCGCAGATCGTCGGCTTTCCCGACTGGTTCACCAGCCTGTCAATCATCCGCCATTTCGGCTTCCTGTCGGTCACAGTCGGGGTGATGATGGTGCTGGCGATCGTCTTCGCCATCTTCCTCAACTACCGCGCCACCGGCCGCAGCCTTTACGCCATCGGCGGCAGCGCCGAGGTGGCGCGGCTCTCCGGCATTCCGGTGAAGTCACTGACCAACTGGGTCTACACGATCTGCGGCGTACTGGCCGGACTGGCCGGCATCGTGCTCGCCGCGCGGCTGGATTCGGTGCAGCCGAGTTCCGGCCTGGGCTATGAACTCGACACCATCGCGGCGGTGGTGATCGGCGGCGCCAGCCTCTCGGGCGGCGTCGGTTCGATCGGCGGCACAGCGGTCGGCGTGCTCATCATCGGCGTGCTGCGCAACGGCCTCAATCTGCTCGGCGTCTCGCCCTTCATCCAGCAGGTGGTGATCGGCGTGGTGATCGCGCTGGCCGTCGCCAGCGACACCTGGCGGCGCAGGGCGCGATAGAGAGCGGGGCACAATTGAGAATTCGCCCGGAACGTCCGGGCGATAACGGATCGGTCGATCCGAAACTGGGATGTTCCAAGGGGCGCGATGCGCTGGCGGGACAGTTTGACTATCAACGGAGGAAACACATGCTGACCAAACGTTCATTGCTGCTTGCCGCGGCCGCCATCATTCCGCTGCTCGGGCTGACCGACATGGCCTCGGCCAAGGAGGCCAAGAAGCTTGGCCTCGCCGTGGCCAATTTGCAGGCCGACTTCTTCAACCAGATCAAGCAGTCGGTCGAAGCCTACGGCAAGGAAAAGGGCATCGAGATCGTCACCGTCGACGCCAAGGGCGATTCGGCAACGCAGGTCAGCCAGGTACAGGATTTGATCACGCAGAACATCGACGCGCTGATCTACATTCCGGCCGGCGCCACAGCCGCCACCGTGCCGACCAAGACCGCCAAGGCTGCCGGCATCCCGGTCGTCAATGTCGACCGCAACGCCGACGGCGCGCCCGGCGACACCTTCATCGCCACCAACAGCGTCGCCTCGGCGCAGGCGGTGTGCGACTACATCGCCAAGCAGGCCGGCGGCAAAGGCGAACTGATCATCATCCACGGCCAGAAGGGCACCACGCCGGAAGTGGATCGCTCGAAGGGCTGCGGCGAAGCGCTCAAGGCCTATCCCGATATCAAGGTGGTCGGCGAATTGTGGAGCGAAGGCTGGCACCAGGACGAAGGCTTCAAGCTGACGCAGGACCTGCTGCAGTCGCATCCCGACGTCTCCATTGTCATCGGCCAGGCCGATGCGCTGGCGCTGGGTGCGGCGCAGGCGGTCAAGGTCGCCAATCCCGGCCACAAGGTCTGGGTTGCCGGCTTCGATGGCGACGTGGCCGCGCTCAAGGCGCTGAAGGACGGCGTGTTCGACGTCACCGCGACGCAGCAGACGCAAGGCATGGGCCGTCTCGCCGTCGATGCGGCGATCAAGCTGGTGGCCGGCGAAAGCGTCCCGGCCGAGCAGCTGCAGGATGCGACGCTGACCACCAAGGACAATGTCGAGCAGTTCATCGCCAAGCATCCGTAACGACCGGCACCGCTTAAGAGAGCACCACGATGTCTCCTGATCCTCGCCACAGCGAAAGCCCGCACAACGGGCTCTTCGTCAACGGCCTTTGCAAGAGCTACGGACCGGTCCAGGTCCTGGCCGATGCAAGCTTTGAGGTGCGGCCGGGCGAGGTTGTGGCGCTGCTCGGCGAAAACGGCGCCGGCAAGTCGACGGTGTCCAATATCATCGCCGGCTCGACCCGGCCCGACGCGGGCACCATCATCTGGCGGGGGAAGCCCTATTCCCCCGCCTCGCCTGCCGCGGCAATCGATGCCGGTGTGGGCATGATCCATCAGGAACTGAAGCTGCTGCCGGACCTGTCGGTGGCGGAAAATGTCTATGTCGGGCGCCTGCCGATGCGCGGCGGCCGCATCGACCGCGCGGAGATGAACGCCAAGGCCTCGGCGCAGTTGAAGCGGCTTGGCCTCGACGTCTCGCCCGAGCGCAAGGTGGGCACGCTGCGCATCGCCGCCCAGCAGCAGGTCGAGATCGCCAAGGCGCTGACGCTGAATGCCGAATTGCTGATCTTCGACGAACCGACCGCAGCGCTTGGCGGCGAGGAAACGGAGCTTTTGTTCCAGCAGATCCGCAAGCTCAAGGCGGAAGGCATGTCCTTCATCTATATCAGCCATCGTCTCGACGAGATCGCGCAGATTGCCGACCGCGTGGTGGTGATGCGCGACGGACGCATCGTCGCCCGCCACGAGCGCGCCGATATTCCCGTGCGCACAGTGGTCGAGCAGATGGTCGGCCGCTCGGTCGAGCGGATGTTCCCGCATCTGACGCCGCCGCGCGAGGAAACACTGCTCGAGGTCGAGAACCTGTCTTCGCCGGAGAAGAGTTTCAACAACGTCTCCTTCTCGGTCAAAGCAGGCGAGATTCTCGGCATTGCCGGGTTGATCGGCGCCGGCCGCACAGAACTGGTGCGGGCGATCGCCGGCGCCGATCCGATCTCGTCCGGCTCGGTGCGTGTTGCCGGCGAACCGGTGCATCTCAGCGGGCCGGCGGCGGCGATCAAGGCCGGCGTCGTGCTGGTGCCGGAAGACCGCAAGGCGCAAGGCGTCGTGCTCGACCAGACAATCGGCGAGAATCTGGCGTTCGGCAATTTCGACCATGTCGCGCCGAAGGGCTGGGTGTTCCCGAAAGCGGTGCAGAAATTCGCCGAGGCCGGCATCGCAAGGCTCGGGGTCAAGGGCAAACCTGGCCAGGCGGTCAGCAAGCTTTCCGGCGGCAACCAGCAGAAGGTGATCATTGCCAAATGGGTGTCGCGGCCGCCAAAAGTGTTCATTCTCGATGAACCGACGCGCGGCATCGATGTCGGCGCGCGTGCGGCTATCTACGACGTGATCGCCGACCTCGCCCGCTCCGGTATGGCGGTGGTGGTGGTCAGCTCCGACCTCGAGGAGGTGCTGGGGCTGTCGCACCGGGTGCTGGTGCTGAGCCGCGGCCGCCAGCGCGGCATTCTCGACCGCAGCGAGGCGAGCAATGTCGCGGTGATGGAACTCGCCACGAGCTGAGGACAGGAGTCGGAACAAAGCGCAGCAGGTGGTATCCTCCCAAGGACCGGACCGCGCGGGGCGCCAGCAAAGACTGGCGCCCCTTCATTTCAGGAGGGGGAACAACATGAAACTATTCGATCTCAGCGGCGACGTAGCGCTGGTAACAGGCGCCGGCAGCGGCATTGGCCAGGCCATTGCCATCGGGCTCGCCGAAGCCGGCGCCGATGTCGTCTGTTTCGGCCACACCTCCAAGGGCGGGCTGGACGAGACGGCGCACAAGATTTCGGCACTTGGGCGCAAGGCGGTGGTGCTGACCGGCACGGTGACGTCGGAGGCCGATCTCGCGTCAGCGATCGAGCGCACCGAGAACGAACTCGGCGCGTTGACCATCGCCGTCAACAATGCCGGCATCGCCGGGGCCGAGCCGGCCGAGACGCTGCCGCTGGAGACGTGGCAGAAAATCTACGACGTCAATGTCAGCGGCGTGTTCCTGTCCTGCCAGGCCGAAGCGCGCGCCATGCTTTCACGACGCAAGGGCTCGATCATCAACATCGCCTCCATGTCGGGTTCGATCGTCAATCGCGGCCTGACCCAGGCGCATTACAATTCGTCGAAGGCGGCCGTTATCCATATGTCGAAGAGCCTCGCCATGGAATGGGCCGATCGCGGCCTGCGCGTCAATGTGGTGAGCCCCGGCTACACGCTGACGCCGATGAACAAACGGCCTGAGGTCGCCGAACAGATCAAGATATTCGAGCGCGACACACCAATGGGCCGCATGGCGACGCCGGAAGAGATGGTCGGGCCGACCGTGTTCTTGGCCAGCCGCGCCGCGAGTTACGTCACCGGCATCGACCTGATCGTCGATGGCGGCTTTGTCTGCTGGTAGGAGAAGAAAAGTGCAGAAGCGTTTTGAAGGCAAGACTGCGGTCATCACCGGCGCGAGCGGCGGCATCGGCGCGGCGATGGCGAAGCGCTTTGCCGAAGAAGGTGCGGCGGTCGTGGTCAGCGCCATCGATACCCGCGTCGAGGACGTCGCCGCCGGCCTGAAAGCGGAAGGCGCCAAGGTCGCGTCGATGCGCATGGACGTTACCAAGAAGGATGAGGTCACCGCGCTTTACGACCTCGCCGAGAAGGAATTCGGCCGCGTCGACATTTCGGTGCAGAATGCCGGCGTCATCACCATCGCCCGGATCGAGGCGATGACCGAAGCCGAGTGGGACAAGGTGATGGCGGTCAACACAAAGGGCGTGTTCCTGTGCTGTCAGGAAGCGATCGCCCGCATCCGCAAGCATGGCGATGGCGGCCGGCTGATCAACACGGCATCGGGCCAGGCGCGGCAGGGTTTCATCTACACACCGCACTACGCGGCGTCGAAGTTCGGCGTCGTCGGCATCACCCAGAGCCTGGCCAAGGAAGTGGCCAAGGAAAAGATCACCGTCAACGCCATCTGCCCCGGCATCATCGACACGGACATGTGGGCCTATAATGACGCGGCGTGGGGCAAGCTGATGGGCGACTACAAGCCCGGCGAGCTGATGGCCGAATGGGTGAAGAACATCCCGATGGGCCGCGCCGGCAGCGGCGAGGATGTTTCCGGCCTGGTGAGCTTTCTCGCCAGCAACGACGCCACCTACATCACCGGCCAGACCATCAATGTCGATGGCGGCCTGATCATGTCGTGAAGTCCGCTCCGGCGGTTGGCAATCGACCAGTCTGAAATTCGGCGCAGCACAGGGCATCAGCCGTTGCGCCGCATGAACGTTGGTATATATAATTTCATCCCATGAAACGGCCTTGGCGAGGACGGGGCTCGCCGGCCGAGATCATGGGACCTTGATGGCTCGCACGTCTGAGAGCGCCGCTGGAGCGGCGATCGATCTGTTGACGATTGCTCACGCAGCAATCCATCCGATGCCATGACGCGGGCCCGCCCGGCATCACATAAACACCAAGTCGAGCAACCATTTCGCCTGCGCAAGTTGCGGCCGCGGCACTGGCTTGGTGCGAACGAGCTTGCGTAACGACCCCCCCCTTTCCAACACAATCAAGAAAAGACGCAAGAAGGGAACGATCAAGAAATTTCCACATGGTTTGACAGGAGAACAAGCATGTCATTTCGCAGTGTGATTTCGAACCTATCAATGGGAGCCTTGGCGCTTGCCACCGCAAGTGCGCTTACATCACCGGTCCACGCAGCAGCACCTGAATCCAACGACCCGATCAAGATCGCGCTGTTCGACTGGACCAGCGTCAACCTCAACGCCAAGATCCTTGGCGGTATCCTCGAAAAGCTCGGCTATACCGTCGAATATCCGACCGCCGACTACCTCTCCAGCCTGACCACCGGCCTCACCAATGGCGACCTCGATGTCGGCCTGGAGTTCTGGGACACGACGGCCGGCGAGGCGATGAAGGCTTCAGACGCCACCGGCCAGACCGAGCGGCTCGGCAAGCTCGGGCCGAAGGCCAAGGAGGAATGGTGGTTTCCCGAATATATGAAGGAGAAATGCCCCGGCCTGCCCAATTGGGAAGCGCTGAAGGACCCGAAATGCGCCGAGGCGTTCTCGACAGCGGAGACGGCGCCGAAGGGCCGCTATCTCGGCGGCCCGGTAACCTGGGAAGGCTTTGACGACGAGCGCGTCGAGGCGCTGAAGCTGCCCTTCACCGTCATCCATGCCGGCACCGACGCGGCGATGTTCGCCGAGTTGGACTCGGCCTATCAGCGCAAGGCGCCGATCATGCTGTGGATCTATTCGCCGCATTGGGCGCCGGCCAAGTACAAGGGCGAGTGGGTCGAATTCCCGGAGTATACGCCCGAGTGCTACACCGACCCGAAATGGGGCACCAACCCGGATGCCAAATACGATTGCGGCAAACCGCATGGCGAGATCTGGAAATACTCCTGGTCCGGCATGAAGGACAAATGGCCGATCGCCTACAAGGTGACCAAGGCCTACACGATCGACACCGATGAGCTCAACAAGATGAGCGGCGAGATCGATCTTGGCGGCAAGACGCCGGAAGACGTTGCCGCCGCCTGGATCGCTGCCCACGAAGCCGACTGGAAAGCCTGGGCGCAGTGATCGCCTGACTGGAAGCCGGACCCGGCCTAGCGGCCGGGTCTTATCTCCATTTTCCAGAAGGACCATTGGATGACGGAAGCGACTGAACCGCAGGCAGTTGGCACGCCAAAGGATGCGCGGCCGATAAAGCTTGCTTGCCGCAATGTCTGGAAACTGTTCGGATGGAACGCGGCCAGCTTCATCCGCGAGCGTGACGGCAAGGCCAGCATGGCCGATGTCGCTGCCGCAGGACTGGTGGGTGCGGTGCGCGCCGTCGATCTCGAAATACGCCAGGGCGAGATCTTCATCATCATGGGGCTATCCGGCTCCGGCAAGTCGACGCTGGTGCGCTGCATGTCGCGGCTGGTCGAGCCGACCCACGGCAAGGTCGAATTCGAAGGCAACGACCTGCTCAAGATTTCCGATGCGGCGCTGATCGAACTGCGGCGTCATCGCATGGGTATGGTGTTCCAGAATTTTGCGCTGCTGCCGCATCTTAACGTGCTCGACAACATTGCCTTTCCCCTGAGCATCCAGGGCCAGGACCGACCGACGCGCGAAGCGAGAGCGCGGGAGGTGATCGATCTCGTGGGCTTACGCGGCCGCGAGCATTTCTATCCGCGCGAACTCTCCGGCGGCCAGCAGCAGCGCGTCGGCATTGCCCGCAGCCTCGCGACCAAGCCGGAGATCTGGTTCCTCGACGAGCCGTTCTCGGCGCTCGACCCGCTGATCCGCCGCGAGATGCAGGACGAGCTGATGCGGCTGCAGACCATGCTGCACAAGACCATCGTCTTCATCACCCATGATTTCGACGAGGCGATCAGGCTCGCCGACCGCATCGCCATCATGAAGGATGGCGAGGTCATCCAGATCGGCACGCCGGAACAGCTGGTTGTCAACCCGGCGACCGACTATGTCGCCGAGTTCACTAGAGACGTCGACCGCGCCAAGGTGATTTCGGCGCGCAGCCTGATGCGTGCGTGCGATGGCGCCGAACATGGCGGCACGGTTTCGCCCGACGCCAGGATCGCCAGCTTCTCGGCCAGCATCGTCGCTTCGGGAAAACCGTTCGCGGTGGTCAACGGCAGCGGCAAGCCGATCGGCGAGGTGACGCCGCAAGCCGTGATCGGACTGCTGGCCGGCATCGACAAGCAAAGAGCTGGCGCATGACGGTCACGGCAAGCGCCAGCCAATCGAGGCCGCCGGTTCAGCGCTGGCTGCTGGTCTGGGCGCTGGCGCTGGCCGCCGTGCTGGTGGTATTCCTGCTGCAGGAGAGGCTGCCATGGGCGGTCGACTATCCGGCCGATGCGGTCGTTCCCGTCGCCGACTGGGTCAGTGCGCTGATGCGCTGGATCAAGTCGAACTTGTCCTGGCTGACCCGCTCGATCACCGCGGTGCTCGGCGTTCCCCTCGATTTCGCGCTCGACCTGCTGGCCAAGAATTTCAAGATTGGTCACGGTGCCGATGCCTATGTCCTGCCGCGCCTGTCCTGGATCGGCGTCTGCGTAGCCGCCTTCATCGCCGGGCACGCCGCGGGCGGTAGAAAGCTTGGCATGCTGGTCGGCGGCTGCTTCCTCTACACCGCGCTGTTCGGCCAATGGACCAGCGCCATGCTGACACTGGCACTGATTTCCATCGCCGTGCCCTTCTGCATCGTCACCGGCCTGTTCGCCGGCATCTGGGCGTGGCGCAAGCCATGGGCCGAGCGGCTGATCATCTCCCCAGCGCTTGATCTGATGCAGACCATTCCGACCTTCGCCTATCTCATCCCGATGCTGCTTCTGTTCGGCAACAGCCCGGTCTCGGCGATGATCGCCACCGCCATCTTCGCCACGCCGCCGATGGTGCGGGCAACGATGCTGGGTCTGTCGCGGGTGCCCTCCGAGATCGACGATTTCTCAGAGATGGCCGGCTGCACGGCGCGGCAGAAATTGTGGCGCGTGCTGCTGCCGTCGGCGCGGCCGACACTGATGATCGGCGTCAACCAGGTGATCATGCTGGCGCTGAACATGGTGATCATCGCCTCGATGATCGGCGCCGGCGGCCTCGGCTATGATGTGCTGCTGGCGCTGCGTGCGCTGAAGGTCGGCGAAGCGATGGAAGCCGGGCTCGCCATTGTGGCGCTCGCCATCGCGCTCGACCGGCTGAGCCAGGCGATCGCGCATAAGCAGGCAAAAGGCCACGTTCAACGGCAGGCGAACCAGAGCGTTTGGCGGCGCTATCCCAATCTGTCGCTGGCCATCGCCATCCTGGTCGTGACGACGCTGCTCGGCCTGTTCGTACCGGCGTTCGCAGCGGTGCCGAAGGAGATCACCTTCACCACCGCGCCACTGTGGAAGGCGGCGGTCAACTGGGTGACGATCAACTTCTTCGACGTGATCGAAGCGTTTCGCGTGGCGCTCATCCTCAATGTACTGAACCCGCTGCGCGCCTTCTGCGAAGGCTTTCCGTGGCTCGGCGCAGTGGCCCTGCTCGGCCTCGCCGGCTACCACCTCTCAGGCCTGCGTCTCGCCGCCCTCGTCGCCGCGCTGACCGCCTTCTGCGCCGTCACCGGCCTTTGGGAAAAGACCATGGCGACGGTTTATCTCTGCGGCATCTCGGCCTTCATCGCCTGCCTGATCGGCATTCCGATCGGTCTCGCGGCCGCGCGCAGCGACCGCTTCGAAAAGATCGTCACGCCCATCATCGACACGCTGCAGGTGCTGCCGTCCTTCTGCTTCATCATTCCTGTGGTGATGCTGTTCCGGGTCGGCGACGTCACCGCCATGATCGCCACGGTGGCCTTCGCCGTGGTGCCGGCGATCCGCTACACCAATCATGGCATAAGGCAGGTGCCGCCGGCATTGATCGAGGCGGCGAAGGTTTCCGGCTGCACGCCGCGCCAGACCTTCTTTCGCGTGCAAATTCCTCTGGCGCTTCCTGAAATCATGCTGGGAGTCAACCAGACGATCCTGATGGCGCTGGCGATGATCATCATCTGCGCCATGGTCGGCACACGCGACCTCGGCCAGGAAGTCTTCATCGCGCTGTCCAAGGCCGATTCCGGACGCGGCATTGTCGCGGGTCTCGCCATCGCTTTCATCGGCATCGTCGCAGACCGGCTGTTCAATGCCTGGACGGCGAAGGCGCGGGCACGACTAGGGTAATTGTTGAATGTCCAATCCCGGCGAACCGCCTTTTGCCGTACTCGTCTTCGACATGGCCAAGACCGGCGAGCCGGACGGGGAGCACGTAGTTTCTGGGTTTGAGACGCTGGAGGCGGCGACGTCCTACGCCATTGCGCGGGTTCGCGCCTCGGTGGAGGAGTTGCGCAAGCCCGGCATCGCCACTGCTGAGCTTCGCCAGCTCTGGCACCTCTATGGCGAAGACTGTTCGGTGATGAACGTCGATGTGCGCGGCAGCGATCTTCTCGATGATTTCATTGCGACGCCGGCGACGCCAGCCGAGTGCAACTGGCAGGCGCTGGCGCCCAGGCTGCGCCGCTTCCGCGCCTCGCTACTGATCTCCAACGGCAACAACGAATCCGTCTGGGCCGGCGGCTTCTTTCGCTCGACCTACAGGCTGTCGCGTGACGGCCTGCTCGAGCGCTTTGGCGACGACGCCATTGCCGCCTTCAATGCCAAGGAGATCGAGCCGGCGGAGCCGACGAAGCTCATGGTCGCCAATTACTTCGAGCTGCCCGACCCGCCCTATCCGCCGCCGGGCGCGGCACTCCGATCCTGGAAGGTCGAGGTCGGTTTCGTCTGCCACGACGTGAAGTTCGGTGGCGACGCCGCCGGAATCTTCGCCTGGCCGCAAGAGCCCACCGACTGGGCGCTCAGAACCATGCAGTTCCTGCTGATGGCCGACATGATGGCCATGCGCGGCGATGGCCCCGACTGGGCCAACGACTGCGAGATACTAACCGCCAAGGTGACGGAGACGGAGGCGCCTCCCGACTATCCGCTGGATTGAAAGGATGATCGTCACCTGCACCGCGGTCGGCACACGCGATCTCGACCCGGAAGTGTCCATCGCACTGTCCAAAGTCGCGGCATTGTCGCGGGCTGGCAACAACCTGCCATCGACATCATCGCGGTCGATCGTCGACCCCTGAGCCGCGAAAGCTCAAGCACGGCTCGGATAGAACGGTTTCGCCTCTTCTGGAGTTCGCCTCTTCTGGAAATGGCAGGCCGCGCTCCAGCTCTTGACTTTGACGCATTTTCGCGCGGAAAGCTGCTTCATCCTCGACCAGCCTGAGCTTGCTGCCGAATGCCCGATCAGCGCGAACCGCCTTTTACTGTCGTCGTCTTCGACATGGCCAAGACCGGCGAGCATGTGGTTTCGGGGTTTGAGACGTTGGATGCGGCTACGTCCTACGCGATTGCTCGGGTTCGCGCCTCGGTGGAAGAGCTGCGCAAGCCCGGAATCGCAGCAGCCGAGCTCCGGCGGCACTGGCATATCCATGGTGAGGATTGCACGGTGCTGAACGCCAATGTGCGCGGCAGCGATCTGCTTGACGATTTCATCGCGACGCCGGGGACACCGGCCGAATGCGACTGGCGGGCGCTGGCGCCACGACTGCGCCGTTTCTACGCCGCTGTGAACGTCTTCAACAACGATGGCGAATCTATCCGGGTCAGCGGCTTTTTCCGCGCGACCTACCGGTTATGGCACGCTGGCCTGCTCGCACGATTTGGCGACGACGCCATCGCCTCCTTCAAAGCCAAAGGCATCACGCCGGCAGTGCCGACGAGAGTCTCGGTCGACCATCACTTCGAGCAGCCCGATCCGCCGCGCCCGCCGCTCAGCGATATCAGGCCGTTGCTGTCGTGGAAGGTCGAGATCGATTTCGGATGCACCGATGTGAGGTTCGGCGCCAAAACCGACGGCGTCTTCGCCTGGCCCGAGGAGCCGACCGGCCGGGCACTCAACGACATGACACATCTGCTGATGGCTGACAGACTGTCCATGTACGGCACCGGCCCGGAGGGTGCCTATTATAGCGAATTGGTGTGGGTCAAGGTGACGGAGACCGATGCGGCTCCCGACTACCCTCTGAATTGAACTGGGCCGGTGCCGGCGCATTGTTTTGCATCACGCCGACCTATTCCGCCGCCACGCCCTTCACCTGGAGATAGCTTTCCATCGAGTCGTCCAGCGCCTGCAGCCAGGGCGTATGGTGCAATGGCGCCATGGTGCCGGTCATCAGCGAGCGATAGGCGTGGTCGCGAAAGCTCATAATGTCTTCCGCCTTGTGGTGCTCCCATTCCATGAAGGTCTGGTTGACCGCCTCGACGTCGAAGCCGGGATAGTCGGTCTGGTCCATCAATTCCTTGGTGTAGTCGCCCTGGAACCAGATCATCTGCTCGGCGTCTTCCAGCGTCTCTTCGCGTGCCCGCCACTTGGCGCCATGCTCGGCCATCGCCTGTACCGACGGCAGCTTGATGCGGCCCATGATGACGTCACGGGCGAACCAGGCCTGGGCGTCGAACATGTTGAAAGTGTAGAACTGGTCCTGCATGCCGATATAGGACAGTTTCGGGTTCTTCTCCCACACGACGCCCTCATAGAGCCCGTCCGGCCACATGCGGTTGGCGGTCTTCAGCTTCAGCTCTTCCGTGAGGAACGGGAAGGAATGCAGATAGCCGGTGCACAGGATGATGGCGTCGACGTCCTTGGTGGTGCCATCCTTGAAGTGCGCCGTCTTGCCGACGACCTTCTGCAGCAGCGGCACTTCCTTCCAGTTCTCCGGCCATTTGAACCCCATCGGCTTGGAGCGGTAGCTGGAGGTGATCGATCTGGCGCCGTATTTGTAGCATTGCGAGCCGATGTCCTCGGCAGAATAGGAGCGGCCGATGATCAGTATGTCCTTGCCCTTGAACTCCATGGCGTCGCGAAAATCATGGCTGTGCAGGATACGGCCGTTGAAGGTCGAAAAGCCTTCGAAATAGGGAACGTTGGGAACCGAGAAATGCCCGGAAGCGACGACGACATTGTCGAACTCTTCGGAGTAGGTGACGTCGTTGGTGCGGTCATGCGCGGTGACAGTGAATTTCCTGCTCTCGTCCGAGAAGGTCACCATGCGCACCGGGCTGTTGAAGCGCACCCATTTGCGCAGGCCCGATTTCTCGACGCGACCCTTGATGTAATCCCACAAAACGGCGCGCGGCGGGTAGGATCCGATCGGGCGGCCGAAATGCTCCTCGAACGTATAGTCGGCGAATTCCAGGCATTCCTTCGGTCCGTTCGACCAGAGGTAGCGGTACATCGAGCCGTGGACGGGGTCGCCATGCTCGTCGAGGCCGGTGCGCCAGGTGTAGTTCCACAGGCCGCCCCAGTCCGACTGCTTTTCGAAGCAGACGATTTCGGGGATCTCGGCGCCCTTGTCGGCAGCCGACTTGAAGGCCCTGAGCTGGGCCAGACCGGATGGCCCCGCTCCAATGACGGCAACGCGCGTTTTCATGGCAGGCCTCCCGGTGTCATTCGATTTTTGGAATTGCTCTTACGAAACAAATTTCACTCACAGGACAGTAATTGCCTCTTGGATGCTGTCAACAGGCCTTGTGGAGAAACCGCGTTTCGCCCCAGCGGATTTCCGGAAACGGATGACGGCGCAAATCCGGTGCGGACACCATTCGACTTAAGGGGCTTGCTGCGCGGTTGCGTTTCTGTATCGGCACCGAATATGTTCACCTGGAGTGAAATAAAGTCACAGGGATTCGGGAGCGAGATGGCGAAGACAAGTTCCGACTCCAAGACTGCTTCGACAAGGGCAAAGCCACCGGCAAAGGCCTCCGTGGACGGAAAAACCCTTCGCGCGCCGCTGACGCAGAACCCGCACGCCATTCGCGATACCCGCGAAAAGGTGCTGGAGGTGGCGATCGGGCGCGAGGTGCGCGCCTTCCGCAAGAAGCTCGGCATCACCGTCGCCGATCTCGCCGTCGCCACCGACATTTCGCTCGGCATGCTCTCGAAGATCGAGAACGGCATCACCTCGCCGTCGCTGACCACTTTGCAGGCTCTTTCCCGAGCGCTCGGCGTTCCCGTCACCGCCTTCTTCCGGCGTTTCGAGGAAGAGCGTAGCGCCGTTTTCGTCAAGGCGGGGGAAGGCCTCGATGTCGAGCGCCGCGGCACCCGCGCCGGCCATCAATACAATCTGCTCGGCCATATCGGCTCCAACACCAGCGGCGTCGTCGTCGAGCCGTACCTGATCTCGCTGACCGAGGATTCGGATGTGTTCCCGACCTTCCAGCATGAGGGCATGGAATTCCTCTACATGCTGGAGGGCGAGGTGGTGTACCGGCACGGCAGCAACCTCTATCCGATGAAGCCGGGCGACAGCCTGTTCTTCGACGCCGACGCGCCGCACGGGCCGGAGCAACTGACGAAACTTCCGATGCGGTATCTGTCGATTATTTGCTATCCGCAGAGCGCGGGGTAGGAGTTCGATCTTCCCTTGATCCTCTCGTGCGGAGATCAGTAGTTCCGCGACGGCCCCCCTTTGCAACATCGGCGATCGGCGAAAGCCGACGTGACATCCGATCTCCCCACTTGAGGGGGAGATGTCCGGCAGGACAGAGGGGGGCGAACCGCGATGACGCATAATCTGGTTTCCGCCAACAACCGCCGCAATGCCCGCAGGATGCGCAAGGTGATGACCGATGCCGAACTCAAGCTTTGGAACGAGATCAGGGCACACAGGCTGATGGGACTGAAGTTTCGGCGCCAGATGCCTATCGATGGCCATATCGTCGATTTTGCGTGCCCGGACAAAAAGCTGATCATCGAGCTTGATGGTTCCCAGCATGGCCAAGCCGAAACGTCGGAATCGGACGCCGCAAGAACCGCCAAGTTTGAAGCTCTGGGCTGGACGGTCCTGCGCTTCTGGAACGACGATGTCATTCGCGATATCGACAATGTCTGCCAGCATGTCGTGATTGTGGCTGGGCTGAGCGGCGCGCCGTGAGCTTCGCCGAAGCGCTGGGATGGACATTGGGCAAGGGCCGGCACTCTACGGCGCCCCCCTCTGCCCTGCCGGGCATCTCCCCCTCTTGGGGGGAGATCAGCAGCTTTGTGGGCATCTTTAGTCCGGCCCGAACCCCGGTGACGTCGCACTGCCATCATCCAACTTCGACAGCCATTCGAGCAGCGTCGGCCGATACCGCGTCAGGCCCTTGTAGGTGGCCAGCTCTTCCGGCAAATCGCGGATCACCCGGTGCAGTCGCCTTGCCCATTTCGGCTGTGTCACCAGTTCGTCCATCTTGATGAGATAGCAGCGGATCGGGAAGACGATGCCGTTCGAGCGCGGCAGCCGCCAGAAGCTTTGCAGTTCGACGCGCAGATGCACCTTGTCGCCGACATTTTCGGGCGTCACCGTCGCGCGGTCCGGGCCCCATTTGTGGTAATTCTCCGGACTGGTGTCGAGGCGCGGGTTTATGGTCATCGTCCAGTTGAGACGCCGCGCCGGCTTGCCCTGCTGGATGTTGGTGAGGAACTTCAGCGCCCTGACGAAAATGCCCTTTTCATGCGCCAGCGGCACCGGCGCGTGCCATTCGAAAAAATTCATGCCGATGTCGAAATCGAGCGACCAGTCGGCCTGGGTGGTGACCATGCCGGCGTCCATCCACAGATTGCCGTCGCGCTGATCGAGGATGCAGAAATCGCCCTGGCTCTGGCGGGTGATGTACTCCATCGGCCCGTAAGGCAGTGTCGAGGTGTCGCCGAAGGTGAAGGTGTCGTCGATACCGAGCGGCCGGTTGATCCAGCGCCAGCGGTCGCCGTCGCGGGTCAGGGTGAAATGCTCGGGATAGCCAAGTGCCTGTTGCTCCATCAAAAGTTCGAGCAGGTCCCAGCCGGCCAGCGTCATATGCGGCAGCGACTGGCAGCGCAGCGGATCGTCGGCCAGCACCAGTGCACGGTCCTGCATCTCGGCGACATAGTGCTCGTCGACGTCGATCAGGTTTTCCAGAACGCTGCCCTTGGGGCCAACCACATGCGGCTCGATGTTGACCGCATACATGTAGGCGTCTTCGTGGAACGGGAACGGAAACCGCCTGATATGTTCCGGGCTGTTCTTGAAGGTGAAATCGTCCCGAAACGTTTCCTTGCGAAAGGTGATGCCCAAGCTCGCCTCCTATCTTTCCAGGACCAGCGACTTGCCTTCGAAGCGCGACACGCACGGCATGATCTTGCAGCCGGAACGATGGTCTTCCTCGCTGAGCCAGTGGTCGTTGTGGATGAACTTGCCGTCATACGAGACGACGTTGGTCTCGCACTGGCCGCAGACACCGCCGCGGCAGAGATAGGGCGGATCGACGCCGGCGGCCTCGATCGCTTCGAGCAGGCTCTGCTGCTCGCCGACGCGGATGGTCTTGCCGCTAACGGCAAGTGTGACGTCGAACGGCAGGCCGGGCTGGGGTGCCGCGAAATGCTCGTAATGCACGGTCTCCGCCGGCCAGCCGAGAGCCGTAGCGCGCTCGCGCACCCAGTTGATCATGCCGGCCGGGCCGCAGACATAGAGATGGGTGCCGAGCGGCTGCGAGGACAACAGACGGTCGAGTTCGATGCGCTCGTCGCGGTCGTCGTGATAGAGCCGGACGCGACGGCCATAGCGCTCCTGCAGCACATCGGCATAGGTGCCGAGCGAGGCGGTGCGGCAGGTGTAGTGCAGCTCGAAATTGCCGCCGGACTCGGCGAGCTGCGCGGTCTGCGCCATGAACGGCGTGATCCCGATGCCGCCGGCCAGCATCAGATGCTTCTTTGCCCTGAGGTCGAGCGAGAACAGATTGACGGGGTAGCTGACCACCATCTCCAGGCCAGGCTTGACGCTCCGGTGCATGAACAGCGAGCCGCCGCGGCCGACATCGTCGCGGCGCACCGAGATGGTGTATTCGCGGGTGTCGAGCGGCGACCCCATCAGCGAATAGGGATTGAGCCTTGTGCGGTCGCCATCGCGCATCTCGACCACGACATGGGCGCCGCCGGAAAAGGTCGGCAAAAGCTCACCGTCACGGCGGCGGAAATGGAAGCGTGTCACCAGTTCGTTGACCGGGACGACGTCGCTGACGACGACATCGAGCTTGGTGGTGCCGGCGCTCATGGGAAGACCTCCTCGATGGGAGGAATCTCCGAGCGATCCTCGGCATTTATGCAGACGCCCTGGAATGCTGCCAGCCGTCGCGAATAATGATCGCGCACCAGAAGCAGCAGGCCGCAATGCGCGCAGGTGGCCGGCTGCGTCGTCACATTTTCGGTGATGCCTTTGCAATGCACGCACTGCATGCGCCGCGCCAATGAGCCGCGATGCTCGGTCTGCATGGAGGTATGATCGATGCCGGCTTCGAGCGCCACCTGCATGGCCTGGCCGATCAGCCCTTCGGTGCCGGCAAGATAGAGGCGCAGGCCCATATGCGCGTTGGCAAGCGTCTGCTTCAGCCTGGGCAGCAGGCTGGCGAAGGTTGGCGCGACATGAAATTGCGCGGACTTCAGTGCCTCAAGAGCGGCAACGTGCTTGCCGTCGGCCCCGGGAATGAAGACGATTTCGGCGCCGTCGAAGAAGCCGGGGGGCGCCGTCCTTGCCATATCGACGATCGCCAGCGCGCCTTCCGCATCCGCCACGAAAAGATGATGCTTGCCGGGCTGCGGGGACAGGGTTCCGTAAATGGGCCGGCTGATGATCGTTTTGGCTGCCATTCTCTACTTCGTACCTCGAAACCCTCGCTGTCGATTGTGCCTCAGCCTTTCGCCGTGCGCTTGGTTTTTTTGGGATCGTCGAAGGGCAGAGGCTGCGCCGTCGCCCTGATCGAACCGCTCTTGTTGCGGATCTCGAGCCTGGTGTCCTTGACCGCGCAGTCGACGTCGAGGCGGGCGATGCCCATCGATTTCTCGACCAGCGGCGAATACATGGCGCAGGTGACCACGCCCACCTTTTTGCCGTCGCGATAGACCGGCGCGCCCTCATCCGCGGGTTGCTTGCCGTCGAGCAGCACGCCGTAGATCTTGAAGCGCTCCTTGCCCTTGAGGCGGTAATGCTCTTCGGCGCCACGAAAGCCGGTCTTGCCGGGGCTGACGGTGAAGTCGAGGCCGAGCTCCCACAGCGTGTCGCCGGGGCCTTCGTTCTCGAACGGATATTTCTGCGAGTTGTCATAGGGATAGAACAGCAAATAACTTTCGACGCGCAGCATATCGAGCGTGGTGAAGCGGCACGGAATGATGCCGGCGCTCTTGCCCTCGTCGAGGATCCTGTCCCAGATCGTGCCGGCGTCCTGGCCGCGGCAGAATATCTCGTAGCCGCGCTCGCCGGTATAGCCGGTGCGCGAGATCATGACGGGAAAGCCGAACAGCTGCGTCTGCATATGATGGAAATAGTTGAGGTCGCGAATGCCCGGCACATGCTTTGAGAGATAGTCGACCGCGGTCGGTCCCTGCAGCGACAGGTCGTGCAGATTGTCGTCGAAGCGCAGCGATACGTCGCGGCCGACGGAAGCGCGCTGCAATTCCTCATGGCCGGTGCCGGAGCCGTGCACCACCATCCAGGCGTTCGGCCCGGTGCGGTAGAGGATGCAGTCGTCGGTGAATTTGCCGGCCTCGTTCAGCATGCAGGCATAGGCCGACTTGCCGGGATAGATCTTCTCCACGTCGCGCGTCGTTGCCAGGTCTATGAGGTGTGAGGCGTGCGGCCCGGTGATGTGAACCTTCTTCAGGCCCGACACATCCATCAGCCCGGCCCTGGTGCGGATGGCGGTGTATTCCTCGTCGGCGTCCTTGTCGTAGGTCCAGGCGGTGCCCATGCCGCTCCAGTCTTCGAGCTTCGAGCCTAACGCGCGATGGCGATCCGCCAGGGTCGAAAATCTCCAGGATGCCGTCATCCGCAAATCCTCCGTTCGAAAATTCTATTGTGTTCCCGGCTCCCTGCGCGGAGGCGGGAGCATTTGGTCGAATATTGATCGCAAACGTCCTGATGCCGCAATACCCGCAAGCAAATAATTTCATTGTCAGGCAAAATTCGCGGCTGGGGACAAACGGTTAACCCAACGCAAAATCGGCTTGACAATTGCTGGATTCGGCCCGAATTTATGAAAAAAATTTCACTCTGTTGAAAGAGGGCAGCGGGCGGCCAATTCGGGGTCGGGCGCTGGAAAAGGGGAAACCGATGTCAGACCTGCAGCAGCGCATCGAAGTGCTGTACCGTTCCGACCTGCGCGGGTCCGCGCTCCTGATCATCTGCCTTTGGGCGACGATCCTCTTCGTGCTCGTGATGACATGGCCCTACATCCCGGACACCGGGATCAAGATCGTCGTCGCGATCGCGGCGGCCGCAGTGCTGATCTTCAACACGGCCGCCATCCTGGCGATGGTCAATCACTACAAGGAAGACAAGGACTTCATCTACGGTCTCGACATCAAGAACGCCGACGCGGCCCGCAGCCGCAAGTCCTGAAAACAGAACGTCCTGAGGGGTAGAAGACATGTCGCGCTACACGCCGCCGGAACAAGGCAAGGCCGGGCAGATTTTCGATATCGTGGTCGTCGTGGTCGCCATTTTCGTGGCGCTGTGGCTGCCATTGAAACTCGGCCTGGCGGGTGCGGCGAAATCCATCGACGCGCTCGATGCCAAGACCTGGGAAGCGTTGGGACAGAACCCGACCATGGCCTCGATCTGGGAAAAGCTCGGCTATACGCCGGAGACCGCGCACGACATCATCCAGAACCGCTTCCACTACATCATCGACTGGCCGACGCTGATCATCATGGCGGCGGTGCTGATCGGCTATTTCGTCTTCCTGTTCCGCGCCTCCGACCGCGAATATCGCGACGTCATCAACGAAAAGTTCGACGACAAGTAACGCCAGAGATTTTGGGGAAGCACGCTCATGTGGGTCGCACTCTCTTACGCATCGTGGGGCATCTCGGTCGTGCTTGCGCTGTGGATGCTCTACGACTGGTTCAAGATCGACACGACCTATTCCGAGGAGGTGCTGACTTCCTCGCGCGAAGGCGAGCTTGAAGCCGCTTCCGAAAAACACCGGATCTGAGTGGGGATTGAACAAATGACGATCACGCTTGAACCGGCAATACACGGCGACAGAGTTTCACTGCTACGCGTGCTCGGCCCGGCCCATGTCTGGGCGCTTGGCGTCGGCATCGTGCTGGTCGGCGAATTCACCGGCTGGAATTTCTCGGCGGACAAGGGCGGCGCACTGGCGGCGCTGATCGTCTGCTGGGTGGTCGGGCTCTTGTACACTTCGGTCGCCATGATCGACTCCGAGGTGACATCGACGGTTGCCGCCGCCGGCGGCCAATACGCGCAGGCTAAGCACATTGTCGGGCCCCTGATGGCCTTCAACGTCGCGCTGTTCCTGGTCTTTGCCTACACCATGCTGGAGGTTTCGGACGCCATCCTGCTCGGCGACACCATCGTCGCCAAGGCCGGCGTCGAAGGGCTCACCCACAACTCCTTCATTGCCGCCACCATCGTCGTGCTGGCATGGCTGAACTATCGCGGCGTGCTGATGACGCTCAACGTCAACTTCGTCATCACGGCGATCGCCTATGTCTCGATCGTTATCCTGTTCTTCTCGGTCAGCCCCTGGACGCAGGGTGCTGTGCTGAAGCTCAACGAGCTGGTCACCCCCGGCAATGCGCTGCCCTATGGCTGGATCGGCGTCATCGCGGCCTTCCAGTTCGGCATCTGGTACTATCTCGGCATCGAAGGCACCACGCAGGCCGCCGAGGAAGTGCGCTCGCCGGCGCGTTCGCTGCCTTACGGCACCATGGCCGGCATGATCACGCTTTTGATCGCCGCCGCCATGACCTGGTATGTCTGCGCCTCGCTGATGCCCTGGGAGTACCTCGGTATCACCTATTATCCCTTGTGGGACGCCGGCAAGCTGACCGGCAGCCCGCTGCTGGAAAACCTGTTGTTCGTCGCCACGCTGCTCGCGGCACTGGCGTCGGCCAATGGCTGTATCAACGATGCGGCCCGCGCGTGGTTCTCGCTTGGACGCGACCGCTATCTGCCGACATGGTTCTCGGCCGTGCACCCGAAATACCGCACGCCCTATCGCTCGATCCTGTTCCTGCTGCCGATCGCGCTCGCCTTCGCCTTCATTGCCGACCTCAACCAGGCGATCACCTTCTCGATCCTGTCGGGCGTGCTGCAATACACCTTCATGAGCATCAACATCATGATGTTCCGCAAAAAGTGGCCGCTGGGCACGATCCGCCGCGGCTATACGCACCCGTTCCACCCGATCCCGGCCATCGTGTTGTTTTGCCTCTGCGTGGTGACCTTCTTTGCGATCTTCCTCGGCTACGGCACGCAGCTGATCGCCATGGTCGCCTTCTACTTCCTGATCTCGCTGTGGTTCCACTTCTACCGTTACCGCTATGTGCGTCGCGGCGACCAGTTCACCATGCCGTGGCCGAAGCCGCAGGGCTATTGACAGGAGAGGGCCTGCCGGTTTGGGCGGGCATGGCGTGACGAGGTGTCTGACGTGACGACAGCATTGCTGGCCGGGGCGGTCGCCGTGGCTCTCGTCCTGCACCTCGCCTGGCATGCGCGCGCCAGCCGCAAAAAGGCCAAGGCTGATCTTGCAGCCGAGGCAGCCAGTATCCGGACCGTCATCACACATGCCGTTGATGTCTCCGATGGCACAGCCGGCGTTGTCACCTGGGCGGGTTCGTGGAACGGACAGCGCGTGCAGCTGCGCACCATCGTCGACACGCTGGCGACGCGAAAGCTGCCGGCGCGATGGTTGAGTGTCACGATCACAGAGCCGGTTGCGGTGCCGGCGACCTTCGACATGATGATGCGGCCGGGCTCGCCGACGACCTTCTCCAATTTCGATCATCTTCAGCATACGCTGCCGAAGGCTCCGGGATTTCCGGCTGAAGCCGTGCTGCGAACCGACCTCAGGGCGGCGCGCTTTCCGCAGAACCTGATCGCCAGCCATCTCGACATCTTTGCCGAAGGCCGCGCGAAGGAACTCTTGATCACCCCGAACGGCGTGCGCATCGTCTGGCTGCTGGCCGAGGCCGAACGGGCGCGCTACGGCGTGTTCCGGCAGGCTGCATTCGGCGGCACAAGGCTGGATCCGGCGCTGGTCGAGAGGTTGCTCACCTCAGCCTCGGGGCTGCGCGACGCCATCAACAGACAGGAAAGGCAGGTGGCATGAACGCCCCCCTACCCCCACCGGCAAACCCCTATCTCGTGCTCGGCGCCGCAATCGTCTTGCCGGCCAGCGGCCACGTCATTCTGGGCGTGCCTGTGCGCGGCCTGCAATTCCTGTTCTTCATGGTGATCCTCGCCTGGGTGACAGCCAAGATCGCGCCGGCCGACGCCAGCTTCGTCGGCCGCCACGCCGGCGGCTTCCTGATCTATGCGCTGTCGATCCTCGACGCCTACAAAATCGCCCGCATCCGCACCGCTACATGGGTTCACAGCGCCCGCGACGGCAGCGATAGTGCACCAAGCGGCATCGAACCGCATACGTAACTACAGGAATATTTTTTTCATATGATTGAATTCGCACGACGCATTCGATACATCATCGTCTAGTGGTAACGCCGGGAGGCTGACATGTGTGGAATCGTCGGACTTTTTCTGAAAGACAAGTCGCTTGAGCCGCAGCTCGGCTCGATGCTGTCGCAGATGCTGATATCGCTCAGCGATCGCGGCCCCGACAGCGCCGGCATTGCCATCTATGGCGCGCCTTCCAGGAATGAAGCCAAGATCACCATCCAGTCCGCCAAGCCCGAGCGCGATTTCCGCGGCCTCGACGCCGAACTCGCGAAGGCCATCGGCGCGCCGGTGAGCATAGCGGTGAAGTCCACCCATGCAGTGTTGAGAACCGCGCCCGACAAGGTCGATGCCGCGCGCGAAGCGCTGCAGTCAATCCGCCCCGACGTGCGCATCATGGGCGCCGGCGAAGCGGTGGAAATCTACAAGGAAGTCGGTCTGCCGGAAGCGGTCGTCGACCGCTTCGACGTCCGCTCGATGACCGGCACGCATGGCATCGGCCATACCCGCATGGCGACGGAATCGGCCGTCACCACTATGGGCGCGCATCCGTTCTCGACCGGCGCCGACCAGTGCCTGGTGCACAATGGCTCGCTGTCCAACCACAACAATGTGCGGCGTGAGCTGGTGCGGGAGGGCATGAAATTCGAGACCGAGAACGACACCGAGGTCGCCGCCGCCTATCTCTCGTCGCAGATGGCGCATGGCAAGAACCTCGGCGAGGCGCTGGAAGGCACGCTGTCCGACCTCGACGGCTTCTTCACCTTCGTCGTCGGCACCAAGAACGGTTTCGGCGTGGTGCGCGATCCGATCGCCTGCAAGCCCGCCGTCATGGCCGAGACCGACCAGTATGTCGCCTTTGGCTCGGAATATCGGGCGCTGACCAAGCTGCCCGGCATAGACAATGCGAGGGTCTGGGAGCCGGAACCCGCAACCGTCTATTTCTGGGAGCATTGAGCCCATGCCGGCAACCAAACTTTCGAAGGCGGCGCAAGACCAGGCGTCCCGGGTCTTCGATCTTGATGTGTCGTCGCTGCGCGAGCTCAACCAGGCGCTTCACAATCTGACGCCCGGCTCCAACGAAACGGCGTGGGAAGTGCTGCACCCGAAGGGCAGCCATTCGGTTGCGGTCGGCGTCGACCAGCCTGTCAGCATCGATGTGCGCGGCAGCGTCGGCTACTACTGCGCCGGGATGAATGACGGCGCTGCCATCACCGTGCACGGCTCGGCCGGACCTGGCGTCGGCGAAAACATGATGTCGGGCTCGATCGTCATCAAGGGCGACGCCAGCCAGTATGCCGGCGCCACCGGCAAGGGCGGGCTGCTCGTCATCGAGGGCAACGCCTCGTCGCGCTGCGGCATCTCGATGAAGGGCATCGACATCGTCGTGCACGGCAATATCGGCCACATGTCGGCCTTCATGGCGCAGTCCGGCAATCTGGTGGTGCTGGGCGATGCCGGCGACGCACTTGGCGATTCCATCTACGAAGCGCGGCTGTTCGTGCGCGGCAAGGTCGAAAGCCTGGGCGCCGACTGCATCGCCAAGGAGATGCGGCCCGAGCATATCGAACTGCTGCAGGGACTGCTCGACCGCGCCGGCGTCACCGGCGTCAAGCCGTCGGAATTCAAGCGCTACGGCTCGGCGCGCACGCTCTACAATTTCAATATCGACAACGCCGACGCGTATTGAGGCAGCATGACCTACAAGAACCCGCCGACGACGCCGCGCAAATCCGCGACCTTCGACGACTACACGCTTTCCGAAATCCGCCGCGCCGCGGCGACCGGCATCTATGACATCAGGGGCGCCGGGGCCAAGCGCAAGCTGCCGCATTTCGACGATCTGCTGTTCCTCGGCGCCTCGATCTCGCGCTATCCGCTGGAAGGCTATCGCGAGCGGTGCGACACGTCGGTGGTGCTGGGCTCGCGCTATGCCAAGAAGCCGATCGAGCTGAAAATCCCGATCACCGTTGCCGGCATGAGCTTCGGGTCGCTGTCCGGCCCGGCCAAGGAAGCGCTCGGCCGTGGCGCCACACTCTCAGGCACGTCGACCACCACCGGCGACGGCGGCATGACCGAGGAAGAGCGCGGCCATTCCAAGCAACTGGTCTACCAGTACCTGCCGTCGCGCTACGGCATGAACCCCAGGGATTTGCGCCGCGCCGACGCCATCGAAGTGGTCGTTGGCCAGGGCGCCAAGCCGGGCGGTGGCGGCATGCTGCTTGGCCAGAAAATCTCCGATCGCGTTGCCGAAATGCGCACGCTGCCGAAAGGCATCGACCAGCGTTCGGCCTCGCGCCATCCCGACTGGACCGGGCCGGACGATCTCGAGATCAAGATCCTCGAACTACGCGAGATCACCGACTGGGAAAAGCCGATCTACGTCAAGGTCGGTGGCGCCCGCCCCTATTATGACACTGCACTTGCGGTGAAGGCCGGCGCCGATGTCGTCGTCGTCGACGGCATGCAGGGCGGCACGGCGGCGACGCAGGAAGTGTTCATCGAAAATGTCGGCCAGCCGACGCTTGCCTGTATCAGGCCGGCGGTGCAGGCGCTGCAGGATCTCGGCATGCACCGCAAGGTGCAGCTGATCGTGTCCGGCGGCATCCGCAATGGCGCCGACGTCGCCAAGGCGCTGGCGCTCGGCGTGGACGCGGTGTCGATCGGCACGGCAGCGCTGGTCGCACTCGGCGACAATGATCCGCGCTGGGAAGCGGAGTACAATGCGCTCGGCACCACCGCCGGGGCCTATGACGACTGGCACGAGGGCCGCGACCCCGCGGGCATCACCACGCAGGACCCCGAACTGATGAAGCGGGTCGATCCGGTCGCCGCGGGACGGCGTCTCGCGAACTACCTCAAGGTGATGACGCTGGAGGCGCAGACCATTGCGCGTGCCTGCGGCAAGAACAGCCTGCACAATCTCGAGCCCGAGGATCTCGTAGCCCTCACCATCGAAGCCGCCGCCATGGCCGGCGTGCCGCTGGCCGGCACCAACTGGATACCGGGGAAAAACGGCTTCTAAAAAACATATCAAAATAAGCGAGGAACTATAATGGGGAACGATCTCGCCGCATTCGCCAAAGAGAACGGCGTCAAATATTTCATGATTTCCTACACCGACCTGTTCGGCGGCCAGCGCGCCAAGCTGGTGCCGGCGCAGGCGATCGCCGACATGCAGAAGGACGGCGCCGGCTTCGCCGGTTTCGCCACCTGGCTCGACCTCACGCCGGCGCATCCTGATATGCTGGCGGTGCCGGATCCGGATTCGGTGATCCAGCTGCCGTGGAAGCCCGATGTCGCCTGGGTCGCCGCCAACTGCATCATGGACGACAAGGAAGTCGAGCAGGCGCCGCGCAACACGCTGCGCCGGCTGATCGCGGAAGCCGCCACTGACGGCATGCATGTCAAGACCGGCGTCGAGGCAGAGTTCTTCCTGATCTCGCCGGACGGCAGCGTCATCTCCGACAAATACGACACGGCTTCAAAACCCTGCTACGACCAGCAAGCGGTGATGCGCCGCTACGATGTCATCGCCGAGATTTGCGACCACATGTTGGCGCTGGGCTGGAGCCCCTACCAGAACGACCATGAGGACGCCAACGGCCAGTTCGAGATGAACTGGGCCTTCGACGATGTGCTCGCCACCGCCGACAAGCACTCCTTCTTCAAGTTCATGGTCAAGTCGGTGGCCGAGAAACACGGCCTGCGCGCGACCTTCATGCCAAAGCCTTTCCAGGGCCTGACCGGCAATGGCTGCCACGCCCATATTTCGGTCTGGGACAAGGCCGGCAAGGTCAACGTCTTTGCCGATAACGCGATGGAACTCGGCCTGTCGGCCAAGGGCAAGAATTTCCTCGGCGGCATCATGAAACATGCCTCGGCGCTGGCCGCCATCACCAACCCGACGGTGAACTCCTACAAACGCATCAACGCGCCGCGCACCATTTCGGGCGCCACCTGGGCGCCGAACACGGTGACCTGGACCGGAAACAACCGCACCCACATGGTGCGCGTGCCCGGCCCCGGCCGCTTCGAGCTGCGGTTGCCGGACGGCGCCGCAAACCCTTATCTGCTGCAGGCCGTCATCATTGCCGCCGGTCTCGACGGCATCCGCTCCAAGGCCGATCCCGGCAAGCGCTACGACATCGACATGTACCAGAACGGCCACACGGTGAAAGGCGCGCCGAAGCTGCCGCTCAATCTGCTCGACGCGCTTCGCGAATACGACAAGGACAAATCGCTCAAGGCGGCGCTGGGTGAGGAATTCTCGTCGGCTTATCTAAAGCTGAAGCACCAGGAATGGAATTCCTATGCTTCGCACTTCACGCAATGGGAGCGCGACCACACGCTGGACATATAATCGTCCCCGCTGTGCGAGCGACCTCGGAATGACCTGATGAAATATTCGATCTTCTCGCTCGCCCGTGCTGCCCTTTCCGGCCACAAGAATTGGCAGCGCACCTGGCGCGATGCGGCGCCCAAGGACCACTACGATGTGGTGATCATCGGCGGCGGCGGCCATGGGCTCGCCACCGCCTGGTTCCTCGCCAGCGAGTTCGGCATCAGAAACGTCGCCGTGCTGGAAAAGGGCTGGATCGGCTCCGGCAATGCCGGCCGCAACACCACCATCATCCGTTCCAATTACGGCCTGCCCGGCAATACCGGCTTCTACGAGCTTTCGATGAAGCTTTGGGAGCGGATGGAGCAGGACCTCAACTATAACGCCATGGTCAGCCAGCGCGGCGTCCTCAACCTCTATCATTCCGATGCGCAGCGCGACGCTTATGCGCGGCGCGGCAACACCATGCGCATCAATGGCATCGATGCCGAACTGCTCGACCAGGCAGCGCTGAAGAAGATGCTGCCGTTCCTGAATTTCGACCATGCGCGCTTTCCCGTGCAGGGCGGCCTCCTGCAGCGCCGCGGCGGCACCGCGCGGCATGACGCGGTGGTCTGGGGCTATGCCCATGCGGCGAGCGAACTCGGCGTCGACATCATCCAGAACTGCGAGGTCACCGGCTTTGTCCGGGACGGCAACGGCAAGGTGACTGGCGTCGAGACGTCGCGCGGCAAGATCGGCGCCGGCAAGGTCGGCATGGCAGTCGCCGGGTCATCGTCGCGTGTCGCAGCGATGGCGGGCATGCGCCTGCCGATCGAAAGCCATGTGCTGCAGGCTTTCGTCTCGGAGGCGATCAAGCCGCTCATTCCTGGCGTCATGACCTTCGGCGCCGGGCATTTCTATGTCAGCCAGTCCGACAAGGGCGGGCTGGTCTTCGGCGGCGACATCGACGGCTATAATTCCTACGCCCAGCGCGGCAATCTGCCTGTGATGGAAGATGTCTGCGAAGGCGGCATGGCGCTGATCCCGATGATCGGCCGCGTGCGGCTTCTGCGCCAGTGGGGCGGCATCATGGACATGTCGATGGATGGCTCGCCGATCATCGACAAGACGCCGGTCGACGGGCTCTACCTCAACGCCGGCTGGTGTTATGGCGGCTTCAAGGCGACGCCCGGTTCCGGCTTCGTCTTTGCCCATCTTCTGGCGCGTGACGAAACGCACAAGGAGGCGGCGCTGTTTCGGCTCGACCGCTTCCGGACTGGCGCCATGATCGACGAAAAGGGCCAGGGCGCCCAACCGAACCTGCACTGAGGCTGGCGAGATGCGTATTGTCTGTCCCTTCTGCGGCGAACGCGAACTCGGCGAGTTCAGCTATCTCGGCGACGCCAAGCCGGCGCGGCCGGCGGCGGGTGCCGGCGAGAATGCTGTCTACGACTACGTCTATCTGCGCGACAACATCGCCGGCGTGATGGCAGAGAACTGGTATCACGGCGGTGGCTGCCGGGCCTGGCTGAAGGTCACCCGCAACACGCTGACGCACGAGATCTCGGCGGTGGAACCGGCGGCGGGGGCTGGTGCGAGCCAGGTGGAGACATGAGCTATTCTGTCGAGACCACAGCCGTCGCGAAAAGCGCCAGCCCCCTACCTCCCCCTTGTGGGGAGGTAGGACCGCAGGTCCGGGTGGGGGTCGGTGCCGCACCCCCACCCCGCTGCTGCGCAGCGACCCTCCCCACAAGGGGGAGGGTAAGGGGCGGCGCCATCCTTCGCCATGACACCATATGGATCAGAGGCTGGACATCGTGACCTCTCATCGTCTCTCATCCGGCGGTCTCATCGACCGTTCCACCCCCCTCACCTTCCGCTTCGACGGCACGACATTTTCCGGCTTCCAGGGCGACACGCTGGCGTCGGCGCTGGTCGCCAATGGCGTCAAGCTGGTCGGCCGCTCGTTCAAATACCATCGTCCGCGCGGCATTCTGACTGCGGGCTCGGAAGAACCCAACGCGCTGGTCGAACTGCGCACCGGCGCACGGCGCGAGGCCAACACCAAGGCCACGACGGCCGAACTCTATGAAGGCCTCGAAGCGGCCAGCCAGAACCGCTGGCCGTCGCTGCGCCACGATGTGATGTCGGTGAACCAGCTGTTCGCACCGATCTTCGTCGCCGGCTTCTACTACAAAACCTTCATGTGGCCGGCAAAATTCTGGGAAATGGTCTACGAGCCGGCGATCCGACGCGCCGCGGGTCTGGGTCGCGCGGCGGTCACCCCCGATCCGGATCACTACGACAAGGCCTGGGCGCATTGCGATGTGGTGATCGCCGGCTCCGGTCCGGCCGGTCTCGCCGCCGCACTCGCTGCAGGCCGCAGCGGTGCGCGCGTCATCCTGTGCGAAGAAGATTTTGCGCCCGGCGGCCGTCTGTTGTCGGATGGCGGCACGATCGACGGTCTGCCGGCCGCGGAGTGGCTGTCGCGCACACTGGCCGAGCTCAGCTCGATGCCGGATGTCCGCATCATGACCCGCACGACCCTGTTCGGCGTCTATGACGGCGGTACCTATGGCGCGATCGAGCGGGTCAACGATCATCTGCCGGTGCCGCCCGAGCATCAGGTGCGCCAGCGCCTGTGGCGCATCGTGGCCAAGCGCTGCGTCGTCGCCGCCGGCGCGATTGAGCGTCCCATCGTCTTTGCCGGCAATGACACGCCCGGCGTGATGATGGCGTCCGCCATCCGCACCTACGTCACACGTTATGCGGCGACGCCGGCAAAGCGGATCGCGCTGTTCACCAACAATGAGGATGGCTGGCGCACGGTCGAGACGGCACTCGGCGCCGGGCTGCAGATCGCGGCGGTGATCGACGCGCGGCCTGACGTCTCGCCTGCCCATCGTTCTCTCGCTTCCAGGAACGGCTTCACCGTGCTGCATGGTTCGGTCAGCGGCGTCGACGGCGGCAAGGACGGCGTAAGAAAAATAGCGGTGTCGCTGACCGGCGGCGCGCGCGCCGAGGTCGAGGCCGACGGGCTTGCCGTTTCCGGCGGCTGGAATCCGGCGGTCGGGCTGACCTCATACCATCGCGGCCGGCCGAAATGGCGCGACGACATCGCCGCCTTCGTGCCGGACGGCGCGCCGCCCGGTATGGTCGCCGCAGGTGCGGCTAATGGTGACTTCGGGCTAGGCGCCTGCCTGCGCGCAGGTTTCGAGGCCGGCGCCGCAGCGGCGCATGACGCCAGCCGGATCGGCAATGCGGGATCGGCACCGGTCGCCGACGACGAGGCGTTCTCGCTGACCCCGCTCTGGCATGTCGCTGGCAAAGGCAAGGCTTTCGTCGACCAGCAGCATGACGTCACCGCGTCCGACGTCGAGCTGGCGCAGCGCGAGGGTTTTGAATCGGTCGAGCACCTGAAGCGCTACACCACGCTCGGCATGGCGACCGACCAGGGCAAGACGTCCAACGTCGCCGGCCTCGCCATCATGGCGGCGGTAACGGGCAAATCCATTCACGAGACGGGCACGACCATCTATCGCCCGCCCTACGTGCCGGTCGCCATCGGCGCTTTTGCCGGCCACCATCGCGACGAAAATTTCCATGCGACGCGGCTGACGCCGTCGCATCACTGGGCGGCCGAACAAGGCGCGATTTTTGTCGACACCGGCCTGTGGAAGCGCGCGCAATGGTATCCGCGCGCCGGCGAGAAAGACTGGCTGGAATCGGTCACCCGCGAGGTCAAGGCGGTGCGCGGCGGCGTCGGCTTCTGCGATGTGTCGACGCTGGGCAAGATCGATGTGCACGGCCCCGATGCCGGCGCCTTCCTCGACCGCGTCTACATCAACACCTTCTCAAACCTTGCCGTGGGAAAAGCCCGCTACGGGCTGATGCTGCGCGAGGACGGCCTCGTCTATGATGACGGCACGACCTCGCGGCTGGCCGATGACCATTATTTCCTCACCACGACCACGGCGAAGGCCGGGCTGGTGATGCAGCATCTCGAATTCTGCCGGCAGGTGCTATTCCCCGAACTCGACGTGCAACTGACCTCGGTCTCCGACCAGTGGGCGCAATTCTCGATTGCCGGGCCAAGGACGCGAGACCTGTTGAAGGAAATCGTCGACCCTGCCGAGGACCTTTCGAACGAAGGTTTTCCATTCATGGGCGTGCGCGAAGTCGCTTTGCGCGGCGGCATCAAGGCGCGGCTGTTCCGCATCTCCTTCTCCGGCGAGATGGCGTTCGAGATTTCGGTGCCGGCGCGTTACGGTGAAGCGATGGCACGCAATTTGATGCTGGCGGGAAAACCGTTCGGCGTGACGCCGTATGGCACAGAAGCCCTCGGCGTCATGCGCGTTGAAAAGGGCCATGTCGCCGGACCGGAACTGAGCGGCACGACGACCGCCGCCGATCTCGGCCTCGGCAAGATGATGTCGACCAAGAAGGATTTCATCGGTCGCGTCATGGCCGGCCGCGAGGCGCTGGTGGCGCCGGACCGGCAGGTCGTGGTCGGCATCAAGCCGGTCGACAAGGCGCGCCGCCTGCGCTCCGGCGCGCACATCATCCCGAAGGGCCAGACGCCCGGGCCTGATAACGACCTGGGCTACGTCACCTCGGTCTGCTTCTCGCCGACGCTCGACCAGTGGATCGGTCTCGGCCTTGTCGAGCGCGGCCGCGAACGCATCGGCGAGATCGTCCACGCGCATGATCCGCTGCGCGGTGAAGACTACGATATCGAACTCTGCAATCCCGTCTTCTACGATCCCGATGGAGGGCGCCAGCGTGGCTGACTTTTTCTGGGATGTTCGCAGCCCGCTCGAGCGCGCGCTCGCTCCTGGCGCTTGCGGCCCGCAAGGCGATGCCGGTGTGTCGCTGACCGAGATCCGCAATTTCGACCTCGTCCAGGTGATGGCACGGCGCGGCAAGGCGGGTGATTTGGCCGAGGCCGCGAACGCTCGTTTCGGCGTCGCGGCTCCGGAAACGCCGAAGGCAGTTGGCACCGCTGATGCGACGCTGATCTGGTCGGGACCGGATCAGTTTTTTGTCCTGTCGAAGGGTGGCAGGACTGAGGTGCTCGCTCAGACCTTTGCATCTTCCGCTTCGCTATCCGACCAATCGCATGCACGCGTGCTGATCAGCATCTGCGGCCTCAAGGCGCGCGCCATGCTGGCGAAACTGTCGTCGATTGATTTGCATCCCGATGCGTTTCCGGTTGGCGCTGCTGCCGCGACCTCGATGGATCACACCAGCGTCACGCTCTGGCGTGGTGGTGACAAGGCGGATGGGCAGGCGGTGTTCAACCTCCTGGTGTTTGCGACGTTTGCCGAAAGTCTGTGGCACACGATGTTGGATTCGGCTGCGGAGTATGGTGTGGCTATCGGGCATTCCGAGGAGCTTTAGCTCGATAGTTTCAGATGTTGGCGCCGCCCCTCATTGCCCTGCCGGGCATTTCTCCCCGTATAGTGACGGGGAGAAAGAAGCTGGTCGCAGCCTCGGCGCTCGTCCTGCAACGCTGGCGATTGGCGAAACCGGCGACGACAGCATCCTTCGCCCCGTTTACGAGGAGAAGATGGCGGCAGCCAGATGAGGGGCGGCGCTGGCGTTCGGAAGATGGGTTTGATTGGAAGGGTCTAACCTGCAGCGACCGCGTCGAGAACGCCACCTCCACCTTGCCAAACCCAACCGCGCTGCTATTCTTGCTGCTAAAATAATTTTACACACAGGCAAACTTGTTTCTGTAACCGCAAGGCTGAGATGAGCCAGTCGCCCTACCCTTCAGTGACAGCCGGGCCGCCGCGGCCGAGCCTCATCCTGAGGCCCGGCCAGATCGCGCTGCCGCCGGGCATGGAGCGCCATACTATCCTGGGGAATGGCGCGGTGCTGATCGAGGTCGAGGCCGGCGATACGTTCACCGTGCGCAATGTCGAGGGCGGGCAGGCTTGCGAGTTGCTGGCCTGGGACAGGACCGGCGCCACCGATCCTTCCATCCTCGGCGAAAAGTCCAACAGCAATGCCGCCGGGATCAAGGCGCTTCTGGCCGGAGGCGATGACAGCCTGGCTTCCGTCCGTCGTGGCCTTGAGCGCCAGGTGCAGCTCGACGAGCCCAAGGCGGTGCGTGTGTTCGGCGGCGCAACGCCTGCCGGCACCGAGCAGGCATTCACGGTCACGCGCGACGGCGCGATGCTGATTGCCGCACCCGGCGGGCCGATGCTCGTCGACGGCCATGATACGGCAACGCCGCTCACCGTTCTCGTGCGGCGCAACACCATCCGGCTGAAAACGAAGTCGCAGCTTGCCGATCCGCTCGCCGATCCGGTGCTAGACCTGCGCGTCCATTCGGCGACGGCCGAATCCTATTTCGTCAAGGCGGGCGACTACCTGCAGATCATCGATGTCGACGGCCGCCAGTGCACCGATTTCCAGTGCTTCTCGGCGCGCAAGCTGGACAAGGGGCTGGACCATCCGCTCGACGTAACGACGACGCGCACGCTGATGGGGTCGAGCTACCCGATGCCCGGCCTTCACTCGAAATATTACGACCAGGACATGGAGCCGTTGGTCGAGGTTATCCAGGACACATGCGGCCGGCATGACGCGTTCGCGCTGGCGTGTGCCGCCAAATATTACGACGACATCGGCTATCCCGGCCACACCAACTGCTCGGAGAATTTCAACCGCGCGCTGGCCGACAAGGGTGTCACCCCACGTGCCGGCTGGATGGCGATCAACTTCTTCTTCAACACGGCGATCGACGCCCATGGCGTCATGGTGTCGGATGAGCCGTGGTCGCGCGCCGGCGACTATGTCCTGCTCAGGGCGCTCACCGACATCGTCTGCGTCTCCTCCGCCTGTCCCGACGACACGACACCGGCCAATGGCTGGAACCCGACCGACATCCATGTGCGAACCTATTCCGGCCAACACAAATTCTCGCGAGCGATCGCCAGACGCATGACGCCCGATTCGGAACCGAAAATGACCCGCGAGACCGCCTTCCATTCAAGCTTCGCCAAGCACACCCGCAACTTCGTGGAATACCGGGGTTATTGGCTGGCCAATTCTTTCGCCAAAGAGGGGCCGATCGCCGAGTACTGGGCCTGCCGGCAGGACGCGGTGATCATGGACCTGTCGCCGCTGCGCAAGTTCGAGGTCACCGGTCCCGATTCCGAAGCGCTGCTGCAATACACGCTGACCCGCGACGTCAAGAAGCTCGGCGTCGGCCAGGTCGTCTATTCCGCCATGTGCTACGAGCATGGCGGCATGATCGACGACGGCACGCTGCTGCGGCTCGGCAAGGACAATTTCCGCTGGGTCGGCGGCGATGACCTGTCCGGCGAATGGCTGCGCGAGACGGCAAAGAAGCTTGGCCTCAACGTGCTGGTGCGCTCGTCCACCGACCAGATGCACAATGTCGCTGTCCAAGGGCCGAAGAGCCGTGACATTTTGCGAGAGGTGGTCTGGACCTCGCCGCTGCAACCGTCGATCGACGAACTCGAATGGTTCCGCTTCGCTGTCGCGCGCATCGGCGGCGGCAATGGCATTCCGGTCGTGGTGTCGCGCACCGGTTATACCGGCGAGCTCGGCTACGAAATCTGGTGCCACCCACGCGACGCCGAAAAAGTGTTCGATGCCATCTGGGAGGCCGGCCAGCCGCACGGGCTGAAGCCGATGGGCCTGCAGGCACTCGACATGGTGCGCATCGAAGCCGGGCTGATCTTCGCCGGTTACGAATTCTCCGACCAGACCGACCCGTTCGAGGCGGGCATTGGCTTCACCGTACCGTTGAAGGCCAAGACCGACGATTTCATCGGCCGCGAGGCTCTGATAAGGCGCAAGGAACATCCGCAGCACAAGCTCGTTGGCCTCGACATCGACAGCAATGTCGCCGTCGGCCATGGGGATTGCGTCCATATCGGCCGCGCCCAGATCGGTGTCGTCACCTCGGGCATGCGCTCGCCGGTGCTGAACAAAAACATCGCTCTGGCGAGGCTTGACGTCACCCACGCGGCAATCGGCACAGAGGTGGAGATCGGCAAGCTCGACGGTCATGCCAAGCGGCTGCCGGCGCGCGTCGTGGCCTTCGCCCACTACGATCCGCAAAAGACCAGGCCGCGATCCTGAGGGTTGCACCCCCGGCCCTTCGCAGGCTCAGGGCGTTCGAAGCTCGAAAGCAATTGGCTTTCCGTCCGCTACCGCGGACCGCTTCTCACCCCACAAGGGGAGAAGGACAAAGCGAGCGTTTCGCAACCGTGATGTGCACGACGCCACAAATCACTTGACGTGAAAGCGCGCCGGATCAATCTTCACTGTTAAGAAAAAAATACGACTGAGTGGAAACACTGGAGTCGTGCGGTCATGTACCGGGGAACAAGCTTCGCGAAGCCGAGGCATCACCGGCCGGGAACACAAAATGGGGAATTCAGACAGATGAGCACGATTACCACTGCCCTGGAGCAGCCCGCTGAAGGCAAGCTGCTCCGCAACATCGACTGGCGCGGCGCCTTCTGGGTGGCGAGCGGCGTTCCTGCCCTTGTCCTGTTTTCGATCGGCGGCATTGCCGGAACGACGGGAACGCTGGCCTTCGGGATCTGGATCGCTTCCATGATCATGGGCTTCCTGCAATCCTTCACCTATGCCGAGATCGCCGGCCTGTTCCCGAACAAGTCGGGCGGCGCCTCGATCTACGGCGCCACCGCCTGGCTGCGTTATTCCAAGTTCATCGCGCCGCTGTCGGTGTGGTGCAACTGGTTCGCCTGGTCGCCGGTGCTGTCGCTGGGCTGCTCGATCGCCGCCGCCTATATTCTCAACGCGCTGGCGCCGGTGCCGCTGTTCACCGAGGCGTCGCCGGACGTCGTCGCCTATATCGCGGCGCATGCCGGAACGGTGCCTGCCGACGCCATCGCCGCGGTGACCGCGGCGGCCACGCCGGCGATCCGCAACTGGACGCTGTTCAGCCACACGCTAGGTCCTGTCTCCTTCACCCTCAATGCCACTTTCTTCATCGGCGCGGTGCTGATGCTGATCATCTTCTCGATCCAGCATCGCGGCATTCTCGGCACCGCCAATGTGCAGAAGTATATCGGCCTCCTGGTCATCATCCCGATGCTGATCGTCGGTGTCGTGCCGATCGTCACCGGCCAGATCAACTGGGCGAACTTTTCGCCGCTGGTGCCGCTGGCGGCGGCTTACGCGCCGGAGCCCGGCTCGTGGAACATTGCCGGCTGGACGCTGGTGCTGGGCGGCATGTTCATCGCCGCATGGTCGACCTATGGTTTTGAGACCGCCGTCTGCTACACATCGGAGTTCAAGAACCCGGGCACCGACACGTTCAAGGCGATTTTCTATTCCGGCCTGCTCTGCATGCTTCTGTTCATCCTGGTGCCCTTCACCTTCCAGGGCGTGCTGGGCCTCAACGGCATGCTGGCGACGCCGATCGTCGACGGCTCGGGTGTCGCCGATGCACTGGCCGGCATGGTCGGGGGTGGCGCATTGATCCACAGCCTCTTGGTGATGCTGATGATCCTGGCGCTGGTGCTGTGCATCATGACGGCAATGGCCGGCTCGTCGCGCACGCTCTACCAGGGCTCGGTCGATGGCTGGCTGCCGCGCTATCTCAGCCACGTCAACGAGCATGGCGCGCCGACGCGCGCCATGTGGACCGATCTCGTCTTCAACCTGATCGTGCTGGCCATCGCCTCGGCCGACGCGACGAGCTTCTTCTTCATCCTCGCCGTGTCGAACTGCGGCTACATCATCTTCAACTTCCTCAACCTCAATGCCGGCTGGATCCACCGCATCGACAACGGCCACATCAACCGGCCTTGGAAGGCGCCGAGCTGGCTGCTCGGCCTCGGCGCCATCTTCGCCTATGTAAACGCCATCTTCATGGGCGCCGGCGCCAAGGTGTGGAACCCGATGGCGCTCTGGGCCGGCCTGATCACAGCCGCCTTGATCATCCCGGTGTTCTGCTACCGGCACTACGTCCAAGACAAGGGCAAGTTCCCCGACCACATGCTGGCCGACCTCGGCATGGCGGGCGCAGACCTCTCGGTCAAAAAGGCAGGCATGCTGCCCTACCTGACGCTGGTCGCCGGCGTGGTGGTGATGCTGCTCGCCAACTGGTACTTCGTCATCTGAAAGTGATGGCTTGAAAAGAATGGGCGCGCTTCGGCGCGCCTGTTTCTTTTTATGGCAGGACGTCAGCCGGCCTTGCGAATGGCCCCTTCGGAGCCTTCGAAGAACCGGTTCGGCGGCCGCTTCAGGCCGAGATTCTCGCGCAAGGTGGTGCCCTCATACTCGCGCCGGAAAAGCTTTCGCCGCTGCAGCTCGGGCACCACCTTCTCGGCGAAGTCGTCGAGCCCGGCTGGCAGATAGGGGAACATGACGTTGAAGCCGTCTGACCCTTCGGCAAACAGCCATTCCTCCATCGAATCGGCGATGGTTTTCGGCGTGCCGACGAAAGCAAGGCCGGAATAGCCGCCGAGCCGCTGCGCCAGCTGGCGGACGGTCAAAGTCTCTCGGCGCGCCAGCTCGATGACGCGCTCACGGCCGCTCTTGGAGGCATTGGTCTCGGGGATTTCGGGCAAGGGCGCGTCGGGATCGAAGCCGGATGCGTCGTGCCCCAGCGCGATCGACAGCGAGGCAATGCCGCTCTCGTAATAGACCAGGCTGTCGAGCTTGGCGCGTTTGGCCTGTGCTTCCTCGACACTGTCGCCGACGATGACGAAGGCGCCGGGCAGGATCTTGATGTCGTCGCGCGAACGGCCGAGCTTCTCGGCCCGGCTTTTGACATCGGCAAAGAAGCGCTGCCCGGCCGCCAGATCGGAATGGGCGGCGAAGATCACCTCCGCCGTTTCGGCTGCCAGCTGCCGCCCGGCCTCAGATGCGCCGGCTTGGACGATGACCGGCCAGCCCTGCACCGGCCGCGCAATGTTGAGCGGGCCGCGCACCGAGAGATGCTCGCCCTTATGGTCGAGCACATGCAGCTTCGCGGGATCGAAATAGAGCCCGCTCTCGGCGTCGCGTATGAAGGCGTCGTCGGCAAAGCTGTCCCAGAGGCCAGTCACCACATCATAGAACTCCCGCGCATTGTGATAGCGCTCGTCATGCTCGACATGCTCGTCGAGGCCGAAGTTCAGCGCGGCGTCGGGATTGGATGTGGTAACGATGTTCCAGCCGGCGCGGCCGCCGCTGATATGGTCGAGCGAGGCGAAGCGGCGGGCAATGTGGTAGGGCGCGTCGAAGGTCGTCGATGCGGTGGCGACAAGGCCGATATGGTCGGTGACGGCGGCGAGCGCCGACAGCAGCGTGAACGGCTCGAACGAGGTCACCGTGTGGCTGCGCCGCAGCGCCTCGATCGGCATGTTGAGCACGGCCAGATGGTCGGCCATGAAGAAGGCGTCGAACTTCGCCGCCTCAAGCGTCTGCGCGAAGCGCTTCAGATGGGCGAAGTTGAAGTTGGCATCGGGATATGAGCCGGGATAGCGCCAGGCCCCGGTGTGAAGACTGACCGGACGCATGAAGGCGCCGAGCCGCAATTGCTTATTGTCTGCCATGGGATGATCACCTGATGCGAACGAGCGTTGCCGCTCCGATATGTAAGCAGGATCGGACGGCTTTGCCGTCCTGGGAAGGAATTCTGTTTTGCAAAACCGGCGCCGCGAAGCATTTTCATACAGGTGGCCGTTCAACCTATTTTGATGAACCCGCCTGGTGTTGAGATACTTGCCTGGGTGCTCGGTGCCACCGGCAAGGAGAAAGCCAGAACGCCGCACGTCAAGCGTACGGCGTTCCAGCATTTTCCAAGGAAGATCCTGTGCCCCAGCAGCGCCTACTCGGCGGCCAGCGCCAGTGGCGGCCTGTCATTGTCCTGCACGGCCTCATCAGCCGGCTTCCTGCCTTTCTTCGGCTCGCGGCCGAAGAACAGCGCGTAGCCTGCCGGCAGCACCAGGATGGTGAGTACGGTGGCGACGAGGATGCCGCCCATCATGGCGTAGGCGAGCGGTCCCCAGAACACCGCACGCGAGATCGGGATCAGCGCCAGCACCGCCGTCATCGCCGTCAGCACGATCGGCCGGAAACGGCGCACGGCCGAGCCGATGATGGCCTCCGATCGGTCCATCCCCCTGGCGATGTCCTGATCGATCTGGTCGACCAGGATGATCGAGTTGCGCATGATGATTCCGAGCAGCGCGATGACACCGAGGATGGCGACGAAGCCGAACGGCGCGCCGCTGATCAACAGAGCCGCCGCCGCACCGATGATGCCGAGCGGACCGGTGGCCAGCACGAGCATCGCCTTGCCGAAATGCTGCAGCTGGATCATCAGGAGCACGACGATGACGGCCAGCATGATCGGCGCCTTGGCGGCAATCGAGGCCTGGCTTTCGGCGGAATCTTCCGCACCGCCCTGGATCTCGATCTTGTAGCCGGGCGCCAGGCCGGCGCGCATGCCCTGCATGTCATTGTAGAGCTTGGTGACGACGTCGTTCGACTGCACGCCATCCGGCAGCGTGGCGCGCACCGAGATGGTCGGCAGGCGGTCGCGCCGCCATTCGACGCCCTGCTCGAGCACCGGCACCACCTTGGCCACCTGCGACAGCGGCACGAAGCCGCCGAAATCGGTCGGGATATAGACCGAGTCGACCGAGGACAGCAGGCTGCGGCTGGCGTCCGGTTCGCGGGCGACGATGGAAACCGTCTCCTCGCCATCACGGAAGTCATCGAGCGGCGCGCCGGACATCGCTGCCTGCAGCATCTGGCGGATGCGTTGCGAGGTGACGCCAAGCGCTCGCGCGCGGTCCTGGTCGATGACCAGCTTCATCGCCGGTACCGGCTCCAGCCAGTCGTCATGGACGGCGCCGAGCAGCGGATTTTCGGCGAATTTCGCCTTCACCTGGTCGGCGATGCGGCGCACCTCCTGGCGGTCCGGACCCATGATGCGCATCTGCACCGGCCAGCCGGTTGGCGGGCCGAGGAACAGACGGTCGACCTTGGAACGGATCGAGGGGAAATCCTGCGCCAAGATTGAGCGCAGCTTGAGGATCAGCCGCTCGCGCGCCGGTTCGTCATTGGCCATCACCAGAAGCTGCGCATAGTTCGGATTGCGCAATTGCTGGTCGAGCGGCAGGAAGAAGCGCGGCGCGCCTTCGCCGATATAGGTGGCGATGAAGCGCTTGTCCTTGTCGTCCATCATCCGGGCTTCCAGCGCCTTGGCCTGCGTCTCGACTTCCTTGATCGAGGTTCCCTCAGGCAACCAGAGATCGACGAGGATTTCCGGCCGCGAGGATTGCGGGAAGAAGTTTTGTGGGATGAACTGGAACGCCCACAGGCTGGTGGCGAAGGTGACCAGCGTCATCACCAGAACGATGATGCGGTGGCGCACCGCCCAGCCGACCGTGGCGCGCAGCCGCCGGTAGAAGCCGGTGTCGAAGGCGTCATGATGGTTGCCGGCATGCTTGCGCTGCTTGAGGATCATGTAGCCCAGCCACGGCGTGAAATAGACGGCGACGAACCACGACACGACCAGCGCGATGCCGACCACATAGAACAGCGTGCGCACATATTCGCCTGCGGTCGAGGCGGCGAAGCCGACCGGGATGAAGCCGGCTATGGTGATCAGCGTGCCGCTCAGCATCGGGAAGGCGGTCGAGGAATAGGCGAAGCTCGCCGCCTCGATCTTGACCAGCCCCTCCTCCAGCTTGCGCTCCATCATCTCGACGACGATCATGGCGTCGTCGACCAACAGCCCGAGCGCGATGATCAGGGCGCCGAGCGAAATGCGCTGCAGATCGATACCGAGCTCGTACATGATGGCGAAGGTGGCGGCCAGCACCAGCGGAATGGCAATGGCGATGACCAGGCCGGAACGCCAGCCGATCGACAGCAGCGAGACAGCAAGCACGATCAGCAGCGCCTCGCCGAGCGCCTCCATGAACTCGTTGACGGCGTCCTTGACAACCTCGGGCTGGTTGGAGATCTGGTCAACCGCAACGCCGTAGGGCAGCGCTTCCTCAAAGCGCTTGTAGGTCGCCTCGACATCCGTGCCGACGTCCCTGACGTTGAAACCCTTGGCCATGACGACGCCGACCTGGACGCTTTCGTGGCCGTTGAAGCGGTACTTGCGCTGATAGGGATCTTCGAGACCGGAACTCACGGTGGCGATGTCGCCAAGACGTGTCACCTGACCACCGGCGCGCAGGCGCAATTCCCTGATGTCGGCAGCCCTGGTGACATCGCCCTCGACCGAGATGCGCACCGAGCGCAGGCCGGTGTCGACGGAGCCCGCCGGATCGACATTGTTCTGGCCCTTGATGGCGTTCTGCAGGTCGGTCAGCGTCAGGCCGCGTTCGGCCAGGGCCTTGGACGAGACGTCGATATAAAGCTTCTCCGGCTGGTCGCCGATGATGACGGCCTTCTCGACGCCCGGCGTCGTCAGCAGCATGTCGCGAGCCTGGGTGGCGAATTTCTTCAGCTCCGGATAGCTGTAGCCGTCGCCGCCGATCGAGTGCAGGGTGATGAAGGTGTCGCCGAACTCGTCGTTGAAATAGGGCCCGAGCAGGCCTTGCGGCAGGTCGCCGGAGATGTCGCCAACCTTCTTGCGCACCTGGTAGAAGGCGTCCTTCACCTCCTCTGCATTGGTGTCGCCCTTGATCTGGACGGTGATGATGGCGCTGCCGGCGCGGGTGTAGGAACGGACGAAGTCGAGGTGCGGCGTTTCCTGCAGCTTGCGCTCGATCTTGTTGACGACCTGGTCTTCCATCTCCTGGATCGAGGAGCCCGGCCAGATCGCCTGGACGACCATGACGCGGAAAGTGAAATCGGGGTCTTCCTTCTGGCCCATGCGCATTAGGCCGAGCGCGCCGGCAATGATGATCAGACCGAACAGGAAGCGCGCGATCGAGGGATGGCCGATGGCCCAGCGCGAAAGATTGAAAGGCTGCTTTTCAGTGCTGTCGGTGGTGGTCATCGGCGTCAGTCCAATTCGTTGATCGTGCGCGCATACGCTTTGCATGCAGCTAGGATATTCCGATGCTGGCTTCCGGGCGGCGAGGCTTTCCGAGCGGAGAGACACTCATCGCGGTGGGACGCGCGGATCGATGCGGGGGAACTCGATCTTGGCGTCTCGACCATCGGGCGCTCGCCGCCCGGAAACCCTGAATTCGCTTGCCCAGCCCTTTCGCCGAAGCGACGATCAAGCCGGCTTCATGCCTGCGGTCAGCGCAGGGCCTTTGCGGCATCGCCTTCCGCAGAGGCGGCCTGGACCGCATCGCCGGTCAGCTTGACCTTGAGATTCTCGGTCATGAACTGGGTGCCGGCGGCAACGACGACATCCCCCGGCTTGAGCCCGTCGGCGACGCTGACGCCGTCGGCGGTGAACTCCGCAACCTTGACCAGGCGCTCGTGCACCGTCTCGCCGGCGCGGTCGACGGTCCAGACAATCTTGCGACCATCCTTTTCCGCAAGCGCGCTGAGCGGGATCGACACCATCTCCTGCTTCTTGGCCACCGAGGCCTCGATGTTGGCGGTCATGCCGAGCAGCACGCGCGGGTCGTCGGGCAGCGAGACGCGGACGGCAAAGGTGCGCGACTGCTGGTCGGCGCTGCCGGCGACTTCACGCACTTTGCCGGAGAGCGCCAGCGCGTCATCGGACCAGAAGCTGGCCTTGACGTCCTTTCCCGGCTTGAAGGCGGCGATGTCCATTTCGGGAACCGCGATCAGCACTTCCTTTTCGCCGTCGACGGCAACGGTCATCACAGGCGTTCCGGCGCCGACCACCTGGCCGACATCGGCCGAGACCGCCGTGACGATGCCGTTCTCGCTCGCCTTGAGATCGGTGTAGACGACCTGGTTCTGCGCCTGGGCAAGGGTAGAGCGGGCGGCATCGCGCGTCGCTACCGCCTGGTTGTAGCTCAGCGTCGCCTGTTCGAGCTGCGACTTGGAGGTGAAGTTCTTGGCAAAAAGCTGTTCGGCGCGCTTGCGGGACAGATCGACCGTCTCGACCTGCCGCTCGGCGGCGTCGAGGCTGGCCTTGGCGCTCTTGACCGACAACTCATAGTCCGTGGGATCGATACGGGCTAGCACATCGCCTGTCGTCACATGCTGGCCGATGTCGACCAGACGCTCAGTGACCTTGCCCGAGATGCGAAAGCCGAGGTTCATTTCGGTACGGGCTCGCACCGAGCCGGAATAGGTGAGTTCGCGACTCTTTTCGGCCTGGCCGATCTCGACCACCTTGACCGGACGGATGATGTCCTGGACCTCGGTCTTCTCCTGGCTGCAGGCGGCGAGCCCGAGCGTGGCGACGATCAGGCCGGCGACCGGCAGCTTGCGGATGATGGAACTGGACAAAGACACTTTCGTACTCCCGACTGGAGATGAACGGTCGACACCGGCGCCCGGCGGGCGGCGGCTATTACTTCAGAGCCTTGATCGCGTAATCGATGAGATCGTCGGGCATCGCCCGATTGGTCTTGGCAAGGCACTGCGCCACCATTTGCGGGTGGCACAGAATGACGGTGGCGGCGCCGAAGCAGCGCGATGCGATGACCGGATCCTGGTCGGCAAACTCGCCGGCCTCGATGCCCTCGCGGATGACCTCGGCAAACAGGTCGTGAATGCTGTCGATATGCTTGTCGATGACGCCCCAGTCGCGCTCGAGCGCGACGATGACCATTTCGTGGACCTTCTGGTCGTCGAGCATGACTTCCAGCGTCATCTTGTACTGCGCATGCACGTAGCGGCGCAGCCGCTCCTCGGCGCTGATCGGCAACCGGGAAATCTCGTAGGCCATGTTGTAGCTGGCGAGGAGCATGCGGCCGCAAACGGCCTGGTGGATTTCGACCTTGGATGCGAAGAAACGGTAGATATTGGCCGGCGACATGCCGAGTTCGCGGGCGATGTCGGCGACATTGGTCTTGCCGTAACCATAGTGCCGGAACAGGCGTTCGGCACAGTCGAGAATGCGGGTGACATTCTCCTGGCGGGTGGAGTCGGCCATTATGCTGGCGGCTTCGGACATGGCTCTCTGTCGATTTATGAGTGACGAATTTCAACTTTCGTCAGTCGTAAATCGAAAAGAGGGAAGTGTCAATGCGAATTCGACGTACGCGTATAATTTGGTGACAGAGGGTGACAGAGGGTGTGCGCGAACTCGACCTTGCGCGTGCCGTTGCGCTCTGGAACTAAGATCCCTTCGCCATTTCCCGCAGCTGAAACTTCTGGATCTTCCCCGTCGATGTCTTCGGGATCTCGGCAAAAATCACCGCCTTCGGCACCTTGAAGCGGGCGAGCAGCGCGCGGCAGTGTTCGATGATCTCGGCCTCGCTTGCCACCTTGCCGGGCTTCAGTTCGACATAGGCGACCGGCACCTCGCCCCATTTGTCGTCTGCCTTGGCGACGACGCCGCAGGACGCCACGGACGGGTGTTTGTAGAGGGCTTCCTCGACCTCGATCGATGAAATGTTCTCGCCGCCGGAGATGATGATGTCCTTGGAGCGGTCCTTGAGCTGGATGTAGCCGTCGGGATGCATGACGCCGAGGTCGCCGGAGTGGAACCAGCCGCCGGCGAAAGCCTCGTCGGTCGCCTTCCTGTTCTTCAGATAGCCCTTCATGACAATGTTGCCGCGGAACATGACCTCGCCGATGGTCTCGCCGTCGGCCGGCGTCTTCTGCATCGTCTCCGCGTCCATCACCGTCAGGCCTTCGAGTGCGGCATAGCGCACGCCCTGCCTGGCCTTTCTGGCGCTGCGTTCGCCCTTGTCGAGACCGTCCCAGGCGGTGTGCCATTCGTTGACGACCGCCGGGCCATAGGTCTCGGTCAGGCCGTAGAGATGGGTGACGGCAAAGCCGGCGTCGGCCATGCCTGACAGCACGGCTTCCGGCGGCGGCGCGGCAGCGGTGTTGAAGGTAACGGTCTGCGGGAAGTGGCGCTTGTCCTCATCGCTGGCGTTGATGAGCACCGACATGACGACCGGCGCACCGCAAAGATGTGTGACGCCGTGGTCGGCGATGGCATCGTAGATCGGCTTCNGACCGGCGCACCGCACAGATGCGTCACGCCGTGGTCGGCGATGGCATCATAGATCGGCTTCGGCCGCACCCAGCGCAGGCAGACATGGGTGCCGGCCTGGACGGCCATTGTCCATGGGAAGCACCAACCATTGCAGTGGAACATCGGCAGCGTCCACAGATAGACGGCGTGCTTGGCCATGCCGGCATGGATGGTGTTGGTGTAAGCCATCAGGGCAGCGCCGCGATGGTGGTAGACGACGCCCTTCGGATTGCCTGTCGTGCCGGAGGTGTAGTTGAGCGAGATGGCGTCCCATTCGTCGTCGGGCATCGACCAGGCGTAGCCCTGGTCACCGCCGGCGACGAACGCCTCATAGTCGATCGCGCCGATGCGCTCGCCCTTGGGATAGGGTGCATCGGCGGCATAGTCGGGATCGTCATAGTCGATGACCAGCGGCTTCACCTTGGCCAGTGCCAGTGCCTGTTTGACGACAGCAGCGAATTCGCGGTCGACGATGAGCACCTTGGTCTCGGCATGGTCGAGCTGGAACGCGATGACGGCGGCATCGAGCCTTGTGTTGAGCGAATGCAGCACCGCTTTGGCCATCGGCACGCCGAAATGCGCCTCCAGCATGGGGGGCGTGTTGGACAGCATGACGGTCACCGTATCACCCTTGCCGATGCCGCGCTTCGACAGAGCCGAGGCGAGCTTCAGCGAGCGCTGCCAGAAGGTGCGATAGGTGATGCGCTGGCTGCCATGGATGATGGCGACATGATCGGGATAGGTGCTTGCCGCCCGCTCCAGATAGGTGAGCGGCGTCAGCGGCTGATGGTTGGCGGCGTTCTTGCCGAGATCCTGCTCGTAGGGACTGCCCATCCCGTGCTCCCCGAATTTTCATTGTTGAGAACTTCTAACCACAGCTTCCCGCCACGTCACCATCGGCGATTCCCGACCGGGCACATTTGGCGCAATGATCGTCCAGATTCGATGGGCAAAGAGGTATCGTGTACCCACGCCAGTTTGACTTTTGTCGAGAGCCGTGAATAATGTCAGCCGAGGAGACGGCATGGCGATCCGACCGGCAGAACAGCTTATCCACAAGGCCGCATGGCTCTATTATGCCCATGGCCTGCGCCAGGACCAGGTCGCCAGCCAGCTTAACATCTCCCGGGCCTCGGTCGCCATGTATTTGCGCAAGGCGCGCGAGACCGGCATCGTCAACATCTCGACCTCGACGCAGCTGTTCACCGACGACGTGCTTGCGCGCCAGCTCGAGGACGCGCTCAAGCTTGATGCGGTGTGGATCGCGCCGGAGAATGCCTATGTCGTCGACCCTTCGACGGACGTTGCGGTGCTGGCGGCGGGCGTCTTTCTCGAACTGGTCAAGAAGGGCGACCGGATCGGCGTCGCCTGGGGCCGCACCGTCTACACCATCGCCGACGTCATGTCCTATGCCGACCTGCAGGACGTCACCGTTGTGCAGCTCTGCGGCAATCTCGGCGCGCCCTACTCCTACCGTCCCGACCAGTGCACGATGGAGATCGCCCGGCGGCTCAACGCCAAGGGCCTCAATTTCTACGCGCCGCTGGTGCTGACGACGGAATTGCTGGCGCATGGGCTGCGCGCCGAACCGGTGATCCGCGAACAACTGGCCGATATTGCCAACTGCGATCTGGCGCTCTATTCGGTCGGCACCGTCGATGGCGACAGCCATGTCGTCAAATGCGGCGCGCTCAGCCCCGGCGAGATGGGGCTGTTGCGCGAAGCGGGCGCCGCCGGCGTCGTTGCCGGCCAGATCATCGATGCCACCGGCAAGGCGCTCGACTGCAGCTACAACCGCCGCGTCATCTCGGCCTCGCTGTCGTCACTGCGCCAGATCGAAAAGCGGCTGATGGTGGTGCAGGAAGACAGCAAGTTCGAACCGCTGCTCGCCGCGCTCGCCGGCGGACTCTGCACGCATCTCGTCGTCGGCGCCAGCATGGCGCGGCGGCTGCTCGACCATGCCGGAGCCAGTGCGGGGGCAAAAAAGGCTTCCTGACCAACGAAATCCCAGCAGCAGGCGCATTGTCATCAAGGCGTCGCGGCACTCCTGTTCACAGCAACATCAAAGACAGCAAAGCGGACATAGCGACATGAAGAACCTTTGGAATGACGGCGACGCGGAAAGACTGGTTGCCGACTATGCGAAAAAGGGCGTTGCCCGCGACCTCGCGCTGCGCGTCTACACGACCCGGCTGCTCGGCGGCGAGCCGCGGCTGGTGCTGCATGGCGGCGGCAACACCTCCTGCAAGACCAAGGCCACCGATCTCGTCGGCGACGAATGGGATGTGCTGTGCGTCAAGGGCAGCGGCTGGGACATGGGTGTGATCGAGCCGCAAGGCCTGCCGGCGGTCAAGCTCGGCGCGCTGCTGAAGGCGCGTGCGCTGGCCAGCCTCGCCGACGAGGACATGGTGGCGCTGCAGCGGGCGAACCTCATCGACCCCGCCTCCCCCAATCCATCGGTCGAGACGCTGCTGCACGCCTTCCTGCCGCATAAATTCGTCGACCACACGCATTCGACCGCGATCCTCGCCATCGTCGACCAGGCGGACAGCAAGCCGCTGATCAAGACCGTGTTCGGCGACAAGATGGGGTACGTGCCCTACATCAAGCCGGGCTTCGACCTCGCCAAGGTGGCCGCCGATGTCTACGACGCCGACCCCAGCGTCGAAGGCCTGATCCTCGACAAGCATGGCATCTTCACCTTCGGCGACGCTGCGAAGCAGGCCTATGACCGCATGATCCATTATGTGAACGTGGCCGAAGACTATGTGGCGAAGAACGGCAAGCCGAAGGCAGCGAAAGCCGCACTGCCGGCCAAGCTCGCAACGCCGGCAGCGATCGCGCCGATGCTGCGTGGCGCGGTGGCGGTGGCGCGTGGCGAAGGCCGCTTCGACCGCATGATCAGCGACTTCCGCACCTCGGATGCCATTGTCGATTTCATCAATTCGGCCGGCATTGCAGACTATGCCGGACGCGGGGTGTCGACGCCCGACCTGTCGATCCGCATCAAGACCGGACCGATGGCGGTTCCGGCGCCAGACGCCGACAAGATTGGCGACTACAAGGCCGTCATCAAGAGCCATGTCGACGCCTTCGCCAACGACTATCGCGCCTATTTCGAAACCAACGATGCGCTGGACGACGTCCAGCGCACCATGCTCGACCCGATGCCGCGGCTGACGCTGGTGCCGGGCCTCGGCATGTTCGGCCATGGCCGCACGCTGAAGGATGCGAAGATCGCATCTGATGTCGGCGAGATGTGGATCGAGGCGGTGCGCGGCGCCGAGGCCGTCGGCAGCTTCCATCCTCTATCGAAGGCCGACCTCTTCCCGCTGGAGTACTGGTCGCTTGAGCAGGCCAAGCTCGCCTCCAACAAGCCGAAGCCGCTGACCGGCCAGGTGGTGCTGATCACTGGCGGCGCCGGCGCGATCGGTGCTGCGACGGCAAAACTGTTCGCCGCCAATGGCGCGCATGCCGTCGTCGTCGATCTCGATGCGGCCAGGGCGGCCGAGGCGGCAAAGGCNGTTCGCCGCCAATGGCGCGCATGCCGTCGTCGTCGATCTCGATGCGGCCAGGGCGGCCGAGGCGGCAAAGGCAGCCGGCAACAATTCGATCGGCGTCGGCGCCGACATCACCAACCCGGCCGAGCTGCGCGCCGCCTTCGACAAAGCTGTCGCTGTCTATGGCGGCGTCGACATTCTGGTCTCCAACGCCGGTGCCGCCTGGGAAGGCCGCATCGGCGAGCTCGACGATGCCCTGCTGCGCAAGAGTTTCGAGCTCAACTTCTTCGCCCACCAGTCGGCGGCGCAGAACGCGGTGCGCATCATGCTGGAACAGGGCACCGGCGGTGTGTTGTTGTTCAACACCTCCAAGCAGGCGGTCAACCCGGGTCCGAAATTCGGCGCCTATGGTGTGCCGAAGGCGGCGACGCTATTCCTGTCCCGGCAATATGCGCTCGACTACGGCGCGCACGGCATCCGCTCCAATGCGGTCAACGCCGACCGCATCCGCTCCGGCCTGTTGACCGACGCCATGATCGCCAGCCGTTCCGGCGCGCGCGGCGTGTCGGAGAAGGAATACATGTCGGGCAATCTGCTCGGACAGGAGGTGACGGCAGAAGACGTGGCGCAGGCCTTCCTGCACCAAGCATTGGCCGAACGCACCACCGCCGATGTGACGACGGTCGACGGTGGCAACATCGCCGCAGCGCTGCGCTAGACATAGACCTGGAGCGGTTCATCGTTCACCAAAACGACGAACCGCTCTCCCACCTGAAGGACTCCAGGCGGAGAACTGCTTTTGCAGGTCGTGCTGAAAAACTGCTCGAACTGGTCAAAATCCACTCCAATCCTTGGCCTATTGCTCGACCACTTTAGGGCGCGCCTTGTGTTTCGCATGCGAGCTCCGACCCTGATCCTTGGTGGAGTTGTCGATGGCTGCGAAGAGACTTCGTGTCGGCGTGCTGTTCGGCGGGCGCTCCGCCGAGCATGAGGTTTCGCTGCTTTCGGCAACCATGTCATGCGTACTCTGGATCGGCGAAATACGACTCCGTTCCCACCTTCGTCACCCGCGAAGGCCAATGGCTGCTAAGCGATTTCAAGGACGGCGCGCTGGCGACACCGTCTGATGGGACGCAGCTTTGCCTGCCGCCGGGCGGGCATGGCGGATGCTGGCGATCCCGCCAAGGGCGCCGCATGACCTGCCTGCCATCGAATATGGTGTTCCGGTGCTGCACGCCTGCATGGCGAGGACGGCGCGGTGGCTGGTGCGCGTCGGGCGGTCATGATGCACGGGCAGATTCCTAACAGATATTGTTAGATCTTGTTGGCTGCATTATAATGTGGGTATGAAAAACGAACCTATGCGCACCCTCACCATATCCCTTACCGCGCAGCAGATAGCTCGCCTGCAAAGCGCTATCGAAGGTGGCGGTTATGCTTCCAACAGCGAGATTGTCCGCGACGCCCTGCGCTTATGGGAGCAGCGCGAGGAATTGCGCACGCTCGAACTCCAGCACTTGAAGCGGGCCTATGCCGACGGGATGGGCAGCGGCAAGCCAGTGGCTGTCGACCACACCGAGTTCATTCGCAGCCTGAAGGCAGAACGCCGCGCCCGTGGCTAGCCATCGGCTCACACCGCGCGCTTCGCAGGATTTGCGAGACATCTGGCACACCATCGCCGCCGACAATGAAAAGGCAGCAGACAGACTGTTGATGCGCATTTTCGAAAGACTGGAGCTGGCGGCGCAGCACCCCAAGATGGGCAGCGCACGGCCCGAGTTAAGCGCAACGGCCCGCGTGCTCGTCGAAGACCGCTATATCATCATCTACGAGCCGCAGCCCGATGGTGTTATCGCTGTGGCGATTGTCCCCGGGATGCGCGATCCAGACCATTGGTTGTAGGCCGGCAGGCTTACCATCAATATGAAAAGAGCGGCCCATAGCCGCCCTTCGCATCTATCAGACGACCGATCCTACTTCGCGTTCGGGTTCGGCATCCAGGCCGGCATGGCGACATCGGCATGGGCGAATTGCGGCAGCTTGGCCGACAGGTCCTCCATGTTCTTGATGTCCTTGTCGATCAGGTCCTTCTGGGTGATCAGCGTCGGCGGCACGACGACGTTGTGGCCGGGATCTTCACCGGCGAGCAGCTGCGCCAGCGCGCGCACCGAGACCTGGCCGACGACGGCAGGGTTGGTGGCGGCGGTGGCGGCCCAGGCGCTGTCGGTCTCGCGCATGGCCGCGATGTCCGAGGTAGAGATGTCGGCGGAGTAGATCTTGATCTTCTTGTTCAGCCCCGCCTCGTCGACGGCGATCTTCACACCCTTGGCGAACTCGTCATAGGGCGCGAACATCACATTGATGTCGGGATGCGCCTGCAGCACCGAGCGCGCCTGGTTGGCGACCGAGTTGGCGATCGGGTTGTCGAGCGTGCCGAACATCGCGACTTCCTTGATGCCGGCATGTTTCTTCTTCACGTCGACCCAGGTCTCGTTGCGGCGGTCGAGCGGCGCGATGCCAGCGACATAGACATAGCCGGCGTTCCAGCTCTCGCCATTGTCCTTGACCGCCTGCTCGAGCGCCAGGCGCGCAAGGTCCTTGTCGGACTGTTCGATCTGCGGGATCTTGGGGTTTTCGACATTGACGTCGAAGGCGACGACCTTGATGCCGGCATCGACCGCGCGCTGGGCGGCGTCCTTCATCGATTCCGTCAGGCCGTGCTGGATGATGATGCCCTGCACGCCGAGTGCGATGGCCTGGTCGACCATGTCGGATTGAAGGGCGGCGTCCTGGCGGCTGTCGAGCACGCGCAGATCGATGCCGAGCGCCTTGGACTGGGACTCGACGCCCGAGAGATAGGCCTGGAAGAAATCGCCGGTCGAGAGATAGCGCACCAGCGCGATCTTGACGCCGGGCTTGTCGAACGGCGCCGGCTTGTCGGCGGCAAAGGCCGGGACCTGCATCAGCATTGTTGCGCCGGCCAATCCGAGCGCGACCTTCCCCAAAAGTCGTCTTGTGATGTTCACGTTCTTTCCTCCGTTTGTGGAACCCAAAACTGTCCCGGCAGCCATTCTATCTCCTGCCCCGGCCGGAAAGGGCGAAGGTAAAGACAAGGGCGACGACGAGAACCACGCCCTTGACGAAATCCTGCGTGTAGTAAGGCGCGTTCATCATCGTCAGGCCTTGCAGCAGGATGCCGACGAACAGCGCGCCGATGGCGGTGCCGAAGGCGTTCGGCTTGGCGGCGCCGAGCACCGCGTAGCCGATCAGCGCCGCGGCAACCGCATCGAGCAGCAGATTATTACCCGACGCGATGTCACCGCGTCCAAGCCGTGCGGCCAGCAAAATCCCGCCGATCGAGGCAAAAACTCCTGAAATGACGTAGGCCCAGATCTTGTATGCCTTGACAGGCGCGCCGGCGAGTTCGGCGGCCCGTTCATTGCTGCCCACGGCATACATCATGCGGCCGAAGCGTGTGTATTCGAGGAAGAACCAGATCAGCACGGCGAGCACGATCAGCACGACCACCGAGACCGGAATGAGGTTCGGGATGAAGAAGTCGAAGCGGTGGCGGCCGAGCGCCAGGAAGGCGTCGGAGAATTTGCCGTTGGCGACCGAGCCGTCCGGCATTGTCATACCGGTGGCGATGGAGCGTCCTTCAGTCGGGATGCGCTGCAAGCCGACGAGCAGGAACATCATGCCGAGCGTCGCCAGCAGATCGGGCACGCGCATATAGACGATCAGCCAGCCATTGATGAGGCCGACAAGGGCGCCGATGAGCAGGCAGATGAGGACAGCGACGACAACGTTCTGCTCCAGCACCACCATGACATAGGCAGCCGCCATCATGGCCGATGTGGCGACCGAGCCGATCGAGAGATCGAAGCCGCCGACAACCAGTGTGGCGGTGACGCCCAGCGCCAGCACGCCGGTGATGGCGACCGACTGGAAAATGAAGACGGCACTTTGCGGCGAGACGAACCCGTCGGCGGCGATGGCGAAATACGCGATCAGCCCGAACAGAAGCACGATGAACCCGTAGCGGATAGCGTAATCGCGCAGCGTCATTCAGCGCCCGCCGTCAATACCCAACTCAAACCCGTGCACTCCATTCCAACCCTCAGTTCTTCAATCATCGTGGCTCAGGCCGCACTGTGCAACGGCCCGCCCGCGACTTCGGCCAGCAGACGGTCGAGATCGACATCGGCGTTGCGGTGTTCGCCGACGATGGTCTGCTCGGACATCACCAATATGCGATCGGCCGTCTCCAGTGCCTCGTCGAGTTCGGTGACGAACAGCAGCGTGGCGCGGCCATTGGCGCTGGCCCTCAGCTTGGCGGCGATGTCGCGCCTGGCGGAGATATCGACGCCCTGGAACGGTTCGTCGAGAATGAACAATCGGGCGTCCTGCGCCATCCAGCGGGCCACCATCACCTTCTGCTGGTTGCCGCCCGACAGAGTGGTCATCTCGTCCTTCTCCGAGCGGCAGACGATGCCGAGATCCTCGATCTGCCGGCGGGCAATAGTGCGTTCAAGGCCGCTTTTGAGAACTGAAAAGCGCGACATGCGCTTGTGGAAGGGCAGGCTGATGTTTTCCTGGATGTTGAAGCCGCCGACGATGCCGTTTTCGCCACGGTCCTTGGCGACCAGAAACACGCCGGCGGCGATGGCTTCGCCGGTCGACGCGGGCGCATAGGGCTTGCCATATAAAGTCATCGTGCCGGACAGCGGCTTGCGCAGGCCGAACAGCGTCTCGGCGAGCGCTGTCTTGCCGACGCCGACGAGGCCGGTGATGGCAACGACCTCGCCGTCGCCGAGCGTCAGCGAGAATGGCCGGGCACCAGGGGCGATGCGCAAGGAATCGACGGTCAGGATCGGCTTGGCAGAACTCCTGGCTTCGATGCGGTCAAGATGGATCTTGCGGCCGAGCATGGCGTTAACGGCACCCTCATAGTCGAGAGGCTTGCTGTCGAAGACGCCTGAGATGACGCCATCGCGCATCGAGACGATGCGGTCGGCCAGCCGCCTGATATCCGACATGCGATGCGAGATGTAGAGGATGGCGACGCCCTGCTCGCGCAAGCGGTCGAGCAGCGCAAACAGCCGGTCGGCCTCGGCGCTGGACAGCGACGAGGTCGGCTCGTCGAGGATCAGCACTTTCGGCTGGTGCGCCATGGCGCGCGCGATGGCCACCATCTGGCGATCGGCCAGCGACAGGTCGCTGATGCGGGCCTTGAGGTCGATGGCGAGCCCCATGCGGTCGGCCACCGCTTTGGCTTCGCGGCGCACCCGGCCGGGGTTGAACAGCAGCGGCGCGCCCTTGCCGCTCAGCCGGCCAAGCGTCAGATTGGTGGCGACATCGAGATCGGCGACGACGCCGTCATTGATGTTTTGGTGCACGGTAACGACACCGGCGCGGATCGCCTCTGCCGGCGTGTTCGGCGCAAAGTTGCCGCCAGCGAGGTGCATGATGCCGCCTTCATGGTCGTAGACGCCGCTGATGATCTTGACGAGGGTGGACTTGCCGGCGCCGTTGGCGCCCATCAGCACGGTGATCTCACCGGCATGCAGTTCGAGCGAGACGCCGCCAAGCACCTCGATATGGCCGAAGGATTTCCTCAGCCCGTCCACGCGGAACACGGCATCATTGCCCATTCGTTCCTCCCTGACGATGACGCTATGGGCTACGTGATCAATTGTCAACTCGATTGACAATTGCCAGTCAGCTTCCTAGCTTGGCCTCACCGCCATCGCTCCACTATGATTGGAGCGAGCAAGCGGGAGGGTGAGGAATGACTGCGAAATTGCCGTTTGAAGCACTGTCGGTGGAGACGCTTGCAACGCGCCTCGGTACGAACGAAGCGCTGTGCGCCAAAATCGGCAAGGGCCCTTGGAAGGTGCGCGAGGTCGGCGACGGCAATCTGAACCTCGTCTTCATCGTCGAAGGCGGCTCGGGTGCGGCCGTGGTCAAGCAGGCCCTGCCCTATGTTCGCCTCGTCGGCGACAGCTGGCCGTTGCCGCTCAAACGCTCCTTCTTCGAGTATCACGCGCTGACGCGGCAAGAGGCGCGCGCGCCGGGCTCGGTGCCGGCGATCCTCCATTTCGACGAAGCCCAGGCGCTGATCATCATGGAATATCTGGCGCCGCCGCACATCATCCTGCGCCGTGCCCTGATCGACGGCCGCGAGTTGCCAAATATCGCCCGCGACATCGGCCTGTTCATGGCCCGCACTTTGTTCCGCGGCTCTGATCTCTCCATGCCCACCAAGGACCGCAAGGCCGACCTGGCGCTGTTTGCCGACAATGTCGAGCTCTGCGGCATCACCGAAGACCTGGTGTTTTCCGACCCATATTTCGATGCCAAGCTGAACCGGCACACCTCGCCGCAGCTCGACGGCCTGGTTGCCGAACTGCGCGCCGACCGCGACCTCAAGGTCGAAGCGCAGCGGCTGAAGCATATCTTCGCCGCCAACGCCGAGACGCTGCTGCATGGCGACCTGCATTCGGGCTCGATCATGGTCACCGACACCGAGACGCGGATGATCGATCCGGAGTTCGCCTTCTACGGTCCGATGGCCTTCGATGTCGGCATGCTGCTCGCCAATTTCTGGATGTCCTACTTCTCGCAGCGCGGCCATGAACAGAAGGGCAAGCGTGACGCCATGCGTGCCTATCTGCTCGGGGTGACCAACGACACCTGGACGGTGTTCCGCGCCGAGTTCTCGCATCTATGGCGCACCGAGCGCACCGGCATGCTTTACCAGAAGAGCCTGTTCGAGGATCAGGGCGACATTCTCGCCTCGGAGCAGGCGCTCGACCATGTGCTGCACCAGATCTGGACCGACCTCTTGGGCTTTGCCGGCATCGAGGTGCACCGGCGCATCCTCGGCCTCGCCCACAATGCCGATTTCGAGACCATCGAGGACGAGGATCTGCGAGCCTCCTGCGAGGCCAAGGCGCTGAAATTCGGCCGTCACATCGCCGTCAACCGGCGCCAGATTCACGGCATGGACGAGGTCAATAATCTGGCCGCTTTGATCGAACGGGAGAGCAGGATTTGAACGTCGGCGAGCGCCACTACCGCACCATCTGGCTGAGCGACGACCAGCGTTCGGTCGAGATCATCGACCAGCGCTGGCTGCCGCACGAGTTCCGGGTCGAGACGATCGGGAGCGTTGCCGGCATCGCCACCGCGATCCGTGACATGTGGGTTCGTGGCGCGCCGCTGATCGGCGTCACCGCGGCCTACGGCGTCGCCATCCAGATGGCGGACGATCCGTCTGACGAAGCGCTCGACGCGGTCTGGGAGACGCTGCACAAGACGCGGCCGACTGCGATCAATCTACGCTGGGCACTGGACGAGATGCGGCGGTTCCTCAGGCCGATCGTATTGGGACAGCGCGCGGAGGCGGCCTATAAGCGCGCCGCGGAAATCGCCGACGAGGATGTCGGTCTCAATCGCGCCATCGGCGAGAACGGGCTTGCCATCATCAAGGAGATCGCGGCACGCAAGAAGCCGGGCGAGCCGGTCAACATCCTCACCCATTGCAACGCCGGTTGGCTGGCGACGGTCGATTACGGCACCGCCACGTCGCCGATCTATCTCGCCGTCGAGGCCGGCATTCCGGTCCATGTCTATGTCGACGAGACGCGCCCGCGCAACCAGGGCGCCCAGCTGACCGCCTGGGAGATGGCCGGCCACGGCGTGCCGCACACGCTGATCGTCGACAATGCCGGCGGCCATCTGATGCAGCGTGGCGCGGTCGACATGGTGATCGTGGGCACCGACCGCACCACGGCCAATGGCGACGTCTGCAACAAGATCGGCACCTATCTCAAGGCGCTCGCCGCCTCCGATAATGAGGTGCCCTTCTACGTCGCTCTGCCCTCGCCGACCATCGACTGGACGGTGGGTGATGGGCTGACCGAAATCCCGATCGAGGAACGCTCCGGTGACGAGGTGTCGCTGGTCTGGGGCAAGACGGCGGACGGCAAGATTGCGCAGGTGCGGGTTTCGCCCGAAGCGACGCCGGCGGCCAATCCGGCGTTCGATGTGACGCCGGCACGGCTCGTGACAGGGCTGATCACCGAGCGCGGTGTGGCCAAGGCTTCGCGCGAAGGGTTGAAGGCGATGTTCCCCGAACGCGGATAATCTCCCCCCCTTGAGGGCATAGGCGCTAAGATAGGTATTGCCTTGCGGAATCGGGTGTGATTCTACGCTGCGATGACACACGAATCGCTTGTTGATGACGGCTGGGCCGAGACGATTGAGCTTCTGGGCGGCGAAGAGTTGATCGCAG
>NZ_AYWZ01000008.1:0-323661 GCF_000502335.1 Mesorhizobium sp. L2C066B000
GTCGCTTGCCCGCCGGCGCCCGCCTGCAGCATCAATGCATCGAGTAACCCGCTGTCGCGCGCCTGCACCGCTGCCGGCACCGCGTCCTTGGCGACCTTGCCGGCGGAGGCGATCGCCGCCATGCCGGCCTGTGCCTGTTGGGCCTGTGCTCTTGCTCCACGCAGACCCTCCACCTCCTCCTTGCGCCGAAAGATGCGCTGCGGGCTGCGGCCGGCGCTCTGCACGATCTTCAGCGCCTCGTCGCCGTCGATATTGTCCATGATGCCGGGATCGAACTGCGCCATCTGCATGGCCGTCGTCACCACCTGGATGGTGTCGCGCGCTTCGGCCGAGCGCCTGAGCACATCGAGCGGGCCGGTGAAGGTCGGCCGCACCGACTTGCCGGCGAGGCTTTCCGGCGGCGCGAAGCGGCTGTCCTCGTCATAGAGGCCCTTGTCTTCCAAAATGCCGAGCTCGCGGTCGAGATTGCTGGCAAACCCGGCCTGGATGATCGAGCCCGAGGGGCCGAGCAGCGCGCCCTTTTCCTCCTGGCGGATTAGCGCCTCCGTCGCCGTCATCTGCGGGTTCTGCACCAGCGTCTGGAACAAATTGACGAACATCATGTCGCGGATTTCCTCCGCCCGGCTCGCCGCATAGTTGAAGGCATAGGTCGGGTTCTGTCCGGTCGCGATCGGCTGGATCAGCGGCCTTCCATTGTCGTCGATGAGGCCGGGATAATTCTCACCGGGGTTGAGCACCGGGACATAATCGAGCCTGGCCTTGGACGCGGTTGCCGGATCGGTGATCTGCTGCAGGGCGCGCAGGCCCGAGCGGCGCACCGCGTTTTCCTCGCGCACCGTCGTCAGCGCCTCGATGGTCGGCGAGATACCATAGGGATCGCCCTCGTAGCGGCGCCAGTTGAATGTCGACACCGGGAAGGAGCGGAAACCGCTTTCCCTGACGATCTCCTCCTCGTCCTCGATGACGTGATAGGAGGCGAATGCCGTGTCGAGATACTGATAGTCGCCGGAAAGCCGGTACATCTTGCGCTCGTCGCGCGGCTGGATGCACTGGATCAGCGAGATTTTCGTCTCGCATTTGGCGGGATCGTCGACCAGCATCTTGATCCGCGCCGGCATTTTTTCGTAGCCGAGCAGCTGCGCCGCCTGTCTTGCCGTGCGCTCGTAGCGGCGGTGGAAAATGTCGACCTGGCCCCAGCGGTTGCGGGCGAGATAGCCCTCGACCACGGGGATCGAGGCATAGCGGATCAGCGTGCCGCCAAAGCCTTCCTCGGCATAGAGATAGGCCGGGCCATAACGCACGACATTGCGCAGGCAGGCTTGCGTGGCCGGCACGAAATTGGAGTTGGCGGAATAGCGCAGCGCAAACAGGAAGTCGCGCAAGCCTTCCGCCCATTCCTTCTCCTCGTCGGTCTCCTCGTCGTTCATTTCTGCGGTGGTCAGCCCGTGCCATTTTTCCGACTGCGGGATGATCAGGCTTTCGAGCCCGGCGGCGAGGCGATTGGCGGCCGAGTTGATGGTGTTGGCATAGACGCGGGCACCGCGCCGCTCCTGCCGCTCGGCCTGCGAATCCGGTCCGCCGCTCCTGCGGCCGCTCCAGACATCGGGCGCATCGGGATCGCAAAATTCCGCCACCTGCTCCCACACCGCCTCGTACTGAGAGCGCTCGGTCTCGAGCTCGGATTGGCGGGACAGGATATCGCGGGCACGGGAATCGGTCATGAGGGGCTCGCTGGGTAGGATGTGAATGGACGGCGAAGCGGCGCTTCTCCCCACTTGAGGGGGAGATGGCCGGCAGGCCAGAGGGGGTCGCCGCGCGTAGAGCGCTAGCCTCATCTGTCGGTGGCGGGAGGTCGCGTCCGGTCGCACCGACCCCCTCTGTCGCCTTCGGCGACATTTCCCCCTCGAGGGGGGAGATCGGCAGCGTCAGCCGACTACGCGCTGCGCTTGATGCCCTCGAGCACCGGCGCAGTTTTCCGGCCAAAGCGCTGGACGACGAAGCGGCCCGCCTTCTGGCCGGGGACCTCGATCAAAGTATAGGTGATCCAGGACAGCAACGTCACCGTCGGCAGCACAACGGCAACGACGATGGCGAAGCGCAGCGGCGCCGACAATTGGTGGCCGAACTCACTGATGACGAACGCCGCGACGGGCTGCAGCACCAGCAGATGGATCAGGTAGATGCTGAAGGAAAGCTCGCCCATCAGGTGGAAGAACCGGTTGCTGAGCGTCACGGCGATCGCTCGCGCCAGCGTTCCCGCCCTTCCAGGCAGCATGCGGTAGAGAACCAGCGCAAAGAAGCCCGCCACCAGCGCTTCACGCACCAGAACCTTGCCCAGCCCCTGGTCGCCGCCAAAGGGCAGCGCCGCCAGCAGCAGCGCCAGTGCCAAGTACAGGATAGATCGCGGCTGGCTCTGATGCACGACTCCGGCCAGCAGCATCCCGCACAGGAATATCTGTATCTTGAGCGGCAGAAAGGACGGCATCGGAAAATGGATCGACAACAGCCGCATCGCAAACACGATGACGCAGCCGGCCGCCGCGACCACAAGGGCGCTCCTCATCCAGTCCAGCCTGCGCACCAGCAGCATGACGGCCGGGAACACGGCATAGAACTGCATCTCCAGCCCCAGGCTCCAGTCAGGCAGCGGCGTGCGATAGGCGAGGTTCGGCACCAGCCCAAACAGGAACGTGAGATGAGCGACGATGTTTTTCAGGCTGCCGTCGAGGTAGCGTTCCGGCGCCTGGTGCGATCTGGAGAGGAAATCGTCGATGATGATCCTGCAATCGTAGAGATAGGGGCCAAGCGCCAGCGCCAGGCAAAGCATGACATAGAACAGCGGCGCGATCCTGAAATAGCGGCGCGTCCAGAATTTCAGCCAGGTTTCCGGTCTTTGCCAAGGCTCCTTTTCCTGGCGCAGCTGATAGTGGAACACCATCAGGAAGCCGGACAGCATGATGAACAGGTCGACGCCGAGATCCGGCTCGCCGACGATCGGAATTTGCCAGCCGGTCAAAAGCATGCAGTGCCCGACCAGCACCCAGATCGCCGCAAGCGCGCGAAGCCCGTCCAGGCATTCGATGCGCGACGACTTGATGATGCTGGTTTCGTAGCTAGCCATGTTGCACTGCAGCATGGCGCCTGAGGGGCGATTGTCAAGCCGCTGAGAGATGACGAATTGCTACACCCTCCCCCTTGTGGGGAGGGTCGGCGAGTTCGCTTTGCAAAGCAAAGCGAGGGAGACGGGGTGGGGGTGCAGCGCAGACCCCACCCCGTAGGCTGAACCGCACGTACCGTGCGGCTCAGCCTACGACCCTCCCCACAAGAGGGTAAGATGCGTCACCTCCGCTTCACCAGCCTGGCATGCCGTCGCCAGTACCACCACGCCAGCACGCGCTTGCTGAAACTGCGCTTCATCGCGGTCATGGTCATACCCCCAGCAGAACGCGGCGCTGGCCGGTGAGGTCGCCGGGCGCGAGGTCGGTTTTCACCGTCGCCGCCGTGCCCTGGCGCTGTTCGAGTTCAGCCCGCAAGGCTGCCTCGCGCGCCTGCACGTCCTTGTCTTCAATGGTCGGGGTCGGTGGCAGCGGCTTCAGCGCCGGCGGCTTTTGAAAGAGACACATGGTTCCAGCCTTCTCTTGTCCAGTCGTAAAGGAAAAAGTCTTCGCCGTTGCGGCCATATCCAGGCAACCGGCAGCGTTGGGTGGCGCCGAGCCGGCCGAGCCAGCGCAGAGCCAGTTCGTTGGCGGCGAGCGCCCGCGCCTCGACCCGCCAGGCGCCCCGCGCCGCAACCTTCGGCCCAAGCACCGCATGGAAGTGGCCGGTGATGCCAGGCACGCAGCGCTTCATGCGGCGCGTGCCCCAGCTCCAGGCGATCCACAGCCCGCCGCGCTGTTCGGCGGCGCCAAAGCCGGCCTCCGGATTGCCGTCGAGCTCGGCGACATAGGCAAAGCCCTGCAGCGCACTCAGCGCCAGCAGCGCCGGCGACCAATGGTCGAGCTGGCAGTCGATCTCGGCACGGTCCTCGGGACGCAGATTTGCGGCGATGTAGGAGAGATCGCGCAGCGTGGCGGCGATGATGCGGAGGGTCATGGATATCCCATCCCGCGCGAGGCAGCGTTGCGAAGACCCTCGGAATCCTGCCATCAAAGGCGTCTGAAGATGACGTCGATGCTTTCGCAGCGCTTGCCACAACCATAACAGGGCTATAACATTCGAAATACAATCATAGGAGGTATCGTTGCGATCGCTCATTCTCGCCGCGATGGCGGTGTTTGCGTTGCGATTTGGCGCGGCTCAGTCGGACGACGTGGATAAGACGGACACTCTGTGGCAAAGCTGCCCAAAGGGCGTGCTCTTCAAGGAACTCGAGTCGGGGATTGTCGTGACCGTCATCCGACAAGGTTCCGGTAAAGCCGCTTTACGGCGGATAAGAAGCTTTTGCAGCCGGCCACGGCGGCGGAGCTGGTGACGAAAGAGGGCGACCACGGATTTATCAGTGGTCCGATGCCTTCCTATATGTTTGCGGTAGGTCCGGATACAGTCAAGAACTTCAATTGGAGGCCCGCTGAAACTTACCCAAATGCATTCTATACCGTTCGGGACGATGAAGGCGTCGAACCACTACTAAATTTTGTTGATGTTGGCTGCGCGCCGTAGCTGAACGGATGATGATTGTTTTCACAATAAAGGACACCGCCCAATAAAGAGGTGGCCCTTTCTGAGCGGCACCGATATCGATCTATTTACGGCCAAGCTGAATAGTAGTCGTCTGGTAGATTGATACCAAATTTTCCCGGAAGGAACCGCAGCAAATCGGGAGGCGTACCATGCAAATGAAGACCACGCTTCATTTTTAATTTCAGTAACCACTTAAGACCAGATTCGTCTGCATAATCTGGATTACCATATCATCAACCGATGACGGCTCGCCTGATGCACGCTGCATTAGGTATTCGTCAACTATCCTCGATGCTTCAGGAAAACGTGGGTCGCCGATGGGTACTTGATCGATGTCGGATCGATTATGCTTAGACCTGGAGGTCGGACCATTAACGTCTGAGAATTGATCCTTGCTGTTTACTACGCTTTCAATGCGGTAGCCCCAATCCGTGTCTTTGCCGTGCTATCCCGCCACGCGGCTTCGGCCTGCAACTTGCCCTGCGGGTCGAGGCCCATCTTGTCGAGAACATCGAGGCCGCGCCGGCGAGCGGCGTTAAAAGCCACAGTGTCGTTGGGATTGCTTTGAGCGATGGCGTCAAGCTCGGCGCGCTGGACCCCGGACCATTGGTTCTGTTCATAATCCTTGCGCCGCTGGAGCTGCCGCTGCGCCATGCGCACCGCGCCTGCCATGCGCATCGCCTCCTTCTGCTTGGCAAAGTTGGCGCGTTGGCTTTCGGGCATGCTCGGCAAGACCTCGCCGAACATCTTGTCGAACAGACCGGGCTTCACCGCTCGGCCGTCATACGGGTCCAGCTGGCCGTACATGGCCTCGTGCATGCCCGCGCCGTCGGCCGGCGCCTTCGCCGCCAGCTCGTCTTCGGCCAACGCGATCCGGCCGTTGAATTGGCGGCGTGCGATCTCGGCGTCGAAGGCCTCCTGTCGCTCTGTCATCTTCCGGTAGTGCTCGGCCAGTGCGGAAAGCTCGTCGCCAAAACCCTGCATGGCGCCGCCGATGGGCGACCCTTGCGGATACTGCACTGCGTTCCCCGTATCGAGCCGTCGCCGACCAACGGAGAGTGGGATGATGTGTACCATTGTTGGCTGCTCCCCGGCTTTGAACAAAGGCGCGCAGCGCTGGCGACCACAGCAGGGCCGGGCCACACGCGTTCGCCCGCCCGCCTCGCGGGCTTTGTCGGATCGAAGACTCTTGGAAAGATCGAGGGCGCTTGCCCCTCACCGAAACGCCCCCAGCGGATCGCTCTGCCCCGCCGGCCTTCGCGCCGCCCTGAACTCCGCGGGATCGACGACCGCTTCCCGCAGCATCATCACGCCATAGCGCGTCGCGGCCATCAAATCGTCGCGCAGTTTCACCACTTTGCCGTCCTTGCGATGGTAAAGCCGAAATTCCTCGAACCAGGGCAGCAAGGTCGAAAACACCTTGAAGCGGCCGGACTGCATGCGGTCGAGCATTTCCATCAGCCCGGCCTCGACCGAGACCGAGCCGTCGGCAAAGCGGGCGTGGCCGGTGAGCATGTTCAAGCCGTGGGCGGCATATTGCCTGGCGAGCGCCGTGCCCGCCCCTTCCAGCGTCTCGCGGCGGCCGTCGCGCGGCCAGGCCCAGGGCAGCCATTCGCCCCATGGCTTCAGCGCCAGCACCTGCATCGCCGGCGTCTGCTGCGAGGCCCTGGCTGCTTTGGTGACGTAAACGATATCAGCCTCCGTATCCCAGGCGAGTTCGACGGCGGCCGACGGATGGTCCCAGCCGAAATCGAGGGCGCCGATCCGCGGCCAGTAGCGCGGCAGCCGGAACGGCTCGCAGGCAATCAGCTCCTCGGCAATCGGAAAGATGCGGCCGGAGCCCAGCACCGGAATGCCGCGCGCCCGCGCCTCGCGCTCATGCTCGGGATAGGCGGCAACGATCGCGGCTCGCTCGTCCGGCGAATAATGTTCGGCGTCATCGATGGTCATGAAGGTGACGTGACGGGTCATGGGGCCTGCCGGATTGATTCGGGATGCCGTGATATGGCTTTGTTCGCGCACGATATTTTTGGGCCGGACGCGGCGGGTCTTCCCTTCTCCCCTTGTGGGAGAAGGTGTCGCCGAAGGCGACGGATGAGGGGTGTTCCAGGGAACGCCGACGCGTCACTCCGCTGGAACACCCCTCATCCGTCTCGGCGCTATCGCGCCGATCCACCTTCTCCCACAAGGGGGGGAGGAAGAGCGCGCACCTCACCCGACAAAAACCTTAGCACCACGTCGCTCATGCCAAGCAGCGGCGTAAACGTCACCATGGTGATGCCGCCCGTCGCGTTGGTGCGGGTCAGGCCTTCGGAATAGATATCGAGCGGCGGCTCCTCGTCGAACCAGACGCCGTGCAGGGTTTCGCCCTGCCACTTTTCGCGGCCCTTCTCATAGCTCTTGAACGACAGCACCGATTCATCGGCCTGCACGTCGCCGCCGCCGCCCCAGCGCACCACGATGCTGTCGAGCGCGCCCGGCGCGCCGCGGCCCATCGTGGTCTGGCGGATGGCATCGGCGGGGATCATGCCGGTGCCCCATGCCGCCTGCTGCTGCGGCGGGCCGACCAGCACGCGCTGCGGGTTGTCTCGCGTGCCCTCGCCGGTCACGCCGGCAGCCCATAGCCTGACGGCGGCGTCGAAGGTCTTGCCCTGCCACCACGCGGGATAGCGGCCGGTGAGATGCATGGCCCATTCGGCGCCGCCGGCCCTGGTCTTGCCCAGCTGGTTGCCGGCCATGAACAGACGTTCCCGGTTCTGCGCGCCGGCGGCGTGAAACTGCGCCTGCCTGGGATAAGGCCGGTAGGCGGCAAGCTGGTTAGTCCTGCGCCTGCGGTCCAGCTCCTGCAGCAGCGCCAGATAGTGGCGGCGCGTCTTCAGGCTGGTCGCCAAACGGCCCGAGGACGGCTTCGAGGCCACGGATGCGGCGGCGGATCTCGTCATCGCTCAGGGCTTCCAGATTGTCAGATGAAACATGCAAATCCTTGGCCAGATCCTTGGGCAGCACCGATTGCACGATCTTCAGATACTGGTCGGGCTTGTCGGCCCGGACCGCGGCAATCACGCCGGCGCCATGGGCGCGGAAATCGGCGCGAACCGCGTCGAGGAAATCATCGCCAAGCGTCTTCTTCGTCCGCTTCGGCTTGGCAGCGGCGGCAGTCGCCTTGCGGCCAGGACGAGAACGCGGCGCCGTCCGGTCAGCCATGATCCGAGATCCCGGCGGGCTCGGCGGTCGCTGCCTGCTTCGCCTGCTTTGCCGGCCTTGCCCGCTTGATCTTGCCGGACTTGATCTTGCCGGACTTGCGCCGTGCCGATTTTGGCCCTGACCGTTTTGGGGCGGCCTTGCGGGCTGCATCAGCGGCCGGCGCGTGGCGCTTTCCGGCAGACGCGGCTTTCAGGCTTGAACTGGCGATCGCCCTTGCGTCGTGCGCGCCGCGCGGAAAACCGAAGCCGCCGATGGCATCGACGGGACCGCCGCGAACCATGCCGATCAGCACGCCCGGCACGACCGGCTCGATGCGGCCGATGCGCGCCTGCGGGGCAGCGCCCTCGAACACGCCAATGGCGCTGACGACCTCGCGGCCGTCATCGTCGGTGATGATGGTGGCATAGCGGTTGGACATGGGGGCCTCGCGGATAAGGCAGAATGAACCGAGGATAGCGTTCCTTCACGCCCCCCTCTGTCCTGCCGGACATCTCCCCTCAAGGGGGGAGATTGGCAGCTCCAGGGTCGCGACCAATTTGCAGCGCTGACGATTGGCGAAAGCAAGGCGGCAGTCCGATCTCCCCCCGTGTGGGGGTTGAGGAGTGGTCCGCGCAGCGGACGGAAAGCCAATTGCTTGGCTTTCCGAACGACGAACGTCCGGCAGGCCAGAGGGGGGCTGTCCCGCCGACATCCGATATCCGCACGTTGTGGGCATCAGGAAAACAAAACCCGCCTCGTGGGCGGGTCGGTGGCGCAAATCAGCACCATGGACAAATCATAGCAAAGCTGCCCTCACCCGTCAATACCAATAAGAAATAATTCCTAACTATATACTCGACGTACCAGACGGATTTGCGATAACGAATCCAAGGAGTTATCGCAATGTTCGATCTGACCAACGCCATTTACCACGACGCCGACAAGCCCGCGAGCATTTGGAGGCTATCCATTGGAGCCATGAAGGAAGACGTGAAGTCTTCCGGGCCGCTTGGCGGCGAAGGCAAGACCGTCGAGGCCGACGAGACCTACATCGGCAAGCGTGAGACGCCTCGCGTTTCAGAGCAGCGCAAGGGCCGCCCCTTCACCAAGAAGGGCAAAGGCGGCGGCGCGCATAAGCGCATTGTGGTTGGTCTGGTCGAGCGCGGCGGCAAAGCCCGTATGTTCCATTTGAACGACGCCACGGCCTCTACCGTGCGCGATGTGCTGGTCCGCAACGTGTCTCGCGACACGACGCTCTATACCGACTCGTCGCGCCTCTACACGCGCACTGGCGATGAATATGCATCGCACAAGACGACCAATCACGCCGCTGGCGAATACGTACGCTACGAAGGCGCAGAGACGATCCACTCCAATACGATTGAAGGCGTGTTCTCAGTGTTCAAGCGCGGCATGGTTGGCGTCTACCAGCATTGCGGCGAAGCTCACTTGCACCGCTACCTTGCTGAGTTCGATTTCCGCTACAATCGTCGCACGGCTCTTAAGGTGACTGACACCGAACGCCACGACCAGTTGCTTGCAATGATCGAAGGCAAGCGCCTTACCTATCGGCGGATTGGTGAAGCCGGTCACGCCTAAGCAGAAGGCGCGCCGGTTGATGGCAATTCGAAGTAGTAAGGGCTCTAGCTCGGGGCTTTGAACAGGCCCCGAGCGATCCAGCCCACCAAGCCCACGACAGCCACCGCTGTAGATCCAATAAGAGTGATGACGACCTTATCGTCCAGCTTGAAGGGGCAACTCGGAATTCCCTGTGCGATCAGGATAATCCCTGAGAATGCCGAGAAGACAATTAGGAAGCGGAATGCTTTGTCGGCGTACCCCTGCCTGAGATTTCGGTCGGCCCGCTGGTCAGTCACGCCTTCTTTTAGGCTGTCGATTTGCGTGCGCAGCTTCTCATTTTCCAGCCGCGCCTTCTCGAGCTCGTAAATCGCCTGAGACTCGTCCGTCTCTGCGGGCAACGACTCCACCTCGGCCCTTACCAGAGCCTTCATATCGGCGTCTGGCTTAGCGCTTTTCGGCGAGTCCACTGAAATAGTCCGCAATCACATTGTCTGGAATTACAACGCCGCGACGGCCGGGCTCAAAGACCCTCTCCCAAGGTGTGCCTCGCCGGTGGGTCAGGGATGAGAGCGTTGACGCCGGATAATCCGCATATGCCGCGTAAACTTGCTCCAAAACATCTCGCTCGTTCGGCTCCAAATTCTCGCGTGGGGCGTCAATTGGCTGCGTAACCGGATCAGGCCCCCACGGCGCTAGAGCGCGATACAGAGTGGGGATGACGGGACCAAACTCCCACGCCTGCACCTCGTCGCGGATAAGTGGATGGCGATGAAGAGCCATGTTCCAGCCGTGGGCAAAATAGACCAGCTTTTGAAGCTGCATATTTGAAAGCGCGCGACCGCCATCGCGTCTAGCGCGCTTAATGAACCAATTGGCTATAGCCCGCGAATCAACATATGGCATGGTGCCTCAATATGAGGAGTGCAAGCTAAAAGTCCAATTATTCAGGCTTTTCGGCCTTATTTTCGGACTTTTGCGTCTTCTGGTCTGTCTTATGCTTTTCTTCATGGTGCGATCTGGGCGGCGTCTTCAGCATCCGCTGTACCGTCTCGTTGAAGCGTGTATCGTTGGTTTTGTCGCTATCACGGTTGGCTGATTCTTTCATTGGACCCTATCCAGCGAGAAGATTTTGAACGCGCCATCGGCAAGTTAGCCGTCAATTGGGCTGCTGCCGAACACGGGTTCGACCACTGCATTTCTATCCTATTTTATGAGAAAGGCGCTAGCTCGCTAGTTACTACATTGCCCCTGAATGCGCGGGCAAAAATCCGATTCTTCCAAAAGGCGATCAAAGCAATACCAGAGCTTGCTGGGGCCGTTCCACGGGCTGAGGAGCTTGCGAACGCTGCCTTCAGAATCCTGGATGATAGAAACTGGTGCATCCACGGGACGGCATCCATGATTGGCGGCACGCTCTTCGAGCAACCCTTCAATCTGTCGCGCTTCGAACGACCAGCCATGGAATCCATAGAACACAAGGAGGTCACCATGGGTTTCATCCATGTGACCAGCGAATCATGCGCCAAACTAACGCTGGCTTTGGCTGTGTTCATGTTCAGGAAGTTCGGTCTGTTCACTGAGAACGAGGTCGAGGATGCGCTTCGCGGTGTCCGCGAAGATATCACCTTCTAGCTCCGCGTCCCTGCCTCTATTTGCGCTTTCAGATCAGTGCCGGCCTGTCGGCTCGAATCATAGGACATATTCCCATACTTTCTCAAGTATATAATTAGGAACTAATTCCTACTTCGGTCAAAGCCGCGTCTTGGCGCGGCCGCGCATTGCGCAAGGGCAGCATCGATGGGATGCTGGGTCTCGTCGGAGAGCGCACAATGAGCGATGTGACCAGTCACTATGGCAGCGGCGGCATCGTCGAGCGCATCCTGGCGGCTGTGCCGGATGCCAAGGCCGGCGGCCTCGCGGCCAAACAACTCTATCCGTTCGACCAGCTTCATGGCCGCGAGCTGATCGCCACGCAGGACCATGCCGCGCGTCTTACCCCCTCCGCCACCGATCGGGTTCTGGACATCGGCAGCGGCATTGGCGGCCCGGCCCGGTTTCTGGCCGAGACCTATGGATGCAGCGTCGACGGCGTCGACCTGACGCAGGCGTTCGTCGAGGCATCCCGCCGATTGACCGAGCTCTGCGGCCTAGGCGACAAAGTGCGTTTCCATGAGGCCGATGCGACAAGGCTGCCTTTTGCAGACGACACATTCGACGCGGCAATCTGCTTCTATGTCGGCATGAATATCGCTGACAAGGCGGCGGTCATTGGGCAAGCGTGGCGCGTGCTGAAGCCGAAAGCCAGGCTTGTCTGGACCGAGGCGGTGCTAGCGGACGGCGAGCCTTACTATCCCTTGCCTTGGGCGGTGTCGTCGGCGGCCAGCCATCTTGTCGACGGCGAGACCCTGAAGGCTCTGTTTGCTTCAGCCGGATTCCGGGTCGACGATGTCATCGACGAAACCGGCGATCACGTCGAGCTGGCGTTGAAACGGGCAAATTCCGGCCTCGTGCCCTCGCCCGCCCAGCAGCAGGCCAATGAGATCGTGCTCGGCGCCGAGTTCGTGCGTCGGCGAAAAAACTACATAAGCAGCCTGAGCGAGGGAAAACTCGCGTCACTGGCCGTTATTGTTTCCAAGCCGCATGAAAACCCGCCTCGGCGGCGGGTTGCTGGCGCAAATTAGCACCATGAACAAATCGTAGCATAGCTGCCCTCACCGGTCAAGATATTTCAGGAAAGAATTCCTACATCGACATCGACCGGAGACTCGGTGATGTTAGCGCTACCACATCCGGCGTCAAGTCATATGCATATGTTCTAAAGTGCCATGCCGTCGGCGGATGTTGTCTGATAATTTGCCCTTTGGCATCAAGGGGGCAAAAGAAGCCATGTCTGAGGACAAAATCCGAAATATAAATCTGACCGCCGACATCGTCGCGGCATTCGTGCGCAACAATTCAGTGCCGCCGGATAGCCTGCCGGCGTTGATCGAGAGCGTCAATGCAGCGCTCGCGGCCGTGGACAATCCCGTTGCTCCGCCGCAACCTGCGCCTGAGCCCGCGGTCAACCGCAAGCGCTCGGTGACGCCCAATTTCATTTACTGCCTGGAGGATGGCAAGAAGTTCAGGTCGCTGCGGCGTCATCTCGGCTCCGCCCATGGCATGACGCCGGAAGCCTATCGCGCCAAATGGGACCTGCCCGGTGACTATCCGATGACGGCGCCCAGCTACGCCGTCAAGCGCTCGGAGCTGGCAAAGGAGTTCGGGNCTGCCCGGTGACTATCCGATGACGGCGCCCAGCTACGCCGTCAAGCGCTCGGAGCTGGCAAAGGAGTTCGGGCTCGGCATCAGGACACCCGAGGCCCCGGCCGCCAAGGCGCCGGCCAAGAGCAAGACCAAGGCGTAAAGGCACGCCCCCTCCGTGCCGTACGCCTGCTGGAGGACGATCGTGGTGGCCGGAGAGCCCAATGACGTTCGCGTGGAACGTGTGGACCGCCGCCAATGGGCGGTGCTGGTTGCCGAGAATGGCACGGTGACCCAGCATCTGTTCATGGCCCAGGAAGCGGCCGAGGAGTTTGCCGACGGCGAGCGGACAAGGCTCGGCCTTCCCGCCAGGCCGCCGGCGGCGGATCCGCTGGCCTGAACAGTCCTTCAACGGGCTGCAGGATACAAGACGCAGCCTTCGACAGGCCGTCTAGCGACTGGTCATTAGCTGGCTCTTATGGAATCATTCCACTCCAACTCGGGGGAGAGCGGGATGGACAAACCAGCCATGGCATCCGTGTTCAGGATGCGGCAAGCGCCAGCCACTGTTTCGGGCGTTCGCAGCGTCGGCCAAGGCCAGGCCGATCCGGTCATCGGCAGAAGGCCGCTCGGCGAGGCGATCCGCTTCGTCATCGACGCCCATCCCCATTACGACATCAGCTGCGTTTCGATCGCCTATGGCGACGGCTCGGCCCCGCGCCTCGGCAGCCGGGAGGTCAAGGCGCTGTGGGCCGAATATGGCCGCCGCTGGATGGAAGAGTAGCGCAGGCCATCGGCCGACGCCTATCGCTTGCATCCCCGTCCGGATCGTAACAGCGGCTCATGCGTTGAGCGTGAGCCAAATGGGAGCAACAGCCATGAACGTCGCCAATCTGCAACTCGAAGGCCTGCTGATGGCCGTCGCCTCGATCAATCAGGTGCTGGTGCGCAAGGGCCTGCTCACGGTGGAGGATATCGACATTGCGCTGCGCAAGGCCGAGGCCATCGAAACCGGCGAGGAGCGGTCCGACGGCATGTCGGAGTCCAACCGCGACGCCGTCAACTTTCCGATCCGACTGCTGGAACTGGCCAATCAATGCCAGCCGGAGGCGGACATGCCGTCCTTCTCGAAACTGGCCCGCATGGTCGGTCAGATGAAGGAACCCTACAACGACCAGATGTGAGGCGGTCTGCCGACGCGGGGCCTCACCCTCGGCCAATCTTCGAGGCCAGCACGCTGCCCGGTCCATGCACGGCGGCGAACAGCAGGCCGGCGGCGAACGGGAAATGGGACATGAAGGCGCCGAACTCGGCCTGGTTGCCGGTCCAGTGCGACGGACCGTGGAAGGCAAAGCCGAGGAAGACCACGTAGACGGCGGCGACCAGGGCGGCCGGCGTGAAGAACGCTCCGGTCAGCAAGGCGATCACCAGCAGCGTTTCGAGGATCGCGGCGCACCAGGCCAGAAACAGCGGGAACGGGAAGCCGGCGGCGGCGATGTAGCCGGCGGTCATGTTCATATCCATGAACTTGAAGGCTGCTCCCATCGCGAACATGGCGGCCAAGGTCAGGCGGGCGATGAGAATGGCCGCGGTCTGCCACGGCGATTGAACGGCTTCCATGATGTGCTCCAAAGGTTTGCAACGGGTTTCGCCCCAAGGACGGGCGCCACGCCGCCGATCCTACACCAGCCCGCGAAATTCTTTCGCGGCAAAGCCGGACCTCGCAAAAGGAGGCGCTTGCAATCCTCTTGCCGCGCGTGGCCGCTCAGAGCTTCGCCATCAGCTCCCGCCCCAACCGTTTCGGCGGCTCGGCGCGCAGCACCACATTGGTCGTCACCGCGCCGTAGCGGCCGATGGCATCGACGATGCTTTCGAGGTCGGGCGGCGACGGCACGACCACCTTGACCAGAAAACAATCCTCGCCGGTCACCCGCAGCACCTCGACCACTTCCGGCATGGCCGCGAATTTCTTCAGGCAGGTCTGGATGTGCTCATGCGTGGTGCGCAGGCGGATCATGGCCATGGTGCCGAGACCGAGGGCGGTGGGATCGATCGCGGCCCGGTAGCCGGCGATGATGCCGCGCTCCTCCAGCCGCTTCACCCGCTCCGACGTCGCGGGCTGGGACAGGCCGACGCGGCGGCCGAGTTCGGAAATGCCGATGCGGCCATCCTCCTGCATGATCTCGATGATTGCCATGTCGGTGGGGTCGAGCCGTGGCCGGTAATCGCCGTTTGCCATGAACACCTTCAATCCATCGGAATTCTTCATCGCTTTCCGATGATCTCTCATTCCGCGAACAAGGAGAAGCCCTAGGATTGGGACATCATCTGCGGCGAAGAAACAGGATTTTCCATGACCGACTTCATCATTCTGCCGGGCAGCGGCGGATCGGGCGAGGCCCACTGGCAGACACGCTGGCAACAGGCCGACCCGGCGATGCGCCGCTTCAGCCCGGCAAGCTGGGAGCTGCCGGATTTCGACGACTGGGTGGCGGCGCTGGACGTCGCGGTGTCACAGGCACAGACCCCGCCGGTGCTCGTCGCCCACAGTCTCAGCTGCCTGCTGGTCGCGCATTGGCAGGCGGTGTCGAGCCGTCGGATCGGCGGGGCGTTTCTGGTTGCGGTTCCCGACCCGGCCTCGCCGGTCTATCCCGCTTACGGAATTCCCTTCGCCGATACGCCGCGCGGGCCGCTTCGCTTCCCCTCGCTGATCGTGGCCAGCACCGACGATCCCTATGATCCGAACGGCTATGCCGGTGAGAAAGCCACACAATGGGGCAGCGAACTGCACATCGCCGGGCCGCTTGGTCACATCAACAGCAATAGCGGGCTGGGCGACTGGCCGGCGGGAATGGAGCTGCTGACGGCCTTCGTGAGAGACAGACAGGCCGACCACGCAATCGCACCGTAGGCGCCCGAAGCGTGCGCGCGGGCTTGCCCCGACTTGTCCCGCCAGCTATCTCTCGGGAGGGGCGTTTGTGAGGGAGCCTGCGAATGGTGTCCGTCCGATATCTGGTCCGCGATGTCGATCTGTCCATCGCGTTTTATACGAGCCATCTGGGCTTCGCGCTGAAGCAGCAATTCGGTCCGGCGATGGCCATCCTGACGCGCGGCGACCTCTCGCTCTGGCTCGCCGGTCCCTTGGCGTCGGCAGCCAGGCCGATGCCGGACGGCCGGACACCCGAGCCGGGCGGATGGAACCGCTTCGTGCTCGAGGTCGAGCAATTGCCGTCAATCGTGACTAAGATGGTCGAGGCCGGCGTGCGGTTCCGCAACCAGATCGTCGAAGGTCCGGGCGGGCGACAGATTCTTTGTGAAGACCCGTCCGGCAACGTGATCGAGCTGTTCGAGCCCAGCTAGACTTCGGCCGTCGCCTCGGATTCGGCGCCGGGCTTTGCCTGGCCTTCCCACTGCCGCTCCGCCTCTGCTTTACGCTTCGGACAATCCTCGTAGTCATGCTCTCGCGAACCGCAATAGGAGCAGCATTTTGCCGGCGTGTCGGTTCGAAGCATTGTGGCCATGCACAAGAATGCACGAAAATTCATCCGGTTGCAGCAGCGTCCGCGACGTCGCTGCTGGGATGCGTGACCGCCAGCCTGGCACCGCCCTCAATAGCCGCCGCCGAGGATCGGCAGAATCTCGGCGGCAGACATTGCGCGCGGCGCGTATTCGTCCGGCCTATATCAAAGTTAAATGCGGATGCTGGGCGTGAGGTGGTAGGTGATCGCGATGGGGGGACTCTCAACGCGCTCGAGGTGTCCCATGGACGTTCGAAATCTGATTGCCAAATTGTCAGCCGCGGTATTGCACCGCCGCGCCGCGTCTTCGCCGATACTGTTCAGGCCGATCCGCAACTCGCTCGCCGACATCCCGTTGAAGCCGGCGCCGCGGCCGCCTTATCGTCCGCATCGGCCGATCTGGCCGGCAAGCAACATGTAGCTCGCCGGGCTGCAACCAGTTTGTGATTTCCTCGTTTATGGCGATCCCGTTTTCAAGGAGGCAAGTGATGAGATCGATCCGGGCGAGGCGCGAATGGTTTGGATGGTGAGCGCATGAGCCGTTTTCTGCCCCTGACGATCAGATTCGTGGACGGCAGCGCGATGACGGTGTCGTCGATCGCCGACGCCAGGAGGGCGCTAGGCGGAACATGGAAGAACAAGCAGACGGCGGCCTACAAGGCGGCCGACAGGCTGGTGGATGACGCGTTGAACGGCATTTGCCGCCCGGACATCGCCTTTGCCGCTTTCCAGAATGCCGCCGCCCAACAGGGCTTGCTGAAGCCGGCGAAGCCAAGTGCCGCCCTTGCCATGCTCGACGAATTGGCGTCGCTGGATGGGCATCGTTGAAAGACCGGCTGACGGATTGCCTGCGATGTCATGGCGAACGCCGGATAGCCTATCTCGGCTCGCGGTTCATGCTGAGATAAGTCGGGTCGAACTCGGCGATTTCCACCAGCTGCTGCCAGTCCAGAATGGTCACCATGTAATTTGCCCAGCCGATCACACCGATCTTGCGCAGCGCGCCGATGACCCGGTTCATGTGGACGACCGAAAGCCCAAGCACATCGGCCAGTTCCGCCTGCGACAGGGGAAGCCAGAAACTCATGCCGTTGGTCTGCTTGACGACCTGGAGCCGCACGAACAGCTCGCACACAAGATGCGCCAGATGCGAAGTCTTGGACCGCCGGCCCATGGCCACGATCCATTCCCGATGGATGGCGCCATCGACGAGCGTGTCCAGCCAAAGCAAGCGGCTGAGATGAGGCGCCTGTTCGGTGATCGTCCTTAGCCGACTGTGGTCGGCGGCGATCACCCGGCATGGCGACAAAGCTATAATGCCATGGTCCATTGTCTTGAGCAGGAAGGCGTGCAAATCGACAAAATCGCCTGGCACCTGCAACGAGGTGAACTGGCGGCCGCCATCCTCCAGCACCTTGTAGCGCGCCGCCAGACCCTCGATGATGAGCGTGCTGTAGCCTGGCCTCGATCCCTCTGAAACGATGTCCTGACCGGTGGCAAAATCCATCTCGATGGTCATGGCGGCGGCCAGCAGCCCCTTTTCCTGCTCGGACAAAGCGTCATGCTGGCCAAGGTTGAGATAAAGCGGTTCTAGCATGGAGGATCCAGTTCGAGATTTCGTGGACATTCGTGGCCTAGCCAAACGCCGGAGATCGGGTGCGGTTGCAATCGGCCGGCACGGCGACGGCTCCTGGCAGGAAATCTGCTCAGGGCACAGTCGCATGGAACCATGGGTGCGGGTTGGGATTTAATCCATGTCGCTCAAAAATGGCCCCGATTTTGAGACAACGACATGCATAAAAACACAGACCTGAAGCGCGTCGCCTGCGTCCTTCAACCGCGATGCGCCTTAGCGTTCTCACGCAGGGATCCTTGCACACATGGAACGGTTCTACTTCGACTTGTACAACGCCGAGACCCAGATTGATGAAGAGGGGCAGCTTTTTCCCAGCCGGGAGCGTGCGGGAGCCGAAGCGCTGCGCATATTGCACGATGTGGCGCGCGACGAGATACCGGAGGGCGACCACCGGCGGATCACCGTCAAGATGCTGAACGAGAACAGGGAGCAGATATTCGAAGCGTCGCTGACCATGGCGTCGCTGTGGAGTTGAACTCGTCGACCCTGTCGAGGACTGTATGGAACCTCTTGCCCTCCCCTCTGTTTCCTAAGGAGGGGCCAGCGGCAGAAGCTGCACGGCTGATTGACTGGAGGCATCTATGTCCTTGCAAAAGCTTCATCCCGAGCAGGTCGACGACACACGCAGGCTTGCCTATTCGACCTTTGCCCCGGCGCTGATCGGTTCGCTCACCAAGCGTCTGGCGCGGTGTCAGGGCGTCAAGGAACTGGGCGCCCTGGAAAAGTCGCTCATCCGCCTGATCGAAGACTCCGATGTCGATGGGCCGCAAGCCGAGGCGATGAAAGAGTTCGCCATCGAGCTGGTGGTGTCGACGATATCGGAAGCCCGCGCTCACCCCGACACCAAGAGCGATGTCGAAGCCGTTGGCGAGCGCCGCGCCGAAGGCCGCTCCGAGAACCCGCAGACGCTCGAGGAGCAGTTGCAATCAGGCCTCGAAGACAGTTTTCCGGCCAGCGATCCGCCCGCCGTCGTCTCGACCGCCATTTCCGGCGCCTCGAAGGACCTTGTCGGCACCGACGAGGTGTTGCGCCGCAAGAAGGAGGCGGCGCAACGAAAGCAGGAAAAGGCCGACGCCGGTTAGCCGGACAAGTCGCGCCAGCTCGGGCGGTGAGAAGCCGTCAGCCGAAGCGCTTTTCCGGTGACTGTCCGCTGGATGGTGACTGTTCGCCGGCCCGCGCGACGATCGCCTCGAGCGGCTCCGGCCGGTGAAGCAGAAAACCCTGGCCATAGGCCACGCCCATGCCGCGCAAAATGTCGAGCGCTTCCTGCTGTTCGATCTTTTCGGCCACCACCGCGCAGCCGAGACTTTTGGCGATGCCCGCTATGGCCGAGACGATCTCGCGATCGAAACGGCTTTCCGCGATATTCTCGATGAACGAGCCGTCGATCTTGATCTGATCGACCGGAAAGCGCCGCAAATATTCGAACGAGCTCATGCCGGCGCCGAAATCGTCGAGGCTGACGCGGCATTGCCGCTCGCGCGCCTTGCGCACGAACTGCTCGGCGGCGTCGAAATTGGTGACGGCCGCGGTCTCGGTGATCTCGAAACCGATGCCGGAATGCGGCGCCCCGGTCTCGGCGATGACGGCGTCGACGAAATCCCATAGCAGCGGGTCGCTCAGCGTCTGCGCCGACAGGTTGAAGCCGAGCATGATGGCGCCTGACCGCATCGCCTCGCCATGCTGCGAAAGCGCTGTCCTGATGATCCAGCGGTCCAACCGCGAGGCAATGCCGAAGCGCTCGGCGACCGGAATGAATTCGCTGGGCGGGATCAGCTTGCCATTGCGCCCGGCAAGCCGCGCTAGCACCTCGACATGGCGGCTCTCCTTCCAAGGCTGGCCCAGAAGATGGATCTCCTGGCCGAACAGTTTCAGCCGCCCGTCATCCATGGCGTCGACCGTGTCGGCGGCGACACGCGCCGCGTTGAGGCCGCCGGAGCCCGACGCCGCATCGGCCGAAAACACCGCGAAGCGATTGCGCCCGGCCGCCTTGGCGGCATAGCAGGCGTCGTCGGCGCAGGCCAACGCATCGGCAACTGTGGTGGTGGTGTCCTCGACGAAGGCGATGCCGATGCTGGCCGCGAGTTTTCGCGAGGTCGCCGGCAGTCCGAGGTCGGCGTCACGGACCGCCGCAAGAATCGCGCCGGCCAGCGCCTCGGCCTTGGCCGATTGGCAATTGGGCACCAGCAGCGCGAACTCGTCGCCGCCGAGGCGCGCGGCACGCGCCGATGCCGGCAGGCAGCCCAGAATACCGGCGGCGACACCCCTCAGCGCCAGGTCGCCGGCGGCGTGGCCGGCAAAGTCGTTGAGCGCCTTGAAGTAGTCGAGATCGACATAGAACACCGCCAGCGGCAAAGCCCGCTCGGTGGCGATATGCACGGCCAGCAGCCGGTCGAAGGCGGCACGGTTCAAGAGGCCCGTCAGCGCATCGTGGTGAGCGGCGTAGGCGAGTTCCCGCTCGCGCTTCTTGTCCTCGGTGATGTCGCGCACGGTGCCGAGAATCTGGCCCGCCGTCTCGGGCGCCGCGATGAAGCGCACCAGCGATTCGACATGGCGGATTTCGCCGTCGCGCCTGACGATGCGGTATTGCGCGGCGACGACGCCGTCGGTCGAAAGCGGCGCCAGATGGGCGCGCTCTGCGGCATCCTTGTCGTCGGGGTGCAGATAGGAATGCCAAAGGTCGGCGGCCACCTCGTCGGTGTCGGCGACCAGGCCGAATATCTCCCTGGTGCGGGCGTCCCAATAGCTCTTGTTGGCGTCGATATCGTGATGCCAGATGCCGGTGCCGCTGGCCGCCAGCGCCAGGCGAAAGCGCACATTGACCCGCTCCAGTTCGGCTTCCGCCTCTTTCTGCCGGCTGATGTCGGTCTGCACGCCCATCAGCCTGACCGGCCTGCCCGTCTCGTCACGCTCGACAATGCCGCCGCGGTCCAGCACCCAGATCCAGTGGCCGTCCTTGTGCTTGAGGCGTAGCTCGGTCTCGATCGAGGCGGTCAGGCCGGAAATGTGCCGCTCTCCGCTGGCCAGCGCCCGCTGGCGGTCGTCGGGATGCGTCAGCTTCAGCCAGAGGTCGTCGCTGTTGGCAAGCTCGCCATCCTCATAACCCAGCATGTGCGACCAGGTCGGCGAATAGAAACAGTCGCCGCTCAAAATATCCCAGTCCCATACGCCGAGATGAGCGCGTTCGAGCGCAAGCGCCCAGAATTCGCCGTTGCGTATTTTCTCTTCAGCCATGCCCTGGTTTCGCTCACTCCGTCGCCGCCACTATGCACGCAAGCAGAGAAGAAAGCGTTACCGGGTGCGCCGCGCCCACAGTGCGGACAAGGCCTGCAATCGTGCCGGACCATGCCGTAAGGCGTCATCATGCGATTGGGGCTCGTCATGCCATTGGCGCCCTGATTGGAACCGCCCTGGCCGGGCCTGGCTCGACGATCCTTATCGCGCGGCGGCGCGCATTGTCCTCGAGCAGGCCGCGCAGTTCCTCGCGGCCGCGCGCGATGCGCGACATCAGCGTGCCGGCCGGCACGCCGAGCATCTCGGCGGCCTCGGCATAGGAGAAGCCTTCGATGGCGACCATGGTCAGCGGGGCACGGCGGTCGGGGCTGATCGCCTGCAGCGCGTCGATGATCTCGCGGGCCGCGACATTCTCCAGCTGGTCGGCGGGAGAGGCCTGCACCTCGCCGGCCTCCAGCGGCAGCATCGAGGCCTCGCCTCGCCGGTTCACCTTGCGCATCTGGTCGATGAACAGATGATGCATGATCGTGAACAGCCATTTTCGCGGGCTCTCTCCCGTCTGCCAGTTGTCCAGCCGCAGCAGCGCCCGCTCCAGGCAGTCCTGGACGAGATCGTCGGCGGAATCGCGGTCGCGCAGCAGCGAGCGCGCATAGCGGCGCAGGCGCGGGATTTCGTCGAGAATTGCTCTCTGCTTTTCGTCCATGACCTTTTGTCTTCGTTTCGGCATGCCGTTGCCGCAAAACCGCTGCGCCCCCGGGTGAGGACAGCTTTGGCTGATCTGAAAAATTCCTCTGTTCATGCCTGTCGTCGGCTCCAAAAACGCTGGGCACTTTTGGGCGACAGGCATGACGCGCTCAGCGCGGCGCGGCGTCGATGGTGACCCGGTGTGGGTAGAAGGCGCCGTGGTCGCGAATTTCAGTCATCTCGTCGAAAGGCTGCTCATAGGCCCACATCGCGTCGTTGCCGGTTTCACCCGCCGGCAGCACGTTCCAGTAGCTGGCGTCGCCCTTGTAGGGGCACAGCGTCGACCGCTCCGTCTTCTTGAGCTTGCGGAAGTCGATGTCCTCGAACGGGATGTAGAAGGAGAAGGGATGGGGCGGCTCGGTCACCATTTTGGCTTTTGCCGAGGAAGCGATGATGGTGCCGTTTGCAAACACGACGACACGCCCGTTGAAGGGCTCGACGGTGATCACCTTGCCCGGATTGCGCCTGAAGCCGGGTGACGGGTTCGCATGCTGATCCATGACTGCTCTCCTCGTCCGCTGGTGGTTCGATGCCGGTCGACGGCGTCAGCTCTCACTGGTCACTGATGGGCCGGCGACAGCGGTCACACGCGACAGCTTCTGGCGCTTTTCGAGCTGTGGCTTTTCATAGGTCTTCTTCATCGTTCTTCCTTTTCTGACGTCTGGCAGCCGGTCCGCGCGGCTGCCGGTCGTGGATCATGGCTCCAAGGGACAACAGGCGCATCTCCCGTCCGGCCGATGCGCCGCCGAAGGAAATCCGGGCCAGCGTGGCAAGAACGATTCGCATGTGTTTCGCCGCGATCCGACGGCGGTGGATTTATCTCAGCCGGGACGGCCATGCTTGGGCCGGGCGGAACACGGTTTTGGCGAATGCGGCCCTGTCAGCACGACCGCAAGGCTTGGACAGGCGCGAACAGCTACCGGCGCGGCTATGGCGATGGCTGCTTGGCGCCGGTGCACGCCGCGAAATATCGATAATAAAGGACGACAGGTGAGACTCTACAAATCAAGATGATTTGCCAGATATTTTCGCCTTTTCGGCACGAGAAGCAAAATAAATTTTCGACAGATGAACTTTCACTTCGAGAAAATGTCCATTTCATCTCTGTTAACCAAATATTAACCAAAATTATCCGATACATACCGAAGTTATTCGCTGTCGTAATCCGAATCTAAGTTGTAATAATCATTGCACAGTTCGCTTCTGACATTACTGTATCGTTGATGTCTTGCGAAGCATGCAACGGAGGAGCTGTAGGAGTGAAATCCGGGTCAAGACTGTGTTGCGAGGAACGGTCTGCCCGACGGAGGAAACACGCATGAGATTGCTGAAATATGCGCTGCTGGCGGGAGCGTCGCTGCTTCCCATCCTGCCCGCGATCGCCGCGACCGCGACGGGCAGCATGAATGTCCGCATCACGATTACCGACGAATGCAAGGTGCAGACGGCGAGCGATCTCGATTTCGGCCCGCACGGTGTCATTGATGCGAATGTCGACCAGACCAGCACCATCAACGTGCAATGCACGACCGGCAAGTCATACAATGTTGGTCTGAGCGCCGGAGCGGGCGCGGGCGCAACGGTTGCTGTTCGCAAGATGACCGGGCCGGCGTCGGCGACGATCGACTACACCATCTACAGGGAAAGCACCCGGACGCAGCTTTGGGGCACCACGATCCCCACCGACACGGTCGGCGGAACCGGCAACGGCGCCATTCAGCCGCTGACGGTCTACGGGCGTGTTCCACCGCAGACGACACCGGCGGCGGGCCTCTACACCGACACGGTTGCGATCACCATAACGTACTGACAATCGATACCAACACGAGGACGATCATGCGATCCATGCTTTCATGCATCGGAGCCACGGCTGTTCTGTTGCTGTGCGCCGGTCTCTCACAAGCCGCTTCGCTCAGGGTGGCGCCGACAGGTCTCGAGCTGATCTCGCCCGACGCCTCGGCGGTTCTCAACCTCAGCAACGATGACCCCAAGCGGCCGATCAATGTGCAGATACGCGTCTTCGCCTGGAGCCAGGCTGGCGGGATCGAGACGCTGACGCCGACTACGGACGTCGTCGCCAGCCCGCCATCGACCAAACTCGGACCCAATGCCCAATACGTGGTTCGCGTCGTGCGCGTCAGCAAGGCGCCGGTGCGGGCCGAGGAAAGCTACCGCGTCATCGTCGACGAGTTACCCGACCCGTCGCGCAAGAAGGCCGGTACGGTCGCGCTCGCGCTGCGCTACTCCGTGCCGGTGTTTTTCCGCGACGCCGATGCGGCCGCGCCGGCAGTCGCCTGGAGTGTTTCGCGCAAGGGCGGCAGTCTTGTGCTGACAGCCAGCAATACCGGTGAAAGTCGTCTCCGCTTGTCCAACCTATCCCTGACCCAGAACGGCAAAAAGCTCGGCAACCGAAACGGGCTCGTCGGTTATGTCCTGGGCGGCGCGACCATGCAGTGGCCGATCGGCAGCGGCAAATCACTGTCAGCGGGCTCCGTGCTTTTGAAGGCACAGAGCGATCTTGGACCCTTCGATGCCAACGTTGCCGTCAAGGGCAAGTAGCGTCGCTGTCATCGTCGCGGTTGCGACTTTCACACCTTGCTTGGCGGTGCGTTCGCAGGAATTTCCGGCCGTGACGAACCTCGAACAGCCGGCTTCCGTTTTGCCAGCGGGCCGCAGCCTCTATCTCGAGGTGTTCATCAACGACGTTTCGACCAAGCTGGTCGGCAATTTTATCGAGATGCCGGATGGTGGGCTGGCGGCGGCGCCCCAAGAGCTGAAGGAGGTCGGCCTGAAACCGCCGGAGGACATAGCCGACGCCGGCGGCCTGGTCAGGCTCGACCAGTTGGCCGACGTTTCGTTTCGGATCGATGAGGTAGCCCAGCGCCTCTACGTCACCGCCGCCAATGACAGCCGCGAGGCGCGCATGGTGGATCTCGGCTTGCGCTTGCAGGACCGGCCGGCGCCGCAATCGGGCTTGGGCGCGGTTCTCAACTATTCGCTGTTTGCCAGCTCCAACACATTGTTCGACAAGGACGTCGAGCTGTTCCAAGGCGTTTCCGGCGGCTTCGATGCGCGCGTGTTCAGCCCCTATGGAACGCTCAGCCAATCCTTCATCGCCGGCTATTCCGACGGCAGGCTGGGCGGCTTCACGCGGCTCAACACGACATGGAGCTATTCCGACCCCGACCGGCTGATGACCTACCGCGCCGGCGACTTCATCTCCGGTGGATTGTCGTGGACGCGTCCGATCTATCTCGGCGGCATCCAGGCGCAACGCAACTTCCACCTGCGATCGGACCTGGTGACGCTACCTCTGCCCTCCTTCGGCGGCACGGCGGCGGTGCCGTCGACGCTCGAGGTCTATACGCAGAACGTGCGCACCTATTCCGGCGACATCCAGCCCGGGCCGTTCCAGGTCACCAATCTGCCGGTGTTCACGGGCGCCGGACAGGCGCAGGTGGTGCTGCGCGACAGCCTCGGCCGCGAGACCACGGCCACCTTGCCGTTCTATGCCTCCAGCATGCTGCTGCGCCAGGGACTGCTCGACTTTTCCGTCGAGGCAGGGATGGCGCGGCGCAATTTCGGCATCTCCTCCGACGATTATGACGGCCGCGTCATGGGGGTCGCCAGCGCGCGTTACGGCGTGACCGACCGGCTGACATTGGAAGCCCATGCCGAGGGCGGCGCCGATCTGATCAATGGCGGCATAGGTGCTGCCTTCCCGCTCGGGGCATATGGCGCAGCTTCGCTGGCGGTCGCCGGCAGCCATCATGACCGGCGCACCGGCTCGCTGGTCGATGCCAGTGTCGAATTCGGCTATGACGGCTGGGCGATCAACGCCCACATGCAGCGGGCCTTTGGCGGCTATGAAGACATCGCCTCGGTGACGGCGGAGCCGGTTCTCGACCCCGACGACTTCACCCGTTTCAGCGCCGGCGTGCCGCGCGCGGTCGACCAGGTGACACTCAGCGTGCCGATGCCGATCGATTTCTCCAGCCTCAACCTGTCCTATACGCATTTGAAGAGCGCCGAGGGCGAAAGCAGCCAGATCGTCGGCCTGTCCTACAGCCAGGCGATCTTCAAGCGCAGCACGCTCTATGCCACCGCCTTCGCCGATCTCGACGACGACAGCAGCTATGGCGTGTTCGCCGGGATTTCGATCCCGTTCAACGACGAGATCTCGGCGTCGACAGGCGTCGAGCAAGGCCCTGACGGCCTCAATGTCACTGCCGACCTCGCCAAATCGGAGCGGGCCGAGGACGGCAGCATCGGCTGGCGGCTGCGCACCTCGGAGGGCGAGGTCCCCAATCGTTCGGCAGCGGTCAGCTACCGCGCGCCGTTTGCGCGTTTCGAGGCCGGCGCCCAGCAATTCGACAAGGACTTTCGCGTGACCGGCCAGATGGACGGCGCCATTGCGGTCGCAGACGGCGGGGTGTTCGCCACCAACCGCATCGACGATGCCTTTGCCGTCGTCGATGTCGGCACGCCTGATGTCGAGGTCTTGCATCAGAACCGGCCTGTAGGCAGGACCGACAGCAAAGGCCGCATCCTGGTCACCGGGCTCAACTCCTATGAGCTGAACACGGTCTCCATCGACCCGAAGAATCTACCAGTCGACGCGGATGTCCCGGCTACCAAGGAGACCGTCTTCCCAGCCGACCGCAACGGCGTCGTGCTGAAGTTCGGCGTGTCCGAGGCGGCGCAGGCCGCGCTGGTGACGCTGGTCGACTCGAGCGGAACGCCGCTCGAAGCCGGACTGTCGGGACGCGTCGATGGCGGCACTGAAGACTTTGTCGTCGGCTATGACGGGCAGGCCTACATCAAGGGCCTCGGCAAGCAGAATTCCGTGCAGGTCGAGCGCGCGGACGGCGATTCATGCCGGGCAGAGTTTCCCTTCGAGGCGGCGCGCGGCCGGCAGGTGGTGATCCGTGACGTGGTGTGCCAATGAGAGCTGGAGGAAAAAAGCTGCGCGCCGTAATCATCGCACTTCTGCTGGTGCTGCTACCGTCGCTCGCCCGCGCGCAAAGCTGCAGTTACACCGTCACCAGTTTGAATTTCGGCCTCATCGACACGCTGTCGGGCACCGCGGCGACATCGACAGCCACCTTCACCGCGACTTGCAGCGGCAGTTTGCCATTGCTGCTGCCCGTCCTGGTCTGTCCGCATATTGCCGCCGGCACCGGCGGTGCAACCTCGGCGGCGGCCCGGCAGATGGCGAGCGGCGTCAACAGCCTCAACTATCAACTCTATTCGGACCCCGCAATGAGCGTTGTCTGGGGCAGCTATAACTGGGCCTATGCCTCGCGCCCGCCACCGCTGCTGCTGAGCCCCAATCTCTTCGGCAACTCAATCGACACCCTGACGCTCTATGGCCGGGTTCCCGGCGGCCAGGCGACCGTTCCGCCGGGCACTTATCTGTCGACATTTTCGGGCGGGCAACTCGAGTTCCGCTCCCGGACAACCCTGTTGAGCAGCAGCTGCAACACCGGCGCGGGCAACTTGGGCACCAGTCCGACCTTCACCATCAACGCCACGGTCGCGGCAAACTGCCTGGTCGCCACCCAGAACATCGATTTCGGCTCCAAGGGCGTGCTCGACGCCAATGCCGATGCCACCGGCCAGGTCTCGGTCACCTGCACGCCGTCGACCGCCTATACGGTTTCCCTGAATGGCGGCACGACAGGCGGCACGCCGACCAATCGCAAAATGTCGAAGGGCGGCGAGCGGGTCACCTACGGCCTCTACAAGGACGCCGCGCGCTCGCAGCCCTGGGGTGACGCCGGAACGCCGGGAAGCACGGTGGCCGGCACCGGAACCGGCTTGGCGCAACCGCTCATCGTCTACGGCCGCGTGCCGCCGCAGACGACGCCCTCGGCCGGCGTCTACACCGACACGGTGGTGGTGACCATCACCTATTGATCGCGGCCCGCCTCGCCGTTGGCCGGCGCCAGCCAGCGCGCGTAAATCTCGCCGACGATGCCGCGGCGAAAGACCAGCACGCAGATCATGAAGATCAGGCCGGTGGCGATGGTCACCGGGAAGCCTGAGGTGGCGAGGGTGTTTTCCAGGCCGACGACGAGGCCGGCGCCGACGACAGGACCGACCATGGTGCCGATGCCGCCGAGCAGCGTCATCAGGATCACCTCGCCTGACATCTGCCAGGTGACGTCGGTCAGCGTCGCGAACTGGAAGACGATCGCCTTGGTGGCGCCGGCAAGCCCGGCAAGGGCTGCCGACATGACGAAGGCGGCGAGCTTGTAGCGGCCGACCGAATAGCCCAGCGAGATGGCGCGGTTCTCGTTCTCGCGGATCGAACGCAGGATCATGCCGAACGGCGAGTTGACGATGCGCCAGACGGCGAAGACGCCGATGAGGAAGACGGCAAGCACGACGAAATACATGTTGAGCGTGACGTTGAGATCGACGATGCCGAACAGATGCCCGCGCGGCACGCCCTGTATGCCGTCCTCGCCTTCGGTGAACGGCGCCTGGACGCAGAAGAAATAAAACATCTGCGCCAGCGCCAGCGTGATCATCGAGAAATAGATGCCTTGCCGGCGGATGGCGAGGAAGCCCATGACCAGGCCGAGCACGGCCGCTCCGGCGGTGCCGAGCAGGATGCCGGCCTCGGGCGGCCAGCCCCATGCCTTGACGGCGTAGGCGCAGAAATAGGCGGCGGCGCCGTAGAAGGTGGCGTGGCCGAACGACAACAGCCCGGTGTAGCCGAGCAGCAGGTTGAAGGCGCAGGCAAACAGCGCGAAGCACAGCATCTTCATCAGGAAGATCGGATAGACGAAGAAGGGCGCGGCTATCAGCGCCAGTATGGCCAATGCCAGCAATACCCGCTCCAGCCGCACGGAGGCGGCGGTGCGCTGTTGGTGAAGGGTTGCCTCGCTCATCTCAGGCGTCCCTTCCGAACAGGCCGGCGGGGCGCAGGAGCAGCACGATCGCCATGATGACGAAGACGACGAGGTTCGACGCCTCGGGATAGAACACCTTGGTCAGGCCCTCGGCGAGGCCGAGCATGTAGCCGGTGACGATGGCCCCGAGAATCGAACCCATGCCGCCGACCACGACGACGGCAAAGACGACGATGATGATATCGGAGCCCATCAGCGGACTGACCTGGTAGACGGGCGCGGCGAGAATACCGGCAAGGCCGGCGAGCGCCGCGCCGAGCCCATAAGTGAGCGTCAGCAGCAGCGGCACGTTGACGCCGAAGGCCTGCACCAGCTCGGGACTTTCGGTCGCGGCGCGCAGATAGGAGCCGAGCCTGGTCTTTTCGATCAGGAGCCAGGTGCCGATGCAGACGATGAGCGAGGCCACCACCACCCAGCCGCGATAGTTGGGCAGGAACATGAAGCCGAGATTGGTGCCGCCGGCAAGCTGCGCCGGAACGGCATATGGGTTGCCCGACACGCCGTAGTAGAAACGGAACACGCCTTCGATGACCAGCGCCAGTCCGAAGGTGAACAGCAGCCCGTAGAGCGGATCCAGGCGGTAGAGCCGCGACAGCGCCACGCGCTCGACCGCCATGCCGAAGACGCCGACGATGAGCGGCACCAGGAGCAGCGCCGGCCAGTAGCCGATGCCGAGATGGACGAGCAGCAGGTAACCGATGAAGGCGCCGAGCATATAGAGTGCGCCATGGGCGAAATTGATGATCCGCAGCAGGCCGAAGATGACGGCCAGGCCGAGGCTCAGCATGGCGTAGAAGGAGCCGTTGATCAGCCCGACCAGCATCTGGCCGAGCAAGGCCTGGACGGGGATGCCGAAGATCATGGTCATGGCGTCACCGATGGTGTTGCAAGGGGGATGCGTCTGTGCGGCACGTACCCCCACCCGGACCTTCGGTCCGACCTCCCCACAAGGGGGAGGTAGGGCGGTGGCCCTCCACCCTCCCCCTTATGGGGAGGGTCGCTGCGCAGCAGCGGGGTGGGGGTACTGCCGTGGGCTGTCGTCATCATACCCCCAACACCTCGTGCAGCTGTTGCGTGTGAGCGGCAAGCTCGCTTACGGCAAAACCCTCCACCACCTTGCCGTGCTCCATCAGGTAGAAGCGGTCGGCGATGCGGGCGGCGAAGCGGAAATTCTGCTCGACGAGCAGGATGGTCATGCCGCGCTTTTTCAAGGTCGCCAGCAGTTCGCCGATGCGCTGGACGATGACCGGCGCCAGGCCCTCGGTCGGCTCGTCGAGCAGCAGCATCTGCACGCCCGTCCGCAGGATGCGGGCGATGGCCAGCATCTGCTGTTCGCCGCCGGAGAGTTTGGTGCCGGGGCTGTTGCGGCGCTCCTTGAGGTTGGGAAAGAGATCGAAGATCTCGTCGACGCTCATGCCGCCCTTGGCCACCACCGGCGGCAGGATCAGGTTCTCGTCGACGGTGAGCGTGGCGAAGATGCCGCGTTCCTCCGGCACGAAGCCGATGCCGCGATGGGCAACACGATGCAGCGGCAGGCGCATCAGGTCGCTGCCATCGAAGGCGACGCTGCCGCTGCGCTTGCGGACCAGCCCCATGATGGCGCGCAGCGTTGTGGTCTTGCCGACGCCGTTGCGGCCGAGCAGCGTCACGGTCTCACCGCGAAAAACGTCGAGGTTGACGCCATGCAGCGCATGGCCCTCGCCATACCAGGCATGGAGATCGCGCACGGCAAGCAGCGGCTCACTCATGCTCGGTCCCCCTGCTCGGTCCCCATGTAGGCGACCCTGACGCGCTCATCGTTGCTCACCGTCGCGTAGTCGCCGGCGGCGAGCACCTGGCCGCGCTGCATGACGGTGATCCAGTCGCAGAGGTCGGCGACGACGGTGAGATTGTGCTCGACCATCAGCACGGCGCGGTCCGTTGCCAGCGAGCGGATGATGCCGGAAATGACGCCGACATCCTCGTGCCCCATGCCGGCCATCGGCTCGTCGAGCAGCAGCACTTTCGGGTCGAGCGCCAGCGTGGTGGCGATCTCGAGCACGCGCTTTCGGCCATAGGAGAGATCGCCGGCCGGACGATGCGCGACATCGTCGAGACCGACGACGGCAAGCAGTTCGCGCGCCCGTGGAGTCAGTTGGTCAAGCGCGGCCAGCGAGCGCCAGAACTGGAAGCCGAGCCCGCTCGGCCGCTGCAAGGCGACNGTCGTCTTGCCGGCGCCGTTCGGCCCGATCAGTGCATGGATCTGGCCGTGATGGACGTCGAGGTCGACATTGTTGACGGCGACGAAACCGGCAAAATCGCGCCGCAGGCCGCGGGCGGAGAGCACCACCCGCGGCTTGATTTCGGCACCGTCCGGCTGGACGGCCACGGCTTGCGCCAGCGTCACTTGGTGACGAGCGGGCAGCCGCTGTCTTCAGCCTTGATGAAGGCCTTGTCGCCCGGAATGGTCGCAAGGTAGGTGTAGTAGTCCCAGTCCTTCTTCGACTCCTCGGGCTTTTTGACCTGATAGAGATACATGTCGTGCACCATCGAGCCGTCGGCCTGTACCTTGCCGTTGGCGTTGATGATGTCGTCGACGGGCATTTCATGGAGTTGCTTGGCGACCGCCTCGGTCTCGTCGGTGCCGGCCTTGTCGATGGCCTTGAGATATTGCAGCACCGCCGAATAGGTGCCGGCCTGGATCATGTTGGGCATGCGGTTGGTGCGCTTGAAGAAGCGCCCGGCGAAGTCGCGGCTCTTGTCGTCGCGGTCCCAGTAAAACCCTTCGGTGAGCACCACGCCCTGCGCCGCCTGCAGTCCGAGGCCGTGCACCTCGGCAAGCGTGAACAGAAGTGCTGCCAGCCGCTGGCCGCCGGCGACGATGCCGAACTCGGCCGCCTGCTTGATGGTATTGGAGGTGTCGAGGCCGGCATTGGCAAGGCCGATAACCTTGGCGCCGGAGGACTGCGCCTGCAGCAGGAAGGAGGAATAATCCGTCGATCCCAAGGGGTAACGCACCTCGCCCAGCACTTTGCCGCCGCTTGCCTCAACAACCTTTGAGGTCTGCTCCTTCAGCGAATAGCCGAAGGCATAGTCGACGGTGATGAAATACCAGCTGTCGCCGCCCTGCTGCACAAGCGCGCCGCCGGTGCCGACCGCCTGCGAGTGGGTATCGTAAGCCCAGTGGAAACCGTAGGGCGAGCATTGCTTGCCGGTCAGGTCGGCCGATGCCGCTCCGGTAACGATGTCGATCTTCTTCTTTTCCTTGGACAACCCCTGGACGGCGAGCGCCACCGAGGATGTCGTCAGTTCCATGATCGCGTCGACCTGCTCGGTGTCGTACCACTGGCGCGCAATGTTGGAGGCAATGTCGGGCTTGTTCTGGTGATCGGCGTTGACGATCTCGATTGGCGCGCCCTGCACCTTGCCGCCAAAATCCTCGACCGCCATCCTGGCGGCCTCGACCGACCATTTGCCGCCGAAATCGGCATAGACGCCCGACTGGTCGTTGAGGATGCCGATCTTGACCTTGCCGTCGGAAATTTCGCCGGCCGCCGCCGGCATCGCAGTCGCCGCAAGCAGCACGGCTGAGACGAGATAGGATGCTTTCACAGGTGGTTCCTCCCTTGTGGCCGACGCTGGAAAACGCGGCGGCCTTGCAATGGTTCAACAACTCCGTCCGGTTCTCGCTGAAATCCGGGCCAGCGCCCGCCACTTCTCCTCTTGGCAACCCCTCCGCCCTGGGTGCGCCGGGAACCGTAGCATCACATTTCGCGAGGCGAGAATGCTATTTTCGTAGCATGGCGTGCTAGCGCGGCCGCTACCAGTCGGGCTCAATTGGAGAGTCTTCGGAAAAGCCGCTCGGGCCAGGCAGAGAGAGCGTTGCGGCCGCAGCGTCCAGCAGTGCCCCCGGAAGCCCTTTGAGATGCTCGCTGTCCAGCGGAAGCGCAAGATAGCCCGTGGCAATGCGTGCAGCCGCTTCCGCCTGTTCACGATCTCTCATTGCCTTGACCGCAGACCGATCAGGCCGCGTGGCCAGCCAAGCCTTGTGCAGAGCGAACATTCGAGGGTCGACCGTCGGCATGCTTACGGGATAGCCACGCTCATCGATCGCCACAGCCTCCACCTTCGGGGCGTTGATGAGCCATTGCAGCCCCTTCATGGGTGCGCTGTCGAGGTCGTCGGCAAGCTGTGTAATCGAGGTAGTGGCGTTGTCCTTGAGGACATGTCTTGCCCGCGGACGGATCAGGTCGACCAGATAGCCATCACGGTTCGCTGCCCTGAAGGCCCGGGGCTGGAGCGGCTTGAAGGACCTGTCCACTTTACGCAACACGCCTATCAGGCCGGACTGGCTTACCCTCTCGCCGGTCACGAAGCTGATGCGGCGTCGGGAATCGAAGAGCAGGTCGATGTCGCCGGTTGCCGTGAGACCGCTGGTGATCTGGACGCCCGCCAGAGCCTCGTAAGCGAACAGCGCATTCGTGCCGACGACCAGCAACTGCTTGCCCAGCGGGTCTGTTTCGGCGCACCGCCGCAATATCCGTGCGGCGATGGCCGGTACCCTGCCCAACCCCATTGCCACATTGACTTTCGCCAGGCCGTTCAGGCGATCGGCCAGACCTGCCAGCAGATCCTTGTTCTGCACCCTGCCCTCGGAAAACGCAGCGAACGCCTTCTCCGTCTGGCTGCTTTTCGGCCCGAGTGAATTCTCGACCTGCCGGACCTTCCGCAGCAGGTATTCAGCACCGCTGCGCTCAACCCAGCGCATGCTGCCTGCAAAGCGCCTTTGGCGCTGGTCATCAGCACGCTGCCAGGCCTCGTAGACCTGTTGCGTATCTATGAGTTGGCGCCGCTGCTCGCCGGTCAACTCTCTCAGCATCGTTTTCCACTCTTAAGCCAGGATCAAGTTAACATAGTGGAAAACTCTTAATTAACAATAAGTTGCTATGTTTTTTCCACTATCGCATCTATCACCCACACGCCGAGTGGAAAATACCGTAAAAACAATAGGTTATGTCCGAGAAAGGGAGGCCAGAACCTCACACGCGGGTTTTTAGCTGCGCGCGCCATGGCAGCCGCTTGCCGTCGCCTCACCGCTTCTGCGGATAGATCGGCTCGCCGCGCTTCAGCATCTCGACAAAAGCCTCGATCTTCTTCCTGCGCCCCGCCTCCGTCTTCATGTTGTGCGTTCGAAACGCCAGCGCGAACCGGTTCTGGGCGGAAAGCTTTGCCAGCATCTCCTTCGCCTTCGGCTCGGCGTCGATGGCGGCCTGCAGATCGTCAGGGATCTTCATGTCCTTGCCTGAGGCATAGGCGCGGTCCCAGCGGCCGTCGGCCTTGGCCGCCTCGACCTGTTTCAGCCCGTGTTCGGTCATGCGGCCCTCCTCGACCAGGCGGGCGACATTGTCGATGTTGATCTTGCTCCAGATGCTCTTCTTGCCGCGCGGCGTGTAGCGCTGCAGAAAGCTCTTGTCGTCGAGCGGCTTGCGTATGGCGTCGATCCAGCCGAAGCACAGCGCCACGTCGATGGCCTGCTTCGGCGTGATCGAGGCGAGGCCCGAGCCGACCTTGTGGACCTTGATCCAGACCTCGCTCTCGCCGGCATGATTTTCGCGCAGCCAGGCGTAAAAACTGTCGGGATCGGGGAATTCATGAACCTTGTCGGGATCGACCTTGAACGGCGCCATCATCACCTCGTTGTTGCCGGGCCGGCTGTATCGGCTGTCGATGCCAGTTTCCATCATCGGCGTCGATACCCCCTAGCCTATTGCGAGCCGGCTTGCGCCCAAGCCGGCGCTCATGGCAGTTTCCCGGCTGGTCGAGCCGGGCAAGGCAGACTGCAATTCGGGGGAAATGCCATGCGATCGATGTTACTCGGCCTCATCCTTCTGCTGCCGGCCTCGGCGCTCGCCGAACCCATCGAAACCCAGAAGATCATCACCGCGCTGACCGGCGACTTCAATGGGGACGGCGCCGCCGATCTGGCGATGATCGTCGAGACCGAGCCCGAAGATAGCACCATGGACATGCATTTCTTCCTGAGGGACAAAAAGTACAATTTTCTGAAACCCGCCGGCGTCGTGCATGAGCAGGTCTACGGCGAATGGAACGACTACGACCAGCCGCATTATGAGGGCTCCGGCATCGAACCGGAGTTGACCTTGCTGCCCAACGGCTCGATCAAGATCTATCTGCCGGGGCTGATCGGCCCCGGCGAGCGGACCGACATGACGCTGACCATCGCCTGGCGCAACGAGGCCTTCGTCGTCGCCGGCGTTGCCTATGACCATTACAAATACCAGTCTGTTGTCGTCTACAGCAGCTGCGACTACGACGTGCTGACCGGCAAGGGCAAAAGTATGCAGACGCAGGGTGATGACAGCAAGGTGAACAGTATCGTGTCTGTCGAAGGCCAGGTCGTGCCCTTCGCGGAGTGGGACACGGGGACGCCTTTTAGGGTATGCGGGGATTGAGGGGGCAGCCAATCTCCCCCCTCGTGGGGGAGATGGCCGGCAGGGGGGCCGCTGTCCCGCCAACGCACCGGCCAGTGTCAGCCACGTTTATCCCGCGATTCTTGTCAGAAAATAGATCGAGAGGTCGCGATCCTTCGCGCCCCCCCCTCTGCCCTGCCGGGCATCCCCCCCACTTGGGGGGAGATTGGCTTCACTGCAGATGCGGTTTCTTCAAAAAGCTGTTTCGGTCGGCGGATTTCACTCGCAGCCAAGTCTCACGACCGTCACGCACGACCCTGAGAGGAATCTCCGAACCCGCCGGATTCTGCCATAGCTTGCGGTAGAAATCGGCGAGACCGTCGACCTCGCCATCGCGCACGTCGGAGATGATGTCGCCCTGGCGCAGGCCGGCCTTGGCGGCGGGGCCGCCTTCGGCGACGCTCATCACCACGACCGCACCGTTGCTCTCGGCCGAGAAGGCGCCGAGCCATGGGCGCGGCGGCTTCGCCACCTGGCCGCGCGTCAGGAGATCGTCGAGGATCGGGGTCAGAAGGTTGATCGGCACGACCATGTTGATGTCGGCGACCTCGCCGTTGCGGCTCATCTGCAAAAGCAGCGAACCGATGCCGAGCAGGCTGCCATCCTGGCCGATGAGCGCCGCGCCGCCCCAGGACGGGTGCGCCGGGGCAATGAAGATCGCCTCGTCAAGCAGATATTCCCAATAGCCGGCGAATTCCTGCTTGGTGACGATGTGAGCCTTGACCGAGCGGCCGGTACCGTCGGCAAACACCACGGGGTCGCCGATCTTGGCCTTCGAGGCGTCGCCCAGCGCCACCGCCGGCAGGCCGAGCGGCGCCAGCGCCTGCACCAGTCCGAAGCCTGTCTCCTGGTCATAGGCCAGCGCATGTGCCGGCACGACGCGGCCGTCCTGGTCGGTCAGCCAGACCTCCTCGGCCTCGGTGATGAGATAGCCTATGGTGAGCACCAGCCCGTCGCCGCGGATGACGACGCCGCTGCCTTCCCGGCGCGTGCCCAGGGCATTGGCCGTGAAGGCATCGTCGGGAACCATGGCGCGCACGCCAACGACGGAGCGCAAGAGCGGGGAAACGGGATCGATCGGCATGCTTTCATCCTGGCAGATATGCGTGGGCAGTATCCTCTATAGGTATGCCGCGCTGCACAGGGCGCAAGGGCTTAGGCAACAAGGCAATCATTTCAGAGGCTGGCGCTGCTCCTCATCCGCCTGCCGGCACCTTCTCCCCCGTATAGCGACGGGGAGAAGGGAGATGGCCGCAACATCGGCGCTCTTGGCAACGCTGGCAATTGGCGAAATCAATAGGCGACAGCGTCCTTCTCGCCGTCACTATACGGGGAGAAGTGCCCGGCCGGGCGATGAGGGGCGGCGCCGACATCGATAATAGTTCAACACAAGTTGAACCTTTCTGAATTGCACCTATGTGTTCCCGTATCTAGGTTCCGCCGACTTTTCCGCCATCAGTCTCGCGCCCTCGCGCAAGTCGTTTCGCCCCGCCAAACCCAAGGAATTCCCCGCATGACCGAATACATCCCGCCGAAAGTCTGGAGTTGGAAGAAAGCCAATGGCGGTACGTTCGCCAGCATCAACCGGCCTATTGCCGGTCCGACGCATGACAAGGTGCTGCCGGTCGGCAAGCATCCGCTGCAGCTCTATTCGCTGGCGACGCCGAATGGGGTCAAAGTGACTGTCATGCTGGAGGAGCTTCTGGCGCTCGGCCACAAGGGCGCCGAATACGACGCCTGGCTGATCCGCATCAACGATGGCGACCAGTTCGGCTCGGGCTTTGTCGAGGTCAATCCCAACTCCAAGATCCCGGCGCTGCTCGACCGCAGCGGCAAGACGCCTGTCCGCGTCTTCGAGTCCGGCTCGATCCTGCTTTATCTCGCGGAAAAGTTCGGCGAATTCCTGCCGACCGAACAGCCGGCGCGCGCGGAAACCTTGTCCTGGCTGTTCTGGCAGATGGGCTCGGCGCCCTATCTCGGCGGCGGCTTCGGCCATTTCTACGCTTATGCGCCGGAAAAGTTCGAATACGCCATCGACCGCTTCGCCATGGAGACCAAGCGCCAGCTCGACGTGCTCGACCGGCGGCTGGCCGAGACCGAATATCTCGGCGGCGCCTTCTATTCGATCGCCGACATGGCGGTATGGCCCTGGTATGGCGGCCTTGCGCTCGGCCGCATGTACAATGATTCCGCCGAATTCCTGTCGGTGCAGGACTACGAGCACGTACAACGCTGGGCCAGGGCGATCGACGCCCGCCCGACCGTGCAACGCGGCCGCATGGTCAACCGCGCCTTCGGCGACCCGGCCATGCAACTGCACGAGCGCCACGACGCCAGCGATTTCGAGACGAAGACGCAGGATAAATTGGTGGTGGCGGAGTGACTTTTTTACCCTCCCCCTTTGTGGGGAGGGTCGATCCGCAAAGCGGATCGGGGTGGGGGTCGGCGCCAAGCACCCCCACCCGACCTTCGGTCGACCTCCCCACAAGGGGGAGGTAGGGCGCCTAGCTCTTCATCAATTTCGCCAGCCTCGGCACGCCTTCACCCACGGCGCGTTCATCTGCCAGCGTAAAGCTCATCCGCATCGTGTTGCGGCCCGAACCGTCGGCGTAGAATGCGTTGCCCGGCACGAAGGCGACGCGGGCTTCCTTGACCGAGCGGGCGAGCAGTGCCGTGGCGTCCGCACCTTCAGCCAGCGTCAGCCAAACGAACATGCCGCCTTCCGGCCGGCTCCAGCTGACGCCATCCGGCATTTCCGCCTCAAGCGCTGCAAGCAATCCGTCGCGGCGCTGGCGATAGGCGCCGATCACCTTTTCCACCTGGCCGTCATACACGGCCTCGGAGACGCGGTGCATCACCAGCTGGTTGATCGACGGGCTGTGCAGGTCCGACGCCTGCTTCATCAGCACCAGCCGCTCGACGACGCGGCGCGGCGCGCAGACCCAGCCGACGCGCATGCCCGGCGACAGGATTTTGGAGAACGAGCCGCAATAGAGCGTGCGGGCGTTTTCGATGCCGCCTGAGCGTTCGCAGTCGAGCGCCAGGATCGGCGGCTGGCCCTCGCCGTCATAGCGCAACGCGCGATACGCGGCGTCCTCGATGACGGCAATGTCGAGCTCGCCGGCGAGGTCAAGCACCGCCTCGCGTTGCTGGCGGTTCAGCGTCTCGCCGGTCGGGTTGGCGAAATCGGGCACCAGATAGGCGAATTTCACCTTGCCGCCTGCAGCGGCAGCCGCCGCCTGGTAGGCGGCGGGCGTCATGTTGCCGCCATCCGGCGTCAGCCGGTCGTAGCGCGGCTCATAGGCGTTGAAGGCCTGGAGCGCGCCGAGATAGGTCGGCCATGTCACGAGCGCTGTGTCGCCGGGCGACAGGAACAGCTTGCCCAGATAATCCAGCGCCTGCTGCGAGCCGGAGGTGATGAAGATGTTGTGCTCGTCGCAGGCGATGCCAAGCTTGCCCATCTGGCCGGCCAGCCATTTTCTGAGCGGCAGATAGCCTTCGGAGACCTGATACTGAAGTGCTGCGCTCGCCTCCGCGCCGCCCAGCACCGAGGCATAGGCATCGGCGATGGCTTGCGCCGGAAACAAGGCCGGATCGGGGATGCCGCCGGCAAAGGAGATGATATCGGGCTGGTCGAGCAGTTTGAGCAGCTCGCGGATTTCCGACGCCTTCATGCGCGAGGCGCGCGACGCCAACAGGTCCATCAAACTCACGAGCCAACCTCCCGGGATACGGCATCTGGTCCAGCATGACCGTCCCGGCCATGCGAATTTAGGTCAATCTGGCTGACCTATTATCAGGCTCCCCCACCCGCGGGAATAGCCAGACCGTCATTCCGCGTGGCCCAGACGAAAAAGCAAAGACATTTCTGCCCTGGACAGGGAAAATTGTTGCGCGCCGAGGGGCGCGGATGCAACCTCATTCCGAGGGGACCGGCATAAAAAGAAAAGCGGTCTCAACAAGGGGGGTTAAAATGACGCTTGAGCTCATCGGGGTCGGATTCGGCCGCACCGGCACATGGTCGACCTTTGCCGCGCTGAACAGGCTGGGCCTTCCCAGCTACCACATGCAGGAAGTCATCCTCAACAAGGCCAACAAGGGCCATCTCGACTTCTGGCGCAAGGTGGCCAACAGCCCGCCCGGCAGCCAGCACGACTGGACCAGAGTCTTTGCCAACTACAAGGCGACGGTCGACAATCCGGGATGCTGCGTGTGGCGCGAATTGATGGCCGCCTATCCCGACGCCAAGGTGCTGCTCACCCTGCATCCGCGCGGCGCCGAGGCCTGGTACGACAGCACCATCGACACCATCCACTTCACCGAGACATTGTGGCAGTTCAAGGTGCTGGAATGGCTGACGCCGTTCGGCCGCAAATTCGGCGACATGTCGCACAGGCTGATCTGGGGCCGCACGCTTGCCGGCGTGATGGACGACCGCGCCAAGGCGGTGGCGCGCTACAACGCCTATACCGAGGAGGTGATAGCGGCCGTGCCGCCGGAGAAGCTTCTGGTGTTCAAGGTCAGCGATGGCTGGGCGCCGCTCTGCGGCTTCCTCGGCGTGGCGCTGCCCAACGAGCCTTTCCCCAACCTCAACGACCGCGAAAGCGTGAAGAAGATCATCCGCGACATCATCAAGGGCAGCTACATCATGCTGGGGCTGTCGGTGGCGGCGGTGCTTGCGGCGGTCGCGGCGCTGTGGTGGTGGCTGGGGTAGCCGCCGGACCGTCAGAATATTGCTACTTGCGCGTGATCCAGCCGAGCAGATCCGGCTCGACGTCTTCGTGGTCGGTCAGGTCGCGAACCAGGGAGGCGGCGAGCGCGCGCCACCGCTTTTCCGGGACATTGTCTTCCATCACTGATTTGATGAAGGCGGCGCGCAGGATGGCGCAATCGAAGGCGGATACATCGAAAAGCAGTTCTGCCATTTCGGTTTTCCCCGTTCACATCGGGCGCGCGAGCCTGTCGAAGCCTCAGGCGCCAGCGCCCCATACAATGGTCGACGACAGCGGATTCATACTCTTGCCGGACCAAGGTTCAACACAATTCGATTGTACGCTTTTAACCAAGCGATTGCGGTTCGTTGCCCGCTTTTGCGCCGATGCTAGATTTGCCGGGCGGCCTCTCCCCAGATGGCCGCAAATGGCCGGCGCGGCTCTGGCAACATGCTTTCACCGGCATTCGCGTCGGCCATTTCCAGCCCGTGCCAGGCTCAGCCCAGCAGGCGTTCGTATTCGGCCTCGGCCTGGCCGTAGAAACCGTCGGCGACGGCGATCAGGCCATCCCGGTCGCGGATGACGATCTCGCCGCGCCTCGACCGGATCAGGCCGCGCCCTTCCAGGATCTGCAGTCCGATGGTGACGCCCGGGCGCCTGACGCCGAGCATGACGGACAGGAACTCATGCGTGATCTGGATCTGATGGCCGACCACCCTGTCGTCACACATCAGGAGCCATCGGGCCAGCCGATCCTCGAGCTTGGCGCGGGCATTGCTCAGCGCCGTGGATTTGGTCTGGCCGTGCAGATAATGGGCATAGCGCAGCAGGAAGGCGCGAAGCGTCGGGCTTTTCTGCAACGCTGCCTTGAACGGCTCGGAATCGATGCACACCGCCTCGCCCGGCATCTGCATGTAGCAGTCATGGGGCGCCCAGTCGGCGCCCATCACCAAGGCGGAGCCCGACATGCCTTCGTGGCCGATGATGCCGACCTCGGTGTCCAGGCCCGGCCGGTTCCTCGCCACCACCGAGGCCAGGCCGCTTTCCAGGAAGCAGACCGAGGCGACCGGCTCGCCCGCCATTTCGAGCGGGGCTTTGAGATCGAGCACACGAAGGTGCAAATGCGGCGCAAGCAGTGCGAAGTCGGCCGGGTTCATGCGGCGCAAGAGGCCGCTTTTCTCCTTGCTGACCGACTGGTCCATCGCTCTCTCCCGTCAAGGGCAAGAGCACATGTCATCTCCCAGCCGTCGGCGCCCTGCCCAAATGCAAACGGTCATTGGACGATAGCTGACTCGGATTCAGCCATTGTACTTCGTACAAAACCGACAAATCAGGGGCGACGCCCCATCAATCAATCCAGCAGCTTTTTCCTGGATCAGCGCTTCGGGCGGTCAGCCGCAACCATGCGCGCTTCGCGCACGATGGACGAGCGATCGTTGCCGATCAGCGATGCGATCTCTTGTATCTGCTGCTCGGAGGCCCCGGTTTCCCGCGCCAAGGCCGCGAGCGCCTCGGCGCTCAGACCGGACTGTCTCGGTTGCTCCGCCATGGCTCCAATGCCTCCTGTCGGGGCAGGAGTGCGATGGTCGCTCCCAAGCGTCGGCGCCCGTTGATGTGGCCGACGATGCTGCACTGTACGCTTCCGAACAATCGATGGCGAGCGATATATTAGCGACGCTGGATGCGGCGCTAGAACGGCAGCCTTATCTCATCGACTCCGTCCAGCCAATGTCCTTCTGGATCTCCGTCGGCAGCGCGTTCAGTGCGCGCACGGTCTTCCTGTGCTTGCTGGCGCGCGCCAGGGCAGCACGAATTCTGCTGAGACTTTCAAACATCGGTTACCTCCATGCAGCAGCAGAGCGCTGCCTTAGGCCCGCTCTTGCGCCGCCTCTGTAACCGATCGATTGCGCGGCAACGGTGAAGCGCTTCACAAACCGATGCCGCCCAGAAACATTTGTATACAAATTAGTTGCGTTCCCGCGGTGGCGTGATCCGACCTATGGCAGGGCGATCGCATATGGCGCTCCCTCGGGTTCGGCGACCCACCTTCCCTTCGTCGGCGCAAGGCGATCACATATGAGTTCTTACGAAGAGGACCCCCACCCTAACCCTCCCCACAAGGGGGAGGGAACGCTGCCGCAAGCCACCCTTTCTGGCGTGGAACCCAGGCGATTTGCGGCGATCAGCGCCTACCAAGTCTCCCTCCCCCTTGTGGGGAGGGATTAAGGGTGGGGGTATTCGTAGAGCGCAAACCTGTCATATTCGATTGCCCCGCTCCGCGGACGGAGAGGAAATGCCAATCACCGAGGTCGCGGCCTTGATGGGCCTGGGTTTCCTCTCCCCATGGACATGGGGGAGGTGGCCGCGGCGGACGGAGTGGGGCTGGCGCCGCCTTATGCGATTGCCCTGCCCTCCTCCGCGCCATCGCCGGCATCCTCGTCCGCCGCCTCGGCTATGGACGAATCCCATCATGCGCAATAAGGATGGGGTCTGCCGTGGCGCTTTCGCGCCGGGGCAGGCGACGTTCGATCAATGACGCTGCGCCGGGCGCCTTTGACGCCGCTCCGCAGAAGTGTCGATACCGGGGGATCTGGTCATGACCGACAACAAGCCGACCGTAGACGTAACCAAGGACTGGCAAGCAACGCAGGGCCAGAAGTCCGGGGCCACGCGGCTGCGCCTGTTCGCCGCGCTGTCGTGGGTCATCGCCATTGGCGGCGAGATCGCCGGGATCGTACTGCTCTACAAGCACAAGTTCGATCAGGGCAACCTGCCGCTGCTGATCGGCATTCTGGTCGGGATCGCGATCTTCGCCATCGCCGGCAGCCTGCTCTGGAAGGCGGCCAACAGGAAGGACCCGGCCCGCGAATCCGACACGTTCCGGTTCTTCGTCCAGAACCAGCTCGGCGCGATCATCACGCTCATTGCCTTCCTGCCGCTGGTTATCTTGATCCTCAACGACAAGAACATGGACCCGAAGAGCAAGAAGGTGGCCGGCGGCATCGGCGCCGTGCTTGCCGTGCTGGCGACGCTGATCGGGGTCAGCTATCAGCCGCCATCGGTCGAGCAGTACACGCAGGACATGAACTCGTGCGCGGAACAGATCAAGGCGGGGCAGCCGACCACGGCCTGCTCGCCCGAGGTCGCCGCCCAGGCGCAGGCGATCGCCACCGACTCCACCACGGTGGCCGCGGCGACGAAGGACGCGGCACACCCCAATGGCCAGGATATCGTCTACTGGATCGCGCCGGAAAACGGCGCCGCCAAGTCCGACACCGAGCATGTCTTCCACCTCTGCGCGGCCGTCAGCCCGCTGAAGGACAAGACCGTCAACAGCGGCTCGGTGACCGAAGCCTACGCCCAGAACGCCATCCGCATCACCAAGCAGATCGAGATGGAACAGAAGCAGTGCGGGTTCGCGACTGCGGCGGCAGCGCCCGTGGCACCCGCGCCAGCTCCGGCTCCGGCTCCGGCTCCGGCGCAATAAATCCGACGGCGTGCAGGCGCGCCAGGCCGGGCGCCAGCCGGGAGACCGAATGCCTACATAGCGGAGCTAAACGTGAGGTAAGGGCCGGCTGTGTTCACGCGGCGTCAGCGCGTATGTCCAGCAACGACGTTTGTCGCGCCCTTACCAGGCGCCGACCGATCCGGCGCAGCCAAACCTCTTATCGGCGTCATTGCCGAGCAATGCTGCTCTGGCAATGCCTCGGTCTTCAGCCGCGCCGTCCGCAACATTTTCGGCATCTCGCCGCTGATCGGTTCGGCTTGCCCTAGGAAATCACCTACAGTCGTGACCAGACGCAGCGCATCGCGTGTCTCGCATTCCCATACGATCAAAACCTGCCAACCCAATCTTTCCAATGCTTGGGTATTCGCGGCGTCTCGCGTCACGTTACTCGCAAACTTTTCGGACCAAAATTCAACTCGAGTTTTCGGCAGACCTGCTTTCGGGCAACCGAGATGTCGGTGCCAAAAGCAACCGTGTACAAAGATGACTTTTCTTAGTCTCGGGAATACCACGTCGGGCGATCCAGGCAGAGATTTGCGGTGCAGTCGAAACCTATAGCCTAGCGCATGCGCACATTTCCGCACCCGCTGCTCTGGAAGGGTATTCTTGCTTCCCACCTTTGCCATCAAAGATGAGCGCCGATCTGGAGTAAGGCGATCTACCATTATTCTGCCGCAATACTCGATGCACGACCTGCACCACTGAAAACGACGGCACGCTTGAGAAGTACTTCGGCCATGATTGGCGACACACTGTTTCCGATCATCCGACAGCTATGCCAAACGGTGGGGTGAAAGATGAAGCGATCCGGAAAACCTTGGAGGCGAGCCGCCTCGCGAGGCGTAATCACCCTGTCCTCGTCCGGATGCACCGGGCGGACGGCCTGATAGGACCCTTTATCGCTGCCCGTCCCCGCTCTGAGCGTCGGACAAAGCCCGTGCCATTCGAGCCTTGGATATCGCCCAATAGCATCAACTTCGCCGGGCCGAAGCTTGGCAAATCGACCTAGAGTTGATTCGGAGTGCTGAGTTTTCATGTGACCGGTGAAATAGCCCGAAGGATCTCGCATGCGGAGCGCATATGTCGACAACGTAGGTACCGCTTTGTAGTTCCAGCGACTAAAGCCAGCCTCGCCGGGGGTGGCGGGAGCAGATCCTTGCAAATCGCTGATTGCGTCCTCAACAGTTACCCGCTCTGCGACCGGGTTTATCAATGCCTCCAGCTTCGGAACGGAGACCTTACGCGTGTTGAAGCCAAAGACGATCACGCGTTTCCGACGCGTGGGTGCCCCGAAATCGGAAGCATCTACGATCACAGGTCCTAAAATTTTCCAGTGCGAAGGGAGGCCCTTTAGGCCTGTATGAAGCTCACCCACATTCTTTTCAAACATCAACCCTCTGACATTTTCAAAGACGAAAAAGGCAGGGTCGACAGAAGCTACAACGCGAAAAAACTGAGATACCAATTTCCGGCGTGGGTCGGACGGATCGTTCGCGCCTATCTCACTGAATGCTTGGCAGGGCGCGCCTCCGATAATCGCATCCACCCCCTCTGGAATAAGTCTATTCAGCTTAGAATCTGTGAGATTGGAGATATCTCCCAAGTGCATTTTGCCTTCCGGAAAATTTATTCCAAAAGAGCTGGAAAGTGTTTGGTCTATATCCACAGCCAGGACTGTCTTCATGCCGGCAGCATGGGCTCCTAGACTGAACCCACCACAGCCACTGAACAGATCGAGCGTCCTTAGCAACCCGCAATCTCCAATTATATTACGACCGGCCTTGATCCTCGACAAAGCCATCGTCTGCCTCTATCTGTATGTTCCGGGGTGTTGGGGAGCAAAAAATTGAGCGTTGAACAGACTGCGACAGAACGGCAGCCAAGTGCCGAGCCGACAAGAGAATTCTTCGTTGGAATGCTAACGCGTGACATTTCGCTCGAGCAGGCTGTTCTTGATCTTGTAGACAACTGCGTCGACGGCGCGAAGCGTTTGGCAGCAGCTGGCGGGGAATTTGGGAATCACTCGGTCGAACTTGTAATCACCGGAACGGTTTTTAGCATAACCGACAATTGCGGCGGCTTCAGCAGGGAAGACGCAATAAACTACGCGTTCCGCTTCGGCCGTCCACAGGGAACACCTCGAACCCCCAGTTCCATAGGCCAGTTCGGCGTAGGAATGAAACGTGCTTTGTTCAAATTCGGCGAGCATTTTGTGGTGCGATCTGCCACGACAGCCGATGAATGGGCCGTCGCGCTCGACGTGCCTATTTGGCTGGAGCGAGGCGATTGGCATTTTCCTTGGGTCGCTTTTGGTGAACGCGAGACCATTTCTACGACCAAGCCTGGAACGCAAATTATTGTTGATCGACTTCGTCCAGACGTTGCCGCGCGGTTCGCGACCACCAACTTCTCTAATTTGGTTGTAGACCTCATCAAATCGAAACACCGACAGTTCATCAGTCAGGGCCTGAGCATCTCGGTGAATGGTCGTCACATTGACGCTTCCGACCTGTATTTAAGCTTCAACGAGCAGCTGAAACCGGGACGTGACGACTTTGTGATCGAGGAGCCCGGCAAACTAGCGGTCTTTATCAAAATAACTGTCGGCGTCGGTGCCTCTATACCGCGCGAAGCGGGTTGGTACGTCATATGCAACGGCCGCGTGGTGCTATCGGCAGATCGTCGAGACATCACTGGGTGGGGCCTCTTGGAGAACGAATCCGATCGACTAATGGTGCCGAATTTTCACAACCAATATGCAAGATTCCGCGGGATCGTTTGGTTCGACTCCGAAGACTCATCTCGCGTTCCGTGGAACACGACCAAGACCGACGTAGACGTCGACAGCTCAGTCTGGCAACGCGCTTTTTCCAGAATGATCGAAATGATGAGGCCTGTAATTACATTCCTGAACGATCTAGATCAGGACATCGATGCGAATACGCGAGAAAGCAGCCCTCTTTATCAATACGTAACTCAAGCGCCAACGGTCAAAGCTGAACGTGTAACAGGAAAGTCCGATTTTGTTGCACCAAGCCGCTCTTCAGTACAATTCAAACCAAAGACGGTGAAAATTCAATACTCTCGCCGAATCGAGGATGTTGATTATTTAAAAGACGCTCTTGATTTGGGGAGCGCGCGCGCCGTTGGTGAGAAAACATTCGATATGATTTTAGAATCGCAGAGGTCGGAATGACCGCCAGCTTCAGGAGGATTGACTATTCGCTTCGCCCTTCCAAGCACGCAGAGCGTCGCATGTTAGGCGAAATATTTCGGCGCCTTCGTCCTTTTCAGCCTGTTGAAGATTATGTCTATGTCGGTTTCGGGTCAGTTTGGTTTACGGACTTTGCCCTGTTTCATCGCACCCTGGGGGTTCGGAACATGCTCTCTATAGAGAGACAGGCGGATGCCAAGCCCAGGATCGATGCCAACAAACCCTTCGCGTCGGTTGCGATAGACTATCGCAGTTCCGATGTTGCGCTGCCCGACCTAGACTGGACGAAACGACATTTCATATGGCTCGACTACGATGATCCCCTCACGCTTGGGATGCTGATGGACGCGAGATCGGTCGCCGCGCGTGCTCGCTCAGGCACGGTGACTGCGATTTCTGTTCAGTGTCAAAAAGCTGCAGAAGTGACTGAGTCCGACGACGATCAGGGTGGACCATCCGCATTCGCGCGCTTTGAAGGACGTTTTGGCCGAGAACGGCTCGGAGCCGATGTCGGCGAGACAGACTTGTTTGGATGGAAGTTCGGCAAAATCGCCCGGCGGCTTTTATCTCAAGAGATCGAAAGCGCTTTGGTGGCTCGGAACGCCGGTTCGGAACGAGAACAAGTTCTAACGTTCAAACCGATATGCTCATTCGAATATGAGGACGGAGTTAAGATGACGACGCTGGTGGGGGTTTTCGTGAGTAATGCGGAAGCCTTCCAACTCGAGGCATGTCACTTCCAAGCACTCGACTTTATTTCTGAACCGGGCAAGCCGGTTCGAATTCCTTTCCCAAAAATCACTCCCCGAGAGGCTCGAATGATTGAGCAAACACTCCCATGGGCAACGGGGACAACCGTAGCGGTGGGGGCCATTCCTCCTTCGGATGCTCGAGATTTCGCGGGGTTCTATCGTTATTGGCCCAGCTACGCCGTTCTCGAGGGATAGCTAAGAGCGACCTACCGCCCTCCGGCGAGATCATTGTAAAGTCTACCGAGTTTGGCCTCGGTACGACAGCGCGATAGTGGTGCTCGAGTTTTTCGGCTCCTGCATGTTGCTGTTGGGGTGATCAAAGAACTTGCGGCCTAAAAAACAAGGCCCCTCTCGGGGCCTTGCGCATCATCTCAGTGCCGGGCTCTGATTGCCCCTCACTTCCCCATCAGCTGCTTGGCATTCTCGGCCGTGATCGCGGTGGTCTCCACCGTCACCGTCTTGTCCACCTCGGTCGCGCAGTCGAGCAGGATCTTCTTCGACATCTCGATCGCTTCCTTGGCGCCCGTCGGGTAGGTGAACGTTGCGACCCAGTCGCCCTTGGCCACCGCCTCGATGCCGCCGGCCGGGCCCGGCAGGCCGTCTGTGCCGATGATCTTGACGTCCTTGCCCGCACCCTTGGCGGCGAGCAGCGCGCCGGCGGCCATCATGTCGTTGCTGGCGTAGAGCACCTTGATGTCGGGGTGCGCCTGCAGCATGGCGGCGAAGGCGACCTGCGCTTTGTCCGGCACCCAGTCGGCGGCCTGCTCGGCGACGATCTGGACCTTCGGGTTGCCTTTCACGCCTTCCTTGAAGCCGTTGAGGCGCTCGACGGCCGGCGTCGAGCTCGGCAGGCCTTGGAGCACCGCCGCCTCGCCGCCATCGGGCAGCAGCGTCTTGGCGGTGTATTTTCCGGCTTCCTCGGCGATCTTGAAATTGTCGCCGCCGATGAAGGCGGTGTAGTCCTTGCCGGGGTCGCCGACCGTCTTGCGGTCAAGCTCGATGACCGGGATGCCGGCATCCATGGCGCGCTTCACCGCCGGCGTCAGGGGTGCTGCCTCGAAGGGCGAGATCAGCAGGATGTCGACCTTCTGGGTGATGAAATTGTCGACCTGCGAGGTCTGCGTGTTGACGTTGCCGGCGCCGTCGGCGATCTGCAGCGTGAAGCCGGGCACTTCCTTGGCGGCCGCCTCCAGCTCGTCATTGACGTGCTGGCGGTAGGGCTCGGCATTGTTGGCCTGCGAGAAGCCGATGACGAACTGGCCGTCCTTGGCGCAGGCTTTCACCAGCGGCTCGGCGGCGTAAGCGGAGCCTGCAATGCACAGGCCGGCGCCGGCCAGCAGCACGGCCTTGAGGGTCGATCCTCTTAGTGTCGTTTTCATAACTCACTCTCCTCCTCGTCCGGCCAGGGGGCCAGACCTTGGTTTGACGTTCAGGTGTTGCCGTCTCCTCCTTGTTTGTTTGTGCATATCGTCATCGCAAAACCTTTTGCGCGACATGCACTAACGACCCAACCCCTCGCGGCGGCGAACGAGGGATTGAAGCACTGCCGCCAAAACGATGATCGCGGCGGTCGCGAGCAGCTGCATGGCGGGGGTGATGTTGTTGAGCTGCAGGATGTTGGCGAGCGCGCCCAGCATGATGGTGCCGGCAACGGTGCCGACCATCGAGCCGGCGCCGCCAAACAGGCTGGTGCCGCCGATCACCACGGCGGCGATGGCGGTGAGCTCATAGCCCATGCCGTCATTGGCGCTGCCGAAATTGAACTGGCCGGCATGCACGATGCCGGCAAGGGCGGCGGCAAAGCCGGTGATGGCATAGACCGAGATTTTCACCATCGACACCGGCACGCCGGATATGCGCGCGGCGCGCTCATTGCCGCCGACGGCAAAGACATAGCGGCCGAAGCGCGTGGTGTTGAGCACGATGGTGGCGATCGCGGCAAAGACGACGAACACAAGCGTCGCCACCGGCACGGTGTTGTTGAACAGCCGCTCGCCCAGCACGGCGAACACCGGCGGCGCCAGGCCCGGCCCTTCGCCATAGGAAATGTTGATGTACTGATTGCCGGAGACGACCAGCGCCAGCCCGCGCGCGGCCTGCAGACCGGCCAGCGTGACGATGAACGGTTCCAGCCTGAAACGCGTCGAGATGGTGCCCTGGATGGCGCCGAAGACGATGCCCAAAGCGAGCACGGCGAGGATGGTGGGGATCAGGCCGAAGCCGCCGGAGATCATCATCGATGCGGTGACGACGCTGGACAGGCCAAGCACCGCGCCGACCGACAGGTCGATGCCGGCGGTGATGATGACGAAGGTCATGCCGATGGCGATGATGCCGGTCTCCGACACGGCGCGCACGATGTTGGCGATGTTGTCGGGGTTGAGGAACAGGATCTCGCCATGGCGGCGCGGCGAGAAGATGATGCCGCCGATCGCCACCAGTACCAGGCCGATCAGGCTCTGGAAGCGCACGATGAGCGCCAGCGGGTCGCGATGCTTTTGAGGCGCCGCCATCACCGGGCTCGCTGCCACTGGATTGTTGTCCTGAGACATCAGGCCTCCCTGCCGTTAGCTGCGGCCAGCACCGTGTGCTCGTCGACGCCGCCCAAGAATTCCGCCACATTGCGCCCTTGGCGCAGCACCACGATGCGGTCGCACAGACCGATCAGCTCCGGCATCTCGCTGGACGCCACCAGAATGCCCAGCCCCTGCGCGGCGAGTGCCCTGAGCCGCTGGTAAATCTCGCCCTTGGCGCCGACATCGACGCCGCGTGTCGGCTCGTCGAGAAGCAACAGGCGCGGATTGCCGAGGATTTCCTTCGCCAGCACCACCTTCTGCTGGTTGCCCCCCGACAGCGCGCCGACCGCGATTTCGGGGTTCTTCGGCCGGATGTCGAACTGGCTGAAGGACTCTTTCACCGCTTCGGCCTGACGGCGCGGCGACACCAGCCAGTTCGGCGAGATTCTGGATATGACCGACATCACCAGATTGAGGCCGACCGCCATGCGCAGCATCAGGCCCGAGCCCCTGCGGTCGTCGGTCACGAAGGCGATGCCGGCGTGGCGGGCAGCGCTGATCGAATCCAGTTTTACCGGCTTGCCCGAAATGGCGACCTCGCCCTCCCAGCGGCCGGACAGGCCGGTGCCGTAGAGCGCGGACAAGAGTTCGGTGCGCCCGGCCCCCATAATGCCGGCCAGGCCGACGATCTCGCCTTCATGGACATCGAGCGACACGCCTTGCGGCGCCTGCCAGCCGGCGCTGTCGCGGGCGAGCTTGAAGCTGGCGTTCCTCAGACTGAGCAGCGGCTTGCCCGCCGCTTTGGCGCGTTGGGGATAGAGCTCGTCGAGCGGACGCCCGACCAGCAGCCGCACCAGCTCCGCCTGCGGCGCGTGCGGCTCGGTGATGCCAGCAACGCGGCCGTCGCGCATCACCGTCACCCGGTCGGCAATGCCGGGCACTTCCTCCAGCCGGTGCGAGATGTAGACGATGCCGACGCCGGTGGCGGCAAGCTTGCGCATGATGTCGAACAGCCGCTCGACTTCGCCGACGGTAAGTGCTGCCGTCGGCTCGTCCATGATCAGCACGCGCGAGGCATAGGACAGCGCCTTGACGATCGCCACCACCTGGCGCTGGCCGATCGACAGATCGGCGACCATGGCAGCCGGATCGATGGCGATCTCGATCGCCTCCAGCCGCTTCTTGGCCTCACGGCGCATTGCCGGCACGTCGAGGAAGCCGCCGGGACGCATCAGTTCGCGGCCGAGGAAAAGATTGGCGGCGACATCGAGCGACGGCACCAGGTCGAGCTCCTGGAAGATGGTGGCGATGCCGGCACCTTGCGCCTCGCGCGGGTTGTTGAAGCGCACGGGTTTGCCGTCGATCTCGATCGTGCCTTCGTCCGGCGTGTAGACGCCCGACAGAAGGTTCATCAGCGTCGACTTGCCGGCGCCGTTTTCGCCGAGCAGCGCGTGGATTTCGCCCGCCTTGAGGTCGAAGTCGACGCCGCGCAGCGCCTGCACGCCGCCGAAGCGTTTGACGGCGCCGGTCATTATCAGCAGCGGCGCGCTCATGTTAGCCTCGTGTGGGTCGGCCTTCCGCAGGAGGCGCGCGCCCGCAGCGTCGCCTGCAGCCGCACCGAACGCGGCGCTGAAGCGGTCGCGGCTATACGGGCACTGAGCAGCGCTGCCGCCTGGCGGCCGATCTCGGTGCAGGGCTGCGCCACCAGCGTCAGGCGCGGCTCGAAACAATCGGCCCATTCGAAATCGTCGAAGCCGGCCAGCGACAGATCGCCCGGAATGGTGAGGCCTTTTTCGCGGATGGCGCGGACGGCTCCGATCGTCGTCATGTTGTTGCCGGTGACCAATGCGGTTGGTGGCGACGGCAGCGACAGGATGGCGTGGGTGGATGCGGTCGCCGCCGCCGTGTCGACATTCTCGGCCGAGAGATAGCGCGTCACGCACTCAAGTCCATTGGCGGCGAGCGAAGCCTGGAACGCCTCGATGCGCTCGCGCGTCGTCGTCAGGCCGGGCTGTCCGGCGATATAGCCGATGCGCTTGTGGCCGAAGGAGGCGACATGGTCGATCAGCGCGCGCATCGACGTTTCGTTCTCGACGCCGATCTGGTCGAAGCGCTCGTCGGCGAAACGGTCGATCAGAACGCATGGCATCTTCTTGTCGGCGAGGTAATCGATGGCGCGCTGCGGCGAGCCCGACGGGGCCAGGATGACGCCGTCGACGCGGCGCTGATGGAAAGCGCGCACCACCTGCAGCTCGCGGTCGGGATCTTCCTGGGTGTCCGACAGGAAGACCATCAGCCCAAGCCGTGCGCATTCGGCCTCGACCGCGCAGATGATGTCGGTGAAATAAGGGTTGGAGATCGCCGAGATCGCCAGGCCGACGCTGTTGGTGGTCGAGGCCTTCAGCGAGCGCGCCAGCTCGTTGGGCTGGTAGCCCATGGCGGCAATGGCGTCGTTGATCAGCCTCGCCTTTTCCAGCGAAACGAAGCGCGTGTTGTTGACGACATGCGAGACGGTCGACACCGACACGCCGGCGCGCCGCGCCACTTCAGCCATTGTCGGCAATAAAACTAAGCGCCTGCAAGCGCTCCTCCCTATGCGTTTCCCATCCGCTCTGTTGGCGGATTTCAGGGCGAGCTTAGGGTGATCGAAACGTTTGCGCAATCGATTCGATGAAATTTTTAGCGGGGCTTATCTCCCCCCTTGAGGGGAGATGTCCCCAAAGGCTACAGAGGGGGTCGCCGCGCGTGAAGCGCCAACCTCCATCTGCAGCAAGGACGTCGAGCCCAGTCGCACCGACCCCCTCTGGCCTGCCGGCCATCTCCCCCTCAAGGGGGGAGATTCGCGGTTTCCGCAAACTCCGCCACCAGCCCCTCATACGCCTCGAAGGCCGGCAGCGCCTCGTAACTATGCACCGCAGGCGTCGTTGCCCAGGGGAGTTTCTCGCTGGTCCATGTCTCGATGAACGGCGTGAACCAGCCGGGCTCGTCGAGCATGGTGGGGCGCAGATTGACGAACCAGTCGAGCTCTTCGGGCTGGGTGAACATCCAGCTCATGCAATGCGGGCAGAAGTAATGACGCGAGGCGCCGTGCAGCCCGCCGATCACCGGCTCGCCTTGCATGATTTCGAAGCCGTCCGAGGGAATGGCGGCGCTCAGTGAATAGGCGCTGGCCGACATGCGCTGGCAGCCGGTGCAATGGCAAGCCATGGTCAAAAGCGGTTTTGCGGAAATCTTGAGCCGCACACGTCCGCAGCGGCACCCGCCTTCGGCCGGCAATTTCAGGGTTGGCACGGTAGTCTCCCAGTATTCGAAGCGCCGGCGCTTCAGTCGCCGGTCAGCGCCTTCGTCGTCACCAGCGTGGCGCCGGCATCGGTGAAGTCCGCATTGTACCGGGCGATGATCTCGGTCGCGGTTTCGCCTTCAGTGTCCAGCGTGGAATGGGCATCGGAAACGACGGTAACGCCGAGGCCCTCGGCCAGGGCGCCCTTGACGGTGCCGGCGATGCAGAAATCGGTTTGCGCTCCGGCAAGCACGACTTCGCCGGCCCCTTGCCCGGCCACCCAGGCGCCAAGCTCGGCATTCGAGAAGGCGTTGCGGACGGTCTTGGAGAATGTCGGCTCGTCCTTGGCCTGGCCGAGTTCCGGCCATACCGGCCAACCCGGCTCGCCGGGCGCCAGCGGATCGCCGGCCGGCCCGTCATGCCTGATGAAAGCAACCTTGCGCCCCTCGCGCCGCGCCCAGTCGATCAGCGAGCGGGTACGCTCGGCGATACCAGGCGCATCGTGGATCGGCGGCTCGACGCGGCCGTCGAACATGTTGGTCTGGAGGTCGATGACGATGAGGGGAGCGAGGTTTGGCATGGCGCGAAGATAACGCGGGCGATGGGAGGGTCAAGACGGCGAAGCTGCTGATCTCCCCCTTGGGGAGATTACATGTACCTCACCCGATTCCACCCGCGACCACGTAAGCACCAGCCGTGCGTCCATCCTCCAGCCGGATGACGGCCGTAACGATCGAGCCGTAAGCGCCTCGCCACACACTGTGCATTCTTTCGTGCTCGCCGGCCGGCACCAGGATGCGACCGTGAAAGCTTGTGCCGCTGCGCCGCATGACAACGGCTTCGCCATTGACGTGAACCTTGAGATCAGCGGTCTCCGCATCGAGTTCAACCGTCACGGCGATCTCGGCCTGGTCTCCTCGCCGCATCGTCTCGACAACAAGCGTAAGCCTCGGCGCCGGCGCATCGCTGGCCCGCAATCCACCAGGCCGCCCCGCAAACACATCGTCCGGCAATTCCGGCGTGCGCGGCGGGGCCGTGCGGCGTTGGGTGGCGCGCTCGTAGTCGCCGGCGAGGCGCAGCAATTCCACATCACCATAAGCCTTGCCCGCAAAGGTCAACCCGACCGGCATGCCAATATCGGCCATCGTTCCCATCGGCACGGTGACGGTCGGGATGCCAAGATGACGCCACACCAGATTGCCGTTGGCAACCCAGGTGCCGTTGCGCCAGGCGATTGCTGCAGAGGTCTCGTTGACGTCGGCATCGGCCGGCCCGACATCGGCGACCGCCGGCAGCACGACGGCGTCGAGCCTGTGCTCGTCCAGCCAGTCCTCGAAGTCGATGCGCCGCGTCGCCTCCAATCCCTTCAGACCTTCCGCCAGCGTTGGGATATCCAGCAATGGCATCACGCCCTGCTTGACGCTCGTGACGTAGTCGGCCAGATCGAAACCGTCGTCGCCATAGCGGTCCGGCAGCGCGCCCGGCGGCTGCGGGAAGATTTTTGGCCCGTCGACCGTGGCCAGGTCGGGGATGGCCGGGTCGGCATTGGCGCGCAGGAAATCGTCCCAGCCCCAGATGCAGAGATCCCAGATTTCGCGCTCGGCGAATGCTTCCGGCACCAGCCCGCGTTCGACCATGGTTTTTGTGCCCGGACGGTCGCGCTCATAGTTCGAGACGACGGGGAAATCGACCTCGACCACCTCCGCGCCGAGCTTTTCCAGATCACGCGCCGCCTGCCGCCAGAGGTCGAGCACCGAGGCGCGGGTCTCGATGGGTTTGGGCGCGCCGCCATCGCGGCCGATATACATTTTCGGCACGCCGAGGCGTTTGCCTTGTAATGAGCCTTGCAGTTGGAGCGCAGTGTAGCTTGGCGGCCTGAGAGCAGCGCTCTTCGCGATCGACACCCAGGGCTGCACACGCCAGAAATCGCCGCGCGTCTCGGCATCGTCGGCGACGATCACGTCGAGCAGTTCCAGCATGTCGGCAATGCCGCGCGTGTGCGGCACCACCACATCCATGGTCGGCACCAGCGGCCAGTTGCCCCTGACCGAAATGACGCCGCGCGACGGCGTGTAGGCGACAAGTGCATTGTTGGACGCCGGCGCGCGGCCGGAAGACCATGTCTCCTCGCCCAGCCCGAAGGCGGCGAAGCTGGCGGCGGTGGCCGTGCCTGAGCCGTTGGACGAGCCGGAAGCGAAGGCGGCGGTCAGGTAATCTGCATTGTAGGGGCTTTCGGCCCGGCCATAGACGCCGCGCTGCATGCCGCCATTGGCCATTGGCGGCATGTTGGTCAGCCCGATCAGCACAGCACCACCGGCCCTCAGCCTGGCAATGGTGAAAGCGTCCTCATTGGCGACGAGATGCTCGAAGGCGGGCGAGCCAGCGGCCACCGTCAGGCCCTTGACCTTATAACTGTCCTTGGTGGTGTAGGGGATGCCGTCGAGCGGCCCGAGGGTGGCGCCATTGCGCCGCCGCAGGTCGGACGCCGCCGCCTCCTCGAACATTGCCGGGTTAAGCACCGGCACGGCATTGAGCGCAATGCCATGGCGGTCGTAATGCGCGATGCGCCTGAGATAGGCGCCCACCAGCTCGACGCTGGTGACGGTACCGTCTTCCAGCGCGCGGCGCAGGTCGGCGATCGAGGCTTCGACGAGCTGGAGGTTGGGCATGGGATTCTCGAGATGCAGCGGCAATGAGTCTTCGCATCGTGCGATGCGAGTGTCACGCCGCAAACGAAAGGCGCGACGGCGACGCTTATGCACTCGGCTCACAGCATCTTGCTGTCGAGCTGGCCGTTTTCCTTCATCAGGTCGAGATAGGTCTTGGCTCCGGAACTGCCGTGGCCTGCCGCCTTGAAGAACCATTTGGCGGCTTCCTTGTAGTTTGGTTTCCCATCGACGCCGCGGTAGTAGAGCGAGCCCAGACTGAACTCGGCATCGACGCTGCCGGCCTTTGCGGCTTCCAGCCACCAGGACTCGGCAGCCTTGTCGTCTCTGGCAATGCCCACGCCGTTGGCCGAGGCATACGCTAAGGCTAGCTGGGCATCGACATTTCCCTGCCGCGCCGCCTTGAGCCACCAGCCCGCCGCATCCGCACTGCTTTGCGCAACGCCAACACCCTCGGAATAGGCTGTGCCGAGCGCTTTCTGCGCGAATGCATTGCTCTGGTCGGCGGCTTTGCGCCAGAGCCTTGCCGCCTGAACGGGGTCCTTCGTTACTCCTAGACCATCCCAATACAGTCCACCGAGAGCGAACTGCGCAAGGTCATTGTCCTTGTCGGCAGCCTTGCTCAGCCACTCGAATGCCTGCCTTTCATCCTTCCCGACGCCCTGCCCGTCCCGATACACGACCCCGACATTATACTGCGCTACCACATGGCCTTGGACAGCAGCCTTCATCCACCATCGGAAGGCCAGATCATTGTCTTGCGCAACGCCGCGGCCCTGGCTGTAGAGGATACCAAGCATATATTGAGCGTCGGCGTTTCGCCCGTCGGACGCCTTTTGCGCCCAAGTCGCGGCCAACGCATCGTCCCGTCCCACGCCTTCGCCGAGCGAATACGCCCGGGCCAGATTGGCACCGGCTTCGGCATTCCCCGCTTCCGCGGCCTTGCGCCACCAATAGACCGCCTGCCCGGCGCTCTTCTCGACGCCTTGGCCCATCGAATAATATCCGCCCAGATTCGACTGGGCGAACACAAAGCCCTGATTGGCGGCTTTGCTCATCCACGCAAACGCCTGGCCGTCGTCCCTAGGGGTACCTTTTCCCTGGCCATAAGCGGCCGCCACCGCGTATTGCGCTTCTGTCAGACCGGTGGTTGCGGCCTTCATCCACCACCCGAACGCAAGGCGGTCATCCTGCTCAACGCCGTGGCCCCGCGAGTACAAAGTGCCCAGCAAAGCCTGGGCATTCGGCTCACCCAGATCGGCTGCCTTTCTCACCCACACTATGGCGGCCTGATCATCCTTCTTGACGCCTTGGTGAAGATAGTAGGCGCGTCCGAGACAGAAAGCGGCCTCCAGGCTTCCTTGGTCAGCCGCCTTGCGCCACCATGAGGCAGCCTGCTCGAAGCTTTGCGCAACACCCCGACCCTGCGCATACAGGACGCCGAGGGCGTACTGAGCGTTCGCATTGCCCTTGTCGGCTGACTGCCTGGAAAACTTCAACGCCAGTTGATCGTTTCTTTCGACCCCTTGGCCATTTAAATAGACTTGGCCGAGAGAATATTCAGCCTCCCCGCTCCCCTGATCGGCCGCCTTGCGCCACCAATAGAGCGCCTGCTCATAACTTTGCGCGACCCCTTGGCCCTGCCAGTACAACACGCCGAGCTGGTACTGCCCATTCATGTTGTCTTTATCGGCGGCCTTTCGTGAGAAACTCTCGGCAAGCCGACTGTCCTTTTCAACGCCCCTGCCCATAAGGTAGGCCTGACCCAGTGCTGCTATGGCTTCCGCATTGCCGCCATCGGCGGATTTCTTCCACCAATACACCGCCTGGCTGTCGTTCTGAGCCACGCCCTCCCCGCGCCAGTACAGCGCACCAAGCTGGCCTTTTGCGTCAACATTGCCAGCGTCCGCCATGATCTTCATTTGACGGAATACCTCGGCATAATCCTTTGCCTGGAGAGCCGCTGCACCCTTTTGTGCCGCTGACCACTGCACATAGTAATTTCGGCCAGGACCGAGCAGCACAAAAGCCGCCAGCAACACCAGAACGACGGTAAGGACCCCTCGGCGACGCGACGTGGGCGGGCTGTAGACAGGTGTATCCACTTTGGGCGCCCAGTCGTTGTTGCTCACCGTCCCCAATCCATTTGCAGCCACCAGTAATCCATAGCGCAAGCCAGGCTGTTCTGAAATATCCAAAGCATTTGATGTCGCTACTGCGGTGCGCCGGCGAACAGGATTTCGCCATCGCCGCCAGCCGCCGGCCAATCCCTGATGGTGCGATCGTCGCCGCCGGTGACCAGTGTGCCGTCGGTGGCGAAGGCAACGGCGTAGATCGGGCCGGTGCGGCTGTCGAACATGGCGATCTGGTCTCCAGTGCCGAGATCCCACAGCCGCGCCGTGCCGTCGAGCGAGCCGGAGGCCAGGCGCTTGCCGTCGGCCGACAGCGCCAGCGTATAGACGGTGCCTTCGTGGCCCTCGAAGCGGCGCAATTCCCTAAACGTGTCGAGGTCCCAGAGCTTGATCGTGTAGTCGCCGCTGCCGGTGACGACATGATGGCCGTCGGCGGTGAAGACGGCGCCGTAGGTGCCCTGCTCGTGGCCGTGCCAGCTTCGCAATTGCTTGCCGCTTTCGACGTCCCAGAATTTCAGCGTGCCGTCGATGGAGCCGCTCAGCGCGCGCGTGCCGTCGGGCGAGATTGCGACCGTGCTGATCGGCCAGTCATGTCCGGTCATCACATGCAGCACCGACTTGTTGACGAGATCCCAGACGATGACTTTGCCGGTGTCGTGGCCACTGACGGCGCGCTTGCCGTCCGGGCTGATCGCCAGCTTGCGCACGCCGCCATTCGCGCCCGACGAGAAGACATGCAGCACCGCGCCGTCGGCAAGCTTTCGCAGCACGATCTCGCCATCGTCGCCGGCGGTCAGCGCGGTGGCGCCGTCGGGCATGAACAGCGCCGTGCGCGCCATGTCCTTGTGTTCACCAAGGTTGCGGATCAGCCGCTTGCCGGCGATGTCCCAGAGCTTGATCATATGGTCGGTGCTGGCGCTCATGATGTCGCGGCCATCGGCCGAGACGGCGAGCCAGACGACGGCGTCGCGATGGCCGTCGGGCTCGGTCGGCAGCGCCGGCGGAGGCGGCGGCAACGGCGCGACGGTTTGCGGTGGCGGTGTCGCCGGAGCCGGCGGTGGAGCAGTCTCCGGTGGCGGTGTCGCCGGAGCGACTGCGACTTGTGGCGGCCGAGGGGGAGCAGCCGGAGGCGTAGGCTGCGCCGGTTCCGGCGGTTTGGCAGCCTGCTCAGGCGGGGTTGGCTCGGGAGGCGTGGCGAGCGGCGGGGAACTCGGTGGAACCGCCGGCGTCGCCAAGTCCGGTGGGACGCCGGCGATATCCTGGCCCTTCGGCTCGGCTTTGGGCTCCTTCGGGGCGACGACCTCAGCGCCCGGGCCGGCGTCACGCGCCCAAGGGAAGTGGTCGGCCAGCAGCGCCAGAACGGCGAGCACCGGCAACATGAGGAAGGCGCGCCGCCAGCCCGGGCGACCCTTAGATTCGATCTCGGCGTCGCGGCCAAAAAGCGGCGTTCCAGCAGGCTGGCTTCGCCGACCCGGCAGCAGTCCGGCCCAGAACAACAGGGCGCCAAGCAGGCAAAGCCCGCCGACGGTCAGGAACACCACCGGTCGCAGCGTGGCTGGGCCGTGCAGCATGTGGTCGATCCCGCTCCAGCTGAAATCTCTGTCGCCGAGCAGCAGATACGCCCGCACCAGACAAGCCAAAGCGGCCGCCAGCAGCGGAAGCGCAAACAGCCTTTCGGCCAACCTGTCCATCGGACTCCCCTCCGGTGCCGCACCTTGCTCATCATGCGGCCGCCGCAGCGAAACAAATAGCGCAAAACTGCGCCCACGAAAGTGGGCGCGATCACGCAGCCAAATTCACTTCAATTCGACCCATACCGGCGCGTGGTCGCTGGCGCCGTCCTCACCTCTGACATCGCGGTCGATGCCGGCAGCAGTGAGGCGGCGCGCCAGTTTCTTCGACAGCAAGATGTGGTCGAGCCGCAGCCCGGCATCGCGCGGCCAGCGGTTGCGGCGGTAGTCCCAGAATGTGTAGAGCGTTTCCTTCGGATGCTTCTTGCGCAGCGCATCGGTCCAGCCCTGCTCGAGCAGACGCTGGAACGACGCCCGGCTTTCCGGCTGCACCAGCGCGTTGTCGTCATAGGAGCGGGTGGCGTAGATGTCGCGCGGCTCGGGCACGATGTTGTAGTCGCCGACCAGCGCCACCGGCAGGCCGGTGTCGAACAGTTCTGCGGCATGCGCCTCCAGCCGCGCGTGCCAGGCCAGCTTGTACTGGAATTTCGGCCCCGGCTGCGGGTTACCGTTGGGCGCGTAGAGACAGGCGATGACGACGCCCGACACCGCCGCCTCGATGTAGCGGCTCTGCTTGTCGGCGGTATCGCCGGGCAGTTCGTCACGGGTCAGCACCGGCTCGGCTCCTCGCGCCAGTATGGCTACGCCGTTCCAGGTCGGCTCGCCCTTCCACACCGCGCCATAGCCGGCGTCGGCCAGTGCCGTGCGCGGAAACTGCAGGTCGCGCGCCTTCAGCTCCTGCAGGCAGACGACATCGGGCTTGGCTGCCGCCAGCCACGCCAGCAGGTTTTGCAGCCGGCTGTTGACGTTGTTGATATTGAAGGTGGCGATTTTCATTTGGCGATCAGGAAACGATCCGCCCTGTCCACGCCTTCACCGTCCCGGCCAGCGTCTTCAAATGATCGGCGGTCGAAAACCCCGACACGCTCTTGCGCGGCTTCAGGTCGTGGTCACCATCCTCCAGCCAGATCACTTCGATGGCGTCGGAAAGGCCGTAGGTCGCGACCTCTTCCCTGGTGCCGAATTCGTCGCGCGTGCCCTGGAAGATCAGTGTCGGTGTCTTGAGGTCGGCGAGGTGTTTTGTCCTGAGCTGCTCTGGCTTGGCCGGCGGATGAAAGGGATAGCCGAGGCAGATGAGGCCCGAAATCTCGCCCTTGGCGAACATCTCGTCGGCGACCATCGAGGCGACGCGCCCGCCCATCGACTTGCCGCCGATGATGAGCGGCCCGGTGACGCCCCTCGCCCTCAGATCGGCGATGGCCTTTATGTATTCCGGGTTGACCGTCTCGGCGCGCGGCGGCGGCTTGCGCTGGCCATAGCGTCGCGCCGCCATATAGTGGAATTCGAAGCGCGCAACCTGGAAGCCGGCTGTGGCGAGCGCCTTGGCGGTGTCGGTCATCGAGGGGGAATCCATCGACGCGCCGGCGCCGTGGGCCAGCAGGATGGTGAGGGGGGCTGTGTCAAAGCCGTCGAAGAGGAAGGTGGTCATGGGGTGCGCTGCCGGTAAAGGCCGAGTTCCTTCGCTCCCCCCTCTGTCCTGCCGGACATCTCCCCCTCAAGGGGGGAGATTGGCAGTTTCAGCGCCTCAGGGACCTCGCGACGATAGTGATTGGCGAAAGCGATGGCGACACCCAATCTCCCCCCTTGAGGGGGAGATGGCCGGCAGGCCAGAGGGGGGTGCTCGCGCGCCAACATCTCACCCCGCCGTCCNTCTCCCCCCTTGAGGGGGAGATGGCCGGCAGGCCAGAGGGGGGTGCTCGCGCGCCAACATCTCACCCCGCCGTCCGCGCCAGCTGCAGATCGACGAACTGTATCCCCTTTTGCGCAGTGCGCGCCCATTCGCTATCCGCATCAAGTTCGAGATAGCGCACCCAGTGGCGGCGGGCTTCGGTCAGATTGCCGGCGTCGAACTCCAGCCGGGCAAGGTTGAACACCGGATCGGCGTAGCTCTTGTCGAGCGCGATGGCCTTGACCAGATGCCGGCGCGCCGAGGCGATCTTGCCTTCGTCGCTCATCAGCCCGGCGAGGTTGAACCAGGCCTCGACGAACGCCGGATCGAGCTTGATCGCTCTTGCATAGTCATGCGCCGCGTCGGCCACGCGACCGGCGCCGCGCAGGCAGTTGGCGCGGTTGAAGGCGGCGATGGCGTCGCTCGGATCGATGGCAAGGCAGCGCTGGTAAAGAGCCGCCGCCTGCTCGTGATCGCCCTGCTCTTCCGCGCTTTCCGCCTCGGCGAACAAATCTTCCAGCGTATCGTCGCCGGCTGCACTGCCGAGATCGAACAGCAGCTGGCCGTCGAGTTCGCTCTGGCCGCCTTCGAGATAGATCGCATCGGGCCGGCCATGCTGCGAGCCGACATTGAGCGATTTGGCGGTGAGCGAAGCGACCGGACCGGAGCGATGCACGGAGCGCGCGATCGCGCCCCAGGATGCACCGCCGGCGACCAGCCCGGCATATTTGCGGGCAAGGATCAGATCGCGGAACGAGTAGGGTTCACAATCGTGCTCGAAGGCGTCAAACAGGCTGAGCAGGTCGAGGTCGGCACCGGACAGTCTGGACTGGTCGACGAGAGACTGCCTGGACAGCGAAGACGCCTCCGGCGCCTTCATCAGACCAAGCAGGCGCAGGAAGCCATTTTCGCTAAGGAGCGTTCGGCCGGCGGCACGCTCGGCGGCAACACGGCGTTCAATCTCGGCATCGCCGCCCTTCGCCGTGCCGGCCTTGGCGATCAGCGTTCGGCCGAACACAACATGGCTGGTGCGCCTGGTGACGCCGCGCCGCAACTGGCCGTGCTGACGCTCCACCTCACGGGCCGCGAGCCGCAGCGGAAATGCCGCCAGCGCGCCGATGGCGCCGAAGACGGCGCCCGGGATTATACCGGTCGGCGCCGTCACCCCTTGCTCTTGCCGACGGCCTTGAGCAGATTGGCCTTCAACGGGTTTTCCTTGGCCGCACCCGCCTTACCCTTGGCGGCAGGTTTTTCAGCGTCGTTGGCCTTGCTCTTCGACTTGGCCGGCGGCTTGGCTGATTGCGACAGGCTCGCCTTCAACGCGTCCATGAGGTTGATGACATTGCCACGCTCGGGCGCCGCCGCAATGATCGGCTTATGGCCCTTCAGTTTCTCGCGGATCATCGTCATCAGCGCGATCTCGTAGCGGTCCTCATAATTCTTCGGATCGAAGGTGGTTTCCTTCTGCTTGATCAGCGCTTCGGCCAATTGCAGCATTTCGGGATCCGGCTTGCCAGCCGGGATGTTGCCGAAATATTCAGCCGTGCCGCGCACTTCGTTCGGGTTCCTCAACGTACACACGAACATGCCGTTCTCGCGCGCGCCGATCGTCACCACGCGCTCGCGGCTGGACAGGACAAGGCGGGCAATGGCCAGCTTGCCGGATTTGCGCATGGCCTCGCGCAGCACGGCGAAGGTTTCTTCCGCCATGGCGCCATCCGGCGCCATGTAGTACGGCGCATCCTGATAAATGACGTCGACCTCGTCTTCGTCGACGAAGGCCTCGATGTTCATCGTGTGATTGGATTCGATGCGCACTGCTTCGAGGTCGGCCTCATCGATGATGATGTACTGCTTGTCCTCGTATTCGTAACCCTTGACCAAGTCCGCGCGCTCGACGAGGCCGAGTTCAGGGTCGACCGGCTTCATGTTGATGCGGTTGTGGGTCTTCTTGTGCAATTGGTTGAACGATATGCGCTCGCTGGTCGTCGTTGCCGGATAGAGCCGGACCGGACAGCTGACGAGGCTGAGCTTGAGGTAACCTTTCCAACTTGCCCTGGGCGCCATGATACTCTCCTACGCGGCCACGCACTGACATTTCAGACTGAGCATGATCTTAACCGAAAACCGGTTCCCACGTTTCGGGATCATGCTTACTGCAGCGCTTCGTCCAAAGGACGAATGGTGCTGCGGAAATCCTACACCGGCCCCAAACATACCGGCAAATTCCTGACGAAACCTTCCAGGTGAGCTGGAGGGCACCGACGGAGGATAATTCAAATTGTCCGCATGGTCGATGGACTTGGGGAAGTAAGTCATGCCGGAGGGACAGCACCCCCCTCTGTCCTGCCGGACATCTCCCCCGCAAGTGGGGAGATTGGCAGCTTCAACCTTATCGCTCCTCTTGCAAGGTTTGCGATTGGCGAAAGCAGAGGCGACATCCGATCTCCCCCCTTGCGGGGGAGATGTCCGGCAGGACAGAGGGGGGGTGTGCCGGATCGCCAACACCTCCCGATCTACTTCCCCGAAAACAACGGCAAATCTCTTGCGAAATCCTCCATGTCCGCCCACGGATCGCCCGACGTCGCCAACAGCCCCGGCAAGGACGAATAGTTCAGATCCTGCGGCGCATCGATCGTCTCAAGGTCTGCCCAACTCACCGGCGTCGACGCCGGCAGGTTGGTGCGGGCGCGCAGCGAATAAGGCGCCGCGGAGGTGTGGCCGCGCGCGTTGCGGTGATAGTCGATGAAGATGCGGCGCTTGCGGTTTTCCTTGCCCATTGTGGTGGTGAAAGTGTCGGGCGCGGTGGCCGCTAGGTGCGTGGAGATGGCGCTGGTCGCCTGGTGCAGCTTCTTCCAGTTCTGCTTTTGCGTCACCGGCACGGTTATGTGGATGCCGCTGCCGCCGGATGTCTTGGCGAACGGCACCAGGCCGAGCCGTTCCAATTCGCCCTTGATGTGGACGGCGGCCTCGACCACCTCGCGCCAGGCGATGCCCTCACCCGGATCGAGATCGAAAACGATCTGGTCGGGCTTGTCGAGGCTCAAGCGATGCGTGCCCCAGGTGTGGAACTCGACGACGCCGAACTGCGCCAGCGCCAGATAGCCTTTTGCTCCCTCGACCGACAGATAGGATTTGGTTTCACCTTCGGAGTTGGTGGCGTCAAAAGTGACCACCGACGGCGGCATGCCGGTGAAGGCGTGGCGCTGGAAGAAACAGTCCTTCGGCAGGCCCGTCGGGCAGCGCACCAGCGACACCGGGCGGCCCATAATGTGCGGCAGCATGAAATCGCCGACCAGCGCGTAATAGACGGCGATGTCGAGTTTGGTCGGCCCGGTCTTGCCGAACAGCCGCCGCTCCGGATTGGTCACCCAGATGGTTGCGAGATCAGCTTCGGCGATCAGCCGCTTGCGCTTCGGCGACACCGGCGTCGACAGGCCGACATCGCGCAAGCCCCGAAACACACCGTGGCGCAGCGAATTGTCCGCCGTTCGGTTGGCGTAGTGGATGCGGGCCGACAGCATCGGCCGCACCCATTTCATCTCGCGCATGATCTCGCGCGGCACACCCTCGGGTGCTGTCGCGCCGTCGCGCAGCGGCTGCAGCCGGGCCAGCAAGTCGCCCGCCGTAGCGGCATCGAAGCCGGTGCCAACCTTGCCGCGATAGTGCAGTTCGCCATCCGCGAATTCAGCCATGCCGAGTGCCGCCAGTCCTTCGGCCGCGTCGGAAACGGTGTAGCCGGCGATGATGAAATCGCCGGTCTCCAGCGCCTTGACCTTGGTCCAGCTCTTCGTGCGGCCGCTCTGGTACATGGCGTTGGCGCGCTTGGAGACGACGCCTTCCAGCCCAAGGATCGAGGCCTGATCGTACAGCCCCTGTCCGTCGCCTTCGACATGGTCGCTCAGCTGGATGGCGGAGTTGGCGCCCTGTCCGGCTAGCAGTTCGGCGAGCAGGGCCTTGCGCTTTGCGAGCGGCGCCTTGCGGAGGTCCCAGCCGTCGAGATGCAGCAGGTCGAAGGCATAGAAATGGAGCTTGCTGCCCGCACCCGCCGACAGCGCATCCTGCAGCAGCGCGAAACGCGAGATGCCCTTCTCGTCCAGCACCATGATCTCGCCGTCGATGATCGCCTGGCTGAGCGGTAGCCGGGAAAAGGCTTGCGGCAGGTCGCCGTAACGCTTCGTCCAGTCGATGCCGCCGCGGGTGATCAACCTGACCTCGCCATCTCCGACATGCGCCATGGTACGATAGCCGTCGAATTTTATTTCGTGCAACCAGAGTTCACCTGTGTCTTCCACTGGCCCACCCGGTGGCTTCGGCACCTGCGTGGCGAGCTGCGGCTCGATGCGCGACGGCGGATCGCCCCTGACCGCACCGGGCAACGCACCGGGTTTCAGCGCGCCGGGTTTGGGGGGCAGGCGGGCCGGCTTTTTCGGCGGCGCCACCAGCTCCTCGATGCGCTTGCCGGACTTCACGCTTTCCGGCCGCGCTTCCAGGATGTCGAGGCCGGTATCGGCGGCGAGATCGCGCTCCTTGAACAGCAGCCAGTTTTTCTTCTCGCTGTCTTCGCCGGGCTTGGGCTTCAGACGGGTCAGCATCCAGCCGCCATTCAACTTGTCGCCGGCCAGCCGGAACTTGAAGGCGCCGGTGCGCAGGCTCTTGTCGACATCGTCCATCGGCGCCCACGTGCCGGTGTCCCAAACGATCATCGGCCCGCCGCCATATTCGCCTTCAGGAATGACGCCCTCGAAGTCGATATATTCGAGCGGATGGTCCTCGGTCTCAACTGCGAGCCGCTTGTCGGCCGGGTTGAGCGAGGGCCCGCGCGGCACCGCCCAGCTTTTCAGCACGCCGCCGACCTGCAGGCGCAAATCGTAATGGTCGGCGGTGGCGTGATGCTTGTGGACGACGAAGCGGTTGCCGTCGCCTGAAATGAGCCCGCCCGCCGGTTCCGGCGTCTTCGTAAATTCGCGCTTGGCGCGATAGGCCTTGAGTGTTGGCGGGGTTGGCATGGGTCAGGCGGGAGCGGCGGCGGCGGACGAACCTTTCCGGCGCCGCGTTCCTGCACAGTGCTGTCCCGCCAACATTTCAAATTTCCCAGCGCGGTGCGAAGAATGTGGAGATCACGCTCAATCGTCTGAGGCGGGCGTCAGGTCTAGCTCGGCCGGGGACAGCCCTTGCTGGAGCTGGCTCAGCCGGAACTCGTCGACCCAGTAGGCCTCGCCGTCGACCAGCACGCGGGCCGAGTAGACGCCGCCGGAAAAGCTTTGCGCGGTGACGTAGACCTTGTGGCGGTCGAGCGCCTTGCGCACCGCGGCGCGCTTGGAATTCTGGCTGGTGACGGAACTGGCCATGGCTCACTCATACACAAGACCGCAAGACATGGCGGCGGCATAAGGATGCTGGAGATCGGCCGCTCTGTCAATTTTGACCGCCTGCTTCTGGCAGCGCTACGATCCGACGGCAGCAAAAAACCGCTGCGCCTCGGCAGCGGACTTTGCAATGGCGACGACAATATTCGGTTAGTGGTCCGAAGGAATTATGAGCGCGGTGACGCGAGAGCTGCTGACGCCGGTTCAGCGTCGGCTTCTCGTAGATCTTCTTCATTGGTATCCCATGGCCCCCAATGGCCGCCGGCAAAGGCGCTTGCGGCTGGGTTTTGTCAAGGGAAGCGCTGTTCTTCCGCCGAACAGCTATGGAAACTGGAGGAGCGGCCGCTATAGTTTTCCTCAGCCCCAAGGAGAACGGCAATGACCCTCAGCACCCGCAAACTCGGCAGCCAGGGGCTGCAGGTCTCGGTGATCGGCCTCGGCTGCATGGGCATGAGCCAGTCCTACGGCCCTGCCGACGAGGCGGAATCGATCGCCACCCTGCACCGAGCCATCGAACTCGGCTGTACCTTCCTCGACACGGCGGAAGTCTACGGCGCCTATGCCAATGAAGAACTGCTCGGGCGGGCGCTGAAGGGCCGGCGCGATGAGGTGACCCTTGCCACCAAATTCGGCTTCCGCATCGAAAACGGCAGACAGGTCGGCACGGAGCGTGACAGCCGGCCCGACCATATCCGCGAGGCGCTGGAGGGCTCGCTGAAGCGGCTCGGCACCGACCATATCGACCTTTACTACCAGCATCGCGTCGATCCGGCGGTGCCGATGGAAGACGTCGCCGGCACGGTCGGCCGGCTGGTTGCCGATGGCAAGGTGCGCTTCTTCGGCCTGTCGGAAGCGGGCGCGGCGAATATCGGCCGTGCGCATGCCGTGCACCCTGTCTCGGCGCTGCAGAGCGAGTATTCGCTTTGGGAGCGCAATCTGGAGCCGGAGATCATCCCGCTGCTCAAAAAGCTCGGCATCGGCCTGGTGCCGTTCGCGCCGCTCGGCCGCGGTTTCCTCGCCGGCGACGTCAAGCGCGCCGAGGATTATCCGGAAGGCGATTTCCGCCGCGGCGACCCCCGCTACCAGGGCGCCAACTACGACGCTAATGTCGCGGCTGCGGCTGCGGTGCAGGAGGTGGCCGCGGCCAAAGGGGCAAAGCCCGCACAGATCGCGCTGGCCTGGGTGCTCGGCAAGGGCGACGGTTTCGGCATTGACATCGTGCCGATCCCGGGGACAAAGCGGCGCAAGTATCTGGAGGAAAATGTCGCTACCGCAGCGATCACGCTCGAAGCCGCCGAGATGGCTGCGCTCGACGCGGCACTCGCGCCGGGCAAGGTCTCAGGGCCGCGCTACAATGAGCGGGTGATGACGACCATCGACAGGTAGAGGCGTCTAAGCTGCCAATCTCCCCCCTCGTGGGGGAGATGTCCGGCAGGACAGAGGGGGGCGNGCGGGACAGCGCCCCCCTCTGTCCTGCCGGACATCTCCCCCACAAGGGGGGAGATTAGCAGTTTCAGCCCCTCGCCTCACCTTGCGTAATCGATTTTCCTTGGCTAGCATCCTCGGGTCGGCGCCGTGCGGAGGAGAACGTTGCGGCGGACCGGCTGGAGCGCCTCGCGTCCCCTCGGGGCGTTCACAGGACACTCCATTTTTGAATTGACGCAAGGACCGTCCCGAGCCGCTCCCGGTTTCGGGCTCCTGCGTTCATGTGGAGGATATCTGATGAACAGACGCGAATTCCTGTTGTCGACCGTGGCGACCGGTGCCATGGCGCTGGCCGCGCCCATGGCCTTTGCCGCCGACAAATTGACCATATTGGGCTCGGTGCCCAATCTCGGCTTTCCGTTCTTTGTGCACATGCTGAACGAGATCAAGGCGGAGGCGCAGGCGCAAGGCGTCAATCTGACCGAGAGCGACGGCCAGAACTCGGCGCCGAAGCAGACCGCCGACATCGAGGCCGCACTTGTGCAGAAGGTCAACGCCATCGTGATTTCGCCGCTTGACGTCAACGCGCTGGCGCCGGCGATCGAGGAAGCGGTCAAGGCCGGCGTTCCGGTGGTGACGATCGACCGCCGCGTCGACGGCGTCGAGGGCATTCTCGCCCATGTCGGCGCCGACAACGTCAAGGGTGGCGAAGCCGAGGCGCAGGCCATGGTGGCGGCGTTCCCGAACGGCGCCAAGCTGTTCCATTTGCAGGGCCAGCCGGGTGCCGGGCCCGCGATCGACCGCAACAAAGGCGTCCACAATGTGCTCGATCCGCTCAAGGACAAGTACCAGATCATCTTCGAGCAGACCGCTAATTTCGCCCGCGCCGAAGCGTTGTCGGTGACCGAGGCCGGGCTTGCCGCCAACGGCAAGCCGGACGCCATCATCTGCGCCAATGACGACATGGCGCTCGGCGCGCTCGAAGCCTGTGCCGCGCGCAACTTCACCGACGTCAAGATCTACGGCTTCGACGCGCTGCCGGAAGCGCTGGTCGCCGTGCGCGACGGCAAGCTCGCCGGCACGGTCGAGCAGTTCCCCGGCGAACAGTCGCGCAAGGCGGTGCAGATCGCGGTCGCCTTCGCCAGGGACAAGACCGAGCCGAAGGAGAAGCTGGTGCTGTTGACGCCGATCGTCATCGGCAAGGACAATCTCGACAAGGCGGAGAGGTTGAACGAGACGAAGTGAAAGTAGGGCCCATGACGGGTGGAGGTCGCGCTCTGTCGCGCCCCCCTCTGTCCTGCCGGACATCGCCCTCACTTGGGGGGAGATTGGCCGTCACGTCTGCTTTCGCCAATCGCCAACGTTATAGAAATAGTGCTGCCGGCAAAACTGCTGATCTCCCCCCGTGTGGGGGAGATGTCCGGCAGGACAGAGGGGGGCGCTGTCCCGCTGCCTATCGCAATCCGGGAGCAATGCTTGTCCGCCGTTGAACCCACCGCATCATCGCCCCCGCTCCTTTCCGTCGAAGGCGTGACCAAGCATTTTTCCGGCGTCACCGCGCTCATCGACGTTTCGCTCGAGGTGCGGCCCAGTGAGATCCTTGGCCTGCTCGGCGAGAACGGCGCCGGCAAGTCGACGCTGTTGAAAATCCTGTCCGGCGTGATGCCGCCGTCAAGCGGCCGCATCGTCTTCGACGGCGCCGACTACGCGCCGTCCAGTCCGCAGGATGCGAAGCGGCATGGCATCGTCACCATCTATCAGGAACTGAGCCTGATCCCGACGCTGACGGTTGCGGAAAACATTTTCATCGGCCGCGCGCCGCTCGGGCCGCTCGGGCTGGTCAGCTGGCGCAGGATGGAGGACGCCTCGCGCGCGATCATCGCCCGCGTCGGTCTCGACATCGATCCGGCGACGCCGGTGTCCTCGCTGTCGGTAGCCGAACAGCAGCTGGTCGAAATCGCCCGCGCTCTGTCGCTGGAAAGCCGCCTGATCATCATGGACGAGCCGACCTCGGCGCTGACCGAGACCGAGGTGCAGAAACTGATGTCGATCATGGACAGGCTGCGCAAGGACGGTGTCGCCATCATGTTCGTCACCCACCGGCTGGAGGAAGCGTCCGCCATTTGCGACCGCATGACCGTGCTGCGGGATGGCAGGCTGGCCGGTCATCTCGACCGTGACGGCCAGCCGATCCAGGTCCCGAAGATCATCGAGAAGATGGTCGGCCGCGCCGCCTCCGAGCTCTACGCGCGGCCGACGCAGCGCGATGTCGCCGGCGAGGTCAGGCTCTCGGTGCGCGGGCTGCGGACCGTACGCGACCCGTTGGCGCCGCATGCCATCGTACTCGAAGGTGTCAACCTCGATCTGAAGGCCGGCGAAATCCTCGGCGTTGCCGGTCTCGTCGGTTCCGGCCGCACCGAGCTTGCCCGCGCCATTTTCGGCGCCGACCGCATCGCGGCCGGCACGATTGCGCTCGACGGCAAGCCGATCGCCCCGGCCTCCCCCGCCGACGCCATCAAACTCGGCATCGGGTTGGTGCCGGAAGACCGCAAGCACCAGGCGATTTTTGCAGCACTTGGCATTCTCAACAATTTCTCCATCGCCTCGCTCGGCCGCTACAGCAATGGGGCCGGCTTCATGGCCGAACGGCGCGAGCGCGAGGCGCTGGCCGGCTATCGCAAGGCACTGTCGATCCGCATGGCCTCGCCCGAGCAGGCGATCGAGGGCCTGTCCGGCGGCAATCAGCAAAAGGTGATCCTGGCCCGCTGGCTGGCGCGCGACCCGAAAGTACTTATCGTCGACGAGCCGACGCGCGGCGTCGATGTCGGCGCCAAGGCCGAAGTGCACCAGATCCTGGTGCAGCTTGCCGCACGCGGCATCGCCATCATGATGATCTCGTCGGAGCTGCCGGAGGTGCTGGCAGTGTCGGATCGCATCGTTACGATGCGGCGCGGCCGTATCACTGGCGAAATGCCGGGCATCGAAGCGACCGAGGAAAAACTGATGGAACTGATGGCGCTCGACCGCAAGCAGGACGCAACGCAATGACCAGCACCACCGAACAGACCCGGCGCAGCGGCATCAACATCGCGCGGCTTCTGATGAGTTTTGGGCCGCTGATGTTCCTGGCGGTGTTGATCGTCATCTTCACCGTGCTGAAGCCGAGCTTCATCGATCCAATCAACCTGTTCAACATTTTGAGGCAGATCTCGATCACCGGGCTGATCGCGCTTGGCATGACTTTCGTCATCCTCACTGCCGGCATCGACCTGTCGGTCGGCTCACTGCTCGCCTTCTGCGGCATGGTGGCCGCGGTGGTGGCCAAGGGCGGCACCGCCAACACGCTGTCGCTGTCGACCACGGGCACGCAAGGCTATGGCTGGTTCGCCGCCTTGCTTGCCGCCGTCATCGTCGGGGCGCTGGCCGGCGGCGTCCAGGGCTTTGCCATCACCCGGCTGAAAGTACCGCCCTTCGTCGTCACGCTGGGTGGGCTCACCGTGTTTCGCGGCCTGACGCTGACCATCTCCAATGGCGGACCGATCTCCGGTTTCGACGCCTCGATGCGCTGGTTCGGCACCGGGCTCATCGGACCGGTGCCGGTGCCGGCGATCATCTTCGCGGCGGCCGCCATCCTGTGCCACATCGTGCTGCGCTATACGCGCTATGGCCGCGCCGTCTATGCCGTCGGCGGCAATGCCGAGGCCGCACGCCTGTCGGGCCTGCGCGTCGACCGCATTCTGATCTCGGTCTATGTCATCGTCGGCATCTTCGCCGGGCTGGCCGCCTTCGTTTTGTCAGCACGGCTCAACTCCTCCGAAGCCGTGGCCGGCATCGGCTACGAGCTTACGGTGATTTCGGCCGTGGTCATCGGCGGCACCTCGCTATTCGGCGGCATCGGCTCAGTCGGCGGCACGGTGGTGGGCGCAGCACTGATCGGCGTGCTGCAGAACGGGCTGCAGTTCAACAATGTCTCGTCCTACACACAAAGCATCGTCATCGGCCTGATCCTGATCCTCGCCGTGGCCTTCGATCGTTGGCTGAAGTCGCGGGTGAGGCGGTGAGGATTTAGGCCATGGTTCAGATCAGGGCGATGACCGAGAAAGATATAGCGGCGGTGTCGCGGCTGTTGGGGGAATCCTGGCGGCGCACCTATTCGGCGATTATGGGGCCAGAGACCACTGCGCGGCTCTCGGACGACAAGCATGCGCCCGAGCGGCTGGCCGAGGAACTTGCGGACGACAACAAGATGTCGTTCGTGGCCGAACGGCCGGACGGTTCGATCGCCGGCTACGCGATGGCGGCGATGGACGATCGTGGCGATGTCCTGCTCGACCGGCTGCACATCGACAAGACAGAGTTCGGCAGCGGGCTCGCCACCGACCTGCTGCACGCGGTGCTTGTCGCGCATGCCGGCATCCCCAGCATTGCGCTGGAAGTGATCGAGGGCAACGACCGGGCGATCGCCTTCTATCGCAAGCACGGTTTCGAAGTGGTCGAGCGCCGCACGGCCGCGCACGGCGTTGGCGGCCACGCCTCGCTGATCATGCGCCGGCTGCTGTCGAGGGCGTAAGGGGAGGGAATAGGCCGTAGGGAATAGGGAATAAGGTGGCGCAGACCGATACCCTACGCCTACAGCCTACTGCGCCGCCGCTTGCCGGCCGTCCTCGTCGTCCGGCATATCGAGAATTTCGATCAGCCGCGCCACCTTCGTTCCCGGCAAGGGGCGGCCCTCGTTGACCAGCGCCTCGTCGGCACCGAGCCAGGCGAACGCCTCGCGCAGTTCTTGAAGGGTGGCGCCGGTCAGCGCGATGTCGGCTATGACCGCCTCGTCTACCGGCCCCAACACCGAAATGATGTCGTCGCGTGTCATGGTCACCTCCATGCTAAGTGCCGGCAGGTCGTCGAGTTGACGCCGGGATCCGGCCATCCAGTCAACGGATTGCGAGCGAAAGCCGCCGACAAAGCAGAATCTGGGTCTTCTTTTCGACTAAGCAAGGTGAACGCGCCTTTTGCCTTCAAGCAGCCGAATGCCGATCGATGCTGTAGAGATGCACGGGATAGCCGGGACCGATGGCGTCGCGTACCCGGCCCGTCCAGGCACGAACCGCCGGATAAGCCGCCAGCGCAAAGCCGCAATCTTCGGCACGGTGGCCGTAGGCATAGACAGCAATGTCGGCGATGGTGAGCATGTCGCCGACAAGGAACGGCGTGTCGTTCAGGCTGCGCTCCAGCGCTGCCAGCGTGCGGGCGCCGGCTTCGCGCTTGGCCGGAAGCGTCGCCTGGTTGCGCTCCAGCCTTCCGGCCAGCGTCCAGAAGCGCAGGGAGCCGATGACCGGCTCGACATGGTACTGTTCGAAGAACAGCCATTGCATAACTTTCGCGCTGACATAGCGATCCGCCGGCAGCAAGGGCGTGCCTTCGGCGAGATAAATGAGGATCGCATTCGATTCGGCGATAGCACGGCCATCCTCGAGTTCGAGCACAGGAACGGCGCCGGCCGGGTTGAGCTTCAGGAAGGCGTCGGTGTGGCTCTCGCCCTCGAAAATCGACACCAGGCGGCTTTCATAGGGAATGTTGAGCAGGCCGAGCACGACCCTCGCCTTCCAACCGTTTTGCGACGGCAAATAATCATGAAGCGTGAGCATGGCTGTCCTTTCGCTGCGGTCGACGCCTGATTTGCACGGTGCCACGATACCAGCCACCCGAATCCTGCAATGTGTACGCGCGGAAACAGATAAACTATACGCATGTAGAGTTTTATTGACTTCGCTGTATGTGCGATTTACCCGATAAACACTTGCGTCGGATAACTGCGCGGGCAAGCAATCAGTTTGCGTGTGAGAGGAATCGCAAGCATGAGCCTTTCGCGCCGAAGCGAGATCGCCGCCGAGGCCGTGGGGCCAACGATTGTCGCCGGCGAAATCCTGGTCGAGATCATGGCGACGGAACGGGGTTTCGGCTTCCTCGAGCCGCAATCGCTTGTCGGGCCATTCCCCAGCGGTGCGCCGGCGATCTTCATCGATCAGGTCGCCCGGCTGGGAGGCGGCGCCGGCATTATCGGCTGCGTCGGCCGCGACGATTTCGGCACGCTCAACCTGGACAGGCTGGAGCGCGACGGCGTCGACGTCTCAGCCGTCGATATCAGCGACCGCTTCCCGACGGGATGCGCCTTCGTGCGCTACCGGCCCGATGGTATCAGGGACTTCGTCTACAACATCGCCGAATCCGCCGCCGGGCAGATACACCTGACCACTGCTGCGCGCCTGCTGGCGGACAGGGCCGGCCATCTGCATATCATGGGATCGACGCTGTCGGTGGCAGGGCTGAAGGAGATCGTCAGCTACGCAGTGCAGGCGGTTCGTGCCCGCGGCGGCTCGACCTCATTCGACCCGAATGTGCGCAAGGAGCTGATCGACGGCTCCGACGGCGCACTGTTTTCCGCACTCATCGACGATGCCGACCTGCTGCTGCCGTCCGGCGACGAATTGCTCGCTACGGCGGGCGTCGATGACGAGCACCGGGCGGTGGCGGCGCTGTTTGCCAGGGGCGTCGGCGAGATCGTGCTGAAGCGCGGTGCTGACGGCTCTTCCTGGTTCGGCGCCGACGGCGCCAGGATCGACTGCGCCGGTTTTCAGGTCGAGGAAGTCGACCCCACGGGCGCCGGCGATTGTTTCGGCGCCACCTACCTGACCTGCCGCCGCCAGGGGATGGAGCCCGGCAAGGCGCTGCTTTATGCCAATGCGGCCGGCGCCCGCAACGTCACCCGGCGCGGCCCGATGGAGGGCGTCACCAGCTTCGACGGACTCGATCAATTCATCAAGGGAACAGCGAGACGGACATGAGCGCCAACCCGCTTGCAGGCCTCGCCAGCGCGCGCAAAAACGGCTCGCCCTACGGCATCACCTCGATCTGCTCCGCGCATCCGCTGGTGATCCAGACGGCGATCAGGCGCGCCGTTGCCGACAGGGAGAAAAACCTGCTGATTGAGGCAACCTGCAATCAGGTCAACCAGTTCGGCGGCTATACCGGAATGACCCCGGCGCTGTTCGTCGCCTTCGTGCTGGAGATCGCCTGCCGCGAGGGGCTGGAAGCCTCGCGTATCATCTTCGGCGGCGACCATCTGGGACCGAACCCGTGGCGCGCAGAGCCGGCGGCGCAGGCGATGGACAAGGCCGAGGCCATGGTCGGCGCCTATATCGCGGCCGGCTTCACCAAGATCCATCTCGACGCATCGATGGGCTGCGCCGGCGAGCCGGCGGCGCTTGACGACGAGACCATCGCCACCCGGGCGGCGCGGCTGGCAAAGGCGGCCGAAACGGGCGCGCACGCCGCAGGCAGCACCTTGCCGGTCTACATCATCGGCACCGAAGTTCCCGCCCCCGGCGGCGTCGACCATGCGATCAGCGAGTTGAAGCCGACCGAGGCGGCGGCGGCGCGGCGCACGATCGAGGTTCACCGGGAGATCTTTGCCCGCGAAGGCCTGACCGAGGCGTTCGGCCGCGTCATGGCCGTGGTGGTGCAGCCGGGCATGGAATTCGGCAGCCAAAATGTCGTCGCCTACGCGCCCGAAAAATCCAAGGGCCTGACCGGCTTGCTCGATGAGCAGCCGTCGCTCGTCTACGAGGCGCATTCGACCGACTACCAGACCCGTGCGGCTTTGACCGCGCTGGTCGCAAACGGCTTTCCTATCCTCAAGGTCGGCCCCGGCCTGACCTTCGTCTTGCGCGAGGCGCTTTACGGGCTCGACCTGATCGCCTCCGAAATGGCCAGGGACTATGGCGACCGGTCGCTCGCCCGGACCATGGAAAGCGCGATGCTGGCAGCCCCCGGCCATTGGCACAGCCACTATCATGGCAATGAAGCAGAGCTCTATGTGCAGCGGCATTACAGCTACAGCGACCGCATCCGCTATTATTGGAGCAACCCCACCGCTGTCGCGGCCGTCGAGCGCCTGCGCAAGGCGCTGGACGACGTTGCCATTCCCGAAACGCTGATGCGGCAATTCCTGCCGGCGCTGCCGGCCGAACTCGGGCCGGCGGGCAATCCCGAGGCTATCCTTCTCGAAGCTGTCGATCAGGTGCTGGCCGACTATGACGCGGCCTGCCGTGGGACCTGAGTGCATTGCGCCGGGTTGATCTTTGCCTCAGCCCAGTGTCTCTGACGTTTCCATGAAACCAGCCATGTTCTTTCTCCTGTTCGCGGCCTCCCTGCTGGCGTCGCCGGCACGTGCCGACTGGAAGCCGGTCGAAAAGGTCGAGACCTACGCCATCGCAGGGAAGACCGCCCCGGAACTCTATGCCGCGATCGGCGAAGCCGGCCCCTTGCTCGGCAAGGGTCGGGTCATTGCGCACACCAATTTCAAGCTGACCTGGACCAGAGACTACAGGCCGAAAGGCGACGCCTGCGTGCTCAAATCGGCGCGCCCGAAACTGATCATCACCTACACCTTGCCGAAGCCGGCCGAACCGTTGCCGGCTTCCGTCCAGAAGAACTGGACGGTGTTCATTGCCGGGCTCGCCGCCCACGAGAGAGTGCATGGCGCAGCCATCGCCGAGATGGTGCGCAAGATCGAGGCGGTGAGCGTCGGCCTGACCGTTACTGATGACCCCGGCTGCAGCAAGATCAGAACCGAGCTGACGAGGCAACTCGCCCAGATCTCGCTGGCACAGCGGCAGGCGAGCCGCGACTTCGACCGAGTCGAATTCGGCCCCGGCGGAAACCTGCAGAAGCTGGTGCTGGCTTTTGTGAATGGGAGGTAGTTTGCCGGTGTGCCGGTCATAGCGCCGAGTGTTCCGAACGACAAGAGTACCGGCCGCATGGCCGCTTTACAGGCAGGCTTGGTAGCGCTACCGTCTGATTGTCGCGCGACCTGTTGGGGGAATGGGAGACGGTCGCGAGGCGGGAGAGGAGCGGTTTCCTTCGGGGCGTCGCAAGAAGCATTCGGGAGGAGATCGATGGCGTCTGTCGCGATCGGCGACGTTTACAAATCGTTCGGGACCGTCGAGGTCCTGCATGGCGTCAGTGTGGATATCGATGACGGCGAATTCGTCACGCTGGTCGGCCCGTCGGGTTGCGGAAAATCGACCCTTCTCAGGATGATCGCCGGCCTGGAAAAGATTTCTCGGGGCGAGATCGCCATCGGGGATCGGGTCGTCAACAACGTTGCGCCGAAAGAGCGCGACGTTGCCATGGTGTTCCAGAACTACGCGCTCTACCCGCACATGACGGTCGCCGAGAACATGGCGTTCTCGCTCATGCTCAAAGGTGTTTCGAAGGCCGATTGCGCTACCAGCATTCAGCGCGCCGCCGAAATCCTCGGGCTGGTGCCATTGCTGACGCGATATCCGCGCCAGCTTTCCGGCGGCCAGCGCCAGCGCGTCGCCATGGGCCGGGCGATCGTGCGCGATCCACAGGTTTTCCTGTTCGACGAACCGCTCTCCAATCTCGACGCCAAGCTCAGGGTGCAGATGCGCGCCGAGATCAAGGAACTGCACCAGCGGCTCAAGACGACCACAGTCTATGTCACCCACGACCAGATCGAGGCCATGACCATGGCCGACAAGATCGTGGTCATGCATGACGGCATCGTCGAACAGATCGGACCGCCGCTGGAGCTCTACGACAGGCCAAACAATCTCTTCGTCGCCAGTTTCATCGGCTCGCCCGCCATGAACCTGATCAAGGGCGAGATCGTCACCGACGGGTCTCCGTCCTTTCGCGGCGCCGGGGGAATTTCCGTGCCGCTGGCCGGCGCGCCGGCCGTTGGCAACGGTCATCCGGTGGTGCTGGGAATACGGCCCGAGCATTTGCGGCTATCGTCAGACCAAGGCATTCCAGTCACCGTCGCGGTGGTCGAGCCGACCGGGTCGGAAGTGCAGATCATCGGCCGCACCGCCGGCGGCGACGAGATCGTCGCCAATTTCCGCGAACGCCATGCCTTAACACCGGGCGAATCCATACGGCTCTCTGCCGCGCCTGGCCTGATTCATCTCTTTGACGGCAAGACCGGAACACGATTTGAAACGCGTAACGGATGGTAAGGACCGCATAGCAAGGAAGATAAACCGGAGGAGACGACCATGAAATTCACGAGACGCGATGTAATCCGCACGACCGCAGGTGCCGCGGCGGGAGCTCTGGGAAGCCGGTTCGTCGGCTCGCCGGCTTTTGCCCAGGAGGGCTTGAAATACAAGCCCGAGGAAGGCGCAAAGCTGCGGCTGCTGCGCTGGTCGCCCTTCGTCAAGGGCGATGAGGATCAATGGCTGGCCAACACCAAGCGCTTCACCGAGGCGACAGGTGTCGAGGTTCGTGTCGACAAGGAAAGCTGGGAGGACATTCGCCCCAAGGCAGCGGTCGCCGCCAATGTCGGTTCCGGCCCGGACCTCATGTTCGTCTGGTTCGACGACCCGCATCAATATCCCGACAAGCTGCACGACGTGACCGAGCTCGGCGAGTATCTGGGCTCGAAATATGGCGGCTGGCACGACGGACCAAAGCAATATGCGACGCGGGACGGCAAGTTCGTCGGCCTGCCGCTGGCCACGATCGGCAATGCCATCGTCTATCGCGAAAGCTGGGTGAAGGAGGCCGGCTTCTCCGAATTTCCGAAGGACACGGCAGGCTTCCTCGAGCTTTGCAAGGCGTTGCAGGCGAAGGGACATCCGGCCGGCTTCACGCACGGCCACGGCGTCGGCGACGGCAACAATTACGCGCACTGGCTGCTGTGGAGCCATGGCGGCCAGATGGTCGACGAGAGCGGCAAGGTGGCGATCAACAGCCCCGAGACGCTAAAGGCGATCGGATACGCGCAGGAACTCTACAAGACCTTCATTCCCGGGACCGAAAGCTGGCTCGACGTCAATAACAACCGCGCCTTCCTGGCCGGCGAACTCGGCGTCATCGCCAACGGCATTTCCGCCTACAATACGGCCAAGATCAACAAGGACAACGATCCGAAGCTGGCTGAGATCGCCAAGGACATCCGCACCACCAACCTGCCGATCGGTCCCGTCGGGAAATCGGTCGAACTGTTCCAGGTGACCACCGCAGTCATCTTCAACTACACGCCCTACCCCAATGCGGCCAAGGCCTATCTGCAGTTCATGTTCGAGGATCCGCAGATGACCGACTGGATCACCTCCTCGGCGGGCTATTGCTGCCAGACGCTGAAGGCCTTCGACAACAATCCAGTGTGGACGGCCGACCCGAACAATGCCGCCTATGCCAAGGCCTCGGCGACGCTGCGCCCCAACGGCTATGCCGGGCCGCTCGGCTATGCCTCGGCGGCGACCATGGCCGACTATGTCCTGGTCGACATGTTTGCCAAGGCGGTGACCGGCCAGGCGACGCCGCAGGAGGCGATGGAGGAGGCGGAGAAGCGCGCCAACCGCTACTACCGCGTTTGATCACGGCACCGCCGGGCAGCGTCTAGTGCGCTGCCCGGCCCGTCGCACAATCCCATGGCGGCCGTTGACGCCGTGACCTGATTCCCCGATGAGGAGCCCTCCATGGCCGTGCCGTCCGTTGCCGCCCAGCCGCGTCCGTCGATGCTTTCGCGGATCTCCGAAAGCCGCAACGCGCTGGGCTTCGGCTTCATGCTGCCGGCGGCGGCGCTGCTGCTGGTCTTCCTGACCTATCCGCTCGGGCTGGGCGTCTGGCTCGGTTTCACCGATGCCCGGATCGGCCGCCCCGGCATCTTCATCGGCGTCGAGAATTATCAGTACCTTTGGAATGACAACGTCTTCTGGCTCTCCGTCTTCAACACGCTGCTCTACACGGTCAGCGCCTCGATCCTGAAGTTCGTGCTCGGCCTGTGGCTGGCGCTCATCCTCAATGAAAACCTGCCGTTCAAATCGTTCTTCCGCGCGATAGTCCTGCTGCCCTGGGTGGTGCCCACTGTACTGTCAGCCATCGCCTTCTGGTGGATCTACGATTCGCAGTTCTCCATCCTGTCCTGGGCGCTGCAGCAAATGGGCCTGATCGACCACCGCATCAATTTCCTCGGCGATCCGGAGAATGCGCGCGCTTCGGTTATCGCCGCCAACGTCTGGCGCGGCATTCCTTTCGTCGCCATCACGCTGCTCGCCGGCCTGCAGACCATTCCGCAGTCGCTCTACGAGGCGGCCACGCTCGACGGCGCCAGTCGCTGGCAGTTGTTTCGTTATGTGACTCTGCCGCTGCTGACGCCGATCATCGCCATCACCATGACCTTCTCGGTGCTGTTCACTTTCACCGATTTCCAGCTGATCTACGTGCTGACCCGGGGCGGACCGGTGAATGCCACGCATCTGATGGCGACATTGTCTTTCCAGCGCGGCATTTCCGGCGGCCAGCTTGGCGAGGGCGCGGCCATCGCGGTGGCCATGATCCCGTTCCTGCTGGCGGCGATCCTGTTCAGCTATTTCGGCCTGCAACGCCGCAAATGGCAACAAGGCGGCGGAGACTGACATGGTCAAGACGGCCGCGACAAGGAAGGCGAAACGTGGGGATATCGACGAAGGCGGCATGGGCTACCTGCAGAGCCTGCCGCGCCGCGTGGTGACGGTCTATCTGCCGCTGCTGGTGTTCGTCTTCGTGCTTTTGTTTCCATTTTACTGGATGACGATCACGGCGGTTAAGCCCAATCTCGAGATGACCGACTATGCGCAGTTCAATCCGTTCTGGGTGGTGCATCCGACATTGGAGCATATCCGCTATCTCCTGTTCGAAACCTCCTATCCGGGCTGGCTGCTCAACACGATCATCATCTCGACCGCCGCCACGTTCCTGTCGCTGCTGGCGTCGGTGTTCGCCGCCTATGCGATCGAGCGGTTGCGCTTTTCCGGGGCGCGGCAGGTCGGCCTCGGCATCTTCCTCGCCTATCTGGTGCCGCCCTCGATCCTGTTCATTCCGCTGTCGGTGATGGTGTTCAACCTCGGGCTCTACGACACGCCCTTCGCACTCATCCTTACCTATCCGACCTTCCTGGTGCCGTTCTGCACGTGGCTGTTGATGGGTTACTTCCGCTCCATCCCGTTCGAACTGGAAGAATGCGCGCTGATAGACGGAGCGAGCCGGTGGCAGATCCTCACCAAGATCGTGCTGCCGCTGTCGGTGCCCGGCCTGATCTCCGCCGGCATATTCGCCTTCACCCTGTCATGGAACGAGTTCATCTACGCGCTGACATTCATCCAGTCCTCGGAAAACAAGACCGTGCCGGTGGGTGTGCTGACCGAGCTGGTGCGCTCCGACGTCTACGAATGGGGGGCGCTGATGGCGGGAGCGCTGATCGGCTCGCTGCCGGTGGTGGTGCTCTATTCGTTCTTCGTCGAGCACTATGTCTCGTCGATGACCGGCGCGGTGAAGGAGTGACGCGCCGGCTCACGCAAGGCGACCGGCGCGGTCAGATCGCGCCGATGATGCCGCCGTCGACGCGGATGTTCTGGCCGGTGATGTAGCCCGCACCTTCGGAAGCGAGGAACGCGATGGTCGCGGCGATCTCCTCCGACGTGCCGTAGCGCTGCATCGGCACGCTGTCGCGGCGCTCCTCGGTGGCCGGCAGGCTGTCGATCCAGCCGGGCAGCACATTGTTCATGCGCACATTGTCGGCAGCGTAGGTGTTGGCGAAGATCTTGGTGTAGGCGGCAAGGCCGGCGCGGAACACGGCGGATGTCGGGAACATCGGGCTCGGCTCGACGACCCAGGCGGTCGAGATGTTGATGATGGCGCCGGCCTTCTGCTTGACCATCTGCGGCGCCACGATGCGCACCGGCCGGATGACGTTCATCAGATAGACGTCGAGACCGGTGTGCCACTGCTCGTCGGTGATTTCGAGGATCGGCGCGCGTGGCCCGTGGCCGCCGCTGTTGACCAGCACGTCGATGCGGCCGAAGCGCTCGAGCGTCAGATCGGCGAGCCGCTGCAGATCGTCATTCGACTGGTTGGAGCCGGTGACGCCGAGGCCGCCAAGCTCCTTGGCCAGAGCCTCGCCCTTACCGGAGGACGACAGGATCGCGACCTTGAACCCGTCCGCCGCCAGCCGCTTGGCCGCCGCCGCGCCCATACCGCTGCCACCCGCGACGACGACTGCCACTTTTTCTACACTCATTTTTCTCTCCTTGGGGTTTTGCGGCGTGTGTCTCGCGACTTCAAAGGATGATATAGCCGGTCTTGCCATCTGGTTCGAACCAGAAAGCCTGAAATCAAGCTGTAGAAATACTCCTGCATGCCCGAAGCCTTCCTGAGCCTGCCACCATTGAATGCGCTGCGTGCCTTCGAAGCCGCCGCGCGTCATCTCAACTTCCGCATCGCCGCCGAAGAGCTGAACGTGACGCAAGGGGCGGTAGCGCAGCATATACGCGGGCTGGAGGCCGATCTCGGCGCAAAGCTGTTCGACCGGCTGCCGCGCGGCCTGGCGCTCACCGATGAGGGCCGCGCCTATATGCCGAACATCCGCCGCGCCTTTGAGCTGATCTCCGAGGCCACCTTGCTGCTGCGGCCCGAACCGGCGCGGCTGACGATCAGCGTCACGCCGAGCTTTGCCACCAAATGGCTGATCCCCAAACTGCCGGCGTTCGTCGCGCACAATCCGCTTGTCGATTTGCGAATCCTGGCCAGCGAAAACCTGTCGAGTTTTCAGGCCGACGGCGTCGACATCGCGGTCAGGCAAGGCCGCCCGCCCTTCGGCTCCGGCCTGATGGTGGATCTTTTGTTTCCACAGCAGATCATCGCCATCTGCAGCCCTGCCCTGCTGCCGACCGGCGCGAACGAGATCGCGGCGGCCGATATCCAGCATCACGTCCTGCTGCACGACGCGCACAATCTATGGCCGGAATTCATGGAAAAGGCGCTCGGCCTGAGGATGGCCACCGAGGCCAAACGCATGCGCTTCAACCAGACAGGCCTCGCGATCGACGCCGCCATTGCCGGCCAAGGCATCGCACTGGCCAGCCGTTTCCTCGTCGCTGCCGACATTGCCGCCGGCCGGCTGGTGCAGCCGATCAACGCGGAGATGCGGGGGACGCACGATTTCTATGTCGTGATGCCGCGCAAGCAACGGCACCCAGAACCGACGCAAGCCGTGCGGCAATGGCTGCTGGATGAGGGCGATGCGCGCGGCTGTGATGGATAGCCGATCTCCCCGCAAGGCGGGAGATCCGCAGCTTGGCCGACGCCGCCCCTTTCAGCCTCGCCGAGCAATGTCGGCCGCCACTGCCTTCGCCTCGCGTCCAATTTCCCTGAGCAGACCGGTGACCGGATTGTAGAAGCCGACGAGGTAGAGGCCGAGTTGCGAGGCGCGGGCGTTGACGCCACTGCGCTCCGGCTGCAATTCCACGGGCAGAAACTTTTCGTAGCCCGGGCGATAGCCGGTGGCGAGGATGACGGCGTCGAAATTTTCCTGCCTGCCGTCGGTGAACGCAGCGCCGCGCTCGGTGAAGCCCGCTATGTCGGGTGCGATCTTGATGGCGCCTTTGGTGATGGCGTCGACCGTGCCGACGTCGATGACCGGGATGCGGCCGACTTCGTCGATCTGCTGCAGGATGCCCTGCTTCGGCCTGACGATGCCGTATTTCTCGAGCTTGCCCAGCGCGAAATCGAGGATGATCGGGAACATCCAGTCGTTCAGCGCCTGCGGCATCGGCCGGCTGGCGATGCCGACCATCTGGATCGGCACGCCGAACAGCTGGCGCGGAACGATGTGGACGCCCTTGCGCACCGAAATGGTCGGACGCGCGCCACTTTCCGCCAAGTCGAGCGCGATCTCGGCGCCGGTGTTGCCCATGCCGACGATCAGCACCGAGCGGCCGGCAAAGGGCGCCGCTTGCGTATAGTCGGCGCTGTGCAGCACCTCGCCCTTGAAAGCCTCGATAGCAGGGAGCCGGGGGACGATCGGCTCGGCATTGTTACCGCTGGCGATGACGACATGGCGCGCCTTGATGTTGTCCGATCCTGTCTCGACCAGAAAACCGCCGTCCCCGAGGCGAATGGCTTTCACCGTCACGCCGAAGCGCGGGCGCAGATCGAATTTTTCGGCGTAGTCGTCGAGATAGCGGACCACCATTTCGCGCGGCACGTAGCGCGGATAATTTTTGGGAAAGGGCAGGAACGGCAGCGACGAGAACGACTTGACCGTATGCAGATGCAGCCGCCGATAGTGCCGCCGCCAGGCGGGCGCGATCTCCTGCGATTTTTCGAGCAGGATGAAATCCACTCCTGCCCGCTTCAGGCAGGCACCGACCGCAAGGCCGGCAGGCCCGGCGCCGATAACGACAGTGGTGTCCAAGCGATTCTCCTCCCGCTAGCTCCTTAGGCTACGCGTAGAAGCGCAGGCGGGACAAGGCGCGCCTCACCTTCTGCCCTTGTTGGAGAAGGTGGATCGGCGCGCTAGCGCCGAGACGCCTTCGCATCGCGGCGCGCACGCTGCGCATCCTGTCCGGTCTCGGCTCACCCAGGGTGACGAATGTCTATCCCGGCAATCGCCCCATGCTGTCGGACGGGCTGCCTGTCGACGGCCGCACCGCGGTCGAAGAGCTCTACGTGCATGGCGGCATGGGCCCAATCGGCATGCATGCCGCCCCCGCCACCGCGCGCTGGCTGGAAGAGGCCGTGTTCGGGCGATGGCAATCCGAAGCAGACATGGCTCTGGCCACAGCGATTTGCAGGATGGGAAGGGTGAGGCTGCGCGACGTCGTGTCGATGTAGCCCGCCATCGGCCCGAAGGGAGGGCTGGCGTTGCTCCTTAGCCGATATGCTCGGCGCGCAGCTTCTTCTTTATCTGCTCCAGGCCTGCCTCGCCGCCCGTCGCCAGTTCATCGGCGATCCTTGCCAGCTTGTCATCGGCGTTGCGGTTTTTGCTGCCCCAGGCGCCGAGCGTCGCCAGCACCGGCAACAGGTCGATGCCCGCCTCCGTCAGCTTGTAGATCGCCTTGAGCTTGTGCGTGGGGTCGTCGCTTCTGGTGACAATGCCCTCATCCTGCAAGGTCTGCAGCCGCTCGGCCAGCGTGCGCGACGAGATGCCTTCGCCTGATAGCAGAAACTCCCGGAAGTGCCTTTTTCCCGCGAAAATCATGTCGCGGATGATCAGCAGCGTCCAGCGGTCACCGAGCAATTCGAGCGACAGGCTGATGGGGCAGCCGGATCTTTCCCTGGTCGACATTTGAATGCTTCCATTTTTAAATCACTTTACTATTGACATCATTTTTCTCTCGTGTCAATGGTTCCGAAAGTAAAGCAATCACTAACGCCGCCTGACCTGGCGCTGGTGACACCAGAGCTCAATCAGGAGAACGACGATGAGAAAGCTGATCCTGCAGATGCAGATATCGGTCGACGGTTTTGTCGGCGCGGCCGGCGATGAGCACTGGCAGCTCTGGGAATGGGGCGCCAACTGCCCGTGGGACGACGACTTGAAGCAGGATTTCAACACGGTGTTCGCTGGCATCGATACCATTCTGCTCAGCCGCAAGATGGCCGAAGAAGGCTATCTAACCCATTGGGGGAATGCCGCAAAAAGCTATCCGCGCGATCCCTTCTACGCTTTTGCGCAGCGCATCGTCGAGGCGCGCAAGGTGGTGCTGAGCGACAAGCTCGCGGCATCGCGGTGGGAGCGCACGACGGTTGCCAGCGGCGACCTGCCGCGCGAGGTCAAGGCGCTGAAAGCTGAAGGTGAAGGCGACATGGCGGTATTCGGCGGCGCCGGCTTTGCCTCGGCGCTGATTGCAGCGGGGTTGGTCGATGAGTTCCAGCTGTTCATCAATCCGGCCGCGCTGGGCGACGGCGAGCGGATTTTCGACCGTGGCGGCTTCCGGAAATTGCGCCTCCTCGGCTCTAAAGCCTATGCCTGCGGAATGGTGGTGAACCGCTACGCGCCGGCAATGTGAAGCAGTTCAGCGATTGAATCCGTGGACCGCTTCAACTCTTTGTTTTTGCGAGAACTCCGGACGGATCACCGCAACCCGCTCCTCGTGAACCTGCGCTAGAAATTGATCTCGACCGAAGCGGCACTTCGCTTTGCCGGCCCGTGAAACACCGCCTCGATGTTGTTGCCGTCGGGGTCGAGCAGGAAGGCGGCGTAGTAGCCGGGGTGGTAGGGCCGCTCACCCGGCGCGCCATTGTCGGCCCCGCCGGCATCGAGGCCGGCCCTGTAGAAGGCATCGACCATGGCGTTATCCCTGGCCTGGAAGGCCAGATGATGGCGCCCGGTCAGTTGTCCCCTCGCCGCTCGGCTGTCGAGGCTTGAGATGAACAGTTCGTCGGCCCAGAAATAGTCCTCGGCCTCGCCGCCGATCGGAATGCCGAGCGCCTTGAAGACTGCTACATAGAAGCGCCGGCTCGCCTCGAGGTCCCTGACCACCAGCTGGACGTGGTCGATGAGGCGGCCGCGATGCAGTTCCATGAGCGATCTCTCCCGTCGCGAGACCACAAAGCTAGCGCCGCGGAGCGGCTCGTCAATTCGGCAGTCTATTTGTCGGCGCGCTTGGCAGCCTTACACCCCTGCTTTTGTCATATCCGGATGGACTTCCACGCAGACCGGATAAAAAATGCAACCGGATTGTCGGATTCGAAATCCCGCCAACGTCCTTCGGACGCAAGCGGCGCAACGGAGCTGGAGCGAGTGGCGCCGCATCGAAACCGATCTCGGGAGAAGAGCATGAACAGTTCCTACCGTTGGGTGATCGTCGCGTGCGGCGCGCTGATGACCTGTGTGGCGCTCGGCGCGATGTTTTCGCTGGCGATCTTTCTCGAGCCGATGGCGCTCGACACCAACTGGTCGCGAACCGGCATTTCCAGCGCCATGACGCTGAATTTCTTGGTGATGGGCGCAGGCGGTTTCGCCTGGGGCGCCATCTATGACCGTGTCGGCGCCCGCCCGGTGGTTTTTGCCGGCGCGGTGCTGCTCGGCCTGTCGCTGGTGGTGGCGAGCCGAGCCCAATCGCTGCTAGTCTTCCAGCTGAGCTATGGCGTCATCGTCGGGCTGGCGGCCAGCGCCTTCTTCGCGCCGATGATCGCGCTGACCACCGCCTGGTTCGAGACCCATCGCAGCCTGGCCGTGTCGCTGGTCTCGGCCGGCATGGGCGTGGCGCCGATGACCATTTCACCCTTCGCGCGCTGGCTGATCACCGCCTACGACTGGCGTACCGCCATGTTCGATATCGGCATCATGGCCTGGGTGCTGTTGCTGCCGGCCGTCTTCCTGGTGCGCCAGCCGTCGACGGCGGTCGCGGCAGCGGATGGCAGCGCGCCCGCGCCTGCCGCGGCCCCCGGCATGTCAGTCGGCCAGGCGCTGCGCTCGCCGCAATTCCTGGTGCTGGGTATGACCTTCTTCGCCTGTTGCGCGGCGCATTCGGGGCCGATCTTCCACATGGTGAGCTATGCCATGTCGTGCGGCGTGGCGCCGATGGCAGCCGTGTCGATCTACAGCGTCGAGGGCCTTGCCGGGCTTGGCGGGCGCGTGCTCTACGGCGTGCTCGGCGACAGGCTGGGCGCCAAGCCGGTGCTGATCGTGGGCCTCGCCATCCAGGCGGTGGTGATCGCCGCCTATCTCGCCGTCGGCAATCTCGAGCAGTTCTATCTCCTGGCGATCATCTTCGGCGCCACCTATGGCGGCGTCATGCCGCTCTATGCGGTTCTGGCGCGCGACTATTTCGGGCCACGCATCATCGGCACGATACTTGGCGCCGCGACCCTGTTGTCCAGCCTCGGCATGTCGTTCGGCCCGCTCGCCGGCGGCATGATCTTCGACGCCTATGCCAGCTATTCCTGGCTGTTCATCGGCTCGGCGCTGATCGGCCTCGGTGCTGCCGGCATCGCCATCGCCTTCCCGCCGCAGCCCGGCCGAGAGAGGCTGCAGGCGGCATGAGCGAAATTTCCCCTCGAGGGGAAATACTCATCACCCTGTCCCCGTTCCCGAGCGCAGCTCTTCCCTGCCCTCGTCGTCGCGGCTGAGCCTGGCGTCCGAGATCAGCACCACCGGGCATTGGCAGCGCTGCAGCACGCCGGTGGTCGTCTCGCCGAAGAAGAGTTCCTCGCCAGGGCGCCGCGCCACGCCCATGACGATCAGCGCCGCCCCCCTGCCGGCCTGGCGGGCAATGGCATCGGCGGCGGCGGCCCGGCTGCGGATGGCCGTCTCGATCTCGACGCCATAGCGGTCGGCTAGTGCGACGGTATCCTTCAGCACCGCCTCCCTGCGGCGATGCGAGACAGTGTCGCGCGGTTCGTCGCGGCCGACGCGCGCGACATAAAGTATCTTGACCCGCGCACCCGTGACCGATGCAATCGCCAGCGCCATTTCGGCACCCCGGCGGGCGATCGCGGTGCCGTTGACCGGAACCAGAATCTTCCCGCCTTCAGGTCCTAGCCTTGGCATCTGGCGGCCGGCGCCGGTCGCCTTCAGCACCAGGCATAGCGGGCCCTCGAAGGCGCCGGCGATCTCGTTGATGCGGCGGGCAAACCCACCTTTCGACGTGACCGCGCGGCCGAGCCCGATCAGCAGCAGCCCATAGCCTTTGCGCGCCTCCTTGGCAACCGTTTCGGCCGAAAGCTCGGCCTCGTGGCGCCGCGTGACAGGCGCCGCGCGGGCCAGCTCCTCGTCCGAACTCCTGGCGGCCTCGCGGCTGTCCTCGGCACCCTTTTCGATCGGCTCGAGCTTCGCATCCGTGCCGGGCTCGGCCTCCTCCCCCTCGCCTCGGGCATGCAGCACCGTCGTCGGCCTGCCGGCGCCCACGACTCCTGCGAGGTAAGCGGCAAAGCGGCCGACAACGCCCTCATCGGTCACCACCAGCAGTCGTTCCAGATTGGCGATGAAGCCGCGTTGGTCGATCTCCTCGCGCTCCAGACGCTTCTTCTCGTTCTCGCCCATCGGCAAGCGGCCGAGTGCCCAACGCAAGGTCGGCGGCATGGCGAGCGTGGTGATCACGGCCATGGTCACGATCATGGTGAAAAGATTGTGCGACAGAACGCCGATCGACAGGCCAATAGAGGCGACGATGACTTCGGTCGAGCCGCGCGCGTTCATGCCGCAACCGACGGCGATGCCTTCCTTGCGGCTCATGCCGGCAAGCTCGGCGCCGATGAAGGCGCCGGCGAATTTGCCGAAGCTGGCGATCAGCACCAAAGCGGCCGTGAGTAGCGCAAGCTCGTGGTCGACAAGCACGGTGAGATCCGCCGAAAGGCCGGCGACGCCGAAGAAAACCGGCATGAACAGCGCCATGATGACGCCGCGCAATTGCCCTTCGATATGACGCGACAGGATCGGCGATTCCCCAACCAGTATGCCGGCGACGAAGGCGCCGAGCACGGTGTGGACGCCGATCAGATCAGTGATCAGCGCCATTGCGCCCATGATGGCGAGAATGACGGTGACGACGGCGTATTCGCTGCGGAACGTATCGTTGGTCCAGCGGATGGCGTCGAAAACGATGCGGCGGCCAATCGTGAAGGAAAACCCCATGAAGGCGGCGACGCCGACAATGGTGAAGGCAAGGCTGCCGAGCTCGATGCGCCCCTTGGTGGCGATGCCCGATGGTGATGGCGATGATCACCCAGCCGATCGTGTCCTCGATGATGGCCGACGAGACGATGATCTGACCGAGATCGCGGCGCATGAAGTTCATCTCGCGCACCACCATGGCGACGATCTTGACCGAGGAGATCGACAGCGCCGTGCCGAGGAAGAGACCGGCGACAATGCGCTCGGTTCCGTCGGCCAGCAGCGAGGCCGGCATCAACTGCGCGGCGGTGAAGCCGAGCGCGAAAGGCACGGCGACGCCCGCGGCGGAGATGGAAAAGCACGCGCGGCCGACCCTGCGCACCAGCCGCAGATCCGTCTCCATCCCGGTGAGCAACAGAAGCATCAACACGCCGAGCTGGGCGATGGCGCTGATCATGCTCTTTTGGGTGGCGTCGCCTGAAAAGATCACGCGTTCTGCTTCCGGCAATAGCCAGCCGAGCAGCGATGGCCCGAGCAGGATGCCGCCGATGAGCTGACCCATCACCGCCGGCTGGCCGAGACGCTCCAGCAACTCGCCGATGCCGCGGCCGACGAGAAGCAGAAGGAGGATTTCGAGAACGAAAATGCCCTCGCTGGACATGCCGGTCTTTTCGGCTGCCAACGATGCGGCCGGCATGAATGCGAAAGCTGCCGCGGCAAGCGCGACCGACCGGCGCCGGTTGACCACGAAGGACATGCACCCCCTCATTGTGCCCGGTATAACGGTTGCGGGCGAGATCGGTTGCACGCCACGCTCCCTTGGCGCGCCGCAGGTTCCTCCTTACCTGAAGCGCATAACGGGCCTATCTGACTGCGGATAAACCGCCGGGCCGGCGACGGAACATTTTCAACCGATTGCGCGTTGCGCAGATGGGGATGACCGGCGTCGTTTCGGCCGCCCATGGCGTTGGGAGGCGCATGGCAAGGGATGTCCCAGGTCAAGACCGTGAAAACCGACGAAGCGGCGGCCGCGCCGCGGGCCTCCGATGCGTTCGCGCTGAAGCTCACCTCATCGGAATTCGTGGCCACCATGTCGCATTTCCACCGCGCCGAAATCGCCCGCATGGCCGGCTGGCGCGACCGGCTGGACCGCACCAGCAACTGGGCAATCACTGTCGTCGCTGCGATGCTCTCTGTCTCACTGTCGACGCCAAGCGCCCATCACGGCGTGCTGCTGTTCGCCATGCTCTTGACCACGCTGCTTCTGTGGATTGAGGCGCGGCGCTACCGCTTCTTCGACGTCTACCGGGCCCGGGTGCGCCAATTCGAGCGCTATTATTTCGCGCAAATCTTTTCGCCGCAGCCCGACTATGCCTCCAACTGGCTGGCCATCGTCGGTGAAGGCCTGCGTTCGCCGCGCTTCCTGATCTCGCAGCGCGCGGCGCTGGTGCGCCGGCTGCGCCGCAACTACATTTTCATGTACACGATCCTGATGCTGGCGTGGGTGCTGAAGATCACGACGCCCAGTCTGCAGCGCGAAGGGTCGCCGATAGGCTTGGGCGCGTCATTTCTCGACGCCGCGCGCGTGGCGCAGCTCGGCCCGGTTCCAGGCATCTATGTCGTGTGCATGGTCGGGCTGTTCTATGTCGGCCTACTCGCAGCCGCTTTCCTCATCTCAAGCGCCGAGGGCGAGCTTTCGCATGGCACCGTGCATGTCTGAGAGCGGCCTCGAAAAGCGCAATCTGCCGCGGTGATCTTCAACAGACATTGTCGACCATCAGAGCGGTCGCTTCCGACCGGCTTGCGGCTTCCTCAACCGGAAGCCGTGCGCGATGGCGCTTGTAGGCGGTGAGCGCGATGACCAGCGCGCAGCATACGGCGTTCAGCCAGTTGATCGCCGCCAGCGCGGGATCGTTCAGATTGATGTGGGCGTAGAGTCCCGTCGTGGCGTTGGCGCCTGTCCACAACAGCCAGGTCGCGTAGGAAATCGCCGACGCCCCGTGCCTGTCCCGAGCCACCCGCACGATCTGCGGCAGGTAGGACACCACGCGCAAGCCATTGAAAATAGTGAAAAGATAAAAAGACAGATCAGCAAGTGTCATCCGAAACCCCTGTCATGGCCGGACGTCCCATAGCGTTCCTTGCAGTGGCGGCATGTGAGCCCGTTCACATGCCGGCTTCGATTTTCCTGTTGCGGCCCGGCATCCGGATTCTTTCGCCATGGGGGCGTTCGCCGTGAGCCCGCCCGACGAGGTCGACATGAACCAGATCCTGTTTCGGGGCGACGGCGCAGGAGTGCTAAACAGATCTCGTGCTTGGGCAAAGTTCGGGTTGACCGCTGCCAAGAGCGCGGCGACTATCCCTGCAACGTGCAGGAGGACATGAGAATGGACGAACCCGATCGCTGGCGGCACATGGCGAGCGCCCCCAAGGACGGCAGCCGCATCCTGGTCACGGTCAGGCCATCGGAACAGGGGCCGGCCGAGGTCGACCTCGCTTACTGGTCGCGCGCCGACCAGTTCGGCACGGAGGGCTGGCGCTCTTCCGATTCGTCGCCAGGACGGGTGATCGAATACCCCGAACCGGAGTTGAAATGCTGGATGCCGCTGCCGACGGCCAATCTGAGCCGGGCTTCAATGCCAAGTCCGTGGCAAGGCGAAGACGTCCCGCTGCTCGACGGCTCCGGGATATGATCTCGGCGGGATCACCGTAGGAAATACGCTGCCGGCCCAATACTTGACGGCCTTACTTCGGCCGACGCACCGATCGCACCATGCCGCCGGGGCCGCTGCCGCAAAAGAAGCGGTCGCCGCCGTCGGATTCGAGCCCGGAAACGCCCACCCCCGCCGGCATGTCGAGCCGTTCCAGCACCTTTCCGGTCTGTGGGTCGACGCGCCGGACATCGCTCTGGTCGCCTTCCCAGGTGCCGTGCCAGAGCTCGCCATCGACCCAGGTCACTCCGGTGACGAAGCGGTTGGAGTCGATGGTGCGCAGGATTTTCCCGGTCTCGGGATCGATCTGGTGGATCTTGCGCCCCCGGTTCTGCCCCACCCAGAGCGTGCCCTCGGCCCAGGTCATGCCGGAATCGCGGCCGCCGCCGGGCGCCGGGATGGTGGAGAGCACCTTGCCGGTATTGGGATCGATCTTCTGGATGCGGTCCCCGGCGAGCTGAAACAGATGCCGGCCGTCATAGGCGGTGCCGGCATGGGCGGCGACATCGATCGAGCGCAGCGTCTCACCGCTTGCCGGATCGAAGGCGGTCAGCCGCTCGCCCGTCGCAAACCAGACATTCTGTCCGTCGAAGCTCACGCCGTGCACGGTGTCGACATCAGGAAAGGGCCCGTATTCGCGCAGGATTTCCGCTGCTGAATGTTTCATGTCCTGGTCCTCGATCATGGTCACCTTTCCTAGCCGTTCGGCAGCGGCGACGGGAGTAACAAGGTGGTCGTGAAACCAGCGACCGGTGGCGTCATCCAGCGCCGCGCCCGGCCGTGGCCGAAGGACTGCACTTTGCCGGTCTCGGCCAACTGCTCGAGCGCCCGCTGTACGCTGCGCTGTCCGGCGCCCAGCGCCAGCGCCAACGCCGAGCTGGCCCAGGATTCACCATCGGCCAGGAAGGCCAGCACCGCGGCGTGCCGCTCCTCGATCGGCCGCGCCAGCACCGCCACGGAGCCTGCTTCGCGCGGCTTCAGCGCAAAGCCCTGGCTGGTCGCGCCGATGCCCGCCAGCGGCCGCAATTCGGCGCGCAGCCGACCGATCTCGACCCGCAGCCTGGCGCGATGCGATTCATCGGCATGCCGGCCGCCAAAGGCGCGGGCAATCAGCGTCGCCCTCGGCACATCCGCCGGCCAGGCTTCGGCAAGCGCGCGCGCCAGCGCAAACAGCACCGGCCGCGTTGCCAGCGAGATCGTTGCTTCCTGCTTGTGCACGATATAGCGGATCGTATCGACGACCAGCGCGCGCGACGCCTGCAGCGCCTCGACCTCTTCGAGCAACAGCGGATGCTCCTCGCCGCCTGCGATCAGCCGCGCCGCCGGCGTCTCCAGCGCCAGGAAGGCGCTGTCGACCTCCGCCATGAGACCCGGAATGCCGGCCCGGCGGGCGGCATGGCGCGCCGACTCAAGGGCTGCGCGCGCGGCCTTCGTCTTCAGGCGCCGCATGGCGATGCCGGCAACCGCGAGTTCATGCGCGGCGCGTGAGGCCGGCGGAAGCGGCGACGGATCGAGCCCAGCCAGCACGTCTTCAGCCTCGTCGAGGCGGCCGATCAGCAGCAGGCGGCGCACTTTGAGATGCCCGGCATGCGCCGCGTTCAGCCGGTCGCCATGCTTTTCCAATGTCGACCGCGCCGCGTCGAGCGCCTTGGACGGCCAGCCGAGATCACGCGAAACAAGTGCGATCTCGGCTTCGGCGACAACGCACCTGGCGCGCGCCACCGCCTCCTTTGGACCGAAGGCACGGCCGGCCCTACGCAACAGTACTTTGGCGCGATCGAAATCGCCGAGCTGCGCCATGGCAATGCCGCGCAACGCCAGCGCCGGGGCATCCTCGCGCAAGGCGACGCGGTCGAGTGCCGCCAGCGGATTGCCCGCCGCCAGCGCCAGCCCTGCCGCGGTGATCAGCGAGTCCATGCAAATCCCGTCACATTTGTAACTCCCACCGCCCCCCTTATCGGCCCTAACTTAAGTCACCACCGCCAAGCAGCAAGCCGCGGACGGAGACCTAGCCATCTGGACTGGTTGAAGACGCCCAGGCCTGCGTTGACGGCAATATTCGCATTCGCTAGCCTGAGCATCTCAGACAGTCGTGTTAAGCTTCTCAATAAGGAAAAACCGACCATGCCTGCTTCCGAGGACTTCGAGCCCACCGTGCGGCCTCGCCACCCCTGCTGCGGTGGCCCGCCTGCAAATGCCGTCACATTTGTAACTCCGCCCTCGCCGCCTCGCGGCCCTAGCCTGCCTCACGATCAACAGGCAACGACAAGCCACAACGGCTCAACAACTGGCAAAGGAAACAAGCAATGACCAAGCACGTGGCAATGAAGACCCCACCGGTCGTTTCAAGGCAAGAATGGGAAGCCGAGCGCGAAAAGATGCTGGTGAAGGAAAAGGCAACGATGCGCGCCAGGGACGCGCTGTCGGCCGAGCGCCGGCGCATGCCATGGATGGAAGTAGACAAGGCCTATGTGTTTGAAGGTCCCAACGGCAAAGCGAGCCTGCTCGATTTGTTCGAGGGCCGGCGCCAGTTGATCGTCTACCGCGCCTTCTACGAACCCGGCGTCCACGGCTGGCCCGAACATGCCTGCCGCGGCTGTTCGCTCGGCGCCGACCAGGTCGGCCATCTCGCCCATCTCAACGCCCGCAACACCACGCTTGCCTATGCCTCGCGCGCGCCGCAGGCCGACATTGCCAGCTTGAAGCAGCGGATGGGTTGGGAGATGCCCTGGTACACAATCACCGACAGTTTCGACAAGGATTTCGGCGTCGACGAATGGCACGGCCACAACGTGTTCATCCAGGACGGCAAGAAAGTGTATCGTACCTACTTCATCAACAACCGCGGCGACGAGCAGATGGGCACGGTCTGGAGCTACCTCGACGCAACGCCGCTCGGCCGCCAGGAAGTGTGGGAGGATTCGCCCGAAGGCTATCCGCAGACCGAGCTCTACAGCTGGTGGAACTGGCACGACAATTACGACGCCGCACCCGACAAGACGTGGGAGGAAGTCTCGGCGGCCGGCGAAGCCGCGTTCCGCAACAAGGACGGCAAGTAAGGACCTGGAGCGGCGCCCATCCAGCTTGGTTTCCTGTCCCTCACGGGACAGGAAACCCGGGCATTGATCATCAAGGGATTACGACCATGAGCGATATCGGCACAGGCACCGGCAGTGAGGTCCCTCAACGCTCCGATGCAGTTTCTCTCCGCACCGCCGACTGGCTGTGCCTCGCCGCGGCCCCTGTTTTCGCCGTGATGGCGCTGCTTACCTGCATTCACGCTGGCGACGGCGTCATGTCGTGCCTGGGGGCCGATGCCTCCCCGCTCACCGGCATGCCGCTGATGTATCTCTTGATGAGCGCCGTCCATCTGGCGCCCTGGCTGCGCGTGATTTCCGGCCGGCCGGTCCGGCGATAAGCTGGACCGCCGCCGCCATTCTACCGCTCTTTACGTCGGAGAGAGACTATGAAGCTGGTCAGGCTGAGAGCGCCGGGCGGGTTGGACAAGCTCGACCTGGTCGAGGAGGATCAGCCCCGGCCTGGGCCGGGAGAAATGCTGGTCAGGATTCGCGCCGTTGCGCTGAACATGCGCGACGATTTCGCCGTACAAGGCAAGGTGCCGCTCGCCGACGGCCGCGTGCCGCTGTCGGATGGCGCCGGCGAGGTGATCGCGATCGGTGACGGCGTCGACACGTTCAAGCCGGGCGACAGCGTCGTCAGTGTTTTCTACCCCTGGTGGCTGGCCGGCGACATGAGATCCGATACAAGCCGCGACATTCCCGGAGACAGTTTCGACGGCTTCGCCAGCGAGTATGTGTGCATGCCGGCGCAGGCCTTCACCAAGGCGCCGGCGGGCTATACGCATCTCGAGGCGGCAACGCTGACCTGCACGGGCGTCACCGCCTGGCGCGGCCTGGTGACATGCGGCAAGGTAAAGCCCGGCGACACAGTGCTGATCCTTGGCACCGGCAGCGTGTCATTGTTTGCGCTGCAATTTGCCAAGGCCGCCGGCGCAAGGGTCATCGCCACGTCGTCCGATGAAGAGAAGCTGGAGAAGCTCAGACGACTCGGGGCCGACAGCGTCATCAACTACAAGGCGGTGCCGGAGTGGGGCGGCAGGGCCAGGGAACTGACGGACGGACGCGGCGTCGATCATGTGATCGAGGTCGGCGGACCGGCGACGCTGGCGCAGTCGATAACGGCCTGCCGGACAGGCGGGCATATCGCACTCATCGGCGTCCTGACCGGCTTTGCAGCAGAAGTTTCGATCCCGGCGCTGTTTTCGAACCAGATCCGCATCACCGGAATTTCCATCGGCAGCAAAGCCGACCAGCAGGACATGATCCGTGCCATAGAGGTCAACTGCCTGAAGCCCGTCATCGACAGCAGCTTTCCACTGCAGGACATCGCCGCCGCCTTCAGGCATTACGAAGCGCAAAAGCATTTCGGCAAGATCTGCCTCGAGCTTTAGACCCTGCGATCGGCATTCCTACCCAGCGGCCGGCGCGAGCGTCCCGCTTGCCATCAGGCCCCACAGCTGATCGGCCGTCAGCTGTCTGGCCGAGCCGTCGTAGGCCACCCGGCCGAGGCTGAGCACCACGATCCTGTCGGCCAGCGCCCGCACTGTGGACAGGTCGTGCGTGACCAGGATGACGCCGGTGCCGCTGGCGGCGATCGAACGGATCAGCTTGACGACCTGCGCGGTCTGCTTGACGCCGAGCGCGGCGGTGGGCTCGTCGAGGCAGATCAGCTTGACGTGATCGGCAAGCGCGCGGGCAATGGCGATGGACTGCCGCTGGCCGCCCGACAGCGAGCGCACCAGAACGCTTTCGTCGCGAAGCGTGACGCCCAGCGCGGCAAGCCGGGCACGACACTGCTCGGCGGCCTTTCGGTCGTCGCGAACCGGGAAGACACCGAGCCAACGCCGCGCTTCCTCACGCCCGAGGATCATGTTGTGGGCGACGCTGAGGTTCGGGCAGAGCGCCAAATCCTGATAGACGGTCTCCAGGCCGGCGCGGCGTGCATCCTGCGGGCTCCTGAAGGAAATCGGCTGGCCCTCGAGGGTCATCGCGCCGGCATCGGGCTGGATGGCGCCCGAAATAATCTTCACCAGCGTCGACTTGCCGGCGCCATTGTCGCCGAGCAGACAGACGATCTCGCCTTTGCCGACCGTGAAGCTCGCCTCTTCCAAGGCCGTCAGCGCGCCGTAGGACTTGCGGGCGCCGGCAATCGAGAATGCCGGACCTTGCGGGGCTTCTCCATTGCCCTCCGTCACGGCAGGGCCGGCCGAGGCGACGGCACCATCGTCCGCCACCGTGAAGTTGGTCGCGGCCGCCCGGGCGCGCCGGCCGCGAAAACCGATCGCAGCCTGGTCGGCCACCAACGCCAGCAGCAGCATGCTTCCCACCGAAATGGATTGCCACCATGATTGCAGGCCGACGAAGATCAGTCCTGCATTGAGGATGCCGATGGTGGCAACGCCGATGGCGATGCCGAGCGGCCGGCCGGAGCCGCCGGAAAACGCAACGCCGCCGAGGATCGCGGCGGTGAGCACGTCGAGCTCGAAGCGAACGCCGATGGTCGGCGTGATGCTGCCGAGACGACCGGCGATCAGAACCGAGACCAGGCCGATCAGCAAGCCATTGGCGGCGTAGAGGCCAACCACCGTGCGCCCCACCGGAATGCCGCAGAGTTCGGCTGCGCGCGGGTCGCCGCCTATGGCGTAGAGCCTCAAGCCGGTGACCGTGCTGGTCAAAACAAAGGCTCCGATCACAAAGACCAGCGCGGCGATGATCACGGTGTACTGGATGCCGAAGATCTTGCCCCGCCCCAATTCGAGCAGAGCCTCGGGAAAACCATAGACCGCGGTGCTGGAGACGACGAAGGCAAGGCCGCCATAGAGCGCCAGCATCGCCAGCGTGACGATCAACGGCGAGATGCTCAGCCTGCGCACCAGCAGACCGTTGAGCAGACCGAGCAAGAGGCCGAGACCCAGGCCGACGCAGATCGCCAGCAGCGCGCTCTGCGTCGCCACCGCAACCTTGGCGGTGATGATGCCGATCAAGGCGACCATGCTGCCGATGGAGAGGTCGACATAGCCGGCGATCAGCAGCGCGGAGGTGCCGAGCACGGCGATCAGGATCGAGGTCGAGTTGACGCCGATGACGACGAAATTGTCGAGGCTGAAGAACGATTTGTTCAACAGCGAGAAGGCGACGATCAAGCCCAGCGCGACCAGCGCCAGCCCGATGCGGCCAGACGCTTCGCCCGGTGCCTTGACGCCCGGCAGCAAGGATGAAAACCGGCCCGTTTGCAGCGGTGTCGTCCCCGTTCGAAGGCTGTCTGTGCTCATGCTTGCCTCTGCTGAAGCGGGCGGTTTCAGGTCAGGCTGAACCCGCCCGTATCGCGGGAAAAACGGGCGCTACTTTGCCTCGGACGACCAGGGGAAATTCACATACTGGTCGCGCGTATCGTAGCAGATGTTGCCGTACATCCTGAGATAGATGTCGCGGCGCTTCGGGTCCTTGTAGACCGCGGCCGGGTCGGCGACGTCGGCCTCGTACTGGGCCATGTAGTCGCTGGTCAGCGCCACGGGCAGGATATCCATCGCCTGCGGGATGCTCTTGCCCTCCAGCCAGTCGGCCGCGTGCTGGCCCATGGCATAAGCGAAGACCGGCGACGCCAGGCTGATGCTTGCCTTGTAGGGACCGCCGCCTTTCTTGATCGCGGCGACCGCTTCCGGCTCGCCGTCGATGCCGCCGAGGAACTGGTCCGGCCGCGCCTTGCCCGCCGCTTCCAGGGCAGCCAGCGCGCCGACCACGACGGTGTCGGCGCCGAGCACGACATCGACGTCGGGATGGGCCTGGAGAATGGTGCTCATCGTGGCAAAGCCGCCTTCCTTGTTGACGGGATTGGGCGAGATGTCGGCGACGATGGTGACACCGGGCATTGCCTTGAAGATGTCGCGCATGGCGGCAAAGCGCGGCGCCAGGAATTCCATGCTGTCATGCGACAGGATGACGACATTGGCCTTGCCGCCGAGCTTGTCCTTTATGTAGGCTGCGGCCGCTTCGGCCAGCACCTTGCCGGTCTCGTATTGCGGCGCATTGAGCAGCGAGGTGGCTGGCGGCGGCACGATGGTGCCGACATAGGCGCCCGACCAGATAAGCTCCTGCAGGCTGCGGCTCATCGAGGCCGGGTCCACAGGCGCCGCCACCAGACCGCCGATCTTGGAGGCGAGAAACAATTGCACCTGCTCGACCCCCTTGGCGGCGTCATTGTTGGCAAGCGCGCGGCGATATTCCAGCCCGCGATCCTTGGCGGCGGCGGCCAGGCCGCGGTCGACGCCCTGCATGAATTCACGCTCGTTATCCTGCGCGAAGGCCAGCACCTTGTTCAGGCCGGGCGGTGGGCTGCAGGCCGGCGCCTTCGGGTCGAACGGCGCAAATACCGCCGGCTTTGTGAGCCCGGCCGGACCGTCCTGCGCGCTTGCCAGAATGGTACCGCCCGCGAGCACACCGGCAACGCCGAGCAGCGTCGCCAGCATCATGTTCCTGTCAGATCGCATTTCACTTCCTCCCTGTCGTTGATTGTTGCCGCGCATCGCATGCCTCGCGGTCGCTACTCTTCCCAGTCTCACCAGATACCCACCTTCCCGCTCGCAAGTCAAAACTTTTTCCAGTGGAATTATTTAATCAGAGATGGTCGGGTGGCTCGCCCACGCGATCACGCCTTGCCGATCAGCGACTGGACGGCTTTGGCCAATTCCGTGCCGAGCACGCGATGCGCGTCGCTGTCGAGGTGAATGCCGTCTACCGCGCTCGATTCGACGACGTCGCCGGCGTTGAAGAACGCGGCGCCGGCGCGCCGGGCCGCATCGCGGAACAGGCCGGCAAAGTGCATCGACTTTGCGGCGCCGCCCAGGAACATCTGGCCGAACCAGTCGACCTCCAGCATCGGCGGCGGCGCAACAATCAGGACCGCGGGCGCCACGCCCGCGGGGCCAGCTTCGCTGCGCAGGACAATTCTGGCCAAAATCTCAACGGAATCAGCGACGTCGTTCGGCGTTACCGAGAACCTATGCTTGAGATCGTTGGTGCCGAGCATCAGGATGACGAGGTCGAGCGGCATATGCGTTTCCAGGCACACCGGGAGCGATTTGAGCCCGTTCTTGTGGAGACCTTCGATCGGATCGTCGTGCACGGTGGTGCGCCCGCCCTGCCCTTCTTCGATCACATCCCATCCGTTGCCGAGCTGGCGGCGCATGATGCCCGGCCAGCGGCGGTCGGGCGTGAAGCGGTGCCGTCCGACGCGGGCCAGGGTGGGAATGGCGCCATAGGTATTGGAATCGCCAAAGCACATGATGGTCCGGGTCTGCGTCACGGCATTGCTCCTCCAGGCTTGCATACTTTGAACGACAGCAGGCCGGCTGGCGTCAACTACATTTTTCCATCGGGTGGATTTAAGTGTTGCCTTGCCAGGCCCGCATTGCTACGTCAGCGCTTTGATCGGCTCGCCTTGCGGCCAACCTCCTTGCGCAGGGGAAAGCGTGACCGGCACCAGCTTCTTCAGTCTCGAAAAGATCGCCGAGGGCCGCAGCGGCGGAACCACGCAGGCCGAGAGCCGCATCTACAACGAACGCCTGATCGTCTCGCTGATCCGCCGGCACGGCCAGCTGGCCAAGACCGATTTGACGCGGCTGACCGGGCTGGCCGCGCAAACCATCACCACCATCGTCAACCGCGCCGCCGACAACAAGCTGCTGCTGCGCCTGGAGCCTCTGCGCGGACGGCTGGGGCAACCCTCGGTTCCCTATGCGTTGAACCCGAAAGCCGCCTATGCCTTCGGCCTCAAGGTCGACCATCGCAGCGCCGATGTCGCCCTGGTCAATTTCGTCGGCGACGTGATCGCGTTCGAACGCACGCTGTTCGACTATCCGACGCCCGTCGAGGTGATGAAATTCGCCAAGGGCGCCATCGCGCGCATGTGCCGCAAGCACAAATCGATAGAAAAAGACCGCATCGCCGGTCTTGGCATCGCCTCGCCATTCCATCAGTGGAACCTGAGCGAAGAGGGCGCGGTGCCGGCGGGCAGGCTGGATGCCTGGAAGGAAATCGACATTCGCGCCGAACTGGACCGGGCGTTCGACTGGCCGGTGTTCCTCTACAACGACGCCACGGTGTCGGCCGCGGCCGAACTGATGTTTGGCGCCGGCGGATCCCGCGCCGACTTTCTCTATGCCTATGTCGGGCACTTCATCGGCGGCGGCCTGGTGCTCGATCATCACTTGTTCCCCGGCCGCAACAAGCTGGCCGGGGCGCTGGGCGACATGCCGGTGCCCGCGCCGGGGCGCAAGGGCGACCGGATGACGCCGCTGCTGCGCGTCGCTTCGCTGCATTCGCTGGCCGGCAAGCTCAACGACCAGGACAATGGGGAGAAGGACGCCGGCCGCATCTGGTCGTCGCCCGACGATTGGGGCGACCTTGGAGAGCCGGTCACCGCGTGGATCGATGAGGTTTCGGACGGGCTTGCCTATGCCGCCCGCAGTGCCGTTGCCTTGCTCGACATCGACAATGTGGTGATCGATGGCGCCATACCCAATGGCGTGCGCAAGGAGATCGCCAAGGCCATGCGCAGAAAACTGGCACGTATCCTTGTCGATCGTCCCGAGCCGTTCTCTGTCATCGAGGGGACGTTTGGCCATCTCGGCCCCGTTATCGGCGGCGCCAGCATTCCGCTGCTGGTGAAATATTCGAACGACAAGGAATTGCTCTTCAAGGAATAGGCGCGCAGCCGCCGGCACCAGGCATTCCCCCAAAACAGCGAACTGTGAGACTTGTCACATACCTGCTCGTGAAGCGCGTGCTACTTGCACTCTGCGGTCGGTCGACGCCGAAAGAAATCGCCTGCCATGGTCTGGCGGTGACGGGCCTTTCACTTTATGCTGTGGCAGGTTGCATACTCTCAACGGACCTTGATGCCGCAAGCGGTGTTCTCGTCGGCGTCAGGCCGCGACCAGGAGTTTTGTCATGCTCCGACTTTGCGGATTCATCGCGGCCTTCATCCTTGCCGGCCTCACAAGCTTTGAGGCCTGCGCCGATCGAAGGGTCGCGCTCATCATCGGCAATTCCGATTATCGCGACATCCCGGCGCTGAAGAACCCGGCCAAGGATGCCCAGGACGTATCGGCCACGTTCCGGCTGGCGGGCTTCGAGGTTTTCGTCGCCGAGAATCTCACCAAGCAGCAGTTCGAAGGCCAGTTCCGGGACTATCTGGCCGCCGCCGACGGCGCCGATCTCGCCGTCGTCTACTATTCCGGGCACGGCTTTCAGATCGGCGGCGAGAATTTCCTGATACCGGTCGACGCCTCGTTGAAGAAGGCGGCCGACATCGAGGTCCAGGCCATCAAGCTCAACGACGTGCTGGAGCAGTTGCGCTCGAAGTCGAAGATCCAGGTGATCATCCTCGATGCCTGCCGCAACAACCCCTTCCCGCGCAACAATTACTGGCTGCGCGACCAGCTTGTCACCGCCGGCAATACCGGGCTGGCGCAGGTGCGAAGCTCGCTCAACACGCTGATTGCCTTCGCCACCGAACCAGGTGCGGTCGCCTATGACGGCAGCGGCGATCTCAGCCCGTTTTCATCGGCGTTTTCGCGGCGCGCGCTGGCGCCGAACCAGGAGATCCGCACGGTCATGTCGGCGGTGCGCCGCGATGTCGTGCAGGCCACCAACGGCATGCAGGTGCCATGGGAAAATTCCTCGCTAATCGACGACGTGGTGCTGGTGCGCCGCAACAATCGGCCTTCGCTGCCGCCAGTGCTGGAGAAGGTAGTGCTGTCGGGGGTCGGTCCTGTCGCTCTCGGCCTGCCGGAGCCGGTCGATGTCGATGGCGGCGCTATCAGCGTCAGCATCGAACGTCCGCCGGCAATGGGCCGTCTGGTGCTGGACGGCAAAGACGTCGCGGTGGGCGAACCGATCGCCGGCAAGGACCTGCCGCGCCTGCAGATGGATGTCCCCAAAGGGGCCGCCACGCAGGACGAGGTGGATATGCTGGCCTATGCCACGCATGACAACTGGGGCGGCGGGAGCCAGGGCATACTCGTGTTCCGCGTCAAGAGCGGCGAAGGTGCGGCGGGTCAGCAGATCATGGCTTCGCTCGAGGCCGAGCAGAAGCAGCAGGTGCTGGATCGCGGCATCCACATCACCGGCGCCGCCGAAGCGATCGAGAACCGCAAATTTGATGTTCCCGTCGGCGTCGGCCCGGTCGCGCTCAATCTGGATTTCCCCACCGACGATCCGGCAGTCAGCCTGAAGGTCTCGGGGTATCCGGCAACGGGAACGCTGTCGTTGCCTGATCGAACCTTGTCGCCGCAATCCAGCCTTCTGGCCGGTGAAGTCGACCATCTCCGTTACGAGCCGCAGATCGGCGCCGGCGCGCCGGTCGAGGTCGGCTTCGAAATCCGTGCCGACAGCAGCTCGGCTAAGCCCGCGACGATGAAACTGTCGCCGACGGTCGATGCTTGCGATACCGCCGCCGGCGAGCCTCTCGACCTGCAAGGTGTGGTGCCCGGCCTGCTGCCGAACGAGATCGGCGCCGGTGCGGTGGCGGCCTGCGAGGCCGCGGTGAAAACCTATCCCGATGTCGCCCGCTTCCGCTACGAGCTCGGCCGCGCCCTGCTTGCGGCAGGCCAGGTTAGAGAGGCCAGGACAGCCATCGAGGACGCCGCCAAGAAAGGCCATGTGCGCGCCGTCTTCGAACTCGGCTATCTCAACGCAACCGGAACCGGAACGGCCCTAGACCGCACCCAGGCCAACGCTCTCTACAAGGCTGCCGCCGACAAGGGCGATCCCTACGGTATGACCTCGTGGGGACGCGCGCTGTTCAATGGCTATGGCGTCAACCGCGATACGACCAAGGGCCTCGACCTGCTGCTCAAGGCGGCGGCCATGGGGCACACCTATGCCATGAACGATCTTGCCGCAATCTTCACCGAGGGCCGCAACGGCGTGCCTGCCGATCCGGCCCGTGCCGTCGCCTTCCTGCAAGCGGGAGTGCAGCGCCAGGACATGTATTCGATGAACCTGCTCGGCCGCAATTACCTCTCCGGCCAGGGCATCGACAAGGATCCGAAGACGGCGCAGGCGCTGTTCCAGCAGGCCACCGATCTTGGCCAGCCCTACGCGCCGGGCAGCCTCGCCCGCATGTACAGGGATGGCGCCGGTGTGCGCCAGGACCCGGCGGAAGCGCAAAGGCTGTTCGAACTGGCGACCACGCGCGGCGATCCGTCGAGCGCCTATGATCGCGCGGCGCTCGAAATGGCGAAAGGCGACAAGGCCGATCAGGCTGTCGCGGTGCGCTTCCTGGCATTCGCCGTCGCGCTCGATCTTCGCAAGGAGCTGCCGGACGCCAAAAAGGGCCTGGCGCAGTTCGGCACCAAGCCGAAAACGGCAGCTTTGGACGCCCTGCGTCAGGAGCTCAAGTCGAAGATCCCCCCATCCGGTTCGCTGGACACGCAACTGGTCAATGCGGCCCGGGGGGTCTGGGAAGAAGCCAATCCGCGTCGGGATTTGTTCTGAACAATAAGGAGGCCATGGTGGGCAAGGCATTCAAGCAGACATTCGGGCAGGCATTCATCGGGATAATTCTATCCGGCGTTCTGGCCGGGCTCATGGGCTGCACCTCCATGTCGCCGATGTTTGAGCCGGCATCGCCGGTGAAACATCGCAAGGTGGTTCGCGCAGCACCCCAGCCAAAGGTGGTCAGATTCAAGAAGGCGGCCACCGGCAAAGTGATCAAGCCGGCCGAGGAGATCCCGCAAAAGCCGCCCGTGATTCCTTCTCTCGGCGGCAGCGGAGGCGGCGGTGGTGGTTGGGGATGAGGATGGGGCCGGAGCGAAAAGCTGGTTTCTGAAATTGAGGTGACTACCGCTACTTCGCCTTGGCAGCCCCGAATCGCAACCCGTCCATCAGCAGCGATACCAGCCGGCGCGAGCGGTCGCGCCAGTCCTTGGTGTCGGGGGCCGAGTAGATTCCGCCGAGTGCATGCAGCACATCGGAGGCGTCGACGTCGCTGCGGATCGAGCCTTCCGCCACTGCCGCCTCGACCAGTTGCCGCAAGGCCAGCGACACCCGGCCCGACATGTCGGAGAACACGGCGGAATTGGTGTTGAACAGGATGCGCAGGCTGGCCGCAAGGCCGCGCTTGGTGGCGATGTAGTCGACGAAGCGCTGCATCCACTGTTCCAGCGCCACATCGGCCGAATGGTGGCTGGCGAGATCATCGGCCGCCGCGCAGAGCGCCTCGACTTCACGCCGATAGACCACCTCGACCAGATGCTCGCGGGTTGGAAAATGCCGGTAGAGCGTGCCGATGCCGACGCCCGCCTGGCGCGCGATCTCCTCCAGCGAGGCATCGACGCCGTGCTCGGCAAAGGCCGCTGCCGCAACCTCGACCAGCCGGTCGCGGTTGCGCTGCGCATCGGCGCGCAGCGGCCTTGGCGGTGCGGCTTCGCGCCTCTCGTCGGCAATTGCTTGCGACTGCTCGGTCAATTTTTTCTCCACTGTCGATATATGGGGGCTTGAACCCAAAGGGGTAAGCCCCCAACTAGGTAAACGGAGGCGCCTCCGTTTTAGTGGAGCAGTCTTATCATATAATCAGGGGAGCCGGTATGTCACGTGTTGAGATTGTGAAGACTGAAGCATCCCCTGCCCGCTGGAGAGTCGGGGCGGCAGAGCTGCCAATCTCCCCACTCGTGGGGGAGATGTCCGGCAGGACAGAGGGAGCGCTGTCCCGCCGACCAACACCCGCTTGGAAAGGTCTATTTCGACGCATGTAAATCGGGAACGTCGCATTCCTTCGCGCCCCCCTCTGCCCTGCCGGGCATCTCCCCCACAAGGGGGGAGATTAGGCGCACCGTCGCCTCTTCCCTTGTCCTCTCCCACTCGGACGCCATCTCAATCCCCTAGCGTCAAGCAACTGGAGCCAGACGCCTCATGACCGACCAAACCAAATCCACCACTATCCCAATCCGAGATCGNTTCGCGCCCCCCTCTGCCCTGCCGGGCATCTCCCCCACAAGGGGGGAGATTAGGCGCACCGCCCTTGCCCTCTCCTACCCGGACGCCATTTCATTCCCCTGGCGTCAAGCAACTGGAGCCAGACGCCCATGACCAGCCAGACCACCATCCATCTCATCATCAACGGGCACGACCATGAACTGCAGATCGAGCCGCGCGTCACGCTGCTCGATACGTTGCGTGATCGCCTCGACCTGACCGGCACCAAGAAGGGTTGCGACCAGGGCCAGTGCGGCGCCTGCACGGTGCATGTCGAGGGACAGCGCGTGCTGGCCTGCCTGACGCTTGCAGCACAAGCCGAAGGCCGCGAGATCACCACCATCGAAGGATTGGCCGGCGACGACGGCACGCTTAACGCGGTTCAGGCTGCTTTCCTCGACCAGGATGCTTTCCAGTGCGGTTACTGCACGCCCGGACAGATCATGTCGGCGGTGGCCTGCATCCGCGAGGGCCATGCCGGCTCGGATGACGAAATCCGCGAATACATGGCAGGCAATCTCTGCCGCTGCGGCGCCTATCCGCACATCGTTGCCGCCGTGCGCCAGGCGGCACTGGAGGTCGCGTCATGAGGGATTTTTCGTACATTCGCGCCGATACACTCGATGCCGCACGCCAAGCTGCCGCCCTGCCCGGCGCCATGCTGCTTGCCGGCGGCACGACGCTGGTCGATCTCGCCAAATGCGGCGTTGCCGAACCCGACAGCCTTGTCGACGTCACCCATCTCAAAGGGCTCGACGCCATCAAGGTCGACGCTGACAGTGCCATGATCGGCGCGCTGGCCAAGATGAGCCACGTCGCCGACCATGCCGAGATCAAGAGCCGCTTCCCCGCGGTCTCGGAAGCGCTGTGGCAGGCGGCCTCCGCGCAACTCCGCAACATGGCGACCATCGGCGGCAATCTCATGCAGCGCACGCGCTGCCCCTATTTCCGCGATCCCGCGAATTTTCCCGGTTGCAACAAGCGCTCGCCCGGCACCGGCTGCTCGGCAATCGGTGGCGTCACCCGCGGCCATGCCGTGCTCGGCACCAGCGACGCCTGCATCGCCATGTATCCCGGTGACCTCGCCACCGCGCTGGTCGCCTTCGACGCCGTGGTTCATCTTGGCGAACGCCAGGTTGCCGTCGACGACTTCTTTCTCCTGCCCGGCGCCACGCCCGACAGGGAACATGCCATCCAACCGGGCGAGATGATCACCGCCATCAGCATACCGGCTTCCGGCACGGCCCGGCGTTCGACCTATCTCAAGATCCGCGACCGGCAGTCGTATGAGTTCGCGGCTGCAAGTGCCGCAGTCGGCATCGACTTCGAAGCCGATGGCCGCACCATTCGCGACCTGCGCGTCGCGCTGGGCGGCGTCGCGACGAAGCCGTGGCGGGCGCACGCCGTGGAAGCGGCGTTGAAGGGCAAGGTGCTCAGCGAAGACAGGGTGCGGGCAGCCAGCTTGCTCGCCGTGGAAGGGGCCATCGGCCACGGCGCCAACCACTACAAGATCGAACTGGCGCCGCGCGTCGTCGCCCGCGCCATCCTCAAGACGGGAGCCATGGCATGACCATTCACGACCCCAGGACACGGCACGGCGACGCTTCGGACGGCACTGCCGATCAGGTTGGCGGGCGGCTGTCGCGCGTCGACGGCCCGGCCAAGATTACCGGTGCGGCAAAATACGCCGTCGAGCACCAGCTCGACGGGCTAACCTACGGCGATTCTGGTCGAAAGCACGATCGCGTCAGGCAAGGTGCGCTCGATCGACACGTCAGCCGCGGAGGCGGCACCTGGTGTGCTCAAGGTGCTGACGCCGGACACCATCATGCCGCTGAAGACTGCATCGGACTGGTTCGGCACGCCGCCGCCGGACAAACCCTACTGCCCGCTGGCGCGCGACATCACCTTTTCGGGCCAGCATGTCGCCGCGGTCATCGCGGAGACTTTCGAGCAGGCCGTCGCGGCAGCGGCGATGGTCAAGGTCAGCTATGACGAGACGCCGGCCATCGTCGACCTCAGCGACGCCAAGGCCGGCGACGGCATTCCGATCGCCGCCATGACCAAGGAATGGGGCGATGCGCAGGCCGCTTTCGCCGCTGCCCCGGTGCGCGTCTGCGGCGCCTATAACACGCCGCGCGAATACCAGGCGCCGATGGAGCCGCATGGCCTCATCGCGCGCTGGGAGGGCGACCGGCTGACCGTGTGGGAACCGAGCCAGTGGCTCGACGGCATGGCCCGCACCTATGCCGAATGGTTCGGCGTGCCGTTCGAAAATGTACGGCTGGTCTCGCCTTATATCGGTGGCGGCTTCGGCTCCAAGGCATTGGCGCTCGGCCATGGCGCGGTGGCGGCTGCCGCAGCAAAAATGCTGGGACGGCCCGCGAGGGTGGTGATGACGCGGCCGCAGACTTTTACCGGCTATGGCGGCCGCGCCGCGACCCGCCAGACGGTGACGATCGGCGCCGACCGTGACGGAAAGATCCAGTCGATCGTGCATCGCGGCGTCAACGAAACATCCATAGACGGAATGTGGGTCGAGCCGTTGGGCGTCGTCACCTCGATCATGTATGCGACGCCCAACTTCTCCTCGAAGCAGAATGTCGTGCGGGTGAATTCGGTGGTGCCCGGCGCCATGCGCGCGCCGGGCGAAAACCCTAGCGCCTTCGGCATCGAAAGCGCCATTGACGAGCTCGCCTACGAGGTCGGCATCGATCCGCTGGAGATCCGGCTGAGGAATTACGCCGAGCAGGATCCGCACGCAAAAAAGGCTTGGTCGACGCGGCAGTTGCGCGAGGCTTTCGCGGCTGGCGCCGAATGCTTCGGCTGGGCCCAGCGCACGTCCAAACCGCGTTCGATGCGCGACGGCAACCAGCTGATCGGCTGGGGCGTCGCCGTCGGCACCTATCCGGTACGGCGCGCTTACGGCGAGGCCATCGTGCGTATCCTTGCCAACGGCTCGGTCGAGGTCGAAAGCTCCTCGATCGACATGGGCCAGGGCACCTACACGATCCTGGCGCAGACGGCGGCCGAAACGGTCGGCGTGGCGGCCGACCATGTCGTCGTGAAGCTCGGCGATTCCCGGTATCCCCGCGCCGGCGTGGCCGGCGGGTCGCGGCTGGCCGGCGTGATGACGGGCGCGGTCTACAAGGCGGCGACATCGGCGCTCGATCAGCTTGTCGGACTGGCGATCAGCGATCCGCGCTCGCCCTTCCACGCGCTCCAGGCCAACACGCTGGTCGTCGCCAATGGCCGCATCAGGTCGCCGCGCGGCGATGGTCCCGATGTCTCGATCGCCGACCTGCTGGCCAGCGTCGGCCGCGACCGCATCGAGGCCACCGGCGACACCATGCCGGCGAACTCGACCGCCGAGGATCGCTACAAGAACTACACCACCATCGCGGCGGCACTGCCGCACACCGAGGGCGACTATTCGCGCCACTCCTGGTGCGCGCATTTCATCGAGGTGCGCGTCGACGAGGATTTCGGCACCGTGCGCGTGTCGCGCGTGGTGTCGGCGCTGGATTCCGGCCGGCTCTACAACCCGAAACTCGCGGAGAGCCAGTGGAAGGGCGGCATCATCATGGGCATCGGCCAGGCGCTGCTGGAAGAAGGCATTGTCGACCGCAGGCATGGCCGCATCGTCAACAACAATCTCGGCGACTATCTGGTGCCGACCAATGCCGACATCCCCGATATCGAGGTCATCTCGGTCGGCGTTCCCGACCTGCACTCTTCGGTGCTCGGCGGCAAGGGTGTCGGCGAACTGGCCATCGTCGGCGTAGCGCCGGCGATCGCCAATGCGGTGTTCCATGCGACGGGAAAAAGAGTGCGGGACTTGCCGATCACGCTGGAGAAGTTGATCTAGGAAGCGGCGTGCGTAATCTCCCCCTCGAGGGGGAGATGTCGCCGAAGGCGACAGAGGGGGTCGCCTCTCGTAGAGCGCCAACCTCCTTCCGCCGCAGTAGGTCGAGCCCGGTCGGACCGCCCCCCTCTGCCCTGCCGGGCATCTCCCCCTCAAGGAGGGAGATTGGCAGCTCGCGCGCCTCGGTTACCAGTCGAGCTTGAACGCAAGCTTGCCGAAATGCTGCCCGCCCGCCGCCATGTGCGCGTAGGCTTCGGCCGCCTGCTCCTGGCTAAACACCTTGTCGACGACCGGGTCGATGCGGGCGGCGGCGATGGCGCGGACGGCGGCGCGAAGGTCAGATACCGACCCGGTGTTGTTGCCGACCACCTTCAGCGCCTTGATGATGATCGGCAGCAGGTCGACCGTGGCCTCGGCGCCGGTGACGAAACCGATGGTGAACAGCGTGCCGCCAGGCGCGGTGGCGTTGACGGCGCGGGCGAAGGTGGCGGTGCCGGCGGTCTCGACGACGAGGTCGGCGCCGAGGCCGCCGGTCAGTTCCAGCACCTTGCCGTCCCAGTCGGGCGTCGCGCGGTAGTTGATGAGATGATCGGCGCCGAGCGCCTTCGCCCGCCCCAGCTTCTCGTCCGACGAAGAAGTGATGATGACGGTGGCACCGGCGGCTTTCGCCAGCTGCAGGGTGAAGATGGAGACGCCGCCGGTGCCGAGCAGCACGACGACCGAGCCCGGCCCGACATCGGCGGCGCAGACCGCGTTCCAGGCGGTGGTCGCGGCGATCGGCAGTGTCGACGCCGCCTCGAAGGAGAGACGAGCCGGTACCGGCACGAGCGAGTTGGCCGGCAGCGCGACATATTCGGCGAGCGACCCCGGCAGCGAAATTCCGCGCATCTGTGTCATCTCGTTAGGCCGGGGCGGACCGCCGATCCAGCGCGGCTTGGCATGGGCAACGACGCGATCGCCGACGGCGAAATCCGTAACGCCCTCCCCCAGCGCGACGATCTCGCCGGCGCCGTCGGCGACGGGAATGAGCGGAAAGCCGGGCACGCGATAATTGCCGCTGGCCACCGCCACATCGACGAAATTCAGGCTCGCGGCGCGCTGGCGGATCAGCACTTCGCCGCGCTGCGGTTCAGGCGTGGCAATGGTGGTGGCGCGAAAGGCGTCCAGTTTGGCGGCGGTCAGTTCGATGGCTTTCATGGCTCACGCATTCCTGTTTAAGGGGTCAATCGTCAGGATTGAGTGAAGCTATCTGCTGCGCTACAAGCAGATAATCCGGAATTTTTACATTTGAGCCCTGTGCTTTATGCAGCAATCACACGACCCCGCCAGCCTTGCCGAAATGGCCGCCTTTGCGGCCATCACCGAAGCGCGCTCCTTCACCAAGGCAGCGTTGCGCGTCGGGCGCGACTCGACGGTTCTGTCACGCCGCCTGCAATCGCTGGAGCAGCGGCTCGGCGTGCGGCTGCTGCACCGGACCACCCGAAGCGTATCGTTGACGGAGGCGGGAGCGGAGTTCCTGGTACGCGTCCGCGCCATCCTGGCCTCGGTAGACGAAGCCGAGGCTGCTGCTTCCGCGCATGCCAGCGGGACGCCGCGCGGCTTGCTGCGGCTGGCGCTGCCGGGAACCTTTGGGCGTATGTGGATCGGGCCGCTGTTGCCGCAATTTCTAGCGACGTTCCCGGATGTCCGCATCGAGGCCGAGTTCTCCAACCGGTTCGTCGATCTCGTTGCAGAGAACTTCGATGTCGCCGTCCGTCTCGGCGCGCTGGAGGACTCGCGCCTGGTGGCGCGCAAGATCGCGACACGGCGGCGGTTGCTGTGCGCTGCTCCCTCCTACCTCGCCCGCCGGGGCACGCCGGAAGCGCCGGAAGCGCTCACAGAACACGCCTGCCTCGGCTTCTCCGGCTTCCAGACCTTTCCAACCTGGGAGATGACCGACAGTTCGGGACGCCGCGTCAACGTCGACGTCTCGGGGCCGATGGTGTGCGACGATGCCGAGGTGCTGGTCGAAGCCGCGGTGCAAGGCCTCGGCCTGATGATGAGCACCGACTGGCTTGTCGGACGCGAACTCGCCGACGGACGGCTGGTGCCGGTGCTGGCGGACTGGACGCTGGCCGACGAAGGCGCGGTCTATGTCGTCATGCCCTCGGCCAAGGGACAAGCCGCCCAGACACGCGCCTTCGCCGAGTGGATCGGCAAGCGCTTCGCGCCGGAGCCGCCCTGGACGTCGAGGCCGGTCTCAAAGGCTTGATCAATGGGGCGCGCCGGGGGCTAAGACGGCATATGCCGCTGTCACCAGGCCTTTTGTCCTGTATGATCTCGTTGAAGGAAGCTTGGGAGGTGATCATGCAAAGTGCATTGGCGAAGTTCATGATGGCAGGTTCCGTTCTGGCCGCGCTGCAAGCCGCGCAGCCGGCTTTTGCCGCGTCCTGCAACTGGAGCGCCAAGATGGAAGAAGACGAAGGCGGCAGCGTGCTGACGGCTTCGGTGTGCGGCGGACCGAAGGCCGATGCGCATCTGATGCTCGTCTGTTTCGACAAGCCGGTGCTGAGCTACGATCTGGGTGCGGCCGGCCAGCAGCTGGAGCCCGGCATCAGCGCTTCCTTCACCTTCAAGGGCGGTGACAAGAGCGTGACCAAAAAGCTCGACCTCGAGGCCATGTATAATTACTTCACGGCTGAGCTGAGCAAAGACGATCCACTGCTCGGCCTGTTGCGCGGCAAGGGCGACGTCACGGTTACGGCCGACAAATATGGCGGGAACAGCTTTCCGCTGACGGGCTCGAGCGCTGCGATCGGTAAGGTGCTGGCGCAGTGCGGCAAAAGTTCGGCCGGCGAAGCGGACTGAAGCTCCCCACTTTCGACCACGCAGCTTGGTCCCGCGCCTCCATCAGGGCAAAGCCAAGCAGGTTCTCGCCGCGCCCGGTTTGCCGTTTCGCTCATCGACGGGGGCACGGGTTTGGAGGCGGCAATATGCGGCCTGAGTTTTCAACGCGAGCTGCGCTTTCCCTCCGGTGTCGCCACCAGCGAGGCGGCGGCGGCATTGGCCGTGGCGATCGCCGCTTCCATCGGATGGCCACGGGCGAGGCCTGCCGCGAAGGCGCCGACGAATTCGTCGCCGGCGCCATGGGTGCTGACGACCTTGACCGGGACGGCCGCCAGTGCGAAGGCCGCGCCGGTCCGGTCGCAATAGGCGACACCTTCGCCGCCGGCGGTGACGATCGCCGAGGGGTAGGCATCGATCAGCCGCCGCGCGGCTTCGGTTGCGCCGGCGAGCGTATCGACAACCGGAACGCCGGCCAAAAATTCCGCTTCGATGGCGTTGACGATGACGATGTCTATCAGCGCGGTCAATTCGGCCGACAGTGTTCGCGCCGGTGCGGCGTTGAGCACGACGCGGCCGCCGGATGCCTTCACCGCGCGCGCGGCAGCGATGTTGGCGGCATCGGGCACTTCGTTCTGCAGCAACAGCACTGCCGTCTGTACCACCACCTCGCCTGCAGCCGCGATGTCATCACCGCCCAGGGTGAGATTGCTGCCTGAGACGATGACCGCACCATAGTCGCCATCGCTGTCGAAGATCGCCACGCTCATGCCGGAGCCTGCGCCTGCCGCCACGCGCACGAAGCGGCGATCGACGCCGGTGCGATCGAGATTGGCCAGCAGCGCCGTGCCGAAATCGTCGTCGCCGACGGCGCCGATCATCGCCGCACGCACGCCGGCCCGTGCCGCCGAGACCGCCTGGTTGCCGCCCTTGCCGCCGCATTTCGGCTGCCAGGCACGGCCGGTCACCGTCTCCCCCTTGCGCGGACGGTCGGGCGCGTCGACCATGATGTCGTAATGCAGGCTGCCGAAGACGGTGACCAGCGGAACCGTCATGTGCCCCGGTCTTTTCGCTTCGAGGTGACCGCCGACATGGTGCGGCCGAGATTGCGCTCCGCCGCCTGGTAGTCGCGCTGCGCCACCGCCACGAACAAAGCGTCGAGGATGTTGAGTTGCGCGATGCGCGCCGCTGCGTTTTCGCCCATCAGCGGCGAGCCTTGCGCGGTCGAGCACAGCACGATGTCGGCAATCCGGGCCAGCGGCGAGTTGTCGTAGTTGGTGATGGCCAGCGTGCGGGCGCCGCTCTTGCGGGCAAGATGGATGGCGTCGATGACGGCCGACGTGTTGCCGGAATGCGAGAAGCCGACGGCGATGTCGTCGGCGCCGAGGAGCGAGGCCGACATCAGCATCATGTGCGAGTCGTCATAGACAGACGCGCGGATGCCGATGCGCAGGAATTTGTGCGAGACGTCGCGGGCGATCTGGGCGGAGCCGCCGACGCCATAAAAATCGCGGTTCCTGGCGCGGTAGAGCAGATCGGCGGCACGGTCGAAATCGTCCATGTCGAGGATCGCGAGCGTCTCCTCCAGCGCCTGGATCGAGGTGCGGAACACTTTCTGCACGATCTCGGCCGAGCTGTCGTCGACCGACAGTTCCTGGTGCATCTCGGCGGTCGGCAGGCGGCTGTATTCATAGACGGCGGTGCGAAAGTCGCGGTAGCCGGAGAAGCCGAGTTTCTTGGCGATCTTGACCACCATCGCCTCCGACACGCCGGCCTCCTCGGCGATCTGCTTCAGCGGAATGGTCTGGTCGAAACCGCGGCGGCCGAAGACGGTTTCCACCACCTTGGCCTCAAGCGGGGTGAGATGCGGCATCATCATGCGGATGCGCGGCCCCACGGCTTTCAGATCGAGATTGCTCAACGTCATCCACGTCCCCTCGTCACGACCCGAGCATGGCTTCCTGGACGATAGCCTGCGACGTCACGGCGTCCTGGCTGTCCATGGCGGCGGACAAGCGGCTATCCTTCTCCAGCCGGTCGACAACGCGCAGCAGGCGCTTGACGGTGGCGATGTTGACTTCGCATTCGCGCACGGGATCGAGCCCGGTCATGTCGGGGAAAGTGTCGAAGTAGATGGCGCCGGCGTAGCCGTCGCGACGGATCTGGCGCAGCAGTTCGATGGTCTGCAGCGTGTGCACCGCGCCGACCATCAGGCCGTCGTCGCGCTTGGCATAGCCATCGTTGAGATGGACGCCGAGCAGCTTGCTGTGGCGAGCGATCAGCGCCGCGGCGAAGGCCGGCTGTTCGTCGGCATAGAGCACATGGGCGAAATCGAGCGTGACGCCCAGATTGGGTAGGCCGACCTCGCGGATCGCCAGCAAGGTGGTCGCCGCATCCGGCATCAGCGAGTAGGAGCGCGGTTCGTTAGGCTTGTACTCCAGGCTGATCTGGCAGCCGGGATCATGCGCGGCAACTTCACGAACCCCATCGATCTCGTGTTGCCAGAGCGTCGCATAGTCGGCCTGGAAGGCATAGTCGAAGCCATCCTGGCCCAGCCACAGCGTCATCAGACTGGCGCCGGCCGCGCGCACCGCATCGATACCGGCCTTGGTCAAGTCGATGGCTTCGCGGCGCACCGCCGGGTCCGGATTGGTGAAGGCGCCGAGCTTGAAGGCCGGATTGGAGTAGTAACGCATGGCAAAGCCATTGATGGAAAGCCCGAAATCGCCGAGCTTTCGGGCGATTTCAGCCGGCTTTTCACTGACATGGTCGGGGAAATTAAGATCAAGGTCGGTCAGCCCGTCGACCTTGGCCGCGCGGGCTGCCATCTGCAGCATGGACGGCTTGCCGGTAAGATCAGGCCATTCGGCTTGCGGCCGCGAGGCGAAGGAATTCAGGCGGGTGGCGAAGCGACTGTTTGTCATGATCGACCTTTCAGTGATTTACTTCACATAAATACTAGTATTTGTAAAGTTCTCATTTGCGAGGCGGTTTGTAGCGCGCAACATCCTGCTTGGCCGAGATCTTCGGCTGCGCCTCTGCATCCATGCCGGGAGTTTCGAGTCCCGCAACGGTGCGGATGCTGGTGCAAGCCCTTGCGCCCTGCCTGCCGATTGACCAATCTCGCCGACACTGTCATGAGCCGCGGTTGGGGGATCGCACATGCCAACGCTTTATCAACTGAAACCGGCCTTTCAGGCCAGGCTGCGGCCGCTGGCCGACCGGCTGGCCGATGCCGGCGTCACCGCCAACCAGATCACGCTTCTCGCCGCCGCGCTCTCCACCGCCACAGGCCTGGTGGTCGCGGCCTTTGCCTTCCATCTCCTGGTGTTCCTGTTGATGCCGGTGGTGCTGTTCGTGCGCATGGCGCTCAACGCCATTGACGGGATGCTGGCCAGGGAACATGGACAAGCGTCCAAGCTCGGCATGTATCTCAACGAACTCTGCGACGTCGTCTCGGACTTGGCGCTGATCCTGGCCTTTGCCCCGCTGTTCCCGGCCTGGGGTGTCGTTGCCTTCGCCATTGCCGCCATGCTGGTCGAGTTCGCAGGCGTGCTCGGCGTCGCCGCTGGCAGCGGGCGCAACTATGCCGGGCCGTTCGGCAAGAGCGACCGGGCGCTGGCGCTCGGCGTCATCGCCTTCCTCATCGCCTGCGGCCTGTGGTTCCAAGCGATTGTGCCCTTTGTGTTTCCGGTCATGGCTACACTGTCAGTCGTAACCGCCATCAACCGGATACGCGGCGGCCTTAGAGCGGGCGGCGCATGATGCCAAAGCGTCAGGCACCCGACCGCCAGAGGGAAACCATGATCCACCAGACCATTGCAGCCGGAGCACCGGCAAGCCTCGAACGCATCGCGCAGGAGCGCACGTTCAAGAGCCATGACGGCACCGAGATCTTCTACCGCTACTGGCCGGCCGCCGGGTCGACGCCAAAGGGTGCGATCCTTCTGTTCCATCGCGGCCACGAGCATGGCGGCCGCATGGCGCATCTGGTCGACGAACTCGCCATGCCCGACCATGCCTTCTACGCCTGGGACGCGCGCGGCAATGGCCGCTCGGCCGGCGAGCGCGGCTATGCGCCATCCTTTGCCGCCCTGGTTCGTGACATCGACTGCCTGGTGCGCGAGATCGGCCGGGATGGTTTTGGCCAGCGCGACATCGCGCTGATCGCGCAGTCCTTCGGCGCCGTGCTGGCCGCTGCCTGGGTGCATGACTATGCGCCCGACATCCGCGCGCTGGTGGTGGCTTCACCGGCCTTTTCGGTCAAGCTCTACGTGCCCTTCGCCAAAGAGGGCATTGCGCTGTGGCAGAAGCTCAAGGGCCGCTTCTTCGTCAATTCCTACGTCAAGGCGAAGTTCCTGACGCATGATGCCGAGCGCATCGCTTCCTTCGACGCCGATCCGCTGATCACGCGACCGATCGCCTCCAACATCCTGGTCGAGCTTTACGACCACGCTGCCCGCATCGTCTCGGACGCGCGCGCCATCACCGTGCCGACGCAGCTCTTGATCTCCGGCAGCGATTGGGTGGTGCGGCATGGACCGCAGCACGAATTCTTCGTCAATCTCGGCAGCAGCGCCAAGGAGCGGCATGTGCTGCCCGGCTTCTTCCACGACACGCTGGGCGAGCGCGATCGCAAGCAGGCGCTGGACCTGATCCGGCCATTCCTCGAAAAGCAATTTGCCACGCCGGAGAAAACCATCGACTTGCTTCAGGCCGACCGCGCCGGCTACACCCGCGACCAGGCCGAGAGGCTCGCCTCGCCGCTGACGCTGTTGTCGCCCAAGGGAATTTTCTGGGCGATGAGTCGCGCCTCGATCCGCATGGGCGCCTGGCTGTCTTCGGGCATGAAGATTGGCATCGCCACAGGCTTCGATTCCGGCTCGACGCTCGACTATGTCTACGAGAACGACGCGCGCGGCACCGGCTTCATCGGCCGCATGATCGACCGCACCTTCCTCGACGCCATCGGCTGGCGCGGCATCCGCCAGCGCAAGCTGCATCTGGAAGAGCTGATCGGCAACGCCGCCGCCAGCCTGAAGGCAGCCGGCCGTCCCGTCCACATGCTCGACATCGCCGCCGGTCACGGCCGCTATGTGCTCGATGCCGTCACCAAATGCACTGAACCGCCAGCAAGCGTGCGGCTGCAGGATTATTCCGAGCTCAATGTCGGGTTGGGTTCGAAGCTGATCGCAGAGCGGCAGCTGCCGACCAGCGTCACCTTCCATCAGGCCGACGCCTTCGATGCCGACATGCTGGCCGGGCAAAAGCCGGCGCCGGACCTCGCCATCGTCTCCGGGCTTTACGAATTGTTCGCCGACAATACGATGATTTCCCGCTCGCTCGGCGGGCTGGCGAGCGCCATGCAACCCGGCAGCCTGCTCGTCTACACCAACCAGCCATGGCATCCGCAGCTGGAGATGATCGCGCGCAGCCTGACCTCGCATCGCGGCGGACAGGCCTGGGTGATGCGGCGGCGCACGCAAGGCGAGATGGACCAGTTGGTGACGGCTGCCGGTTTCGCAAAGATCGACCAGCGCATCGACCAATGGGGCATCTTCACCGTCTCGGTCGCACGGCGCGTCTGAGACCATGGCCCTGCCTGTCACTGACCCTGCCCCGGCGCGGGAACCCTATTTGGGCATCGTGCTGAGGGCAGCCCTTTGGCTGGTCCTGCTGGCGCCGTTCTTCTACGCGAGCTATGGCTTTGCCAACTGGCTGGCATCGCGGCGCGACCATGTCGGCAGCATCGTGTTTGCCTGGGAACACGCCATCCCGTTCGTCGCCTGGACGATCGTGCCCTACTGGTCTATCAATCTGTTCTACGGCCTGTCGCTGCTGCTCAACACGACCAGGCGCGGCGTCGACCGGCTCGCCGGCCGCTATCTCTCGGCGCAGATCATTGCCGTCGCCTGCTTCATCGCGTTCCCGCTGACGGCGACCTTCGTGCGGCCGGAAACCACCGGCCTGCCGGGTTTCCTGTTTGCAGTGCTCGGTGGTTTCGACAAGCCGTTCAACCAGGCGCCATCCCTGCACATCGCACTCCTGGTGATCATCTGGGACCATTGGCGTCACGTTCTGGCACGTCACCGTCTCGGCGGCATTCTCCGCCCCGTCTGGCACGTCTGGTGTTTTCTCATCGGCGCCTCGGTGCTGACGACGTGGCAGCATCATTTCATCGACATTCCGACCGGCGCGCTGCTCGGCCTGTTTGCGCTATGGCTGTTTCCGTTCAAGGGCGAATTGCCTTTCTGGGGTTTTCGTCTGACCGCCGACCCCAAGGCGCGGCGGCTGGCGGGCTACTACGCGCTGGGCGCCGCCCTTGCCTTGGCCGGCGCTGCCGGCGGAGCGTTTGTCTCCGCCGATTTTCTCATCCTGTTGTGGCCGGCATTGGCGCTGGCCATCGTCGCCTTCGCCTATGCCGGGGCCGGCGCCAAAGTGTTCCAGAAGGCGGCCGATGCCAGTGTCTCACTGGCCAGCCGCATCCTGCTCCTGCCCTACCGGCTTGGCGCCCGGATCAATGTGTGGGTATGGACCCGCCAACTGGCGCCGCAACCGGAGATCACCGACGGTGTTTTCCTCGGCCGGTTTCCGAGTGCCGACGAGGCCAACCGCTTCGGCACAGTGATCGACCTTGCCGGCGAGATGGAACGGCCGCGCGGCGTGACCTGCCGCTGGATCAGCTACGCGATGCTCGACCTCGTGGCGCCGCCTCACGACAGGCTGGAGCGAGCGGTGGCGGCGATCGAGCTGGCGCGCCGGCGCGGCACCGTCCTGGTCTGCTGCGCGCTCGGCTTCCAGCGCAGTGCAGCCGTCGTCGCCGACTGGCTGGTGGTGACGGGGCGCTCGTACACAGCTGCACAGGCGCGCAAGAAACTCGCCGCGTCGGGCAGGCCCGTGCACCTTCAGATCGGGCTGGATGAACCGGGGCTGGAAGAACCGACATGAGTTGGCCGGCATGAGTGGCGACAATTTTCCCGAGAAGGCCGAAATATTCGCCGCCGGGCTGATGGTGCAGGCGGTGTGGCCGATCCTGCTGGTGGTCGCGGCTGTGATGGCAGCGCCGGTCATCGGCCTGGTGGCCGGACCGCAGACGACAGCGCTGTCCGCGGCGGCCTGGCTGGTCGCGGCGGCGAGCGCCGTGGCCACGCTGGCTCTTTCGGCCTTGCTTTTGTTCGATGCGCTGCTGTTCCGGCTGATGGCAAGCCACGCCAGCGAGGCCGCCGGGGGTGCCGCGGTCGACGATGTGCTGGCGCGCATGCGCCTGAAATCCACCACTGCCGGCGGCCGCTCGCTCGACCATCGCATGGCAGGCACGCGCCGCCTGCTGACAAGGCAGCGCATGGCGCTCGCCATGTTTGCTGCGGCATCCCTTTTCGCAGCATTTGTTTGAGCCATGACAAAACTTCACCTGCGCGCCAACACCTTCACCTTGCTGCAGACGGTGACGTCGGTCGGCCTGTCGGCGGCGGCCTGGGTGGTAACCGGCGTCAGACCAATCTGGAACGGCAGCCAGCCGTCGGAGCGGCAGCGCATCTACTTCGCCAACCATGCCAGCCATGGTGATTTCATCCTGCTGTCGGCCTGTCTGAGCGAGAAGGTGCGCGCCCGGACCCATGCGATCGCGGCGGCCGAATATTGGGGCAAGTCGCGGCTGCGCCGCTTCATCGCGCAGGACATGCTGTCGTCCGTGCTCATCCACCGGCAGTGGACCGACGAAACGCAACACCCGATCTCGATCATGCTGTCGGTGCTCGACGACGGCCACTCGCTGATCCTGTTTCCCGAAGGCACTCGCAACACGACGGAGGCGGATCTGCTGCCGTTCCGCTCCGGCCTCTACAATCTGTCGATGGCGCGGCCCGATGTCGAACTCATCCCGTGCTGGATCGAGAACATGTCGCGCGTGCTGCCCAAGGGCCAGTTCCTGCCGGTGCCGCTTCTGTGCCGCGTCGTCTTCGGTCCGCCGGTGGCGATCGCGCCCGGCGAAGAACGCCGCACCTTCCTCGAGCGCGCGCGCCAGACGCTGCTGTCGCTCAACCCGCGTCCCGATCGGGACCACTAGCATGACCAGGCAAAGAGACTTCGTATGACACTGCCGCCAATGCATGAAACCGTCATCCTGCTGGCCGGCCTGATCTGCGTGCTGACCATGGCGAGCATCGTTGCCGGTATCCTCTCATGGCGGGCGCCGAAGCCGCTGCCCTCGACGCTCGTCAACTTGAACCAGCGCATCAACGCCTGGTGGGTGATGGTGCTGGCGATCACCGTCGCCTTCTTCTTCGGCCGCACCGGCATGACCATCCTGTTTGCGCTGATCTCGTTTGCCGCGCTGCGCGAGTTCGTGACGCTGACGCACAGCCGGCGCAGCGACCACTGGGTGCTGCTCGGCATGTTCGGCATCATCATTCCCTTCCAGTACTGGCTGGTGTGGACCGCCTGGTACGGGCTCTTCACCATTTTCATCCCCGTCTACTGCTTCCTCTTGATGCCGGCGGTCACCGCGCTCAACGGCGACACCGAGCGCTTCCTCGAGCGCGTGTCCGCGCAGCAATGGGCGGTCATGATCTCGGTCTACTGCGTCAGCCATGTGCCGGCGCTGCTGACCCTCAACGTGCCCGGTTTCGAGGGCCGCAACCTCCTGCTCATCGCCTTCCTGATCATCACCGTGCAAGGCAGCGACGTGCTGCAATACATTTTCGGCAAGCTGTTCGGCAGGCATCTTCTGTCGCCCTCCGTCTCGCCCTCGAAGACCTGGGAAGGGCTGGGCGGCGGGCTGGTGGCATCGAGCCTTCTCGGCGCGCTGCTGTCGTTCCTGACGCCGTTCTCGCCGCTGGCGGCGGCAGGCGTCGCCTTCATCGCCTGCCTGATGGGGTTCCTCGGCGGGCTGGTGGCGTCGGCGATCAAGCGCGACCAGGGGGTCAAGGACTGGGGTCACCTGATCGAGGGTCACGGCGGCATGATGGACCGCGCCGACAGCCTGGTCTTCGCCGCACCGGTGTTCTTCCACATCGTCCGCTATTTCTGGACGTGAGCGAAGCCGTTCAATCGCGGATGGCCCGGCCTGCCTGCTGCAGCAATTCGAAGGCGGCGAAGCGCTTGTCGTGCCAGGGCACGAGGTCGCCACCGGCCGGGCGATAGATGTCGCCGATGCGCGACATGCCGGTCATCGCCGCGATCACATCGGGAAATTTTTGCGCCGCCACCGCAGCCAATATGGCTGAGCCGAGCAGCACCGGTTCGGGCGAGGTCGAACCGGCGACGGTCAGGCCTGTGGTGTCGGCCAAAAGCTGACGTACCAGCTCGCTTTGCGCCGCACCGCCGCTGACGACGATAGTGTCGATGGCAATGCCTTTTTTGGCCATCGCCGCCAGGATCTGGCGAACGCCGTAGCCGATGCCCAGCAGGCCGGCGACATAGAGCGCGACCAGACTGTCGAGGGACGTGTCCATGTCAAGCCCGGCGATCAGGGCCTTGGACTCGGGATCGGCGAAGGGCGAGCGGTTGCCGAGGAATTCCGGCACGACATGCAGTCCATCGGCCAGGTGCGCTACGGCGGACAGGTCGGCGGACTGCTTCGCCGCCTGCTGACCAAGCCAAGCGGTCAGGCCGAGACCTTCCGCCTTGGCTTTTGCGGATGCCTCAGCCGTGGCCGGATGGAAAGCGACGAGGTGGTCGATTGCAGCACCCGCCGCCGATTGCCCGCCTTCATTGAGCCAAAGCCCCGGCACCATCGAGGAAAAATACGGGCCCCAGACGCCGGGCACGAAGGCCGGCTCGCTGGTGCTGGCCATGGTGCAGGCCGAAGTGCCGAACACATAGGCCATGCGCGACTGCAAGGTGCCGACCGAGCCCTGCCCGCCAACCGTGCCGACGCCGCCGGCATGGGCATCGATCAGGCCGGCCGCAACCGGCGTTCCCGGCAGCAGGCCGAGATCGGCCGCGGCGACCTCAGTCAGGCCTTGGGCAAGTGCCGTGCCACCCTCGACGATTTCGGTGCCGATGCGGGCAAAGCCTTCATCGACGAGCGCGCCGAGGCCGATGGCGCGGAAATAGGCGTCGTCCCAGCGCCGCTCATGACCGAGATAGGTCCATTTGCAGGTCAGCGTGCAGATCGAGCGCGCCAGGCTGCCGGTTGAGCGCCAGGTCAGATAGTCCGTCAGGTCGAAGAAATGCTCGGCCGCATCGAAGGTGGCGGGCAGGTTCTCGCGCAGCCACAGCAGCTTCGGCGTTTCCATTTCCGGCGAGATGGTGCCACCGACATAGTCGAGCACGGCGTGCTTGCCGGCATTGATGCGCTGCGCCTGGTCGAGCGCGCGGTGGTCCATCCAGACGATGATGTTGCGCTGGCTGTCGCCGGAGCCGCCGACCGCCAGCGGCGCACCGTCCTTGCCGACCACGACCAGCGAACAGGTGGCGTCGAAGCCGATGCCGGCAATGTCGCGGCCGGCAAGCCCCGACTCCGTCACCGCCTCGCGCACGCTGGCGCAAACCGCGCGCCAGATGTCCTCGCTCGACTGTTCGGCGATTTCGCCGGGCTCGATGAACAGAGCGATGTCGCGCTTCGCCGAGGCAAGCATGGTGCCCTTGCTGTCGAACACCCCCGCCCTGGCACTGCCAGTGCCGACGTCGATGCCGAGGAAGTGGGACATGGGGAACCTCAGAAGTTAGGCAGTAGGCAGTAGGCAGTAGGCAGTAGGGAGTAGGGAGTAGGGAGTAGGCGAGATGGTCAGCAGTGAACGGTCAATTGCAAGAGCCTCTCTCCATTCCCTACTGCCTACTGCCTAACGCCTACTGCCTCACAAATCATTGCTCTGCGGCAGGATAACCAGATCCCGGATGGTGACATTTCTCGGCCGCGTCAGCATGAACAGCACGGCTTCGGCGACCTCGACCGGTTGTATCAGGCCGCCCTTGGCCAGTTCATCCTCAAGCTTGTCCTTCGGCCAGTCGCTGATCAGCGCTGTCACCACCGGCCCCGGCTGCACCGCGCCGACGCGCAGGCCGTGCGGGGCGACCTGCCGGCGCACCGTGTGGACGAAGGCCTGCACGGCATGCTTGGATGCCGTATAGATCGGCTCCCAGACCACCGGCACCAGTCCGGCGATCGAAGACGTCACGATGATGTCGCCGGTCTTTCGTTCGACCATATGCGGAAGCACCGCGTGTATGGAGCGGAACACCGCATTGATGTTGAGGTTCAGCATGCGGTCCCACACATCGGGGTCGCCTTCGAGCACCGGGCCGCCGACATAGGCGCCGGCATTGGCGTGGAAGATATCGAGCGGGCCGGCCTTGTCCAGGATTTGCGGCATCATCGTCGCGACGCTGGCCGGCTTCATCAGATCGATCACCAGCGGGATCGCGTCGGGACCGAGTTCGGTGCAGACGCTTTTCAGCGCGTCTTCGGCGCGGTCGACGAGCACAACGCGAACGCCGGCGGCAATCAGCGCTCTCGCGCATTCCAGGCCTATGCCCGACGCGGCGCCGGTGATCGCCGCGACCTTTCCACTCAAATCCTGAGCCATTCTATCCTCGTATCGATTGCGGTTGCGTTCAGGCTCGGCCGTGGGAAACCCGCGAGCGGCGTGCCAGGGAGTCGACGATGACCGCAATTGCCAGAACGGCGCCGGTGATCATGTAGCGAAGCGACGATGACAGATCGAGCAAGGTCAGCCCGCTGGCGATCGACTGGATGACGATGATGCCGAGCAGCGCGGAATAGGCGCTGCCACGGCCGCCAAACAGGCTGGTGCCGCCTATGACCGCCGCCGCAATGGCGTTGAGGTTGACGTCGCCGGTGCCGGCCTGCTGGCTGGCGGAGGCCAGCCGCGCCGCCGACAGGACGCCGCCGAGGGCGGCAAACATCGAGCACATGACGAAGGCGCTGAGGTAGATCGAGCGCACCTTGATGCCGGCCCGGCGCGCCGCTTCGCGGTTGCCGCCGACGGCGGTCATCGAGCGGCCCCATTGGGTGCGGGTCAGCGCATAGTTCATCGCCACCACCAGGCCGACGAACAGGCCGAACATCCACGGTATGCCGCGCGCCTGGTTGAGATAGCCGACGATCAGTTCGAGCAGGATGGTCAAGGCGGCGACGCGCACGATGAGGCCGCCGACCGACGGCGCCGACAAATTGACGGCCCGGCGGCGGCTGACGGTGCGCAGGCCGGTGATCAGCGTGACGATGCCGGGCAATGCCGCCAGTGCATAGGACAGCCAGTCCGGCATGACCAGCAACTGGCCGAAATTCACCAGGTTCGAGCCATAGGGCAGATTGATCGAGCCGGTGGAGCCCAGAATATACAGTTGCAGGCCGAGCACGGCGAGCAGGCCGGCGAGCGTCGAGACGAAGCTTGGCATGCCGAGCCGGTTGAACAGCAAGGCATAGAGCGCGCCGATGAAACCGCCGACGGCAATCGCGGCGAGGATGGCGAGCGCCACCGGCCAGCCCTGGTTGACCCAAAGCGTGCCCACCATGGCCGAGGCAAAGCCGCTGATCGAGCCGACCGACAGGTCGATCTCGCCGACCATCAGCACGCAGACTATGCCGAGCGCGATGACGCCGACGGTCGAGCAGTCGAACAACAGATTAACGAGGTTGCTCGACGAGACGAACACCGGATTGAGGGCGGTGAACACGCTCCAGATGATGACCAGGCCGACGATGACCGGCAGCGAGCCGAGGTCGCCGGAGCGGACGCGGTCGAAGAAGGCGCTGATGGCGCCACCAACGCCGGCCTGGTGCTTGACGCGTACGTCGCTGCGGTCGAGCGCCGTCGACGAGGAGGTGTCCTGCTTGGGCTCCGCGCTCATGGCCGCTGCTCCTGATTGTTCGCTTGTTCGGCGGCCTTGCGCCGTTCGGCGCGGCGCGACACTGCATTGTTGGCGGCGCCGGTGATGGCGCTGACCAGTTCCTGGTTCGAGGCGTCGGGTTCGAAGACGCCGTTGTTGCGGCCGAGCCTGAGCACGACTATGCGGTCGGCGACGGCGCGCACGTCCTCCATATTGTGACTAATCATCAGCACGCCGAGCCCACGCTCGCGCACCCGGTCGATGAGGTTCAGCACTTCCGCCGTCTGGGCGACGCCAAGAGCGGCGGTCGGCTCGTCGAGCAGGATGACCTTGGGGTCGAGCAGCAGCGAGCGGGCGATCGCCACGGTCTGGCGCTGGCCGCCGGACAGCGAGGCGACCGCCTCGCGGACGCTTGGAATACGCGCCGACAATTCGTTGAGCAGCGTCCAGGCGCGAATTTCCATCGCCACCTCGTCCAGCCGCAGCGGGTTGATCTCCTTGCCGAGAAAGATGTTGGCGACGACGTCGAGGTTTTCGCACAGTGCGAGATCCTGGAAGACGGTGGCGATGCCGAGCGTCAGCGCGGCGCTCGGGTCGGGCATCGTCACTTGCCTGCCGCGGAAATTGATGGTGCCCGAGCTCGGCTGGTGGACGCCGGCCAGAATCTTGACCAGCGTCGACTTGCCGGCGCCATTGTCGCCGACCAGCGCCACCACCTCGCCGGCATGGACATCGAGATCGATATCGGTGAGCGCCGAAACGGCGCCGAAATTCTTCGAGATGCCGCGCAGGCTGAGCACCAGCTCGCCTGCCGAAACCGGTCCGTCAGAGATGTCAGACATGGTGGCAAACCTTTCCGGATGGGCGGTCAAGAGTGACTGCGAACTTCCGGCCACCGCAAGGGCGGCCGGAAAGCAGGATCAGGATTCTAGGTCATCCTTTTATGCATGTCGTTATCCCAAAACCGCTGCGCACTTTTGGGCGACCTGCATTGTCACTTTGTAATGCCGAGCTTCTTGCAACCTTCGGCGTAGCGGTCGACGCAAAGCTCTTCGGCGGTGTTGATCTTCTTGTCGATGATCTCGGCCTTTAGGTTTTCCTGCGTCACCACCGCCGGCGTGAACAGCTGCGAAGGAGTGTCGTAGAGGGTCATTTCGGCCTTCGGCGTCTCGCCCGACAGAAGCTGGACGGCGACGTTGGCGGCAGCCGCCGCAACGATCTCGCTCGGCTTGGAGATGGTGTTGTACTGATCGCCGGCGATGATCAGCTGCAGTGCGGCGATCGTCGCGTCGTTGCCGGTCACCGGCGGCACCGGATCGACACCGGCGGCCTTGAAAGCGGCGATGGCGCCACCACCGGTGCCGTCATTGGCCGCAACGACGCCGACGATCTGCGTGGAGAAGCGGGTGATCTGGCCGCTTGCCCATTGCTGCGCCTTCGGCGGCGCCCATTCCGGCGTGTCGTATTCGGCAAGGATCTTGTAGCCGCTGTTGTCGAGGCTGGAATGGATGCCCTTCTTGATCAGCCCTGCGGCCGCGTCGGTCGGCGATCCGTTGATCTGCAGCAGGCCGCCGCTGGCCGGGTCGACCTTCAGCGCCTTGAGGTGTTCGACGAGCGAGTCGGCAATGGCCTTGCCGATGCCTTCATTGTTGAACGAGACGTAGAAGTCGGCAGGTGCAGTCGGGATCGGGCGATCATAGGCGATGACCTTGACGCCCTGGCTCTGCGCCAGCTTGACCAGCGAGGCGGCGGCGGTCGAGTCGACAGGGTCAAGCACGATCGCCTTGGCGCCCTGCGAGATTACCGAGTTGAACTGCTGCTGCTGGCGCGAGGCGTCGGCATCGGCGTTCTGGTAGATCACCTTGCAGCCGGGGCAGAGTTTTTTCATCTCGGCGACGAAGCCGGGATAGTCGTGCTGCTCGTAGCGCGTCGAGGCCTGGTCGGGCATCAAGAAGGCGACCGTGGCGTCGGTAACCGGGGCGGCAAAGGCAGCGGTGCCGCCAAGAAGAGACAGAGTGAGCGCAATGGCTCCCGTCGATTTCCAGGCAAATCTGGTCATTTTGATAGCTCCGTTTCAAGGAATGGTTTCATGAAGCCCTGGACACCACATGGCGCCGGGCCTTGACTGCAGTCGGCTGTTGCGAGGAACAACGGAGCACTTGATCCGTGCTGCGCATCCCCTTGATATCCCTGGATTTCGGGACAAGCGATCTCCAGCACGGGGCGCCTCCAACGCACCCCGCGTTCTTACCTCAGTAAATGTCTAGGCTCCTCCCGGTCCTCCCTGTTAGGCGGCAATCTCCGCGCTGATGTTTTCCGCCAGCAGGGCCCTGAAGCGCGAAGGCGACATGCCTTTCTGGGTCAGGAACTGGCGGTTGAAATTCGAGATGTTGTTGTAGCCGGCGGCATAGCAGATCTCGGTGATCGGCATGTCGGCCTCGCTCATCAGCAGTTGGCAGGCGAGGTTGATGCGCAACCGGTTGACATACTGCACCAGCGCCATGCCGGTATGGCGGCGGAAGCTGCGCGAAAACGCGCTCGGGCTGCGGCCGGCGATCGCCGCCAGATCGCTTTCGCTGAACGGCTCGGTCAGGTTGGCGTTGATATAGGCAAGCGCCTTGTTGACGCCGGCCGACATGAAGCCTGAGGGATCCGGCAGATAGCTGGCGCTGGTCAGCGTCCGCACATCGGCGGCGCGGCTCAGAATGTCGATGAGCTCCATGAACAAAGCGATGCGGCGAACGCCTTGCGCCTCGACCAGTTCGGCCAGCACAGGTGCGGCGAGCTTGGCGGTAGCGGTGGAGAACAGCGCGCCGCGGCGGCTGAGCTCGAGAATGTTTTCACAACCGGCAAGTTCCGGCAACGCGGCGGTGGCGTCGGCAATGAACTCTTGCGAGAACTGCACGACGCGGCCGCGCAGCGGCACGCTGGCGCCTGCCGGCACGTCGCTGACCCAGTTGTGCGGCAGGTTCGGGCCGGTGAGCACGAGATTGCCGGGCTCGAACTCGCCGATGAAGTCACCGACGAAATAATGGCCCGTGGTGGCGACGACGTGATGGATTTCGTATTCGGGGTGGAAGTGCCAGCGCACCGTGTGGAAGGGGTAGCCGTGGGCCCAGGCCTTGAACGACTCGCCGCGTCTGATCTGGACGACTTCCAAGTCCGGATTCATGTCAGTTCCTCCCGGCGCCGGTCCGGTCATGCGACCAGTTGCAGTGCCATCTCCCGCAGGCCGCGTTTGCCGCTCTCTGCAGTGATCGAAGCTTAGGCGGCAATTCATGCAGCCGCCACCACGGTGTGTCCACCTCACTGATACTTTTTTGACGTTTTTGTGGTCAAGGCGATACGTTTGCGAGTACGCGGGAGAGATCAGGCCCCGCTTGCGAGACGGTGACGACGCAAACGATGTCGCCGGCGGCGAGAGCTGGTCGCTCGATTTCGGCTCCGTCACAGTGACAATATGCAAAGGGAGCGGATCGGCATGACAAGGACGTTCACCTACTCCGGCAGCCCTGCGCATATTGTCTTCGGCAATGGCGCGTCGTCCGAGGTGGGCACCTGGATCGAAAAGCTCGGCTGCAATCGCGCGCTGGTGCTGTCGACGCCGCATCGGGCTGCCGACGGCGAGGCGCTTGCCAAATCCCTCGGCGCGCTGGCGGCCGGCACCTTTTCGGGCGCCGCCATGCACACGCCGGTCGAGGTAACCCAAACGGCAATGGCCAAGGCGACCGAGGTCAACGCTGACTGCGTTGTCGCGCTTGGCGGCGGCTCGACCACCGGTCTCGGCAAGGCGATCGCCTGGCGCACCGACCTGCCGCAGATCGTCATCCCGACCACCTATGCCGGCTCGGAGGTGACGCCGATCCTCGGTCAGACCGAGAACGGCGAAAAAACCACAATGCGTGACGCAAGGATCCTGCCGGAAGTGGTGATCTACGATCCAGAGCTGACCGTCGGCCTGCCGATAGCGATGAGCGTCGCGTCAGGACTCAACGCCATGGCGCACGCGGCCGAAGCGCTTTACGCGCAGGATCGCCATCCGATTTCCACCCTGATGGCGAAAGAAGGATTGCGCGCCATGACGGCGGCGCTGCCGGTGTTGACCAAGGAGCCTGGAAATATCGATGCACGCAGCGATGCGCTTTACGGCGCCTGGCTGTGCGGTACGGTGCTCGGCGCCGTCGGCATGGCGCTGCATCACAAGATCTGTCACACGCTGGGCGGCTCTTTCGACATGCCGCATGCCGAGACCCATGCGGTGATGTTGCCGCACACGATCGGCTTCAACGCCGTCGCGGTGCCCGACTCGTTGAAGCCGGTCGCCGACTTGTTTGGCGGCAGTGCGGGCGGCGGTCTCCACGATTTCGCCAAGGCGGTCGGCGCGCCCCTTACATTGAAAGAACTCGGCCTCATGCAGGCCGATCTCGACCGCGCCGCTGAGATCGCGACCAGGAACCCATACTGGAATCCGCGGCCTTTCGACCGCGCCGCAATCCGCGCCCTGTTGCAGGACGCGTGGGAGGGAAGGCGTCCGCAAAACTGACGGCAACAAGCAAGGAACTTACCCGCCGCGAATTCATCAGGATACCGCCACGACGGTGTGCTCGCGGCGGCCTCGCGGTGCCGGCGATCGCCTGCCCTTTCGCATATAGCCGACACGCATGAGTGGCTCCGCCTGATCGGCGCAGGCCGCTCACGGTTTGTGCGCGTGAAAAACTGCGCGGCTCGAAAAGCCCATTGACATCAGCCGTATTTTCGACGCAAACGTTATATTGTTACTGTTATACAGTTACACAGCCCGCCTCTCCGGCGACATACATTTCAGACTGCAAGGAGACCACGGATGCGTCGCATTCCCTTTCTCGCCGCGCTGCTCGTCGCGGTGCCGCTTTTGACCGGCACGGCTGCCCGCGCCGAAGACAAGCTGACCATCGTGGCGGCCGAGAATTTCTATGGCGACCTTGCCCGCCAGATCGGCGGCAGCAACGTCACCGTCACCAGCATCCTGGCCAATCCCGATGACGATCCGCATCTGTTCGAGACCAGCCCGTCGACGGCGCGCACCATCGCCGACGCCAAGATCGTCATCTATAACGGCGCCGACTACGATCCGTGGATGGACAAGCTGCTGTCGGCCTCGACAGCCAAGGATCGCACGACCATCGTCGCCGCCGACCTGATCGGCAAGAAGTCGGGCGACAACCCGCATCTGTGGTACGACCCGGCGACGCTGCCGGCCATCGCCAAGGCGCTGAGCGCCGACCTTGCCAAGCGCGATCCGGCCAATGCCGTGTATTATGAGACGAACCTGAAGGCATTCCAGACCTCGCTCGAGGCCATTGACAAGGAAATCACCGACGTCAAGAACACCTATGCCGGCACCGAGGTGACGGCTACCGAGCCGGTCTTCGGCTACATGGCGGAAGCGCTCGGTCTCAAGATGCTGAACTACGATTTCCAGGTGGCCTTGATGAACGATGCGGAGCCGAGCGCCACGCAGGTGGCGGCGTTCGAAAACAGCCTGAAGGACGGCTCGGCCAAGATCCTGTTCTACAATTCGCAGGTGACCGACGAGGCAACGACAAGGCTGCTCGACATCGCCAAGCAGAACAAGGTCACGGTCATCGGCGTCACCGAGACGGAACCGGCGGGCCAGACGATCCAGACCTGGTTCGGCGGCCAGATCGACGCGGTCCAGAAGGCGCTCGCCGCCCGCACACAATGAATGTGACTGCGAATGAATGTGACTAAATGAACGCAATCGAATTCGACAAGGTCACGCTGACCTATGGGGGACGCCGGGTTTTATCCGACGTCTCCTTTTCTCTACCGCAAGGCGCCTTTGTCGGCCTGCTCGGCGCCAATGGCGCCGGCAAGACGACGATGCTGCGCGCCATTCTCGGCCTGATCAAACCGGCCGGCGGCGCCATTTCGGTGCTTGGCAAATCGCCGACGCGCGGCAACGCCGACATCGGCTATATGCCGCAGGCGCGGCGCGCGCTTGGCGATGTCGGCGTCAGCGGCCTCGACTTCGTGCTGAGTGCCGCCGGCGGGCATCGCTGGGGCTGGCCCGTCGCATCGGCTGCCGAGAAGGAGGCGGCGTGGAAGGCTCTTGAAGAGGTGGGCGCCGGCGACCTTGCGCGGCGGCCGCTGGGCGAGCTTTCCGGAGGCGAGCGCCAGCGCATCCTGATCGCGCAATCCTTGATCGGCAATCCGCAACTGCTGCTGCTCGACGAGCCGCTGATCAGCCTCGATGCAGGCCATCAGCGCGCGATCATCGACCTGGTGCATCAGATCGGCGAGCGGCTCGGCATTGCCGTGCTGTTCTGCTCGCACGAGATCAACCCGCTGCTGCGCGCCGTCGACCGCGTGCTCTATCTCGGCAACCGCAAGGCGGCGATCGGTTCCGTCGACGAGGTCATCAGCGGTCCGGTGCTGTCGAAACTCTATGGCACGCATATCAATGTGGTGCGGGTTGCCGGCCGCATCTTCGTCATGGCCGACGATGTCGAACTGGAGAGCGGGGCGCATGTCCACGATCTTTGACTATGAATTCATGCGCAACGCCTTCTATGCCTGCACCATCGTCGGCATCGTTTCGGGCGCGGTCGGCTATTTCCTCGTGCTCCGGGGCCAGACCTTCGCCGGTCATGCGCTCTCCCATGTCGGCTTTCCCGGCGCCACCGGCGCCGGCCTGATCGGGCTGTCGCCGTTTCTCGGCCTCACCGTGTTTACCGTCGCCGCCGGCATCGGCATCGGCCTGCTCGGCGAACGCGCGCATCGCGACGTCGCCATCGGCATCGTTTTGACGCTGTCGCTCGGCTTGGGCTTGCTGTTTCTGCATTTCTACACCGCCTTCGCCTCGCAGGCGACCAACGTGCTGTTCGGCAATGTGCTGGGCATCAGCCTGCGCACCGTTATCGTGCTTGCGGTGCTGGCGGTGGCGATCCTTGTCGCGCTTTTGCTGATCGCGCGGCCGCTGCTGTTCGCCAGCCTGCAGCCGGAACTCGCCGAAGCGCGCGGCGTGCCGCTCACTCTTGTCTCGACCCTGTTCATGGTGCTGGTCGCCGTCGCCACGTCCGAGGCGGTGCAGATCGTCGGCGTGCTGCTCGTCTTCGCGCTGATGGTGGCGCCTGCAGCCACCGCGCTCAGGCTTACTAGCGGCGTCGGAGCCGGCGTGCTGACGTCCATCGCGCTTGCCGTGATCATCGCCTGGATCAGCCTGACGCTCGCCTTCCTGACCGACTGGCCGACGAGCTTCTGGATCACGGCGCTGGGCGCGGCGGCCTATGTCGTCAGCGGCATGGTCCGGCGCCCGTCGGTCCGAGAGACTCAGAGCGCCGACGCCGGCCCCTGAGGCTTGCCCTCCGGCGGGTCGATCGGGCCGGCTGGAGTGCAAAACTGACGTGAGGGAAATACACCCAAAAAAAGTCAGGTTTACAAATCGGCTCCTGAAACGTTTCAGCCGCGAAAGACAAATTCATCCAATCGCCTAGATCGCGACCTCTGTCGCGCCAAAGGGCCGCTCCGGAGCGGCCGGAACACCCGGAAAACCGCCATTTCAAGCGCATTTTGTAGCGGCGAATGGCGTCCGCGCGGCCGGTTGGAAGCTGGCCGGGAGGTGCAAAGGCGACCCCCCGCGGCCATCGCGGGCGGCGTTGACAGACCGCGGTGCTGCATGCGTATAGCAAGCCATGGGTCACGCCATGGCCGTGGCGGTTGAGACGGGGCTGGGGGGTTTCGTAACAACAGCATTGACGGCCCGGCGCCGGACGGGCGGCATGCACTCTCGAAGTGCGCCGCTCGCTCTTGGCTGACGCGCCGGCGACCCGGCAGCAGTCCTGGCCTGCGTTATCTCGACCAGGCTCCGCAGAACGCCATCGTCTCAGCTTTTCGATCCGCATCGGTTCGAAGCGAACGAGGTGACGCCCTCTTAACCGATATTCGCTTCGCTACGTCCCCCTCCCCCTGCTGGGCGAGGGGGACGCTGGCGATGAACCGCGCCGGCCGACGTGTATCGGCACCGATCAGGCACTCCTGACGACGCGATCAAGCAAGCCTGACGACGAGCCGATCAGGCGACCCTGGCGACGTCGATCAAGCAAGCTTGACTACGTCGATCAAGCAAGCTTGACGACGAAGTGCTTGGTTACCGGCTCGAGGATCTGCCAGGTGCCCTTGAAATCGGCTTCGACCACGAACGCATCGCCCGGACCGACCTCGACAGGCGTGCCGCCATCGGGCGTGATGATGATGCGGCCGGCGATCATGTGCACGAACTCATAGTCGGTGTAGGTGGCGTGATAAGTGCCGGGCGAGGCCCGCCAGGTGCCCGACAGCACCTTGCCGTCGGCGGTGGTGTGCTGCACGGCGGTCTGCATGGTCGGCCGGCCCGCGACAACGATCCAGCCCGGTAAGTCGCCGCCCTCGGCATGCTCGACAGCGCCGAATTTGAAAATGGTGGTGTTGGTCATGGGAGGCTCCGTTTGAATTGCATGGCTGCCGGTTGGATAGCCGATGCGTGTGACGGGGGCAACGCAAGGGCCGACCCCGGATGTCGGAGATTTGGCGAAGGAGGCGGGGACCTAATCTCCCCCATCGAGGGGGAGATGTCGCCGAAGGCGACAGAGGGGGTCGCCGCGCGTGGAGCGCCTGCCTTCACTTGCAGGATTGGGCCGAGTCCGGTCGAACCGACCCCCTCTGGCCTGCCGGCCATCTCCCCCTCAAGGGGGGAGATCAGCGGCGTCGCCTCCTCCAATGTTGCACTGCGTTAGATTTGTTGCATTGCGATATCGACCCATAGGGCGGAGTCTTGGTCCGACTGTGAACGGTTGCAGCGCCGTGTCCCGTTGGGCGCAAAGCTGCCGCACGTATGATCCCGGCGCGATCGTTACTCGCCGAGGCGGGGTCATGCACCAGCACGAGGTGGCAAATCGTGTCAGCATCGTTCCGGCCCGATATCGAAGGACTGCGTGCCTTGGCGGTGGCAGGCGTGATCGCCTTTCATTTCGGCTTCACCGGCCTGCCCGGCGGCTTTACCGGCGTCGACATCTTCTTCGTCATCTCGGGCTATCTGATCACAAAACACCTGCTTGCCGAAATCACCGAGACCAGGCGGCTCAACCTGTGGCGCTTCTACGCGAGGCGCGCGCGGCGGCTGTTGCCGGCGTCGCTGTTCGTCATTCTCGCCACGCTGGTGGCCGGCGCCTTCATCCTGTCGCCGGAGGAACAATCGCTCTATTCCAGGGGCGCCATGTTCGCCTCGGCCTACATGATCAATCTGTGGCTGATCCGCTGGTTGTTCGACTATTTCGCCGCAGATGCGGCCAGCAACCCGTTTGTCCATTTCTGGTCGCTGTCGGTGGAGGAGCAGTTCTATCTCGCCTGGCCGGCGCTGCTTGCACTGGCGGCATGGCTGCGCCCCGGCAAGCGCGGCGCGATCCTGGTGATCGGCATTGCCGGTCTCGTCTCGTTCGCCGTCTGCGCCTGGCTCACCACGGTCTCACAGCCCTGGGCCTTCTACTTCTCGCCGCTGCGCGTCTGGGAGTTCGCCGCCGGCGGGCTTGGCCAGCATGGTGCCGCAACAAGTCTGGCAAAACCGCCCGCGGCTCGCCGCGCCGCTGGCGTGGCTCGGCCTGGCGCTGATCGCCGGCGCCTATCTCTCCTTCAGCGAGGAAGCCCCCTTCCCCGGCTTCCTCGCCCTGGTGCCGGTGGCCGGCACAGTGCTGTTGCTGCTCGCCGGTTCAGCGCATGCGCAGCAAGGGCAGAGCGCTGAGAAAAGCCCGAGCGCGGCACTGGCGCTGCCGCCCCTGCAATGGGTCGGCAAACTCTCCTACTCGCTCTATCTCTGGCACTGGCCGGTGATCGTCTATGCCACGATGGTGGTGCCCGAGCTGTCGCCGCTCGGACGCCTCGCCTGCCTGGCGCTCACTTTGGCGCTGTCGGTCTTCACCTATCATGTCATCGAGAACCCGATCCGCCGCAATGGCTGGCTGATGGCCAGTGCGGCGCGGGCGCTGGTGCCGGCCGTCCTCCTGACCGGCACCAGCGTCGCAGCCGCATATGCCAATGCCAGGCTGGCCGTCCACGATCTGGACCCTGAGCAGCGCAGCATTGCCGCCAGCGCCGCGCAGCCTTCCACGGCGCGCGCGGCCGGCTGTATTCTTTCCTTTGAGACGGTGACGCCGAAGGCCTGCGTGTTCGGCAACAAGGACGCCCGCGCTCGATTGCGCTGTTCGGCGATTCGCATGCCGACCACTGGTCGACGCCGCTGATCGAGGCGGCGGCCAAGAACAACTATCGCCTCGTCACCTATCTCAAATCGTCCTGCCGTGCCTCGCGGGTGACGACCTGGAACTGGCGGCTGAAGCGCGACTACACCGAATGCGACCAGTGGCGGGAGCAATCGGTCAAGGACATTATCGCGTTGCACCCGCACATGGTGGTGATCTCGGAATTTTCGATCGGCAATGTGATGAAGGAATCGCCCGAGGAACTGAAGCACGCCGATGGGAACGAGGAGTGGAAGACCGGCCTGCGCTGGACGCTGGCGGCATTCAGCCGGGCCGGGATCAAGGTCGCGGTAATCCGGGACGTTCCCTACAATGGAAGCTATGCCGACAAATGCGTGGCGCGGGCGCTGTGGCGCGGGCAGGTGCCTGAAGTCTGCGACACGCCGAGGGACGCGGCGGCGAACGACGACATCGCCGCGGCCGAGCGCGACGTCGTGCGCAGCGTGCCCGGCGCCACCTATGTCGACCTGACCAGCCAGTTCTGCGACGCCCAAACCTGCCACGTGTTCATCAACGGCCAACTCGCCTTCCGCGACCGGCACCACCTGGCGACGCTATTTGCTGAATCACTGGAGCCGCTCTTGGAGAAGGCGGTGTTTTAGGGGGCGGCGAGGTAGGGGGACCTGACGGCTGACGCTCAGTTGATGCGAGCTATGCCACAAACACATCCTCTCGATGGTGAGCGAGGTAAGCCTGCTGCGGCGGGGTGAAGGTGCTAGTGCGCCAGACGGCGGGGGCTTCGGCAAAGCCGAAACTCTGCATCACCAATTGCTCGAATCCGAGCCGCCGCAAATCAGTCTTGTCGACGCGCTGGGATATGAGGACCTGCCCGCTATCTTCAAAACTGATGAAGCCACGGTCAAAGAGGTGGTCGGCATCAGGCGTGAGGAGCAGCCCGTTCATGCCGTCCAAGCGCTCCTGCGCGGAAGCGCATAGGCGCCAAGGCTTGATGTGGCTTGCAATCAGCAACGAGGGATTGGTGACCCCTGTGAGTCGGCACGAGCGCTCCATGGCTTCGACACTGGAACGAAATTTACCTTGGCCGCGACGAGCTTGAATGACGCTCGTCTTTACAGTGTCCTCGAGTTGGAGGTCGTCTCGGATACGGCGCTCAACGACGTCCTCTAAAATTTCATTGACGACTTCGAAAGTGAGACTGTTTGCGCCACCACGCCTCAAAGCTTCGCGGTCGAAAGCTGTACCCGCGACAATTGTGTGAAACACCTCTTGCGATACGCTCGCGAGATAGGCGTTTTGACGGCCTGATCCGGAGTTTGGGTCGATGGGCGAGTATCGGGCAGGCAGAAGCGGACCCAATTCGCCAATTATGTCCGACGGGCGCACCGTCGGCAGGAGCGGCGCCCAATACACCGGGAGAAGCCAACCTTCCTCGTTCCAATTGGCTCCAGTGTTCTTGAACTCCGGTGGTTTCGGTGCTGTGAATGCAAACTCCGCTACCCGACCAATATAGCGCACGGCTTGACCGAAAAAAGACAACACGAGGTCACCAGGTGTCGCCCGACGCATATTTTTGTAGAACTCGCTGCGTGCCCCATTCTTCTGAGTTTTGGGCGACCAGAGATATTGCCCGTCGATCTCTTGGCAGGCGGTCTGACTGTGATTTACCCACCAGAATTGCGACATCGTTTTTGATTTTAATAGTTGCCGTCGGCTGGGTAAGCTCTATTCGAGACCTGTCTCGCCTACAAGCATGGAGCCGACCTTATTGCCAGGTGCGACAGGCGGCGTAACTGCATCTTTCGGCGAGACGCCAAGAAGAGCGTAGGGCGACGATAGTCGCCGCCCCCACCCCACTTGCAAATCGCCCCCCAAATGCCATCTAGATCACAGGCGCACCGCCGGTGCGCCTTAGCCACGGAGCTTTCACTTGACGCAGCGAAGCGGCAGTGCGGATCTGCCGCTGCATGGCGGGCGGGTTCCGAAATGGCTGGGCGATCGCATGACGCGGCTGGGCGCGGTGCTGTGCGAGGCGATCATCCATCACTATGGCCGCGACGAGTTGTTGCGGCGGCTGGCGCATCCGTTCTGGTTCCAGTCCTTCGGCGCCGTCATGGGCATGGACTGGCACTCCTCGGGCATCACCACCTCGGTCGTCGGCGCGCTGAAGCGCGGGCTGAACCCGATGTCGCGAGAGCTCGGCATCCATGTCTGCGGCGGGCGCGGCGCGCATTCGCGCAAGACGCCGCAGGAGCTGGCGGTGATCGGCGAGCGCGTCGGCATCGATGGCGCGGCCCTTGCCACCGCCAGCCGCCTGGTCGCCAAGGTGGACAGTGCGGCCNCGAGCGCGTCGGCATCGATGGCGCGGCCCTTGCCACCGCCAGCCGCCTGGTCGCCAAGGTGGACAGTGCGGCCGTGCAGGACGGTTTCGACCTCTATCTGCACGGCTTCATCGTCACCGACGACAGCCGCTGGGTGGTGGTGCAGCAGGGCATGAACGGCGACACCAGGCAGGCGCGCCGCTACCACTGGCTGTCGGAAGGGCTGACCAGCTTCGTCGACCAGCCGCATGCGGCGATCGAGGGCGAGCGGCAAGGCGAGATCGTCAACCTCACCGATCATCGCGCCGAGCGGTCGCGGACCGGGCAACTTGATCTGCTCAAGACCATGAGCCCGGAGCGGATCCTTGACGAGCTTGCCGTGCTGGAGCCGCCGCCGAAAGCGGCGCCCGCGAAACTGCCGGCGCAGCCGATGCTGCCCAATCTGGTGATGCCGGCGCATCATGATGTGCGCGAGAGCGACATCGTCATGCACCGGCTGCACGGCAACATTTCCGCCGCCATCGAAAGCGGGCCGGCCGATTTTCCCGAACTGCTGCTGGTGCCCGGCGTCGGCGCGCGCACGGTGCGGGCGCTGGCCATGGTGGCGGAAGTGGTGCATGGCGCGCCCTGCCGCTTCTCCGATCCGGCGCGCTTCTCGCTCGCCCATGGCGGCAAGGACCGCCACCCCTTCCCGGTGCCGCTGAAAGTCTATGACGAGACGATCGCGGTGCTGAAATCGGCCGTCGGCAAGGCCAAGCTCGGCCGCGAGGAAGAGCTCGGCGCGCTGCAGCGGCTGGATGGCGAAGCGCGGCGGCTGGAGCGCTACGTCACCGGGCCAAGCCTTAAGGAGATCGTCGCCGGCGAGTTCGACCAGTCGCATCTGCTTGGAGGGCGCAGTGTGTTCGGGTGGGAGGGGGCGGCGGAAAGCGACGACGGTTCAGACAGGGGCCGCCAGTAGCTGCCTGTCCATCATGCAGAGATAGTGCGCGGCCCATAGAAACACGTGCTCGGCTTGTTTTGATAATGCTTGCAAAGACCCATTTCTCAAGTGATGCTCTGCCAGGCGAGGCTCGGCATGAAGACATTCGCATGGACGTTGGTTTTCGTGCTGCTGGCGATTGGCGGCGCGATCGCCCAAACGACGCCTGAGCCTGCCATACTGGCATATACACCGCCGATGCACTTCGTCGTTGTACGCAACAGCACGCCAGGATGCGAGCCGACATGCCCGGAATGGATTTCGGCGGAAGGTCACATCGTGGCCGGCACGCCAGCTTTGCTGAAGGCTTTGCTGAAAAAACTCGGCCCCCGCAAATTGCCTTTGGCGTTGAATTCCCCGGGCGGCGAGACCGATGCGGCGATGGCGCTTGGCCATATGATCCGCGCCAGCGGGCTCGACACGATGGTTGGCAAGACGGAGTTCTCCGAATGCGCGCCAGACACAAAAGCCTGCGGGCCGGGCGCCCTCCGCTTCGGCGTCGCCAACCCCGTCGGCGCAGTCTGTTCGTCAGCTTGTACGATGGTTCTTGCGGGCGGCGTACGGCGCCTGGCAGACAGCCGCGCCTTTGTCGGCATTCACCGGATCATGCTGCCGGCCGCCAAGAAAATCCACGGCAAGAAGACCATCGTCCTCGTTCCGATACCCAAATGGTATGAACGCAAGGTCGACAGCTATTTCACCGAGATGAAAGCAGGTTCGTGGATCGTATCGGCCATGCAAAAAATACCCGACGACAGCATACGATACCTCGTGACATACGAACTTTTGGACCTGAATCTGATAACCGAAACCGGTCACGGCGACACGCGCACCTCCATCGATATCTGCAAGACCACGCCGCCGGCGGGCAACTGCCGAACGGTCAGGCAATAGGAATAGCGGGCCACGTAGGTCGTCGAAGCGCCTGTTTCTCAACAGCAACCCTTCACTTTACGCTGCGCCCTTCAACAGGTCTTCCGGCCGGCCCTCGACGAGCGCAGCAATATAGCTTTCCAGGCTGGTCGTGCCGCGCTCCGGGTTTTCCGGCTGCATCGGCTTGTCCAGCGTGGCCCCGGTCATGCGGGCATAGGACTCGGCCGCCGCTTTGGAGAAGCCTAGTTTTTCGTAGGTTTCTGTCCAGCGCTCCCGCGGCACCGTGACCACGCGCACGTTTTTGCGCAACGCCGCACTGAAGGCTGCGGCGACATCGGCGGCGGAGTAGCGCCGAGGACCCTCGATATAGTGCGTGCCGGTCTTGTCCGCCGGCTCCAGCAGACGTCTCGCCGCGGCCTCGCCGAGATCCTGCGGCGCCACCATCGGCAGCTCGAAATCCGCCGGGAAGAAGGAGGTGATGACGCCGTCGCGCCGCGCCGTCTCCAGGGCCTGATCCCAGTTGCTCATGTAATAGGCGGCGCGGTTGATGCTTGCCGGAATGGCTTGGGCCTTCAGCTTCTGCTCGAGGCCGTAAAGGACGGTGAGATCGCCGACACCCTCGCCGGCCTGCGCGCCGTAGGTCGATTCCGCCACCAGCTTTTCGAGGCCGGAGCCCTCCAGCGCCGCCGCAATGGCGCCAACCGTCTTGCGCTCCTCGGCGTCGGTGTCGGTCGATGGATCGGCCGGCGGGTTGAGCAGAAACGCCCGCTTGCCGCGCCGCAAGACTTCACGCAGCGCCTCGACATCGAGCACATCGGCAACCGCGGCCTCCGCGCCCTGTTCAACCAACCATGCGGCCTTCGACTCGTCGCGCGTCACCACCGTGACATCCTCGCCCTGCCGCAACAGCGCCATTGCCGCCGCCGAGCCGACATGGCCGGTACCTCCAAGAATGACATGCATGGTCTCGTCCTTCCCTTGCTGATTCATGCCGGATTAATGGCTGGGGCGGCGAAGGGTTCAAAAATCGGGGGACGATGCTGACAGGAGGTGACGCTGACTTTCCTCGCAATGCACGGCGCAGGGGTCGTTCGCATCTTGCAAAATTATGGAACGAGGTCGTGCCCAGCGAGTTATATTAGCGCAACCTTGAATAGGAGGCAGCTATGAGAAAGCTCCTGCTTGCTTCGGCTATCGCTATCACTGCGGCGGCGGCGATGATCGCCCCGATGCCGGCGGGCGCGTCGTGATCGGCATCGGCAACGGCTACTATGACGATGACTACAATGACAGCTATGGCGACTATTACGATCGCTACGCTCCTCGCCCCTACTACCAGTATGATGCCTACGACAACGGCTTCAGGTACCACAGGTATCACAGGCACCATCGCCATTGCCGTATAGAGTTGGTCAAGCATTGGCGCCATCATCACAGGATCGTCGAGGAAATTCGCGTTTGCGAACGGTGATCCGATAGGGTGAAACCGGTCGGCCGGCATCTGCCGGCCGGCCGCTTCCTGCGCGGCTGCCGGCCTTATCGCGGCTTCCGCATCAGCATCATCCCGTAACCCACGGCCAAAAGGTCGAGCCCGACCTTCAACAGCTTCACCACCACATCTCGTCCCTCGCCGGTGCGTTCGGCGAGCGCCTTCACCGACTGGCCTTCGAGGCAGATCTTGCGAACCACCTCCGCCACTTCCCAGTGGGCCATGGCGGCGATGGCATGGGTGTGGGCGCGGCCGGCGTTGAGCACGCGGTCGGGGATGCCGCCATTGATGCGGCCGCCGTCAATGCGCTCTTCCCACGTCATCGGCCGCAGCCCGTCACGCGAGGCGCGCTCGAAATCGTCGCGAAACCGCTGGCCGGCCTCACGCTGCTGGCGGGTCAGCGAGGTGATGCCGACCAGCGGATCGACATTGCGCACCCGCACGATGCCGCCGGTCGCGGTGTAGCCGTCATTGGAGACCTCGTAGACGCGCCGCGCCTCTTCGGTGCCGACGCTCAACCGCTTGCGGCCGAAGCGATCGTCCTTCAGCGCGAAATCATGGCCGATCTCGCGGCGGATGCGCACCTGCTCGGCTTCGCCCGCAGGCAATTTCGGCGGTTTGGCTTTCTGCGCGGTTTTTTTGCTCATCGGGGGATCCTTGTGGGATTGGGTTGTTGAGCCGGAAGGTTGGCGTTCCTTCGCGCCCCCCTCTTCCCTGCCGGGCATCTCCCCCACGAGGGGGGAGATTGGCAGTTTCGGCGGCTGCGCCTCTGCAACGTTGGCAATTGGCGAAATCGGCGGCGATATCCGATCGCCCCCCTCGTGAGGGTTGAGGAGTGGTCCGCGAAGCGGACGGAAAGCCAATTGCTTGGCTTTCCGAGCGACGAACGTCCGGCAGGACAGAGGGGGCGCTGTCCCGCCGGCTTTCGATCATTGGTGGGGTCGTCCGGAGGCGAGGAACGGAGCCCAGCCGCTCACACCACCTCCGCCACAGGTCGGTGGAAACGCGTCTGATGATATTCGCAGTAGCTTTTCAGCGCCCTTGTGCGCAGGCCGCAGCACAGCATCTCGAGCCCCGGCCGACTGCCGGGAGCATCGTTGTCGGGGTCTTCCTCCAGCGTCAGGTCGAGCGGCGCGCGGCAGCGGTCGAACAGGCAGTCGATGAAGCGCATGGCGGCGACATGCGGCTGACGCCCGAGCGAGGCAGGGCGCGGCGCCGGCACATTGAAGCGGTAGATTTCGCCGTCCACCACCAGCCGTCCTTCGCCCGGGATCGAGGGCGCCGGACGGGCTGGCAACAGTGGCCTGGCCGATGGCTGACGGGTCGGTTTGGCGGCCGGTTTGACCGGCGCGGCCTGCTTCGAAACTCCTACTTCCCTTACGAGCTTGCTTGGCTGCGCCGGCGGATTCCTCTTGGCGGTATTCTCGTTTGCCGCAGTCTTCCCCGTCGCATTCTTCCTCGGTCGGCCGCCGGACCTGCCGCCTCTGGGGTTGGCGAAGCCGATGGTCTTCAACGCGCTGTTGCGGTGGACGATGCCGATGATGGCATTGCGCGAGACCGGACTGCCGCGCAGCGCCGTGAAGCGGACGGCGATCCCTGTGGCCGACAGGCCATCCCTCAGCCAGACGGCGATCTCCTGCAATTCGGTGTCGGTATAGGCAGTCATGTCGGTATCCATTGATTGCGCGCGCAAAGACCGAGCGCCGGCCCCGAGGGCCACGGGAGAAATCAGAGCGGATGGTCGGTGCGGTCAGCCGATACTGACGGCCGGCAGCGAGCCGGCGAGATGCCGCAAGGCGGCTTCGGCGGCAGCTTTGGTGAGGGCGGAAACTGCCCTGCCCGTCAGCCGGTCGAACAGGATGACGGTGCCGTCTTCCGTGCGGATGCAGGAAAGGCCCTGCCCGCCGGAAACAGCCCTTGGCGCACCGGCGGCGCCATGGGCTGAAGAGGTGGCCGGAGCCGGGAGAGGAGCGGCTCCGGCCGTTCCGGTCGATCGGGGGGACGACGGTTCGACCGGATCCGGGGCAAGAGCCCCGGTTTGCGTCCGGACCGGGGAGGAGGACAGCCCGGACGATGGGAGAAAGCTGACGATGTCTGCGGAAACGCTTGCGGTTCGTTCGATCATGCGCTAAGCGTACGATATGTACGAACCGTACGCAAGCGAAATCGTACATATTGGACGATAAATTTCAGGCAATTTGTACGATGCAGGAACCGAGGCACAGATTGCAGCAGGCGCGGGCGGAGGCGGGTTATGCCTCGCCGAGCGACGCGGCGCGGGCATTGCGCGACATCAACAAGAACACGCTGATCAGTCACGAGAATGGTAACCGGCCGCTGTCGCGCAAGGCGGCGGAGAAATACGGCCGCCTGTTCGGCGTCGATCCCGGCTGGCTCTTGTTCAACGGTGACGGCGGCAGCCTTGCGGGGGGCCATTTCGGCTTTGACGAGTCGGGCCGGCAGATCCCGATGCCGTCGCTGGCCACCGTCGATGTGCCCATCGTCTCATGGATCAGCGCCGGCGAACTCGGCAGCCAGGACATGGTGGTCAATCTCAGCGACTATCCGACCATCCCCACCACCGATCTGGAGCAGGGCCAATGGATTGCTCTGCGCGTCGACGGCCCGTCGATGAACAAGATCTCGCCACCGGATTCGATCATCTTCGTCAACCTCAGGGACAAGCGGCTGGTGACCAATGGCTGCTACGTCATTTCGGACGAATCCGGCCAGGCCACCTACAAGCGTTACCGCCCCAACGAGAACCCGCCCTTCCAGCCGGCCTCCTACATGGACATCCCGCCGCCGGCGCTGGAAGGCGCCATCACCATCATCGGCCGGGTGAAGCGCTCGATGATCGATATGTGAGGGAGAAGGCGGTGAGGCGCAATCTCCCCCCTCGAAGGGGAGATGGCCGGCAGGCCAGAGGGGGTCGCCGCGCGTAAGGCGCTGACGTCCTCTGTCCGCGATAGGAAGTCGCGTCAGGACGTACCGACCCCCTCTGTCGCCTTCGGCGACATCTCCCCCTCGAGGGGGGAGATTACGCGCCCAAAAACTCGTTCGTAAAATACCCCCCGAAATCCGGCTTCTCCTTCAGAACCTTGCCATCGCCATCGAGCAATATGCCGGCCCTGAAGAGGTAGGTTCCGATCGCCTCGATCTTGGCCCTGGCGATGGTGCCGATGACGCCGTCCTGGCTGCGCAAGAAGTGTCCGTCGACCAGCATTTTCAGCGAAGCGTGGATCAGCGCCGGGTCGGTCAGCGCATCCCTGTTGGAAGCGATCAGCAGATCGCCGGCTTCCTGCGGGTGATCGCAGGCAAATTGGTAGCCGCGCCGCGTTGCCTCGACGAAGGCCGATGCGGCCTTCGGGTTTGCCTGGAGATATGCATTGCTGGAGGCGATCAAGGTGGTGTGCTCGTCGGGCACGCCGTAGTCGGCGTAGCGGAAGCCGCGCTGCCTGACGCCTTTCAACTCGGCAGCGACGCCTTCCCAGGTCGAGACCTCCAGCGTGAAGTCGACCGAGCCGTTGGCCAGCGCCTCATAGGCCGAGGTGCCGAGCGTCACGGTCTCGAAAACGCCCTTGCCACCATCGTGGCGGATGATGGTCGAGATCAGCGTGTTTTCCCAGGCGCTGCCGAAGCCGCCATAGGTCAGACCGTCAAGGTTTTTCGGGCCTTTGATCTCACTACGGTCCGCGTTGAAGACCAGCTGTCCGGTCTCCTGCTGGACCACGGCGTAGACCGCCTTGAGATCGGCGCCGGCAGCCCGCTGGGTGAACAGGCCGACGCCGGCAATGCCGAAATCGGCGATGCGGTTGGCGACCAGCCTGCCGGCGCCAGTATCGCCATAGGGCAGGATCTCAACATCGAGCCCGGCCTCGTGGTAGAACCCTTTGTCGCGGGCAACGAACAGGCCGACATGGTTGGTGTTGACCGTCCAGTCGAGCGCGACGGTGATTTTTTGCGCAGCCGCATGAGCGCGAGAGGCAAGCGGCAGTCCGGCAGCCAGCGTCAGCAGCAAAGCCTGCCGGCGTGTGAATTCGGTCATGAAAAACTCCTTTGAGCGGTCTGCGGGAACGAGGGCCGGTCAGTCCCGGGATTGAGCAGCGTGTCGAGGATGTCGGCTTCGAGCGCGGCGGCCTGGCGCGCGGCATNGCGGCGGCCTGGCGCGCGGCATCGCTGCCGGTGGTGCGCGGGCGCGGCAGCGGCACGGCAATCTCGCCGATGATGCGGGCCGGCCGCGCCGACATCAGATAGATGCGATCGGAGAGGTAGACGGCTTCGCGCACGTCATGGGTGATCAGCAGCGCCGTCCAGCGTTGGCGCTGCCACATGCCTTCCAGCCAGCGCTGCATACCCGCGCGGGTCAGTGCATCCAGCGCGCCAAAGGGCTCGTCGAGCAGCAGCATGTCGCGCTGCTGCACCACGGTGCGCAAAAGGGCGGCGCGCTGGCGCATGCCGCCGGAAAGCTCGGCCGGCCAGGCGCGCTCGAAACCGGCAAGGCCGAACTCAGCGAACAACGGCGCGACGCGTTCGCGCGCCGCCTTGCGGCCAAGACCCTGCACTTCCAGCCCCAGCGTCACATTGTCGATGACGCGCCGCCACGGCATCAGCGCGTCGCGCTGCGGCATGAAGGCGAAGGGGCTGCCCTGCAATCGCGCGCCGTCGAAGCGCATGTCGCCCTCGCCTTTCAGCGCGCCGGTCAGCAACTGGAACAGCGTCGACTTGCCGGCGCCGGAAGGGCCGAGGATGGAGACGAACTCGCCGGCCGCGACATGAAGCGAAATGCCGGCGAGCACCTCAAGCGCGCCGAAGTTCTTCCTGATGTCCCGGAGTTCGAGCCGCGTCATTGACGGTTCTCTTCTGCAGCTTCAACCTTGCCGTCGCGGCTTTCGCTCCCTGCATTCTCCCAAGGCATGGCGAAGCGCTGGACGAGCACCGCAATGGCGAACAAGACAAGCGTGAGCGCGGCGCTGACGGCGACCGCGGCGAGCACCAGATCGGGCCGAAAGTTGTTCTTGGCATTGAGCATGTAGATGCCCAGCCCCTTCGCCGCCCCCGCATATTCGGCGAAGATCGCGCCGACGACGGCGTAGGTGATGGAGATGCGCAGCCCGGCGAAGAAATAGGGCAGCGCCGAAGGCAGGCGCGCCAGCCAGAAGATGCGCCAGCGCCCTGCCCCCATGGTGGCGAGCATCTGCGAAATCGCCTTGCTGGTCGCGGCAAAACCCTCGACCAGCGCCACCATCATCGGGAAGAAGGTAACGAGCGCCACAAGCAAGATTTTTGGCATCAGCCCGAAGCCGAACCACAGTACGATGAGCGGCGCAATCGCGACCAGCGGCAAGGTCTGGCTGACGATCAGCAGCGGAAACAGCGCGCGGCGCAGCGGGGCCAAGAAATCGACCAGCGCCGAAAGCACGAAGGCAGCGACCAACGAGCAGGCGAAGCCGGCTGATGTGGCGCGGATGGTGGGCAGCGTGTTGTCGGCAAGGGCAGCGCGATGCTCCCAGGCCTGCTGCAGCACGCGCGACGGCGCCGGCAGCATGGTGGGCGCAGCGCCACCATAGCGGGCGTAGAGCTCCCACGCCGCGAGGAGCAGGGCGGAGGCGCAGGCGGCGGGGATGGTCTTGGCGATGGCTGCGGCTAATCTCCCCCCTCGAGGGGGAGATGTCGCCGAAGGCGACAGAGGGGGTCGTCTCGCATAGAGCGCCCACGCCTTGCCGATGCGAAAAGGACGTCGGCGCTCCACGCGCTGGGACCCCCTCTGGCCTGCCGGCCATCTCCTGCTCGAGGGGGGAGATTCGTGGGCATCGCGGTCTTCGCCAATCGCCAATGGCTCCCCTCCTCTCTGTGCTGAGGGGTCAGAGGCATCTCCTCCACGCAATGGGTCAGATAAACCAGCCACGGCAATATCCTCAAGGAACGACGCTTGAGCCGCGGCTCAGACGGCGCTCGGGCTGTTCGCCGAGATCGTGATGTCGAGGGTGACGTGGCCGGCGCCGGGGCCGAAGCGGCAGAAGGCCTCGTTGAGCGTGGCAAACACGGCACCGGCATCGCCACGCAATTTGGTGCAGAAGTTCTTTGAGCGCTCAAAGACGCCGGACTGTTTCAGGAAATCGATGCAGCCGTAGATCTCGTCCATATGGTCGCCCGTGCCCATAACGTAGAGCGAGAACTGCGCCGCCACCGGCTGGCCGGTCGACGGCGTGGCCTGGACAGCGCGGATCGCGGCGATCTTGCGCTCGTCCAGCGGAATGGCGGGGCCGCCGGTCTCGTCGGAGCGGCAGATCGGATCGTCGGGCTCACCCGGACAGCCGCGCGAGACCGCCGCCGAAAGCACGCAGTGCTTGCCGCTTCTGGCCGCCGCCACGAACAGGTCGCGCATAGCGGGAAACAGCACCTCGGGCGGCCCGACCGTAAGGGTCGAGATGTCATCGGTTTCGATCCGCAGCCGGTCGCGCCACGGATCGAGCGCGCCGAGCGCGCCGAGGATGACGCCGACGAAATCGTCGGTCATGGGATAAAGGGAAATCTGTGCGCCTGAAAACATCGCCCGCCTCGCTCCGCTGGTATTATCCAGATCAGCTTTAGGGTCCGAAGGCTTGCCGCCCTCATCTCAGCCCCGACGATACGGAGCACCCCTGTGGATGGGCGGGTTAAAGCATTGTTCGAGACATTGGGGAAGCCGTTTGTTGAGGCACTGCGGCAAAGTGTTTTAGGCCAGACGTGCCGGGCGCCTGGGCGTTAACAGACGACTCGTCAGTTCGTTGCGTTATAAGGTTTCCACGAACTTCTTATAACTGCGTTGGAATTCAAGCTGATAAACGTAATTATAAGAAAACGGCAGAGACTCCGCGCAGCCCTTACGGTTTCTGGATTTCCTTATCCGCGACCCCATCCGGACTGTGCTCCTGCATCGCTCGGGCTTGCCTGTGCTGGTCCCCTCGCCCCAGCGCCACGCCATCCACAAGCTGATCGTCGCCTCGCGACGCGGGCCGAGCGCTGGCGCCAAGCGGGAGAAGGATCTCCATCAAGCGCGCCTGCTGACCCAAGCGCTCGAAGCCACACGTCGCCAGGACGACCTTGCCTTCGCCTTCATGGAAGCGTGGGACAAGGGCGAAAACTGGCGCGAGACGATCCGGCGCGGCCTGAACCTGTTCGACGCCGACACGAGGGAAAACAGTCAACACCATCCTGGGGAAATCCCTCCGCGAAATTGGTGCGACTCCTGAAGGATTCACGATGCGGGATTAGCTGAAGCGACCGCTGCTATATTCATTTCCATCGTCCCAACTGTACGAAATTGGCTTGACGCTCGTTCGTACATAAAGTACGATATCTCTTTTCGCAGAGAGGAATGTCCTTGAGCACAGCGAACCATGTTGCCTTCGCCGATCTCTCTCGTCCTTTGCTGTCACCCCCGTCATTGCCGCCGCCTTTATTGCCGCCCCCTTTGTTGCCGCCCCCTTTGTTGCCCTTGTCATTCGATCAGTGCGAACGCCTCGCCGGGGCCTGGCGAATGGCCAGCCAGGACATCGCCGACGACATCCGCTTCATCCGCCAATATCTGAAAGTCGTTGCCGAGAAGGACGAGAGGCTGTCGACCGGCACCCTTGTTCACAGCCGCGCCTATGTCGAGGCCTGCGCCGGCTGGCTGCCACAGACTGTAACGCGCTATCTGCGCCACCTGCGCCAGATCACCGAATGCGAACTGGCCATGACAGCTGCCGGGATTCGCTTTGCGCTGTCGAGTTATGCCTGGGAGGCATGAGGGCGGCTGTCGCCAAACACAAGGAATTGCGCTGCCCGTCGCAGGCGCAATTCGTCAGGTTGAGAGGCTCGGGCGCGCCTGAACGGCGGGCGCCAAGGATGGCCCGGCCAGCGAATTCCGGCCTTGCTTATTTCGACTGGCCTTATTTCGACTTGGCCTTATTTTGATTTGGCTTTGCCGGACTTTGCGGCAGGCTTCGCGGCCTTTGGCTTGGCGGCTGCCTTGGCGGGCTTGGCGTCAGCTTTCTTCGCCGCCTTTTTGGGCTTGGCGACCGCGCCATCGACTTCAGCCGTGGCCTGCTCCCAGTGTTCCTGATGCGCGCCTTCAGGCCGGCCGGCCTTTTCCCAGATCTCGTGCGCGCGCTGGCGAATGCGGTCCTGTTTGTCGTCCGTCACTTAAGCCTCCGTGGTTGGGTCCGGTCGGTTGGTCCAGATTCCACGAAAACATTAGCCGAAAATTCGGCCGGCGTCTTGAGTGACGAGACATCTCAGCGCGGGTCGGAAATCACCGCAACGCCGAGCAGCGCCGCTTTCTTGACGATCAGCCCCGCGAGGTCGGCATCCGAACGATCGGTGCCGGTGCGCTCCCGCAGGAGCGCGATCGCTTCCTTCATCGATAACAGCGCCGTGTTGCGCTCGGCCAGCAACTTGTCGCAACACGCCGCAACATTGGCGGAGTTCGGGGTCTCGACATGCGGCAACATGGCAATTCTCCTTTCATCATGTTCGTCATTCGGCCCTGCCGCCCTTTTGGGAAGAACGACAGGGCCGTATCACCGATGAATGGTTAGGTTGTCGAGCGTTACTCGACCACCTCGACAATCCTGCGCGTGCTGGGGTCGACCAACACGGTATGGTTGTCGACGACGGCGTATCTGTACTGAACGTCGGGAACCTCCTGCAGCTCGACAGTGTCAGGCAAGGCAGTGCCGACATTCAATTCGACCCCGAGCAGATTGACCGAGGCAAGCGGATGTTTCTTTACGTACTGGTGCACGACCGTGCGCTGTTCCGGGGTGATGATCACCTGCTGCTGTGCCGGCTGCGTGACGATCACCTCGTCGGCGGCGGCAATGCCGATACCAGCGATCATGGCGAGCCCGGCGACGGCGGGAATAAGGATGGTTTTCATCTTCGTCTCCTGTCGTTGTTGGCGAGCTCCGCCGTGTTCCCGCATGAGGCGAAAACAGCGCAGATCGAGGTGGCGGGCTCCTGGAGGCAAACGCAGCCGGTACGGTCTTGTTCCGCAAGCGGAGACTAAATTGATCGGCTTCCCGGTCATGCCAGCAGAACCCGCACCCGCAAGATTCGCATTGAAGCACAATCCCTCAGGAGACCTTCGACATGGATGATGCACGGCTCCAATTCCGGTGGCGATTGCGGCCGGCGCCGGCATTGATTCGGTGACCGCGTCGCCCGGCCCAGACCGGAACCGACCGCCTTCGTGCCACGCCGTGAAGTTTCAAGCAAAGGTCATTGCTTCGGCGGCTGCGCAGGCACCTCGCCAGGCTTGATCACCGGCGTCTTGCCCTGATCCGGCGGCGGCTGCGTCATATCCTGGTCACCACTGGGCGGCGGCTGCAGCACGCCGCCGCAGGGACCGAGCGTGCTGGTCGATTCGCCGCCGCCATTGGCGACCGGCGGCTTCTGACCATCGTCCTGAGGCTGCGCCTGGCAAGGCGCGGCAGGGCCGTGCTGGTCGCCATTGTCCTGCGCAGCCGCCGGGTCGGCCAGCGCCAGGAGCAGCACGCATGGGATGAGGGGGAAAGTCTTCATGGTCCAGCTCCTCTGGATTCATCTCCTTGGCAAAACAGACTAGTCCTTGGCAAAGCAGACTGGCGGCAATTGGTTCCACGGAGATGGAGTGGTTGCCGGAACCTGACAGCCGGAAATGAGTTCCACCTTCTCGACGCAAAGCCGCCAGGAGGAGGCAATCATGGAAGAACGAAACAGAAAACCCAATGACGAGGTCGAGGCGCCACCGAGCAAAAACGATGCCCGCGACAGGATCGCCAATGACGAGGTGGAAGCGCCGACGCCGCGCCGGCAGGATTGGGATGCGCTGCGTGGCGCAACGGTCCTGCCCGACGGAGCAGATGAGGAAAGCCTGCCGGACACCACCGGAGTCGAGAAGGAAGGCGAACTGCCCGAGGAGGATGACGACAACCCCTACCAGGACAGTGACGATGCCTTGCCCGACGACGCCGAGGAAGCCGCCATTGGTCACGACCTGGCGAGGCGCGGCGGCCCGTTCGACGAGGTGTAAGGGCAGCGGCCGCGGACGTTCGAGAGGTTTCCCGGCACGTCCACGCCGTCACCAGTTGGACCTAGCATGAGCTGAAGGCGATGCCGGAGCATCGCGATTGATATTTCGAAGGATCCGGCTGGTCGGATCCTTCGTTTAAGGCGCCTTGGCGGTTTGTTAAATTTAGCCCTTGTGGTCAAGGACTGGGCGGCGACGGCGACACACCTTCGACAGCCGAGAAGCACGAACGCGAAGCCCATATTTCAAGCGCCGTCGAGGCCGCTCGCCTGAAATCTTCAAAGTGCGCAAGAAATCCCCGCCGCGGGCGGTGCAGACACGCTCCGGCATCGCGGCGCTGCGAACCGGGCCATCGACCGCCGGCACTTGAGTGCCGACGGGCTCTGACCTTCAATTCGACCCGGGATCGCCGAGCGCCTCGGTGACGAAGGACGCCGCGATCAGGTCGTCGGCGTCGAGGCGTAGGGAGCCTTCGACACCTCCCATGATGGCTGCGACCTTCTGGAAGGTCTGCATCTCGTGTTCAGTAACGCTGGCGTCTCGCATCCTGGCTTTCAGATCGGCGATGCGTCGGCCCAGTGAGGCCGACGTTCCGATTTCTCTTTTCGACATGGTGGCCTGCTCCTCCCCCAACCCATGCTGTGGACGTACTCAAGGCTGCCTATATATAAGGCAGCGCGAATACAGTCGCCGCAACGCGCGATATCTGGGAAGGTTCCGGCGCCAAATAGTCACGAAATAATACGTGGTGGGACTCGGGTATGTTAAGCGCCGACGCGGCGATAGACACCGCAGCCAGCGGCTGCGGCCATCGGCTTGGCCAACCCGTGTCGCGGGTCGCGAATGCGGGTCGGACTTTGATCGCCGCGCGCGAACAGTCAGCGAGAGGCCGGAACCACGCCGGACACCGAGCGCGCCGTTTCGGGCGAAAACACCACGAAAGCAAAAGCCAGAACGGCAGCGGCGACGATGAGCGAGCCGCCGGCGACGATCGGTTCAAGCGCCGGGTTTCCCTGCAGCATCACATACAGCGCCGGCAGCATGATCACCAGGCCGAGTGTGTAGAGCCCGTAGTGGATCATGGCGATGCGACGCGCCGCCTTTTGCGGATTGAGCGCGTAGTAGCCGCCGAAGATGGCGCTCGTCACCCAACCGAGCAGATTGATATGCGCGTGCGCCGGAAAAGCGGCGTGGTCACCCGAGATCGCCATCTGCAGGCCGGCCGCAATCCCCAACATCAGGAACAAGATGGCAGTTTTGAAAAAGAGTTCTGAAACCCTCGGCATGTCATTTCTCCCCCTATGCGGTCTGCGACCGCTTGCGACCTGGAGAATACACCCACGCGCAGAACTTTTCCACGCCCCGGTTATGGGGCCATGCCTGCACAGCTTTTTGCACGCTGTTCGACTTTTCTGGCTGCCATAACCCGGCGCCGCCCCGCTACGGCGTCAGCAAGATGTCGGCGCCCGCTCGCTCGTCGAACACCACCGCGCAGCCGCGCCCCAGCGCCACTGCCGACAGCGCGTTGGCCACCGTCTCGTCCGGCGATACGAAATCACCGGTCAGCACTCGCAACTCCTCCACCGCCCTGGCCATTGACACGCAGTGCCCGGCAACGCGATCGCTCGTGCAGGCGTCAATGACGCTGACGAGGTCGATCATCTCGAACTGGCCCATACCGGCCTCCACAAAAACAGCGTCCCGTCGCGGATATGAACGCCGAGGCGAGAGACAATGTTCCGCAGGTCCGATGCCCAGGCGGAGCACTCGACAGCCCGACCTGGAACGGGCCGGCCGGCGACAACCGCTTCGCTTGACAATAGGCCCTGTTTGTTCTCTATTTGTTCGGCAAAAACGCCTCTCACAACAGACGCGGCTAATGCTGCAACGCCGCAAAGGGAACGGTCGGGATGGAGCCCACCATCCTGCATGCGGATCTCGACGCCTTCTACGCCTCGGTCGAGCAGCTGCTCGACCCGGCGCTCAGGGGCAAGCCGATCGCCGTCGGCGGCGGCGTCGTGCTTGCCGCCTCCTACGAAGCCAGGGTTTTCGGCGTGCGCGGCGGCATGCCCGGACGACGCGCGCGCGAGCTTTGCCCCGGACTGATTTTCGTCGGCGGCCATTTCGCCGACTATCAGCGGCTGGGCGACGCCGCCATCAAGGTGCTCGACGATTTCACGCCGCTGGTCGAGCGGATTTCCATCGATGAAGCCTTTGCCGACGTCGCCGGCTGCACGCATCTGTTCGGGCCGCCGGCCGAGATCGCCGCCACGGTGCGTCGGCGCGTCCGGGCAGAGCTCGGCCTGCCGATCTCGATCGGCGTGGCGCGCACCAAGCATCTGGCCAAGATCGCCTCGCAGGTGGCCAAGCCCGACGGGCTGGTGGTGGTCGATCCGGACACCGAACTTGCCTTCCTGCATGATCTGCCGGTCGGGCTGATGTGGGGCGTCGGCCCGGCGACCAGAGCGCGGCTGGCCGAGATCGGCATCGAGACCATCGGCCAGTTGGCAAAGACGCATGGTGGGGCGCTGCGAAGATTGCTCGGGCCCGCCGCCGGCGAAAAGCTGTCGTCGCTGGCATGGAACCGCGACCCGCGAAAGCTCGAAACCCACAGGCGGTCGCATTCCGCCGGCGCGCAGTCGGCGCTTGGCAGACGGCCGGCCGAGGCGCGTATCTTCGGACCCGTCCTGCTGCATCTGGCAGACCGGGTCGCCAGCCGGCTCAGGGCGAAATCACGGCCCGGGCGCACGGTGACGGTGCGCGTGCGTTTCGCCGATCTGCACGCTGTCACACGCTCGCTGACGCTCGAGCAGCCGATTTCGGCAACCGCGATGCTGGCCGAAATCGCCGGGGAGCTGGTGCGCGGCGTGCTGGCCGCCAACCCTCGGGAGAAGACCATCTCGCTGCTGGCGATCTCGGTGTCGCAGCTGGAAGAAAGTGCCGAGCTGCAGCTGGAGCTGCCGCTCGGGCTTGCCGATGAAAAGCAGCGGCCCGGCAGCAGGCAAGGCCTGGCGCGCTTTGGCGCCGACCGCGCCATCGACAAGATCCGCCAGCGCTTTGGCAGAGAGGCTGTCGGCTATGGCGCCGTGGCGCTGGAAGCCCGGCGCTCGGTTCCCGATGCCTTCCGCGAACTGGCGGAGAAGGAACTGTGAGTGCGGCGCGACGGCAAGGCCAATGTTTAGGCTGGGCCAGTCCGCGCTGCATTGCCGCTCTGTTTGAGCAGGCCGACCAACCAGGCCATACCCGCCGCAGTTTCGGACATTTTTCGCACCGCAACCCGGCCACGCCATGCACGCCCAAGAACAACGCTTTGTCGATGAAGGTGGACTTGCAGTTAGTGCATCGGGACCAAGAAAACCCGGGGCGGGACGACGGCGCCGCGAAGGTTGACAGTGCCGATCCGTCTGGCATTATCGCGTAAGCTCGGAGGATTCACTATGAAGAAAACCTATTCGAAGCCTGTTCTGGTCAAAAAAGGCAAGCTTTCGCAGGTTACGGCGCTCGCCAATGGAGCGGGTTCCGGCCCGATCGAGTGAAGTCGTTGAGTCGGCTGTCGCCTGATCTGGCGGCCTCGCCTGACACTGGAGATGCGGCATGAAGAAGACCTATTCGAAGCCGGTGCTGGTCAAGAAGGGCAAGCTCTCGCAGGTTACAGCCGACAATGGTAACGGCTCCGGGCCGGTCGCCGTCTAGCAGCCGATTATCCGACGCCTCGTGCCGTCTGGCCGGGAACAGGGCTTTGGGTGCCCGACGTGGAGAGTGGAAAATGAGGAAGACCTATTCCAAGCCAGTGCTGGTAAAAAAGGGCAAGCTCTCGCAGATCACCGCGAACGGCGCTTCTGCTCCTATTCCGGGCTAAACTCGTTCCCCGGTAGATCGAGATCCTCCTGGCAGAGTCGGGCGGCTTGATCGTTTCCGGAGCATGATCTCCCGCAGGCGGCGGGACCGTTCAGCGCACAACCACCAGATCGTCGAGCACTAGCTGCCAATAGTGGCTCGTGGAGAGGCGTACGCGCGTCACCGCCGCCAGCATCGGCGCATAGTGGACGGGCGCCAGTGCCGACAGGACGATCGTGTCGCTGGCGATCAGCCGGTCGCCAAGCCAGCTCTCGACCAGTGCGGTTTCGCCTTCGGACTTCAACCATGCCGCCGTCAGCATCACGGAATGGAACCCGAACGGTTTGTCGCTCGAGAATTCGGCCGGGTGTCCGCTGCTCGTATAGCAGACATGGTCTCCCGAGATATTGCCGTTGACGTAGCCTTCGCTGCCTTCGGTATGATCGCGCGCCAGTGCGTTCAGGTTGAACCAGGTCAACCCGGCATAACCGGACGGCACCTTGCGTAGGCCGCGCGTGGTGACATCGTCGAAACCGATGGCCTGCAAGGACGCGGCGCTGTCGACAGCCGCGTTCTCGGGCGACAGCAGGCCGAGCTCGGTCGGGTAGGCGGACAAGGCCAGTCGTCGTTCCATGCCATCGCCGGTGACTTCGATCGCGTCGGCGTCATCGGGCAGATCGAGACGGAAGCCAGCCCCAGCACTTAGCGGATGCACCGCCACCTCTTGCCCTTTCGCCATCACCGAGATGCTCGCCGAAGCACCGTCCGCTACGCGGCCGCTGAGCCGGCGTATCGCAAACAGGCCGACCGGCTGCAGCATTGCTTCCGAGGCCAGCCCGGTGGGCGAGCCCGGCAGCGGCCGGAGGTGCTGCGACTGGACCTCGTTGGCGCTGCTGGAGCGCCAGCCGGGCGGAACCGACACGGTGAAGCGGTAGCTGCCCGGCACATGGATGGGCGCGGCGCGACGTTTCGTCGACGCCAGGAAATTGGCAAAGCCGCCGCGGTTGCTCCGCGCCGCGGCGACGAAGCGGCCGTCGCCATCATGCAGTCTGACCATGATGCCGGCCATCGGGCGGTCGCCGAGCCCGTAGCGGCCGTCGCGATCGGCATCGAAATAGACAAAGGACGAATGATTGAGCTTGCCGTGGTTGCCCGACCAGTCCCGGCGCACGGCGTAGTCGTTGGCCGGATCTTCACGAAGCCGGGCTCTGAGACGAGACCGCGCCAGCCGCCAGGCGAGAGCCGCAACGACAGCGGCGAACCCGACAAGGAGTATTGCCTTGATCACGGACGGCTCAAGCAATGCTGTCGGCCCTGCTCATCTGGATCTCCTGCACATACATCGATCCATATATCGATGCTGCAGGCGCTTGAGCAACCGGACACGGGACCGGCGGACATGGCGTCGGCCTCATATACCCATCTCGGGCAACTATTCCGGCGACGGCACCGGCGGCTTGGTGGTCAGCGCGGCGCCGAAGGCGGCGACGACCACGGCGGCGACGCCCGCGCACTGCAGCGGGCTCAGGGTCTCGTGCAGGAACAGGAAGCCGGCCAGCGCGCCCAGCGCCGGCTCCAGACAGGTCAGCGTGCCGTAGAGCCTGGCCGGCATCCGGGTCAGCGCCACCATCTCCAGCCAGAACGGCAAGGCGCTGGAGAACAGCCCGACCAGCAGCGCGCTGACCAGGATCGCGGGTGCGATCAGGCCGGTACCCGCCTCGGCGAGGCCGAACGGCAGGGCGAGAGCAGCGGCAATGACCAGCCCGTAAGCCGTAGTCTGGCTGCCAAGCTCGGCGCCCGCCTTTTGCGCAAAGACGATGTAGAGCGCCCAGCAGCCGCCGGCGGCCAGCGCCAGCATCACGCCGATCGGGTCGAGTGCACTGCCGGAGTGGATGAAGGGCGACAACAGCAATATGCCGGCAACGGCCAGCACCACCCAGACGAAGTCGGTGGCGCGCCGCGACGACAGCGTCGCCACGAGCAGCGGGCCGGAGAATTCGAGCGCCACCGCGACGCCGAGCGGAATTCTGGCGAGCGCCGCATAAAACAAAAGGTTCAGCGCCGCGAGGTTGACACCGTAGGCGATGAGCCAGGGCAGCACGGCGCGCGACGGCCGCACCCGCCACGGCCTCAGCACCGCCGCCAGCATCAGCGCCCCCACGACCAGCCGCAGCGCCGTGGTGCCGTTGGCGCCAATCAGTGGAAACAGGCCCTTGGCGAAGGTGGCGCCGATCTGGATCGACACCATGGCGCCAAGCAACGCGCCGATCGGCAAGGCCTTCGCTTCAGCTACGGCAATCGGCGTCGACGTCAATTCCAGTCCCTCCGCGCACGACCAGCAGGCCGTAGCGCAGGCCGGAGATAGGGATAAAGGGCCTGGCTGTCGTGTGGCACGAGCGGGCTGTTGATAGGGCAAGGGTGGGAGGCGAACGCCGACGCATTTCCTCTCCCCCCTCCGGAGGGAGAGGAAAAGAAGCTAGCTCGCCAGCCCATACACCAGGCTCACCCGCCCATCCGACAGCTGGCCGACCTGGCGCAGTTCCAGTCCGTGCCGGGCGTGCACCGTGCCGAACAGCGCCTTGCCTTCGCCGGCGAGCAGCGGATAAACGATGAGCCGCATTTCATCCACTAGCCCCGCCCCGATCAGGCTGGCGGTGATGCTCGCGCCGCCCATGAGGTAGATGTCCTTGCCGGGCTCGCGCTTCAGCGCCGCGATGTCGTCGAGGCTGCGCAGGAAGCGCGTCGAGGCCCAGGCGGCCGAAGTCATGGTGTTCGACAGCACATAGTGCGGTGTCTTGGCGGCAAAGCGCGCCCATTCGAGTTCGGCCGGGTCGACCAGTCTGCCGGTCATCGGCAATGGCTGGTCCGGCTCGTTCTGTTGGATCGCGCTCCAGTAGCGCTCATAACCGGCATACATGACGCCGCCGAGCAGGCAGGCGTCGATCCCGGGCATCAGGCCGTATTCCTCCGACCAGTTGTCGACCCAGTCGGCGAAGCCTTCGGGGCCTTCGATCTTGCCGTCGATGGAGATCTTCATTCCGGTGATCAATTTACGCATGACTTCCTCCTTCGGGCTTGCGGGATGCAAGCACGTTGCCTGGTTTCATTTCTGATGGCGCGCCGCGGTGTCTGGCGAAGGCGCGTGTTTCGCCGGCCCTTGCGCCGGCATCCGACGGAAGGGATCGATGGTGCCCGGTTGGACCGGGCGATGCGTCAGGTCAGGTCAGGCCGGCAGGCGCCGGTCGTATTCCGCCACGATACGGCTAAAGCTGTCCCAGAACGGTTCGGGCTTCTCGGCCGCCACGCGGGCAACCAGGAGGTCGAGATGCACGTGCCACCCTGCGGCATGCATCATCAGGCTCGAGCGGTCCGGCAGGCGGCGGTGGACCAGGGTGAGCAAGACGTCGTCGCCGCGCTGCGCCAATTCGAAGGTGACATTGCCGCTGCCGTTCCAGGTGATGGTGAGCTTGCGCGGCGGGTCGCACTCGACGATCTGGTTGTGCATCCGCTGCTCGCCGCCACTGAAACTGGCCGGCCTGTCGCCGGGCGGGTCGGTCAGTTCGTCGTTGCGCCAGACCAGCTCGAAGGAAGAGCCTTCCTCCATCTCCATGTCGCCGGCCGCCAGCCATTGGCGGCGCAGATCGCTCTGCGTCAGATATTCCCAGACGCGCTCCCTGGTTCCGGGTAAAAGCCGTTCGACCCTCAACGTGGCCGGCTGGATCAGCTGGGCGTAGCCGTCGAAGCTGTTCATCTGGTTCATCGGTCGTCTCCCTCGGATGATGTTGGCCTGGATGTGTCTGGCTTGGGTGATTCCGGCTTGGATGGTTCTAGATTTGCCGGTGCCGGCGTTGACGGCGTTGTCGACGTTTTGCGCCCCGCCTCCTCGCGCAAAAGCTGTTCGAGGACATCGAGGCGGCTGTTCCAGAAACGCGCGTATTGGCCGAGCCACTGATAGGCGGTGGCCAGCGGGCGGGCCTCGAGGCGGCAGACATGGGTGCGGCCGCGCACTTCACGCCGGATCAGCCCGGCATGCTCCAGCGCCTTGATGTGCTTGGAGGCGGCGGCCAGCGACATGGCAAAGGGCTGTGCCAACTCGCTCACCGTACGCTCGCCGCCGGCGAGGTGGTTAAGCATGTTCCGGCGCGTGGCGTCGCCAAGGGCGTGAAAAACCTGGTCCATCTGGGGCGTCTCTAATTCAACCATGTAGTTGAATATAGAGGCGAGATTTTAGATAGTCAACTAGTTGGTTGAATGTTTTTTGGGGAGAGGCGCTGGCCCCCTACCTCCCCCTTGTGGGGAGGTCGGACCGCAGGTCCGGGTGGGGGTGCTTGGCGCAGGCGAGCGCGAGGAGCGCAATCTCCCCCCTCGTGGGGGAGATGTCCGGCAGGACAGAGGGNATGGCCGCAGGAATGAGCGGAGCGCCGAAACCGCCAATCTCCCCCCGTGTGGGGGAGATGTCCGGCAGGACAGAGGGGGGCGCGAAGGATCGCTACGTCTCAGCGAATCCAGATCTTCGGCAAAGCCGTTGCTACATGTAATCGACAGGCCGGCGGGACAGTGCCCCCCTCTGGCCTGCCGGCCATCTCCCCCACAAGGGGGGAGATCAGCAGCTTCAATCTCACCCGGCCATGGCCAGCGGCACTGCGCTCTTGTTGGGGATCTGGATGTCGATCTCCAGCGTCGACATGGTCTCGCCGCGGTCCATCGAAACTTGCAGATAATCCTGGTCGATCTGCACGTGTTTGGCGATCACCGCCATGATCTCCTCGCGCAGGATGGAGACGAGATCGGGCTGGCTGCGGTTGCGGCGCTCATAGGCAAGCAGCACTTGCAGCCGTTCGCGCGCCACCGGCGCGCTGGTGCGCCGCTTGAAGATGTCGAGCAGGTTCATGCCGCCCTCCTTCCCAAAAGACGATCGAGGAAGCCCTTGCGTTCGAAGGGCACGATGACCGGCAGCTGTTCGCCCTCGAGGCGCTTGGCCGCGTCGATGTAAGCCTTGGCAGCGGCGTTCAGCGGCTCCGACAGCGTCACCGGCGAACCGAGGTTGGAGGCGCGCAGCACATCCTGGCTTTCCGGAATGATGCCGAGCAGCGGCACCGACAGGATCTCCAGCACATCGTCGATCGACAGCATTTCACCGCGCGCGGCGCGTCCCGCATCGTAGCGCGTGACCAGCACATGCTTGGCGATCTGCTCGCCCTCCTCGGCCCGCAAGGTGCGGGAATCGAGCAGGCCGATGATGCGGTCGGAATCGCGCACCGACGACACTTCCGGATTGGTGACGATGACCGCCTCGTCGGCAAAGCGCATGGCGAGCTGCGCGCCGCGCTCGATGCCGGCCGGGCTGTCGCAGAAGACATAGTCGAACACCGAGCGCAGCTTGCCGATGACCTCGGCCACGCCCTCCTCGGTCAACGCATCCTTGTCGCGCGTCTGCGAGGCCGGCAGCAGGAACAGCGTCTCGACCCGCTTGTCGCGGATCAGCGCCTGCGACAGCTTTGCCGAGCCCTGGATGACGTTGACGAGGTCGAACACCACGCGCCGTTCGGCGCCCATGATCAAATCGAGGTTGCGCAGGCCGACATCGAAATCGACCAGCGCCACCTTCTTGCCGGTCTTGGCGACCGCCGCCCCCAGAGCCGCGGTAGAGGTCGTCTTGCCGACGCCCCCCTTGCCCGAGGTGACCACCACTACCTTGCCCATCAATAAAGCCTCCGTTGTTGTTCGTTATGTCGTTGTCGGGCGAGACGCATTAGCTGAAAGGGGCGATGCGCAGCATGCCGTTGTCGAGAAATGCCTGCACAGGCTTGCCCCGGACTGACGGGTCCATCTCCTCGGCCGTGCAATACCAGCCATCCACCGAGAGAAGTTCGGCTTCGTTCCTGCGGCAGAAGACACGCGCCGCCGTGTTGCCTTGAGCGCCTGCCGAAGCGCGGCCGCGCAGCGTGCCATAGACGTGGATCGAGCCGGTGGCGACGATCTCGGAGCCGGAGGCGACGGAGCCCAGCACGATGACGTCGCCATGCGGATGGAAGATCAGCTGGCCCGAACGGATCGGCGAGCGGATCATCAACGTGCCGGCGTCGGGTGCGGCGATTTTGGCGTCTTTCGGCTGTGCCTTGGCATCGCTCGCCGGTTTCAAATCGCCCGCCTTCAAATCGCCGGCCTCTGCCTTGATGTCGCCGGCCGCCTTCATGTCGCTTCCTGCAGTGGCGTCCTCCGCCCTGCCCGCCTTGCGGCTCGGCTGCAGCAGACCGTCGGTGGTCGCCTCCTTGGCGCCGACCAGCACCGGCGGCAGATGCGCGCCAAGCTCGGCGCCGCCGTCGAGCTCGATGGCATAGATGCGGATGCCGCGCTGGCCGAGCAGATCGACCAGAGCTTCGATGGCCACGACATCGGGCTTCAGCACGTTCAGATCGAGCACCACCGGGCGCCCGGCAAAATAGCCCGGCGAGTTGCCGACCCAGCGATCCAGGCTCTCCAGCCAAACATCCAAAGGCGCCTCCGGCGTCAGCGTGAAAGCGACGAAGGAGCGGGCGCGAAAGCGAATGGATTTGGCCTCGAGGGGAGCGGCAAAGGTCACGGCGGGCGATTCCTTACTGAGAGGTAAACGCTAGCGGTGGTATGGTTAATGAAAGGTTAACGGGAGGGGAGTGAAGGCGGTTGAAACGGACGGCCTTTTGCGAGCCGACGGTCTGCAGCGCATAGGCAATGTCGTCGGAATATTCGACAATCCTTGGCGCAAACTGCCGCATTGCGGTCACGTGGAAATTCGTAGCTAAGCCCGGAAGAATCCTGATAGCTAGGAAAAGAAATTAACTTATTCGTTCGGTCGCCCAAACTGGAATCAGCTGACTTGAATATCCCAGATATTAATTTCCGCAATATCCGCAAACATCGGAGTTCTCAAAACGATGGGTTTGAGGAGCTTACCCGCCAATTGGTGCTCGCAGATCCTCCGGAAAATTATGCGTCAATCGAAAGTCGCGGGCCTGGAGCTGACGGAGGGGTTGAGATACTGGTCAAGTTTACCGACGGTCGTATTTGGGGCTGGCAAACTAAATACTTCCCTGATTCATTTGCGGCCTCTGAGATTGCACAGCTCAAGAAATCGTTTAGCGCCGCACTAGCGAATTTTCCCAAATTGGAACGTTACTATGTCGCAGTTCCCAGGAATTTCTCAGGGCATGCCGAAGGGGACGATGACACACAGACAAAGAATTGGAACCGCTTCAAGGAATGGTGCGGCCACGAAACTTCCGCGCTAAACAGATCAGTTTCAGTTATCCTTTGGGATGAAAGCTATTTTGTCAGTAAGTTGCAACGCAATGACGCAATATATTCAGGAATGCGGCTTTATTGGTTTGATCAGAATGTTCTGGACATTGATTGGTTCCAACACCAGCTGGCTAGGTCATTTGCTTATATCGGAAAGCGCTATCGCCCCGACGATCATGTCGAAGTCAGAATAGGCAATACGATCCGCGTATTGCGCCGAGATGGTAACTTTGAAGGTCGTTTACTGCGCGTTTCGCAAGGCGTGGCTGGTGCGATAGCCGTCCTTCAATCGCTCGCAAATTCGGATGGCGTGACCGACGCTTTGAAGGAGTATAGCGCGAAATTATCAAAACTTCTTGACGAAGTTAGCCGCTCCTTGGCGGGAAGCGATGGCAGGGATTTATACGCTAGTCAGCTGTCGGAGAATTTGCGCAAAATTGCTGAGATCGACAATCAAGACCCATCGCTGCGAGCCCTGACAAACGCCCAATACGAACAACATGAGAAACTCGATCCGGAGACCGGCAAGACGAAGTACAACTTCGTATACGCTGACGGGGTGCGTGGAAGACTAAGTGATCTCGTTACCAAGATCGGAGAGGCAGCCTCTGAGTTTTCGCCACCGGAAATCAAATTGCTGCAGCAACCCACTTTGCTGGTGGACGGAGAAGCAGGGATCGGAAAATCTCACCTTCTCGCCAATGAAGTGGAAACGCACCTAGGAAATGGGGCGCCTGCGCTATTTGTTCCGGCCAGGGTCCTAGATCATGGCGACAGACCGGAACAGGATTTGTTGCGGTACCTAGATATCGGCGATCTCAGATTCGAGACCTTCCTAGCAGCGCTCCATAGCGCCGCACTCGCAAATGGCAGTCCGGCTTTCATTGTAATCGACGGCATAAATGAAAGCTTGTTTGCAAGGGGATGGGAAGCCGGCTTGCCGAGCCTCATTGCGCAAATCAAGAAATTCAACCGCATTGCGCTTTGTGTCTCCATCCGCTCCTCCTATCGAGAACTCTGCATACGTCCCGGGTTGAACATTTCCCAGATTTCACATCACGGATTTAGAGGTCATTTAGGAGAGGCGGCAAAAGAATATCTTGACCGAAACGGCATCGAGCGGCCCTCCGCTCCGATATTCGGTTTGAACGAAATCCTCTACAATCCGCTGTTCCTTTCGACTGCTGTGGATTTCATGAAAGCCAAGGGCCTAGTCTCGTTTCCACGAGGCATGGACTCCATTGCAACACTGATATCGTTTTGGCTTGGCGCGGTTGAGCAAAATCTGATCACGAAGGGGTTCGATCGTATTTCCCTAAATGATGGGAAGATTCATCGGATAATGATGAATATTTCGTCGGAGATGGCTGCAACCAGAAGTGAGTACGTCGCATATGAATTAGCGTACAAGATTTGCGAAGATGTTGTTAATCTCGCCTCTCCGGCAAAAGAGAGTGAGCGGCTGTTACCACGTCTGATAGACGAGGGCCTTTTTTTGGACTTCCCCTCGGCCGATTCAGAGAACGGAAAGCGTGTATCTTTTGGATTTCAAAAGTTCGGTGATTACTTCGTTGCTGACGCGATAATTAGAGATTGCAAGACCTTGGAAGGCTTGGCAACAGAACTGAAGGCCAGTGGAAAATTCGAGCATCTTTTTTCGGAGGAACGATTCTATGAGTTTGCCGGGCCGCGCATCGCACTTCTTGCTCTTACTCCTGCCCGGTTTGGGCGAGAACTGCCCTTAATAGAAGAAAATTTTCTTGAAAATGTTCGCATCTCGATAGAAGAATTCGTGTCATCGCTGTCATGGAGACAGGGTAGAGACATATCAGAGGAAACAGTAGGCCTGCTCGAACGGCAGAGGCAGAGAAAAGGAAAAAGGGGACCATCGATAGATGATTCTGAGTGGTTTGACCTACTTCTCGAGATGGCACCATTGTCAGACTGCCCCCTCAATGCATCTTACTTGAAGAAGCAATTAGCGTCATTACCGCTTGGGGAACGAGATGCTAAATGGTCAGTCTATCTGGTCGGGAAAACCGAGACCTCTGACGACGATTGGCCAGCAGTACAGCAACTGATCGACTGGGCCTGGGTTGCTCCAAAATCCGAAATTGAAGCGGAAAAGATTCATCAGGTGGCGACAGCACTCGCTTTGATGACCTCGACCATAGATAGAGAATTACGAGATTGTGCGACCAAGGCTTTGGCAAGCTTGCTCGTTAAGTTCCCCGAAGAGATTTCCATACTGATAGAAGAGTTCTCCGACTGGGACGATCCCTACGTCCGAGAGCGCATCTTGGCCGCCGCTTCGGCTGGTGTCCTCTATTGCGAAGACATAGGGTTTCTGAAAGCCGCCGCGCTCGCAGCCGACCGCATGGTTTTCGGTAAGCGCCCAGTGGAGCGCCACGCTTGGATACGACGCTATGCGCAAATCATCGTCGACCATGCAGCATTTAATAAAGTCGGCGTTGCTGACGAACTGGTATCGAGGTCCGCTCCGCCATATTCGTCAGAGGCTATAACTGACTGGCCGTCTCTGGAGAAGATTGCACCATACCATGAAAGCGCTAGGTCGATCTTCAGCTCAGTTGTCGGCTACATCAGAACACCCTTTGATGGGAAAGCACCTATGATGGCCGGAGACTTCGGTCGTTATACCATGGGCGGAATTGACAACAGTTTCTCGGCGGTTGCTCGGGGAGAACACCCCCCGCTGACTCGCAAGGAGGAGATACGACTCTTCTGGAGCAAGGTTGCGGTCCTCGGCCCAAGCGCTAAAAAAACCCATGCCGAACTCGCCCGATTATCTGATCAGCAGGAAGTGAACAGGTTCTCAGATTTTATGGAATCTGAAGATACCAACCAAGAAAATAATGGAAAGTTTCTTGAAGAGCTTTACGCGGAGACCGAGGGTTCACTTTTAAAATTATTACCCGAGGAACTAGAGGAAGAATACCAACGCCTTGAGCCGCTATCCAGATTCAGAGAGAATGGAATACCGATGTTTCCGCTCTTGAAGGGTCAATGTTGGGTTTTCAGTCGAACGCTAGAACTTGGTTGGCAGCAATCTCTACACGAGGAGATCGAAACGAAGCGCTTGAGGTACTCTCATGGTAGGCATGACCATCAGGTGGAGAGAATTGGGAAAAAGTACCAGCACATCGCGTTTGCCGAGCTAGTTGGCTATCTTGCTGACCACCATTGGTATGTCGACTGGGAGAAGAAACCGAGCGCTCTAATTCTGCTTGAGAATTTCGAACGTGCAGATATCGATGCCACGTATTTGAGCGGCTCATTTAGCAAGCCCGCTGAGACCTACATGCCGAAAGTAATGCGTGTACCGGACATGGCTTTTGTTCCTGGCAGCCCCGAAAGTAATAAGGCTTGGACAAAAAATTTGGACGATATTCCGCACCCGTCGCAATTTCTCATGCAATTCGATGAGGGCGGGCAACAATGGTGTTTACATCGTAGCTTTCGCAGAAGCCCCGATTACATGAAAGGCTTTGAGTCGGGTGATCCATTCAGAAGCGCCCAGTATGGGATAGAACTCATTCTCGTCCATCAGGCAGACTTGGGCAAATTGGTGAAATTGACAACCAAAATCTTAAATAAGAATAGCCATGACGTGTTCGATGGCGGTTGGTCTGCACCCTCTCTCTTCGGCCAGCGGAGTTTCAGACACCAAGCTTCGACTCCGACGTTTTCTTTGCCGTATGAAGTAGCGAATTTCAAATTTGGGCGAATAGCCGAGGGCTTTTCACCCAAATATAGCGAATTCGATAGGAGTGGTGTTTCAGGAGAGACAGATTTCTCGACGCCTCATCCCGCATTGCTTGGGGAACTGAAGCTCCGACCCAAGGATGGGTGGTCGAATTTCTTTGTAACGGAGGACGGATCTCCTGCATTCTCTGATGCTCCAGAATTTTTAGCTGGTATTGCGGTTATTCGAAGCGATCTCATCGAGAAGTTTGCGAACAGCCACGATTTGAAGGTCGTTTGGAGGGTTTGGGTCGAAAAAGATGGTGGCTTAGGAACCAATCATCTCGGAGCGAGAGATGATCAGTTTGCGCGTAACGACTTTATTGGCTTCTATTTCAAAGAAGATGGCGAGTGGCGAGGAAAATTGATCCCATTTCGAACTTAGATCTTTTTTGCCTCACCCGCGCGCAAATGAGCTATCTTTTGTTAGCCGCCCTCACCTCTCGTCGATCCACTTAAAATACTGTGCCCTGCTTAGTTCTGCTTCTACCGTTACGCAAGCGTGGCAAAAAATTGCGGTGCTTGCCAATTTTATCGTCTTCCTTGCGCGAATAGAGGCAGTATCTTCCACTTTGAGTTTGCGGATCATCGCTCCCTACCTGATCAGGATTTCACCCGCCTTTTGTTCGCAATCCCCCGCGCCGCCTGCTCCACCGCGGCGCGGTCCGTGCCCAGCCTGTCGATCAGCTCCTGCGCCTCATCGCCCGATATGCCGGTGCGCACGGCCAGTTCCTCGACCGCCAGGATGTCGGTGCTGGCGATCTCGCGCGGCAAGGCGTCGTCAGCGGTCAGTGGCAGGGCGGCTTCGCGGTCGATTTCGGCCTCGGCCCGGTGCCAGTGATGCTCGGGGTCGCCAACGCCTTCGCGCTCCCAGATCTGGTAAGCGCGCTTCTGTATCTTCTGGTGCCTGTCGTCTTCCATGGTGGTTCCTCCCCTGGGCTTTGAGGACGATCCGGACGATCCCAGAAATCGCGCGGTCGCAATCGTTCGCGGCGCCCTTCGCGCTGGCTACTCACATTGCCGTCTCGGCCCGCCGGAATATGGCTGGTAGCTGTTGTCTTCCGGACGGTACGAACGATAGCGGCTGAAGCAGGAGGCGACATGGTCCGCATCGCCGCCGGCGGCCGCGTAGGCGCCCGCGCCCTCGACATAGCTTGCCTCTCGCGGCGCGGCGCGGTCGGCGGCGAGATAGGGCGAAAAGCAGGTGCGCTGCTGTCCGCTATAGGACATGTAGCTGTTGTCGTCGGGATCGTAGGAGCGGTAGCGGCTGGCGCACCAGGCGAGATGCGGCGGCGGCAGTTCGGCCGGCGCGATGGCGCCGGTGACGGTGGGATCGGGCTGCTGGTTGGCCGGGTTCGCCTTCTTGGCGGCGATGTCGACAGGCGCGGACTGCTCGGGCGGCAAACGTTCGAAGTCCTGCGCCGTCTTGTCCACCGGCCGCGCTTTTCGGGTCCACAGTTCCGCCACGCTGACGGTGGGCCTTGCTTCGCGCGCGGGCTTGGCGGCAAGCAGCCAGGCTGCGAAGACCAGCCCGCTGCCGAACACCGCAAGGGTCAGCACGAAGCCGCCGACCAGTCCCAAAATCGCTTTCACTCGACACTCCTTGTGTCCCTGCCAATAAATGCGGGACATCAAGGCTTGTTCCAGAAAAGCAGGCGCGAGGGACCTAAGTCTGACCGACCGGCAAACCGGCAGCTCGCCGAGAACCGGGTGCGGCGCGATTTTTTTCGACAGCGGAAATTAAGGGAGCGGTCGAGCAGCCATTGGGCCACGTCGCAGCCGCTATTCCGCCGCCTCGGCATAGTGCTGAGGGACATAGTTGAGGATCGGGCCGAGCCAGCGCTCGACATCGGCCAGCGGCATGGCTTTGCGGCGGGCATAGTCCTCGACCTGGTCGCGCTCGACTTTGGCGACGCCGAAATAATAGCTTTCGGGATGGGCGAGATAGATGCCGGAGACCGAGGAGCCCGGCCACATCGCATAGCTCTCGGTCAGGCTGACGCCGGCATTGCGCTCGCCGTCGAGCAGCCGGAACAAGGTCGCCTTCTCGGTATGATCGGGCTGCGCGGGATAGCCGGGCGCCGGGCGGATGCCGCGATAAGGCTCGCCGACCAGTTCGTCGGGCGCCAGCGTCTCGTCTGATGCATAACCCCAGAATTCCTTGCGCACCTTCTCGTGCATGCGCTCGGCGAAAGCTTCGGCGAAACGGTCGGCCAGCGCCTTGACCATGATCGAGGAATAATCGTCATTGGCGCGCTCGAAGCGCTCGGCGATCGCCACCTCCTCGATCCCCGCGGTGACGATGAAGCCGCCGATATAGTCCGACTTGCCGCTGTCGGCCGGCGCGACGAAATCCGACAGCGCGACATTGGCCTTGCCGTCGCGCCTGGTCAGTTGCTGGCGCAGCGTGAAGAAGGTTGCCAGTTCCTGCGAGCGTGCCTCATCCGTGAACAGCCTGATGTCGTCGCCGACGGCGTTCGCCGGCCAGAAGCCGATGACGGCGCGCGGCGCGAACCATTTTTCCGCGATGATCTTTTTCAGCATCGCCTGCGCATCCTCGAACAGCTGGCGCGCCGCCGGTCCCTGCCTCTCGTCGTCGAGGATCTTGGGGTAACGCCCCTTCAGCTCCCAGGTCTGGAAGAACGGCGTCCAGTCGATGTAGCGCGAGAGCTCAGTCAGGTCCCAGTTCTCGAACACTTTCACGCCGGTGAAGGACGGCTTCGGCGGTTCATAGGCGGACCAGTCCACCCTGTGCGCATTGGCCCTGGCCTTGGCCAGCGGCAGCCGCTGCTTGTCGGCCTCGGAGCGGGCATGCGCGTCAGCGACCTTTTTGTACTCGGCCCGCACTGTGTCGACGTAGCCGCCCTTGGTCTCCTTCGACAGCAAGGACGAGACGACGCCGACCGCCCGGCTGGCGTCATTGACATAGACCGTCTGTCCCCTGGAGTAGCGGGGATGGATCTTCACCGCCGTGTGCACGCGGCTGGTTGTCGCGCCGCCGATCAAAAGCGGAATGTCGAAGCCTTCGCGCTCCATCTCGGCGGCCATGTGCACCATCTCGTCCAGCGACGGGGTGATCAGGCCGGACAGGCCGATGATGTCGACATTTTGCTCGCGAGCCCTCTGCAGGATCTTCGCCGCCGGCACCATGACGCCGAGATCGATGATCTCGTAATTGTTGCAGGCCAGAACGACGCCGACGATGTTTTTGCCGATGTCGTGGACATCGCCCTTCACCGTCGCCATCAGGATTTTGCCGGCCGTCTGGCGCTCGCCATTGTCGATCCCATTGGCGGCATTCGCCAGTTTTTCCGCCTCCATGTGCGGCAGCAATCCGGCCACCGCCTGCTTCATCACGCGCGCCGACTTCACCACTTGCGGCAGAAACATCTTTCCAGCGCCGAACAGATCGCCGACGACATTCATGCCGGCCATCAGCGGGCCTTCGATGACATGCAGAGGCCGCTCGGCCGCAAGCCGCGCCTCTTCGGTGTCGGCGTCGATGAATTCGGTGATGCCGTTGACCAGCGCATGCGAAATCCGCCGCTCGACCCTCCAGTCGCGCCAGGCGAGATCGCGCTCCCTGGCTTCCTTGCCGGCGGTGCCCTTGAAGCGCTCGGCGATCTCCAGCATGCGTTCGGTGGCGGTGCCGCCGGCCCTGGGCACCCGGTTGAGCACGACATCCTCGCAAGCCTCGCGCAGTCCCGGTTCGATCGTGTCGTAGACGGCAAGCTGGCCGGCATTGACGATGCCCATATCCATGCCGCGCTGGATGGCATGGTAGAGGAACACCGCGTGCATCGCCTCGCGCACCGGCTCGTTGCCGCGGAAGGAGAAGGACAGGTTCGAGACGCCGCCCGAGATATGCACATGCGGCAGCGTGGCGGTGATCTCGCCGGCGGCCTCGATGAAGTCGACGCCGTAATTGTCGTGCTCCTCTATGCCGGTGGCGACCGCGAAGACATTGGGGTCGAAGACGATGTCTTCGGGCGGGAAACCCGCCTGTTCGGTGAGCAGCTTGTAGGCGCGGGTGCAGATCTCGACTTTGCGCGCCTTGGTGTCGGCCTGGCCGGCCTCGTCGAAGGCCATGACGACCACCGCCGCGCCGTAGGCGCGCACCAGCTTCGCATGATGCAGAAAGGCTTCCTCGCCTTCCTTCATCGAGATGGAGTTGACCAGTGGCTTGCCCTGCACGCATTTCAGCCCGGCCTCGATGATCTCCCATTTCGAGGAGTCCACCATCACCGGAACACGGGCGATGTCGGGTTCGGCGGCGATCAAATTGAGGAACTCGACCATCGCCTTTTTCGAATCGATCAGGCCTTCATCCATGTTGATGTCGATGATCTGTGCGCCATTGGCGACCTGGTCGCGCGCCACGTCGAGCGCCGGAACATAGTCGCCCGCCGTGATCAGCTTTCGGAACCTGGCCGAGCCGGTGACGTTGGTGCGTTCGCCGACATTGACGAAGGGAATCTCATCAGTCAGCGTGAACGGCTCCAGCCCGGACAGGCGCATCTTGCGCTCGATCTCGGGGATGGCGCGTGGCGGATATTTCTTGACAGCCTCGGCGATGGCGCGGATGTGGTCCGGCGTCGAGCCACAGCAGCCGCCGACGACGTTGACGAGCCCTTCCCGCGCAAAATCCTCGATCTGCGCGGCCATGAAGTCCGGGCTCTCGTCATAGCGGCCGAATTCATTGGGCAGGCCGGCATTCGGATAGGCGCAGACGAAGGTGTCGGCGGCGCCTGAAATTTCGGCCAGATGCGCGCGCATCGCATTGGCGCCGAGCGCGCAGTTGAGGCCGAGGGTGAAGGGGTTGGCATGGCGCACCGAATGCCAGAAGGCGGTCGGCGTCTGGCCCGACAGCGTGCGGCCGGAGAGATCGGTGATGGTGCCCGAAATCATCACCGGCAGGCGCACGCCCTTTTCGAGAAAAATCTCGTTGCAGGCGAAGATCGCCGCCTTGGCGTTCAGCGTGTCGAAGATGGTTTCAATGAGAATGATGTCGGCGCCGCCGTCGATCAGGCCGCGCAGCTGCTCGCCATAGGCCAGGCGCAATTCATCGAAGGTCACGGCGCGATAGCCGGGATTGTTGACGTCGGGCGACATCGAGGCGGTGCGGTTGGTCGGCCCGACCGCGCCGGCGACGAAACGGCGTTTGCCGTCTTCCTGCTGTGCCCTCGCCGCTGCCCGACGCACCAGTCGCGCGCCGTCCCGGTTCAGCGCGTAGACGGCATCCTCCATGCCGTAATCGGCCTGGGCGATCGAGGTCGAGGAGAAGGTGTTGGTCTCGAGGATATCGGCGCCAGCGATGGCGTATTGATAATGGATCTCCTCGATTGCCTTCGGCTGCGTCAGGATCAAGAGGTCGTTGTTGCCTTGCTGGTGGCAGGCGCAGCCGGCGAATGCCTCGCCGCGAAAATGCTCCTCGTCGAAACCGAGACCCTGGATCTGCGTGCCCATGGCGCCGTCGAGGATGAGGATGCGCTCGCGTGCCGCCGCGGTGAGCGCCGCAAGCACTTCCGAACCGTCGGGCTTGGCCGCGACGGGGCCGAACAAAACGTCCAGCGATGCAGAATTCTGCGACATTTTTTATCCTTGAGGCGACAACCATCACATAAGGATATCTTTATGTCAACATACGGAATGCAGGCGAACGCGTAGTGGCGAGAGTTTGGTGCGATCGGTCATCCCGATCGACAATGTGACGGCGGCGGTCATTGTCGCCGCTGCGCCGTGCCTACACCACCACGTCCCGATATACCCTCACCTCGCCATCCTGGCCGCGGATGCGCCAGTCCTGCTCTTCCCGCCCCTCGACATGGCATGGCCCGAGCGGCACCTTGCCGCCGCCTTCCGGCAGGTCCAGCACATAGACCGGATTGCAGATGCCCGACAGGCGGGCGCGCAGCGCGCCGGCCAGCGCCTGTCCCTGCGCAATCGTGGTGCGCCTGTGCGCCATGCCGCGCGCGAGGTCGCCATGGTGCAGGTAATAGGGTTTGACGCCGAGCCGGTACATCAGTTCGCGGCAGAGTTCCTCCAGCACCTCGACCGTGTCGTTGACGCCCTTGAGCAGGACACTCTGGTTGAGCAGCACGAAGCCTGCCTGGCGCATGACGCGGCAGGCCAATTCGGTGGCCGGCGTGATCTCCCGCGCATGGTTGAAATGGGTGACGATTGTGACCATCAGCCGGCCCTGCAACGCGCCAACCAGCCCCGGCGTGATGCGCGCGGGCAGTACGACAGGCACGCGCGTGTGGATGCGCAGCAGCCTGACATGCGCGATCGCCTCGATGCGGGCGCGGATTTCGGCCAGCGCCTTGTCCGGCAGCGACAGCGGATCGCCGCCGGTCAGGATCACTTCGCGGATTTCGGTATGGCCCTCGATATATGCAAAAGCCTCTTCGAGCGCTTCTCGCGTATAGCCGCGGCCGATCGAGGTCAGGGATTCCTTGCGGAAGCAGAAGCGGCAATAGACCGCGCATTGGTAGGTCGCAAACAACAGCACGCGGTCGGCGTGGCGGTGCGTCAGTCGCGGCACCGGACTGAAGGCATGGTCGGCGATCGGATCGTCGAGCTCGCCTTCCGTTTCCGTCAGCTCATCCGGCGATGGAATGATTTGGGCGCGGATCGGGTCGGCGGGATCGTTCCAGTCGATCAGGTCGAGATAGGTTTTTGGGGCACGCACCTTGTGGCGCGTAGCCGCCTCCTGCGCCGCCGCGTGCTCGGCGGGTGACAGCGGCAGCGAGGCGAGATCGCGGACGTGGCGCACGCCCGCGCGGATGTCGTTTTGCCAGGCGGTGTCGGCATCGCGTCCTTCGTCGGCTGTGGCCGAGTCATGGAAAGTTGAGTCTGGGATCATTGGGGCCTCGGGGCAATTCTGGCGGTGCTATCGGCCGGATGGACGGTTCGGTCAACAGCAGTGGCTCGGCGCGGATTGTCGCTGCGCTGCGATCCTTCGCATCCCCCGACTATCGCCGTAATCGACCAGCGCAGCAATTTCAGGCAATCTCACCGATAAGGCGCTCCAAGGGGAGATGGGCGCCGCCTAGGGAGGATCGCCATGAGCAAAATGCCGCGTTATGAGGATGCCGTTCAGCGCTTTCGCATCGAAGATGAGATCGCCCGGCTGTATGGCAACCCTGGAACCGGCATCAATGCCTATGTCGAATGCTGCGGCCGCTACACCGGACAAAACCGGCTGGCGCTGCGCGCGATCTCGGCCGGCGGCGAGCTTCGCGAATTCAGCTTCGACGATCTCGCCGACATGTCCGGGCGCGCCGCCAATGTGCTCAAGGCCGCCGGCGTCGGTGCCGGCGATGTCGTCGCCGGCATGCTGCCGCGCGTCCCCGAACTGGTGGCGCTGATCCTCGGGACGTGGCGCATCGGCGCGGTCTACCAGCCGCTGTTCACCGCCTTCGGTCCGAAAGCCATCGAGCACCGCCTCGGCTATAGCGGCGCCAGGATCGTGGTGACCAACCCGGCCAATCGCGGCAAGCTCGACGAGGTCGAGACATCAGCGCAAATCGCCACCATCCTTGGCAATGGCGGTGAGCTACCTGCAGGCGACATCGATTTCCGCGCCGCGCTTGCCGCCGCCTCGCCCGAGTGCCAGCCGGTGATGCGCAAGGGCGACGACTTGTTCATGATGATGTCGACGTCGGGAACGACCGGCCTGCCCAAGGGCGTGCCGGTGCCGCTTCGCGCCCTGCTCGCCTTCGGCGCCTATATGCGCGACGCGATCGGCTTGCTGCCCGACGACATCTTCTGGAACATCGCGGACCCCGGCTGGGCCTACGGCCTCTATTACGCCATCACCGGCCCGTTGCAGCTCGGCATCGCCACGACCTTCTATGAAGGCGCCTTCAACGCCAAGAGCACTTACGACATCATCGAGCGGCTCGGCGTCACCAGCCTTGCCGGCTCGCCGAGCGCCTATCGCCTGCTGATGGCGGAAGGCGCGGAAGCTGCGGCCCGTGTCAAAGGCAGACTGCGCGTGGTGAGCAGCGCCGGCGAGCCGCTCAACCCGGAAGTCATCCGCTGGTTCGACGCAAATCTCGCCGCGCCCATTCACGACCATTACGGCCAGACCGAGAACGGCATGATGGTCAACAACCATCATGGGCTCTCGCACGTCGTGCGCGTGGGCTCGGCCGGCTTCGCAATGCCCGGATATCGCATGGTGGTATTGGACGAGGCCGGCAACGAGCTCGGCCCCAACCAGCCCGGCATCCTCGCCGTCGACATCGCGAAGTCGCCGCTGCGCTGGTTCGACGGCTATCACCAAGCCGAGACGCCAGCGATCACGGGCGGCTACTACCGCACCGGCGACACGGTGGAGTACGAGCCGGACGGTTCGGTCTCCTTCATCGGCCGCGCCGACGATGTCATCACTTCGGCCGGCTATCGCATCGGCCCGTTCGACGTCGAAAGCGCGCTGATCGAGCATCCGGCGGTCAACGAGGCGGCTGTCGTCGGCGTGCCCGATCCGCAGCGCACCGAGATCGTCAAGGCCTTCGTCGTCCTGGCGCCGGCTTACAAGGGCAATTCGGAGCTCGCCGAAGAGCTGGCCCAGCACGTCAAGAAACGGCTGTCGGCGCACGCCTACCCGCGCGAGGTCGAGTTCATCACGGAACTGCCGAAGACCCCAAGCGGCAAGATCCAGCGCTTCCTGCTGAGGAAGGCGGAGGTGGAGAAGCGCAAGGCGTGATTAGGCGCCAATCTCCCCCCTCGAGGGGGAGATGTCGCCGAAGGCGACAGAGGGGGTCGTTGCGCGTGAAGCGCTAACGTCGTCTCGCGCTGCAAAAGGAGTCAGCGCTTCAAGCGCAACGACGCCTCTGGCCTGCCGGCCATCTCCTTCCTCAAGGGGGCAGCTCCAACGCCGTCTTTTTTCAGCCCAATGTTGTCATGTATCCTTGGAATCGAACGTAGAGCAGGGTTTATATCATGCGGTGGGTCTGGACGTTTCTGTTTGCGCTGGTGAGCAGCGTGGCTTTCGCGGCCTCGCCGGAGGACGACTATGTGGCCGCGCGTGACAAGGCGATTGCTGATATCGCGGCGCTGAACAGTGCGAACGCGGCAATCGAGACCATCGACGCTGAGAACGAGAAGGCGCTGGCCGACCTCCAGCAGCGTCTTGCCGGCATTATCGGGCCGCTGGCGGTCAAGGACTTTCCGCCAACCGGCACAATCAATATCGAAAGCCTCAGCGACTCCGATATCGGCTATGGCATGCTCGATGGGCTGCGATACACCAAGGGCGACGACGGCCCCAGCCTGGTGGCAACGACGCGAGGGCTGCTGGAGCGCTGGCTCCAGTCCAGAACCGCCGAGACCGACGAAAGTTTCAAACTGCCCGCCGGCATCGATGAGGCGCTTAAGCTGGATGCCTTCTATACCCAGGCGATCAACAGCGACGCCGCCTTCGAGGGAACGCTCGACTTTCCATTGAAGAAACCCGAAGGCGCCGACATCGCCTTCGCACGGCTCGGCGGCTGGACGCAGGACGTCGGGCCGATCTATGAGCAGGAAGTCATCGTTACGCTCGTCAAAGGCAACAGCGTGAGAATTATCGCAGCGCCGGCAGCCCCTGCCGTTCCGAAGATCGCCGCCTGCGACGCCGTGTGGGCTGCTGCGGACGCCGCCGCGCAGAAATTCCAGGAGGCCTACCAGGCATCGGACCTGAAGGACGAAAAAGCGTTCGAGTCCTCCAACGCCGCCTGGGACAAGGGCGACAGCGACTACCGGGCCTGCATGGCGCAGCGCCTGCCGGCTGACCCGGCTTTCCCGGCGCTGCTCGCCCAGGCGCAGGCGCTGGCCGATCAAATGGCTGGGAAGTAAGCCTCCCGCAAGGGCCCGCGCGGCAAGATCAGGCGGCTTGTTGCAATCTGAGGCGAATATGACTTCGCCGCTGGGTTGCAGAACGCTGCAACCTGGCGTCCTACTTTCGGACACTCATTCAGATTTCGGCTGGACCCTGGCAGCCAAAAGCTTACCGTTTGTTCTCGGATTCGTCTCGAAGCTCAAACTTAAGCTTTAGCTACTATGGTCGACCGAAGGACTACTGTCCTGGAAAGGTCTTCGGATCGAGTTGGCAGGTGCAATGCTCAATTCCGGCCGGTTGAAACGGGCCGTTTTTTCTTCCGCCAACTTGCCGGCGGCGATTGCCTTTGTCGTGCTTCTCGTCTGCGCCCTGGTTGCCGACCAGAGGAACAGAGAGGTCTCCGATCAGCTGGCGCGCGCCGACGTCCTGGCCAAGGTCAACATCATACGCGCCAAGCTCGAAGGCAACATAGGCGGCAATCTCCAGCTGGTTCAGGGTCTCGTTTCGACAATCGTTACCGAGCCCTATATGGGCCAGCAAAGATTTGCGGCACTCGCCCGTAATCTGTTCGAGCAAAAATCGCAGTTGCGCGATATTGCCGGCGCCCCCGACCTCGTCATCGCGCTGATGTATCCGCTGGAAGGCAATGAAAAAGCCATCGGGCTGGACTACCGCAAGAGCGATACGCAACGCATGGCCGCGCTTCGCGCCCGTGACCAGCGCGCGCTGGTGCTCGCCGGGCCGGTCAAACTGGCGCAAGGCGGACGTGGCTTCATCGGCCGTATCCCGGTCTTCGTGCCGACGGCGGGTGGCGGCGACCGTTTCTGGGGTATCGTCTCGGCCGTGATCGATGTCGATCGGCTCTACGCTGCCAGCGGACTGACCGACCCTGATCTGGATATCGATGTGGCGCTTATCGGCAAGGATGCGCTCGGCGGCGGCGGGGAACTGTTCTTCGGCGGCGATAATGTCGTGTCCGGCAATCCGGTGATGGCAGAGGTGCAATTGCCTTCAGGCTCCTGGCAAATTTCAGCCATACCGAAGGGCGGCTGGCCGACCGCTCCGAAAAATGAGTGGCTGTTGCGTCTGCTCATGGCGCTTGCCGGCGCGCTGGTGGTGCTGCCGATCCTCGTGGCAGGACGTCTTTTCGGTGAGCGGCAGAAAAGTGACGCCGAGTTGAGGCGCCTGTCCCGGCGGCTGGAGCTGGCGTTGGAAGCCTCTGCTATAGGCGTGTGGGAGCACGATACCGTCAGCAACGAACTCGTATGGGACGACCGCATCAACGAAATCTATGGCAAACCCGGCGGCGGCAAGACCCGTAGCTATGACGACTGGGCGCTGGCGATCCATCCCCAAGACTTCGAACGGGCTAAAGCAGATTTCGATTCGGCTGTTGCAACACAAGGCCCCTACTCTTCGCAGTATCGGCTCCTGCGGCCGGACGGCACCATTCGCCATGTGCGCACCCGCGCCAGTTTCTTCCGGGACATCGACGGCACGCCAAAAATGATCGGCGCCGAATGGGATGTGACAGGCGACGTGCTGCTCAACGAGAATCTCGTGCGTGAACGTCGCCTTTCAGAATCGAAAAATGCCGAACTGAACCTGGCCAAAGCCCGCATCGAGCATGTCGCGATGCATGATTCGCTGACCGGTCTGCCCAACCGTCGGTATCTGGACGAGATGCTTGCCGAAAACCGCGAAGCCGACGGCCGTGCGGCGTTGCTGCATCTCGACCTTGACCGGTTCAAGCAGATCAACGACACGCTCGGCCATGCAGCGGGCGATGCATTGCTGGTGCATGCTTCGAAAGTCATCAAGGCCAGCGTCGGCAGTGCCGATTTCGTTGCGCGCATCGGCGGCGACGAGTTTGTCGTGCTGAGCCATGGACGCGACGACAAGGAACTCGCCGCGCTGGCCGACCACATTATCGATGCGATGCGCCAGCCGGTCGACTATCTGGGTCACCAGTGCCGGTTCGGCGTCAGCATCGGCATTGCGGCCAATAGCGGCGTCGATGCAAGGCAGTTGCTTGTCAATGCCGATCTGGCGCTGTACCGGGCGAAAGGCCGCGGCCGCAACCGCTACGAGTTTTTCAACGAAGAGCTGCAGAGCGAGATCGTGCGGACCAAGCAGACCGCCGACGAGATTCTGGGCGGGCTCGAGCGGAACGAATTCATCGTCTACTATCAGCCGCAGTTCGACGCCAAGACGCTGGAGATCGTCGGCGTCGAGGCGCTGTCGCGTTGGGATCATCCGCAACGCGGCATGCTGACCCCCGACGCCTACATCAAGGTGGCTGAAGAACTTAATGTCGTGGCGCTTATCGACCGCACCGTCCTGGAGCAGGCGCTCGATAATTTTGAGCGTTGGTCGCGCAGCCACCTCAACATCCCGCGCGTCTCGGTCAACGTTTCCGCACGGCGCCTGGAAGACAGGGACCTGATCAAGGGTTTGCGCAAGCTTCCGATCAAGGAAGGGACCGTGTCGTTCGAACTGGTGGAGTCGATTTTCCTCGACGAAAACGACGAGCTGGTCAGCTGGAACATCGAACACATCAAGGGGCTCGGCATCGACGTCGAGATCGACGATTTCGGCACCGGGCATGCCTCGATCGTCTCGCTGTTGAAGTTGCGGCCCCGTCGCCTCAAGATCGACCGCCAGCTGGTCACCCCCATCACCAGCTCAACCGCACAGCGGCAGCTTGTGTCGTCCATCATCGACATCGGCAAGTCGCTCGGGATCGAAGTGATCGCCGAGGGCGTCGAGACGATGGAGCACGCGCGCATCCTGAAAGAGCTTGGCTGCGACATCCTGCAAGGCTTCCTGTTCGGCTACCCGATGGATGCCAAAGCCTTCAAGGCCTTCGCGCAGTCGCGCAAATGGCTGGCGGCGAGCTGACAAATCCTGGCTTTGCTGGACGCAAATGCGGACGCAGGACCTGCGTCAGGTCCGCAGCCCCGGCGCCTCGTGCCCGGTCCTCTCCACATATTCGGTATAGCCGCCGCCATAGGTGTGGATGCCTTCTGGCGTCAGTTCCAGCACGCGGTTGGAGAGTGCGGCCAGGAAATGGCGGTCGTGCGAGACGAACAGCATGGTGCCTTCGTATTGCGACAGCGCCGTGATCAGCATCTCCTTGGTCGCGATGTCGAGGTGGTTGGTCGGCTCGTCGAGCACCAGAAGATTGGGCGGATCGAACAGCATCAGCGCCATCACCAGGCGCGCCTTTTCGCCGCCTGACAGAACCCGGCATTTCTTCTCGATCTCGTCGCCGGAAAAGCCGAAGCAGCCGGCGAGTGCCCTGAGCGGCGCCTGGCCGGCTTGCGGAAACGCGTCCTCCAGCGTCTGGAACACGGTGCGTTCGCCCTCCAACACCTCCATGGCGTGCTGGGCGAAATAGCCCATTTTCACACTCGGCCCCCGAGCAACTGTGCCGGCATCCGGGTCAGACGCGCCGGCCACCAGCTTCAGCAGTGTCGACTTGCCGGCGCCGTTGACGCCCATGATGCACCAGCGCTCGCGGCGGCGGACCTGGAAGTCCAGCCCCTCATAGATCGAGCGGCTGCCATAGCCCTTGTGGACGTTCTTCAGCGTCACGACATCCTCGCCGCAGCGCGGCGCCGGCTGAAAATCGAAATTCACGATCTGACGGCGCTTGGGCGGCTCGACACGATCGATCTTGTCGAGCTTCTTCACCCGGCTCTGCACCTGGGCGGCGTGTGACGCCCGCGCCTTGAAGCGCTCGATGAAAGCGATCTCCTTGGCCAGCATGGCCTGCTGGCGCTCGAACTGCGCCTGCTGCTGCTTGTCGGCGATCGCCCGCTGCTGCTGGTAGAATTCGTAATTGCCGGAATAGGCGGTGAGCGAACCGGCGTCGATCTCGACCACCTTGTTGACGATGCGGTTCATGAACTCGCGGTCGTGCGAGGTCATCAGCAGCGCGCCCTCATAACCTTTCAGGAACTGCTCCAGCCAGATCAGGCTTTCGAGATCGAGATGGTTGGACGGTTCGTCGAGCAGCATGACGTCGGGCCGCATCAACAGGATGCGGGCCAGCGCGACGCGCATCTTCCAGCCGCCGGACAGTTTGCCGACATCGCCGTCCATCATTTCCTGGGAAAAGCCGAGGCCGTCGAGCACTTCGCGGGCGCGGCCATCCAGCGCATAGCCGTCGAGTTCCTCGAAACGGTGCTGCGCCTCGCCATATTTCTCGATGATCTCATCCATCCGGTCGGCCTGGTCGGGATCGGCCATGGCCGCCTCGAGTTCCGCCATTTCGGCCGCCACGTCGCTGACCGGCCCGGCGCCGTTCATCACTTCGGCCACAGCACTGTGGCCGGCCATGTCGCCGACATCCTGGCTGAAATAGCCGATGGTGACACCGCGATCGACCTGGACCTGGCCCTCATCAGGCTGCTCCTGGCCGGTAATCATGCGAAACAGCGTCGTCTTGCCGGCGCCGTTCGGCCCGACAAGGCCGACCTTCTCGCCCTTCTGTAGCGAGGCCGAGGCCTCGATGAAGACAAGCTGGCGGCCGTTCTGCTTGCCGATATTTTCGAGACGGATCATGGAGGAGTCCGGGTCAATGCGCTGAATTGGCGGGAGTTGCCCGAGCGCTTACCCGAATGAGGGCAATGAGGGAAGCGGGCAAATTGTCCGCGTAGAACGAACTGTTCCACAAGGGCAGGTCGACACCTGTCAACTCACAGCCGAAAAGTACTGTCTGCTGCGTAGCACAAGCAGGAGCAGCGATGATTGCGCCCACCCAGATTGACCTTGCGTCAATTCCTTGCGACACTGCCATTATACTGGGCGCAATGCTTGCGGGGGCATCATGTCCGAACAGGGTCAAGGTGGGAATCAGGCACCTGCGCATGGTCTGGCGGGAGGCATATACGGATTCCTGCAGGAAGCTATCAAGGCTGTACCGGCCGTGCGCTATGCGTTGGGTGTCGGCGGCATCGCCGCCGTCATCGCGATCGTAGCGTCCTTCCTCGACCTCCGCATCGCGCTGGTTGGCATTCCGATCTTGTTCGTGTTCATGATCATCCTCGTGGTGTTTGCGCGCCTGGCAAAGAGCGCACCCGGACTGCGCTGGGCAATGTCCGCACTGGTCTGGTTTTCGGTGCTGCTGCTGATTTTCGCGACGGCACTGTTTGCGCTCACCTTCTTCGTGCGGACCGACATCCTTCATGGCTGGGGCCTCAACAGCTTCTACGAACTGTTCGGTTGGCAGCCCGACAGCGCGTCGCCTCCAAAGCCCTGAAATCGTCAACTGCCTTCGATTGTCAACATGAGGAGCTGGATGGCCGACGAGATTGCAGGCGGCGGTGTAGCACCGGCTAGTCAAACCCTCTGGGCTAGGTTCAGAAATTGGGTGTGGCAGGCAATCGAAGATGTGCCGGCCCTGCGCTATGCGCTACTCGCCTGCACCATCGCCGCAGTCATCGCCTTCGCCGCCGCCTTCCTCGACGCCAGGATCGCTTTGGTGGGCATTCCGATCCTGCTCGTCCTCATGGTCGCGCTCTTTCTTTTCGATCGCCTGACATATGCCATAGGGATCCACTGGGCCGCTTCCGTTCTGATGTGGAGTGGCGTGATCCTCATGATCGTTGCCATCCCCGCCTTTGCCGTTACGTTCTTCGTCCGCCCCGACATACTGCATGGCTGGGGCTTCAACAGTTTCTACGAGATGTTCGGCATAGAGCCGAGCGACACGGTGAAGAAACGCAATGCCGGCCAGTACATCGCCGCCTTCGACGACGCGGTAGGCGGCGCGGCGGCACCGGAAGCGGTGGCGGCGGCGATCGAACGAACGGCGGCCTTCTGGCGCCAACCAGAACAGCGGGAGATCTTGCGCAAGTATCGCTGCAGCGATCCCGCGAGCAAGATCATCTTCGAGAAATCGGCTGAGTTTGTGCTGGCCGATATCTCGTTGATGAAGGACGTGGACACGGTGACGCGCTACTACGACTCGGTCGCGCGCTGCGTGCTGCGCGGCGAGTGCGACCCGGCCGAGGTATGCGGTTATTTCTACCAGCAGATGGACGACTTCCAGCGCCAGTACACGCGCTACTTCCACGAAATCCGCATTCTCGAGGGCCGCGACTCAATCGCCAATGTACGCACGCTGCTGTTCAAAGCGTGCCAGAAACGGGACACATCGCCAGCCAGCCCGGAAGAGCTGAAATGCGAGGAGACTCCACAATGAGACCGATGGCGACGCTGCTCGCATGGATGGTGCTGATGCTTTTCCTGTGCCAGCCGGGCCTGGCGCAGGACAAACGCCAGTATCTGGTGCTGGTCACCTCGTCCTCACCGGTGCTGGCGGAGCGCTTCCGCGCCGGCTGCGAGGCCGTTGCCGAGGAATTGAAGATCGCCTGCAATGTTGTGAGCGCCCTCCCCGGGCCACCGGAGGGCATCGCCGCAATCGAGTCATTCATCTCCAAAGGCGGCTCGGGCATCGTGCTGCAGGTCTACGGCGGCGACCTGGCCTATGTCGAGGTGCTTAAGAAGGCGAGGGACATGGGCGTGCCGACGGTGATTGCCAGCACCAGCCTGATCGAAGCCGCCTCCCCCCTCGCCGAAGTGGCGATCTCAATCGTCGGCGTCGATGCCGAGACCTTCGTCAGCAAGATCAGCGATGCGATCAAAGCAGATGGTGCCAAGGACGCGGCCTTCTGCCTGCTCGGCTTCGAACAGACGCCCTCACCGCTCAAGCTTGCCTACGGCGCCCTGACGCAAAAGCTCGAAGCGGCTGGCGCCAAGCGATCCGACGCCTGCCCCGAGGCCCTCGCCTTCCAGGGCTCCTTCGAGCAAACGCTGTTTTCAGGAGTCCAGAAGCTGCTCGCCGAACAGGATGTGCGCTTCGTCATCCTGCCGTTCCGGGCCGACTCAAGCTACATCGACGGGCTGAAACAGATAGCCGCCGAGGCCGGCCGCAGCACCGTCTTCGTGTCAGCATGGGCGAGCCCGTTCGAGCTCAGCCGGACGGGAACGCTGACGCTTTACAAAGCCCAACAGGGAGAAAGGGTCGAGCCGTCGCAGCCCATCCAGCCTACCATCCAGATCAGCACCGGTGCCTTTTGCGAAAGTTGCGACTGCAAGACGGACACCGAGTGCAAGGAATCCTGCGCAGAGTGCAACTGAACTGCACCCTCCATTTGGAAGGATAAGGCGCCGCTACTTCGCATCGTGGAAAATGATCCCCACCGTATGCCGCTTGCCTGAACGCAGGCGGCTGACGCCGTGCCGGAGATTGACGCGGTAATGCCCTTTCGTGCCCTGCACCGGGCGATTGTGGACCGCAAAAATCACCGCGTCGCCTTGGGTCAGCGGCACCACTTCGGCACGGCTTTGCATGCGCGGGCGCTGTTCGGTCAGCACGAACTCGCCGCCGGCGAAATCCTCACCCGGCTGCGACAACAGGATCGCCACCTGCAGCGGAAAAGCAAGATCGCCATAGAGGTCCTGGTGCAGGCAGTTGAAGTCGCCGGGGCCATATTGCAGGAGAAGCGGCGTCGGCCGTGTCTGGCCCTGCTTGTGACAAAGCTCGAGGAAGGCGGCGTGGTCGGCTGGATAGCGCTGCGCCACGCCCATGCGCTCGTTCCAGTCATTGGCGACGCTAGCCAGCCTTGGGTAGAGCGCGGTGCGCAGGCCGCCGACCAGGTCCGGCAGCGGATAGCGGAAGTAGCGATACTCGCCCTTGCCGAAGCCGTGGCGTGCCATCACCACATGACTGCGGAAATGTTCTTCATGCGGATAGAGCGCGGCTATCTCGGCGCACTCCTCGGGTGAAAGCAGCGCCGGCATGACGGTGCTGCCATGGCTATTCAGGTCGCCGACCAAAGCACTCCAGTCCTGCGCTGCGACGCGCGCTTCGGCCGAATGGGCTGCGCGTTTGGTGCTTATCGAATGGATGGTCATGGATGCCTCCTTTGCTTGCGGTCAAAGTGGGGCGAACGAGGCGCCTGGGCCACCCGATTCCTGCGATGAACATTGTCATCTGCTGCCGGCAGCGATTAACTGTGTACATGCATCTTTCGATCGAACCGCTAAATGGCGTCAAAGGGCTTCCTCTCGGATCGTCTAAGGCGACTGTCAGATCCTTCTTTTCAGGAGAGCTCAAGGTCTTTCGGCGGAGCCCAACCAGCGTTCCGGCCGACTATTGGCCGGACCTTGGAGTATTCGCCTATTACAAGGCCGATGGCGCACTCGAAGCGCTAGAATTCACCTCGCCTGCGATCTTGGAACTGGGTGGCGCGTCGCTGTTTCCGATTTCCATGGAGGTTGCGCTGAGGTTCTTGAGACAAACCGACCCCAATGTGAAGGTCGAGATCGATAGCGCGATTTCGAATGCTCTCGGCATCAGCATCTGGACAGCCATAGGAAAAGAAGCGGACTCCCAGGTGGAAACACTTTTGCTGTTTGGAGCCGGCTACTACGGCTGATCCTTCCGGGCGATATCCACTGCAGATCGACTGCGTATCGATCGCATCAGACCGGATCGGCACCCTTGCGGCGATACGCCTCCAACTCAGGGTCCAGATCGACCCTCACCGCGTTGGTGAACACGCAGGTCGCCACCATGATGCCGGCGAAGGCGACGAGGTTGACCAGCAGCGTGTCGTCGTAGCGGGCCTTGAGGCCTGTCCAGATGTCGTCGGGAACGGCATTGCCACTGGCCGCAACCGCCTTGCCGAACTCGATCAGCAACGCCTCGTCGGCGGTGGGCTCGATCGCCTCGGGATCGAACCCGCCATCGATCAGCGCGCGGCGGAAGAAGGTGAGCGGAATCTCGGCGTTGCATCCCTCCGAGATCGCCCGCGACAACAGCCAGATGGCGCGGTCGTCGAGTGTGGGTTTGAGCAGATCGCGCAGCGTGAACCATTCGGCATAGATGCGGTGGGCCGCCGGTGAATGCAGCAGGATGCGCTTCATGTTGGTCATGCGTCCGCGCAGGCCAAGCTCCCTGTCGTGCTCGGCGCGGATGTCGTCGGACGCTTTCGCGTAGTCGATCGGCGAAATCATGGCCATGGGTCGGTCCTTGGTTGGTGGCAGCGAGGCATTCTGCGAAGCCCTCACCCAAGCGTCGTATGCAATTGCGGCGCGGCGCGCAGCGTGTTGGACACCGTGCAGATCGCTTCGGCGTCCTCGACGATCCGCTGCTTGGTCGCAGCGTCGAGATCGCCTGAGATGTCGAGCCTGATGTTGAGCCTTTCGACGCGCGACGGCTCGTCCTTGGCCTTCTCGCCGCTGACCTCGGCGCGCACCTCGCCAAGCGCGGCGGCAACCCCGAGGCGGGAGGCGGCGATGCGCGCGCTCAGCACCATGCAGGCGGCGAGCGAGGCGTAGAGCAGGTCGAGCGGATTGAAGCCCGGCGCGCTGACACCGGTGACGACATCGACTGCACCGCCGGTCGGAGTGGTGATGGAAGGCAAGCCGCCGGGCTGCAGCGTCGCCGTCGCGCCGGTGACGCGGGTCCTGACCTTCAACTCAGCCATCGCAAATCCTTCTGGCCGGCAGTCCGGCAAAGGGGTAAGGATCGCCCGTGGCGTGTCCTGTCCCGCTATATGGTATGTCCTGGGCCGATGCCGCAAGCTCCGCAGAAGCGGCACCCTGTCAGCAGTCTTCACCGCGCCCGTTTCCTCTCCACCCTGCTCTTTGCTAGGCTCGCGCGATCCGCAACAGGAGCGCGAGATGATCGTCCAGGCCTGCATCAATGGCGCGCGCGCCGCCGATTTTCACCCCACCCTGCCGCTCGACCCCGACACCATGGCGCGCGACGGGGCGGCTTCGATTGCCGTGGGCGCAGCTGAGCTGCATGTCCATGCCCGCGGCGCGGACCGCCGCGAGAGCCTTGCGCCGGAAGCGATGGACCCGACGATCGCAGCGCTGCGCCGTGCCTGCCCCGGTACGCTGATCGGCGTCTCCACCGGCGCCTGGATCGAGAATGACGATACAAGCACGCTGGTCGCCATCGCCGGCTGGCGCGAATTGCCGGACTATGCCTCGGTCAATCTCAGCGAGGCGGCGGCTCCGATCGTCATGGAGAGCCTGCGCCAGCGCGGCATCGGCATCGAGGCGGGTCTGGCGTCGGTCGCCGACGCCGAGCGGCTGGTCGGCCTCGACCATGGCGGGCGCGTGCTGCGCGTCCTGATCGAGATTTCCGAGCAGACGCTAGACGAGGCTTTTGCGGGAGCCGGCGGCATCGAACAGGTCCTGGAGCGCGCCGGCATTCGCCGTGCCATCCTGCTGCATGGCGAGAACGCGACGGTGTGGCCGTTCGTGCGCCGTGCGGCGGATCGCAACTGGTCGACGCGCGTCGGGCTGGAGGATGGGAAGCATCTGCCGGATGGCACGGTTGCGGCCGGCAATGCCGCGCTGACTGCGGCAGCGGTGGCGATCTTCCAGTCCATTCGATCAGCGTAGCAACAAACTCACCTCTTGCTGTTATTATAAATATCTCGTAGGCTATTTTCATATCAGGAAGAAATTCCACCACATTTTTCTCCTTTATGAAAGCCTTGCCTTTTGCGTGAGCATCTCGATCAAACCGATCGACGGCTGGTAAAGCTGTTGTCGCAAGATGCCCAGCCCGGCATCAACCGGCTCGCCGAGACGATGGCGATCTCGGTGCCGACGGTGCGCTCAAGGTTGCGCAATCTGCTCGACCGCAACCTCTTGAAGATCGTCGGGCTGCTCAATCTGACCGAACGCCCCGAGCTGATCTCGGCCATTGTCGGCATCAACGCTCAGGGACGTGGCCGCGCCCGGGAACTGGCGCAGCGCATTGCCGAACTGCCTTTCGTCAACTCGGCCTCGGTGGTTACCGGGCGCTTCGACATCATCGTCGACGTGACCGTCGCCGGCGATGTCGCCGACCTCTACCGCATCACCAGCGAGCTGATTCCGGGCGCCGGCATTCCCGGGGAAGTCGTGCGCAGCGAAACCTTCGTCGTCATGGCTTCATGCAACAAATGGGTCAGCCTTCCCGAAGGCTGCTGGTCGGAAGAAACACCGTCACGCAAGGAGCCGGCATGAGAATAGCTGTTCTCGGCGGCCTCGGCCTGCAGGGACGGGCGGCCATCGCCGATCTCGTCGCCAGCGCCGGCGTCGAGGAAGTCGTCTGCGTCGATACGTCGGCCGACGGCCCTGCCCGGCTTGCCGGGCTGACCGACCTTTCCCGCGTGCGTTTCGTCATGCCCGAGGGCGCGATCGGCCCGGCACTTGCCACCGTGCTGGCGGATGTCGACGCCGCCATCGATCTGTTGCCGCAGCCATTGATGCGCGAGGCGGTGCAGGCCGCGATCGCAACGCGCACGCCGCTGGTCACTACCAATTACGGCAAGGCGATTGCCGATCTGGCGCCGGAGGCTGAACAGGCCGGCGTTTCGATCATGACCGAATGTGGGCTCGATCCCGGCATCGACCTCGTGCTCTATGCGCGCGCCGCAAAGCAGTTCTCTACGATCTCCTCGATCGATTCCTATTGCGGCGGCATCCCCGAACCGAAGGCGATGGCGAAGCCGCTTTGCTACAAGGTAAGCTGGAATTTCGACATGGTTCTGGTCAGCCAGAACCGCGACAGCGTGATGATCGAGCATGGCAAGCGCGTCGAAGTGCCGGCCGGCCGACAGCACGACAATGCCTTCATCCACGAGATCGAGGTCGCGGGCCTCGGCCGGCTGGAAGCTTTCCCCAATGGCGACGCTCTGCACTATGTCGAGATGCTGGCAGCCGCCAAGGGATTGCAACGCTCGGGCCGCTATACGCTGCGCTGGCCGGGATGGTCGGCGTTCTGGGCGCCGCTGAAGGAACTCGGCTTCCTCTCCGAAGACAAGGTGCCCGGCACCGGCGCCAGCCCACGCGAATTTCTCGGCCGTCTGCTCGGCCCGCAACTGCAATATGGCGCCGACGAGAAGGACCTTTGCGTGATGCGCAATGTCTTTTCCGGTCTCGAGGGCGGCCGCGCCAAAACGGTGACGTCGGACCTGATCATCGAACGCGACCTGGCATCAGGCCTGTTCGGCATGAGCCTCGGCGTCGGCTATCCCGCCAGCATCGTGGCGCAGATGCTGGCGCGGCGCGAGATCGCCACACCAGGGCTTTTGAACCCGCTGCTGCATGTGCCGGACGGACCGTTCTTCGACGAGCTGGCCAGGCGTGGCATCAAGGTTGCCGAGACGGTGGCCTGGGACTGAGGATTTTCGAACGGTGGCTGCCGCCGGCAAACGGTGCCGCCGCTCAAAAAACACCCAAAAGGGTGGAATAACAAAGTGGAACAACAACGATAACAGGAGGAATGCCAAATGAAGATTGCCAAGCTTTTCATCGCCGGACTTGCGCTTGCGGGCCTGACCGCTGCTGCCAGTGCCGGAACCCTCGACGAGATCACCAAGCGCGGCGAACTGCGCGTCGCGGTGCAGACGCAAGGACCTCCCTTCTCGCTGGTTGGCGCCAATGGCGAACGCACCGGCAGTTCGGTCGAACTCGCCGAACTGATGGCCAAGGAAATGGGCGTCAAGATCACCTTCCTCGACTATGATTGGGACGGGCTGATCCCGGCGCTGCTTTCGGGCAAGGCCGACCTGCTCGTCGCCGACATGACGCCGACGCTGGCGCGCGGCATGAAGGTCGCGTTCACCACGCCCTACATGTATACGGGCAGCACGGTCTTCACCAAGGCCGACAGCAAGTTCAAGACCACCGAGGACTGCAAGGCCAAGGGCACCAAGATCGCCGTGCTGTTGGGCGCCACCGGCGAAAAGGAAGCCAAGAACGCCTTCCCGGACGCCGACATCAAGAGCTACAAGGGCGGCGGCCCGCTGCTGCTCGACGCGGTCAACAACGGCCAGGCCGATTGCGGCGTCAACGACGTCTCGGCGGTCAAGGGTCAGTCGACAGCCTATCCCGCCGGCACCTTCACCATCATGCCGGACCTGTTGTCGAAGGAGCCGCTTGCCTTCGCCACCCGCTACGACGAGCCGGACCTGTTGATCTGGATGAACCTGTTCCTCAACCAGGTCAGCATCGACGGACGCCTGCAGAAGAACCTCGACTACTGGGTCAATTCCGACACCTGGAAGAAGGATCACTAAGCAGAGGTAAGCAGGGAGTAGTGAGTAGGAAGTAGTGAGTAGGAATTAGTGAATGGTGAATGTCCGTTCCGGACGCCCTTCACTACTCACTACTCACTACTGCCCATTCACCATTCACAATTCACCGCCATGCTCGAAAATTTCAGCTTCCGCACCATCGTCGAATATCTGCCGCTGTTCGGGCAGGGTCTGATCACGACCGTGTGGCTGTCGGCGCTGTCTTTTGCGGGCGCGCTGGCCGTCGGCATCGTGCTCGCCGCCATGAACCTGCAGCGCGGCCAGCTGTTTCGCGTGCTGGCCAAGGGCTATATCGATGCCGTGCGCGCCACGCCGTTGCTGGCGCAGCTCTACTTCCTCTATTTCGGCCTGCCGCGTCTCGGCCTGGTCCTGCCCGAACTCGTCGTCGGCATCATCGCCTTGTCGCTGAACAGCGGCGCCTATGTCGCGGAAATCATCCGCGCCGGCATCCTGTCGATCCCGCGCGGCCAGGTCGAGGCCGGCGTCGCTTCGGGCATGACCTATGTCCAGCGCATGCGCCTGGTCATCCTGCCGCAGGCGTTCAAGGTGACGATCCCGCCGCTGCTCGGCCAGGCGATCGTGCTGGTCAAGGATTCCGCGCTGTTGTCGCTGATCTCGGTTTCCGAACTGACGCGCGCCGGCCAGTTGCTGGCGTCCGACCGCTTCATGCCGGCCGAAGGTTTCATCACCATCGCCGCTTTCTATCTGCTGCTCTATTACGGCCTCAAAGGACTCGCGGGACTGTCCAGTCGCTGGCTCGGTCTGCAGCCGGCAAGGAGCAGCACATGATCTGGCAACAGCTGCAAAGCCTGGCCGGCAGCTACCCCCTCGCCTTGCGCGGCCTCGGGATGACCGTGATGCTGTCGGCGATCAGCCTGGTGCTGGGCACGCTGCTTGGTTTCGGCCTCGGCATATTGCGCACCGGCGGCAACCGGCTGATCTCGAGCGTGATCGGCGCCTGGGTCGACCTGATCCGCGGCACGCCGTTCCTGGTGCAGATCTTCCTGATCTTCTTCATCCTGCCGGAATTCGGCATCGAGCTCGATGCCTTCACCGCCGGCATCATAGCACTGACCAACCTCGCCGCCTGCTTCATCTGCGAGATCGTCGCCGCCGGCATCCGCTCGGTGCCGACCGGCCAGGTCGAGGCAGCGCTGGCGTCCGGCCTGTCACGCTGGCACCGCATGCGCCAGGTAGTGCTGCCGCAGGCGATGCGCATCGTGCTGCCGCCGCTGGTCGGGCAATATGTACTGTTGATCAAGGATTCTTCCGTCGTCTCGGCGATCGGGCTGACCGACCTCACCCGCGTCGGCTGGCTGGTGGTGCAGCGTGTGCCCAACGGCCTGCTGGTCTTCTTCCTGGTCGGCGTCGGCTATTTCGTCGTCTGCTATCCGCTGATCATGCTCGCCCGCCGGCTGGAGCGCCGCATGGGCGCGGCGCATGGCGAGGTGCAGCTGTGACATCGAACCCCAAAGGGCGACCGCCATGACCAATCCAAGCCCGACCAAACCAAACCTGACCAAAACGGGCATGATCGACTTTCGCGGCGTCAACAAATGGTTCGGCTCGCTCAATGTGCTGAAGGACATCACGCTCAGCGTCGAGCCGCGCGAAGTGGTCGTCGTCTGCGGCCCGAGCGGCTCGGGCAAGTCGACGCTGATCCGCTGCATCAATGGCCTGGAGGCGATCAAGGATGGCGACCTCGTCGTCGACGGCCAGCGCCTCGGCGACCCCGCCACCAACATGACGCAGCTGCGCACCGAGATCGGCTTCGTCTTCCAGTCGTTCAACCTCTACCCGCACAAGACGGCGCTGGAAAACGTCACGCTGGCGCCGATCCATGTGCGCAAGATCCCCCGCGCCGAGGCCGAGCAGGCCGGGCGCGACTTGCTGGCCAAGGTCGGCCTCGCCGACAAGGTCAATGCCTACCCGTCACAGTTGTCCGGCGGCCAGCAGCAGCGTGTGGCCATCGCGCGCTGCCTCGGCATGCGGCCCAAGATCATGCTGTTCGACGAGCCGACCTCCGCGCTCGATCCCGAGATGATCTCCGAAGTGCTCGACGTCATGGTCGCGGTGGCCGAGGAAGGCATGACCATGATGGTGGTAACGCACGAAATGGGCTTTGCCCGCAAGGTGGCGCAGCGCGTGGTGTTCATGGACGCCGGCGCCATCGTCGAAAGCGGCACGCCGGAAGCGTTTTTCTCCGACCCGAAGACCGACCGCAGCCGGGCTTTTCTAAGCAAGATTCTAAGGCATTAGAGTTTAGCCAAAGCCGGTCGTCCGAAAGGCCGCGGGGCAGGAACTGTCGACGCACAGCGCCAAACAACGAGCCGCCGGTAGAGTGGATCGGCTACGTTTAGGTCTCCGGCTACGCCTCTGGGACCTTCCACGTGCCGTCCAGAACCTTCGCGCGTGGTCGATAGAGCCGTACCATCCAGTTCCAGCCGGGCCACCATCGGCTGTACGGTCAAGCCACCGGCGCCGCGCCGCGCCGCTCGAGCGCGGTCCTGCGGATGATTTCCGCGATTTCCGGGCTGCTGCTGCACAGCATCTGGAAATCCGCCGCGTGCAGCGACAGGAGTGAGACAGAAGTTGCGGCAGTGACGGTCGCCATACGCGGTTCGCCGCTGATCAGCGCCATCTCGCCGAAGAAGGCGCCAGGGCCAAGCTCCACCGGGTTGGGCGTCGCGACGCTGACGCGGCCCTCCACGACGAAGAACATCCGATCACCGGTCTCGCCACTGCGGCAGATCACGGCGCCCGCCGGCACCGTGCGAGGCCTTAACGCGCGCACGATCTCGACCAGCGTGGCCGGGCCAAGCTTCTGAAACAACGGAACGCCGGCAATCAATTGCCAATTGCGGACGAAATCCTCGCGACGGACTTCTTGATAAAAGCCGGAGGCAAGAATGCCGGCCCAGAGCCCGAAGATGCCGATGCCACACATCATGACAGCCCCGGCAAGGACGCGGCCGGCGAAGCTTTGCGGAATGTCGTCGCCATAGCCGGTAGTGGACAGCGTGACCACCGCCCACCACATTGTCTCGGGGATGCTGCCGAACTTTTCCGGTTGGACGTCGCGCTCGATGACATAGGCCGCGAGTGCGACACCGAACAGAACCAGGCCGAAGACCGTGGTGACGCCGACCAGGTTGCGCGCTTCGTTGGCCAGAACCCTGCCAAGCAGCGGGAAGAAGGTCGAGTCGCGCAGCGGCTTCAGCAGCCAGACAGCACAGTAGAGGCTCCGGTCGGGCGTGCCGTCGAGCAGAAATGCGGCGACTGGAACCAAAACCGCGAGCACATCGATCGCGATTGCCGGCGTCCTGTCTCTGAGGTCTCCCGCCCAGCGCTTGAGCAGGGTCTCGGCCATCTGCAGAAGATAGGCGGCCCAAATGACAGCAAGCACGGCAGCCAGAGCCAGTCTGCTTCGTCCGGACATGTTCGGCATCGTGAGCGCAGCCACCGCCAGAAGCCCAGGCGCAGCGAGCACCGCATTTAGCGGTGCGTAGATTCTCAGAAAAGGCAGTACCGACATTCTATCCCACCAGCGGCCACTGTGCTCCAGAATAGAGGCCTTCCGGGCAAGCGCAAAGGGTGCTTTGCGATCGCAAGATCAGGTCACGCCAATGGCTTTCGGGCGCCGCTATCGGCGCTCCACGGCCGCACCGCAGGCGACGGATCAGCTCGGGAGCCGCCACATTCGCACGCGACCCGCACCGCGCAATTCCGTTTCCTCGAGTGGGTCGCAAGCAAATTTCGGTCCAAGCAGTTGGCAAGTTGCATCGGAAATACGGATTTCATCGGGCTCCGCGGACGTTTGAATACGTGAGGCGAGATTAACGGTCTCACCCCACAGGTCATAGGCGAACCGCCTCTTGCCTATGACGCCGGCGACGATCGGTCCTGAGTGAATTCCAATTCTCAGCCTTATCGGCTCTCCTGCGAAGCGTTCCCGCTTGACCGCCTTGCGCAGCTCAATCGCATAGCGCGTGAGGGCCTTTGCATGATCGGATCGCGCCGTGGGCAGGCCGGCGACCACCATCACACAATCGCCAATTGTTTTGATCTTTTCGCAGCCGTATCGCTCAGAGAGCCGATCCGCCGCCTTGAAGAAGTAGTTTAATATAGCGAGCGTCGTCACCGCTCCGACGCTGCGCGCTCGTTCCGTAAAACCGACGATGTCGGCAAAAAGCACACTCACCTCTGCGTGGTTGTCGGCAATTTTCTTTTGCGCTTTCAATCGCTCCGCGATCGAGGCCGGGAGAATGTTGAGGAGCAGGTTTTCGGCGCGCTGATATTCACGCGCCAATCCCTCCTGGCTCTTCCTCAACGCCTCGTTCGTCGATTGCAATTTTTCGTTGAGTTGACGCTCCCTCTCTTGCAGGAGCGTCATTTCATAGGCCTTCTGTTGAAGCCGCTGCCTGTTGTCTCGTTCGGCAGTGGCGTCCAGAAAAAGCAGCCACACGAACGCATTGTCAGCAAAAAAATGGAGGTCGGCGACACGCCCGCCGGGCAGTTCAACCATGTCCATGCGAAACGGAAGCTCCGGGCAAGGCAGCAAACCCTCCATGAATTCAAGCTGCTCGGCAACAGGCTTGCCGATGCGAAGTGATGACAGCCCGTAATGTTCAACATTACCGCCCTTGGCAGCTATGCAAAGCTCAGGGTCGATTTTCAGATAAGCGACAGCGTGCCCGTCGAAGAAGAAATTGAAAAACCAATTTCTGACTTCTTTTGGCAATTCATGCATGGTCTATTTGGTGACCATCAAGGCAAGTTGACGAAAGGCGTCATCTACCTGCTCGCCCGAAAGCGCACTTGTTAGATAGATTTGCCATCCACGTTGCCTCAACTCGTTGATCTCACCATCCGATATCGCCCACCGATCGGCCAGATCGGACTTGTTGAACAGCAATACGAACGGCATGGCGCCGAATTCGGCCTCGACCCGTTCGCGCAGCGTGAGTGCCACGGCAAGAGTAGCGGCGCGGGTTCCATCGACGACAAGCACGAGCCCGGTTGCACCGCGAACATAGCTGACGCGGAATGAGCCGATATCGTCTTCGCCGGCCAAATCCCACAAAATCAGATCCACGGTTTTGTCCGGGAGCGCGACGCTCTTCTTGTCGATTTTCACTCCAACGGTGGTCAAGTAGGTTTCTGAGAAGATGCTCTGCACAAACCTGCGGACCAGACTCGTCTTTCCGACAGCGAAACCGCCCAGCATGCAGATCTTTTTTTGCAACATGTTGGGCTCCGCTAGTCCAGGTTTACGGTAATCGAAACCCGGCGATTGGTGGAGCTACCGGTTAGACTGTTTTCAGGTACAGCCGGCTCAAAAGTGCCCGCGCCCCGAACCAGCAGCAATTCGGGAGCGACGCCCCGCTTGTTGAGAAGCGCACGAACTGTCTCGGCGCGGGCGGCGCTGATCGACGCGTTGGCCGTCTCACGGCCTGTGGTGTCCGAATGCCCGGTCAACATGAACCGCGCCGTTACGCCGGAATTGCGGGCACTCTGGGCGAATTCCTTTATTTGATCCGCCAACCTGTCGAGAACCGGCGTCTGCTCCGGTCCCGGCACAACCTTGCCGGAAGAGAAGAAAATATCGGTCGTCTGGATGGCCTGCCTCAAATGATTAAGTTCTGCAAGGTTCAGTTCACGCAGCTGCGAGACATCCAGAACCACGCCGTCCGCCGAAAGTTGTTCAGCGGCGGCCCGTGCCCGGTTGATCCAGCCGGCAGGAGCCTCACCCACGGCCACGATGCGACCCTGGATGATCGAGAGCTGAACGGTTTTCGGCGGGGACAGCGCCGCGGTCAGCCGCTTCACCACAAACTTCGGATCAAGGCTCTGATAGAATTGCCACTGTGCATGAACGCGGGCAGGATCAACGTCCGTTCCGGACAGCAGGGCTTGCGGGTCGGCGGCAAGCGGGTCTCTCAAGCCGGAAATGTAGAAATGTCCGCCCCTCGCGCTTTGTTGGGCGACGATGATTCCCGGTTGGGCCTCAAGTCGCGACACATAATACTGCCAGTGCTCCGCCGCGCGCGCTTCGGGGCTCACGTCACGAACCTTGGAGATGTCGAATTCGGGTCCGCCTGCCGAAAGCTGCCGGGCCGCCGCGCGCGCGCGATCGATCCAGGTGTCGGGAGCCTCGCCCTCGGCAACGATGCGATCATCGACAATCGAAAGTCGTACTGTATCCGGCGGATACAGCGACGCCGTCAGCCGCTTCAACACGAACTCCGGCTCAAGACTCTGATAGAATTGCCACTGCGCATGAACCCGGGCGGGATCGACCTCTGTTCCCGACAACAGCGATTGCGGATCGGCGCCAAGCGGGTCTCGCAGGCCGGCGATATAGAATTGGCCGTCGCGTATCTTTTGGTCTGCAACGATGATGCCCGGCTGGGTCTCCAGTCGCGACACATAGGCGTGCCAGCGCTCCGCCTCGCGCACTTGGGGACTTACGTCACGAACCCCCGAGATATCGAAGACCGGCCCGCCTGCCGAAAGCTGCTGGGCCGCCGCGCGCGCCCGGCTGATCCAGGTGTCGGGAGCCTCACCCTCGGCGACGATGCGGCCATCGACAATCGAAAGTCGCACTGAATCCGGCGGAGCCAGCGACGCCGTCAGCCGCTTCAGCACGAACTCCGGCTCAAGGCTCTGATAAAATTGCCATTGCGAATGAACCCCGGCCGGATCGACTCCCGTGCCTGACAACAGCGACTGCGGGTCGACGGCAAGCNATTGCCATTGCGAATGAACCCCGGCCGGATCGACTCCCGTGCCTGACAACAGCGACTGCGGGTCGACGGCAAGCGGGTCCCTCAGGCCGGCAATATAGAACTGGCCATCGCGTACCTGCTGTTCGGCAACGATGATGCCCGGCTGGGCCTCCACTCGCGACACGTAAGCCTGCCAGCGCGACACGTAAGCCTGCCAGCGCTGCGCTGACTGCCAGGAAAGAAAGTACCAACCGCCTGCCAGACTCAAAAGCAGCAGGGCAACGGCCGCCACCAGCCACGGAAATCCGTCGTTTGATTCCTCTTGCTTGAGCTCGACGCAGGTCTGCAACTGCGCCTCTACGCTGGCCAGCTGCGAACCGTCGCCGTCAAACTGCTCTAAAGCCTCTGAGGATTGCTCATGGATGCGAAGCAACACATCGCGAACGATTTCATGCAATTCCTCCGGCGGATTTCCCCGGATCACCGAAACCAGTGTCGCAAACGGTCCAACTTCCGACCAGAGACGAAGCTCGCCGAAACGGATTGTGTCCAGGCCGCTCTGCTCTTTCTCGTTAAATGAGTCTTTTACAAAATCCTGAATCGCACTGAGCATCGAAGAAATGAGCTGAGGATCTTCGCTCGTCGCATTGTCGGCAGTTACATGCGCTATCAAAAGGCCGGAATTCCGATGAATGAGAAAGGCATGTTCCACACGGTAGACAAGGGAATGCTTCAGAACAACTGCCGAGAAGCTTGCCCCTGTTCTCCAGGCTTCAAGTCTCCACTTGAGCCCGTGCCAGGTGAATATGTGCCTTAGAGTTTCATTCAGCGACTGAAAGGTCTGGTCGATCTTTTCGCCGATCGACTTGCGAATTGCCGGCAGAAACACCGGGTACAATATGTCCGTCAGCGTGCGCGGGCTCTTCTGGATCGACCGTTGCACAGCCCGTTCGACAGCTGGCGCAAGCGCCTCGCCGAGTTGCGCGTAAGGCGCTCGTCCGGCAGCACTGGGAAGAACGTCGCCCACGGCCGCCGCAAGCTGCTCGGGTTCGTCGAGCAGATGCGTAACGCGTGAAAGCTCCGAGATTTCACGGCTGACCAGCAACTGCCGCAGCGTTTCCATGCGCGGATCGGCGGTTGGAACCGCCTCGAACTGCGCACGGTAGTCCGGATCAACGTTCCGGGCAATTTCGATCAAAAGACGAGCCAGAGCCTCGCGATCAATCTCTGTATCGTTCGAGGCTGTTCTTTGCGGAAGGTTGAATGGGTCGACGGTGGACGTCAAGGTCCCATCAACTCACTTTCCAGCTGCGGTCCGAGTTGCTCTTGCTCCCGACGGGATCCTGATTGAGACACTTTGCAACCTCGACAAACAGGCCAGCCAAAAGATTTCGGTCGGTCTTGACGTTGCTGAGGTCGGCAAACATCTTCTCGATCAGCATCTGAACGCCTTCATTCTTCTGCTTGATTTCCTCACGCAGCAAATGATCGTTTCGATTTATCCGGTCCGAAACGTCGCGCTCGAGCGCGCTCAACTGATCCGACAACGTGCGCACCTGCTTTTCAAGAGCCTGGTTTTGCTCGCGAAGATTCCGGTCGATCTCCTTGTCGGCATCGGCTCGTGAATCTTTTTCGCTCCGCAATTGCCCTGCGAGCGAATCGATCTGCTTCTTTGCATTCGACTCGTACATTTCGAGATTGCGCTTGGCCTCGGACTCGACATCCTTGAAGCGCTGCAACACCCGTTCTTCAAGCTTGGAAAAACGGCGGTCATAGTCCTGCATCTGGTTGCCGAACAGCAGGTCACGGATCTTGTCGACACCGACGGCGTCGCCGGCGGTTCCGTTTTCGCGGGCCTGAACTCCCATGAAGTTCAGCCCGTTTCCTTCTGTGTTACCTATCAGATTTACGTCCGCCTTCTTTTCTGAAGAAGCGGAATTCGAAGATTCCTTAGCCATCCATATACCCCCATTGAACACATGCCGTCAGGTAAGCATGTCAGCAATCGGGCCGCAAGCCGGATTCGTCTTGACTTATGCCTATTCATGGGGCAGCCGAGCGCGATGGCTAACGGCCCGGCAATGGCAATCAGGGGCGAGGCCCTCTTGAAGGCGCGGAGCGTGCGGACGGTTTCGCGTATCCAAAAAGCGGCCTTCAGTCGAACGTCGCCAGCGGCTCGGCATTGATCTCGACCCACTCACAGCGCCGGCTTTCGTGGTAAAAAGACTGAAAGGGCGGCGGGAACGACGGGTCGGCGAAGGCGCCGACGGGAATGGCGATCACGCCGGGTTGCGTGTCGATGCGATAGTGGACGGCGGCGCCGCACTCCGGACAGAAATTGTAGATGACGCGGCCGCCCTCGTCGCCGGTGCGCGTGAACTGCTTCGCCCGCCCCTCGATCGATACATCAGCTTGCGCAAACCGGACATTGTAGCTGAAGGCGCTGCCGGTGCGGCGCTTGCAGTCGAGGCAGTGGCAGACCGAGATGCGCACCGGCTCGCCCGAACAGACGGCTGAAAGCTGGCCGCAGAGACATTGCGCGCGGCGCGAGACCATAGTTTCTTCCTCCCCTTCACATCACTGCGTATCGGCGCTGGCCCTCAGTTCCGTCCGCTTCTGTTCCGAAACCATGGCCAGATCCAGCACCTTCTGCAGTTCGGCGGCATGGTGGAATGAAGGCTCGGCCTGCACGCCGCTGCGAACCGCATCGACGAAGCGCTGGTAATTGGTCGGCACCGTGCCGGCGTCGAGCACCTGCCATTTGGCGTTCTCGATATCCTCGCCGACACACGCCTTCAGTTCCGAACCCTCGAGATTGTGCACGACTTCGATGCCGCCCTTGTCGCCATAGATGCGCAGGCGCAATTCGTTGATGTGGCCGGTCGCCCAGCGGCTGGCGTGAACGACGCCAAAGGCGCCGTTGGAGAAATCCAGCGTCATGGCGAAGCTGTCATTGGCGTCGAGGTCGTATTCGCCGATGCGGTTGCCTGGCGCCTTGTCGAAGGTGCGCAGCCGGCAAAACACGTGGTCGACGTCGAGTGCGGCGCCATAGCTGGCGAAATCGAGGATGTGGATGCCGACATCGCCGAGCACGCCGTTGGAGCCGTGGTCGCGCGACAGCCGCCACAGCCATTTCGGGTCGGTGCGCCAGTCGCCCCAGAATTTCGAGACCAGCCAGCTCTGCAGATAGGAGGACTCGACGTGGCGGACGGTGCCGATCTCGCCGGCCAGCACCATCTGCCGCGCCTTCTGCAAGGCAGCGACATTGCGATAGGTGAGATTGACCATGTTGACGATGCCGGCGGCCTCAGCCGCTTTGGCCATCTCGCTTGCCTTGCCGAAGTCTTCGGCCAGCGGCTTTTCGCACAGCACCGGCTTGCCGGCCGCGATCAGCGCCATGGTGGTCGGGTGGTGAATGCGGTCGGGCGTGACGTTGGCGACCGCATCGAACTCGCCCCACGCCAGCGCGTCTTCCAGCGACGCGAATCGCTTCGGTATCTTGAACCCGTCGGCAAATTCGCCAACGCGCTTTTCATCGACGTCGACAGCACCGACGATCTCGACGCCGTCGATGCCGCCGAAGCGGCGGGCATGCTCCTGCGCCATCCAGCCGGTACCCAGTATCAAAAGCCGCATTCTCTGCACTCCGAGCGAATTGGTTCGATTCAATCATATGGCGCAGATACGGTCTAGGAAACCCATGCGGAAAACCGCTACGCCTTTTTTCCTGGATTTTGCTTTAGCGGAAGCCGGCCTCGCCCGAAGCGTGCAGCTTGCCGCCGCGCTCGACGATCGGCTCCAGCGCCTTCTCGACCGGCACGTTCGGCGCCTCGAGGATCGCCGACTTGGTGCCCTGCGGATTGTGCGCCCACTTCACCGCATTGCGCAGCACCTTGTGCACATTGGCGTCGTGATAGGTCGGATAGGTCTCGTGGCCCGGGCGGAAGTAGAAGACATTGCCGGCGCCGCGGCGATAGGTCAGCCCAGAACGGAACACCTCGCCGCCCTGGAACCAGGAGATGAAGACGGTCTCCAGAGGTTCGGGCACGGCGAACTGCTCGCCATACATTTCTTCATTCTCGAGCTCGAAATATTCGCCGACGCCCTCGGCGATCGGATGGCTGGGACTGGTCACCCAAAGCCGCTCGCGCTCGCCCGCCTCGCGCCATTTCAGCGTGCAGGGCGTGCCCATCAGCCGCTTGAAGATTTTCGAGAAATGGCCGGAATGGAGAACGATCAGCCCCATCCCCTCCCAAACGCGGCGGGCGACGCGCTCGACGATCTCGTCGGCCACCGCGCCATGGTCCTTGTGGCCCCACCAGACCAGCACGTCGGTCTCGGCCAGACGGCCGGCCGGCAGGCCGTGCTCCGGCTGCTCTAGCGTGGCGGTCGAGGCGGAGATCGTATTGTCGGCGTTCAGCGCCTTGGCGATGGTCGTGTGCATACCTTCGGGATAGAGGGCGGCGACCACCTCATTGGTCCGCTCATGGATGTTCTCGCCCCAAACGACAGCGCGTATTGTCATGATGTCCTCGTGGTGAAGCCGACCCGCAGCGGTCACTCATAGTCTGCCTGGGGGTCAAAAGGGAATAGGCAGTGGGGAATAGGCTATAGGGGCAGAAAAACAAGGAACAGGCGATGGACGCTCCTGGGCCCTACTGCCTACTGCCTACTGCCTACTGCCTACTGCCTACTGCCTACTGCCTACTGCCTTACGCTCCTCGGCCTTCCTGAGCGACCCGCGTCAGCGGCTTGGTCAGGCGCGGCACGACGACGAGGCGTTTGATCTTGCCCTTCTTGTAAGCGGCAAGGAAGCGGGCGTAGTCCTTGAAGACGACACAGCCATTGGATTCCGCACGGCCGCCGCGCAGCATGTAGGTGTGGGCGAGCAGGCCGTCGCGGCCGTATTTGTTGCCGCCGCTGACGGGAGTGAGACGGAGCGCCTCGACGCCATGGAAGCGGGATTCGCGCAGCCGCAGATCATAGGTGTTGGGCGGCGTCGGGCCGACATTCTTCTTGTGCACGAAGCGCGGCTGGTCGACCATCGAACCCAGCCCCGAATGCGCCTCCAGCCGCGAGCCGTCCGGCATATAGACGGTCTTGGCCGAGATATCGTAGACGGCGACGCCGCCGCCCATTCCGGGCGTGGCGAACAGATCCTTGAAGGCGCGACCGACACCGCCCGCCGGGACGTCCGGCTTGGCATAGGCCAGCATCTCGCCGGCCTGTGTCTTCGACCGTTTGCCAGGTTTGATCCGGCTTGATTGGATGCTCTGGCTTTCTGGCACGCCAGGCAGTGCGGCAACCTCCGAAGTACTGCGTGGCGAGCGCGGCGACGAATTGCCCGGCGACTGGGGTGCGGGGCTCTCGGCCGTCCTGTCGGTCTGTGGCTTGACTGCCCTGGGTTTGCTGGCTTGCCGAGCCTCGGCAGGCTGAGCGGTTTCGGCGCGTGGACGCCAACCCGGCAACGCAATGTTGTCGGGCAGATCGTCCTGCGGCGGCAGCGAAGCGACCTGAACCTCGGCCTGCTCAGTATCCTGCCCTCCGGCGATTGCTTCAACGGCCGGCGGCGGGGCCAGCATGTCAGCGTCTTCCGGCAAGCTGTTGGCCAGCGCCAGCGCCAGGCGCGACGAGCGTTCGATCTCAGCCACTTCCGGCCCAAAGCGTTCCGAGGCGGGGCCATGCTGATCGGGCAGCCGGACTTCGGCGAAACGGGCAGCGACCGGAAGGCTAGCAAGCATGAAGGGCGCATTCGAGGCCTTGGCGAAGGCGGCAGCCAGCTTTTGCGGCGACAGCTCTGCCTTGGCCACCACGCCGTCGAAGCGCATGCCGCGCGAAGTGGCGAGAGCGACGCTGGTGTTTGGCGCAATGTTTGAGGCGACACTGCTCGGGGCCACAGCGTGCGCGGCCGGCTTCAGCCGCGCCATCTTGCCGTCATGCGCGAAGTTCGCGGCGGCATGCGCGCAGCCGGCGTCGCAATGGCTGAGCAGCGAGGCCTGTGATTTTTGCGCCGAAAGCCGCGGCGCCCACGAATTGGCGAGGCTGCGGCGCGAATCGGCAAGTGCTGCGTTCGGCAGAAGCAGACTGTGCGGAAGGCTGTTGGAGGCTGCGGTGAGCGAGGTACCGAGCGAATAGAGGCCGGCCATGGTTGCCACCGACCACAGCGCCAAGGCCGCGCCGACAACCGGCACTACCACCCAGCGCTGGCCGGATCTCTTCGAAGTCAAACCCCGTTCAGGAGTGTCGCCCCGGTCTTTCAAACGCAAAAACGCCATACAACCACTCTCAATCGGCATGCAGGCTTGCGACCCTCGCATCCGTGACATCCACAGTTCGCTGGTGCCCCCTGCACCTTTCGCGTCTGTTGCCGATTGAATCAAAAGATGGACAAAGTTGGTTAACCAATCCCTCCATCAGCCACCGATTATGCGGCGCCTGATACGAAAAAAAGAGCACTCCATGGTCTGCGCCACGGTATAATGCTCTCCCTCACCCCCGCCTTGCTGCCCGTTTTTGCGATCCAAGTCAAGGAAACGCTGCGTCAGCTTGCTGCAAGCCTGTGCTGATTGCCCGCTGATCGGCCTTCTCAATCAGTTGACCTTCCGGTGGCTGGAAGGTCTATCTGCTCAGAGACGGAGACCTCCGGCGACGGAAATTTACCGATGAGAACCGGCATCACGACCGAAGAATCCGACTGCAGGTCGAACCCCTGCTGCGGCTGGCTGAGCACGGATGAATGGGGCAAGGACATGGCGCCGTGAGATGGACTGTGAAAGCGGCGCTGCTGTGGCTGGTCTGTGCCCTTACGATGGGCGCCTCCGTCGGCAGCGGACCGATCGTCGCGGCCCGCCAGGCGTCGATGAAGGAGATGGCGGCGGCTGCGAAAACCATTGCCGGCATGTTCGACCGCAGGCAAGCCTATGACGCGGCAGCCTTCAAGGCGGCAGCGGACACGCTGCGCGCGCGCATCGGCCCTGCCCTGATTGCCGAATTTCCGAGCGGCTCGCTTGGACCGCCTTCGCAGGCCAGGCTGGAGATCGATCAGTCACGGGCGGAATTCGAGGCCCTGGCAAATCATATCGGAACGCTGGCCGACGCTCTGGCCGCCAAGGCCGAAAGCGCGCCGGCCGTCATCACCGATGACATGCGCATGGGCACCGGCCTGGCGATGGGCGGCGGCAGCCTGCTCGGCAAGCGCTCGATTCCAGAGGAAGCCGATCCGACCAAACTGCCGGCGGAGCATATCCTGCATCTCATCCTGCAGGATTGCTCGACCTGTCATTCGAAATTCCGGCAAAAGGTACAGTGAAGCGACATTATCCGGCGAAGCATTTCTTGCTGGCCTGCGCCACAGTCACTTTGCATACAAGTAAATTCGTTTGTGCTAATATATCGCCGGCCGTGCATATCCATGCATGACGAGCATCGGGAGGATGCAATGAAAACCATGAATCGCAGGTCTGCAATTGCCCTCGGTCTGACGACCGCCGCGGTAGCGCCTTTGTTCACCTTGGCGGCATCGGCAAAAATCAAGAAATACGGCCCGAAAGAGGGCAAGGAGATTGCGCCCGGTGTCAGGGTGGTGGAGGTCGGCACCGGCAATGCAGACATTCCCGCCTACAAGAGCATCGCAATTATCGACGTTGTGTTTCAGCCCGGAGCACATGCTCCTCAAACCGTGATGGACAACGACATGGTGTGCACCATTACCTCAGGTGCATTCACGATCAAGAAAGCGGACAAGGAATTCAAGCTCAAGACGGGTGATATGTACACCTGCTCCAAGGGCAAGACCGATGAAGCGACAATACAAGCAAGGAGGTCGGCGTGCATCGCATCGCCGTATTGATACCCGCATAGCAGATGGAATTCCGGCCGGACCACGCCGTCGCGAGTCCGGCCGGCCAGACGAGGCGATCTCGTTCCGTCGTCAGCGCGGCCATCTCACGCCAGCCACTCCCTGATCGCCGAGCGGGCGGGAACGGCGCGCATGTGGTCTTCGCGCTATGGCTTTGTTTGGGCATGATCTTTTGGGGAAGCTGGCTTGGTTTTCAAATCATCGGCTAGGTCGAATGGCTGATCAACCAGCGCATCCACGTGGCCAATACGGAGATCGAAAACCGCACGAGTTTTGCCGGCCACCGAGCGGTGTTCGAGGCGATCGAGCGCCGCGACCCGGAAGCGGCCGGCCAAGCGATGCGGGCGCATCTGGAAAACGCCCGGCGCAAGTTCAATTCAGGTTCGGGCAGATTGGACTAGCCGGCAGACGCGGCAGCGCTCTGGCGCAAAGCAAAAAGCCCGCCGTTCATAGCCGGCGGCTCCCTTCAATCATACAGCGCGATCCGGTCGCCGATAACCAGGACGACCGAATTTCGGCCTTCAGCGGCTGGTTGCGCTCAGGGGGCGGGCTTCGATGGGTTTGAAGCGACCAGCGAACCCAGTTTGCCGGCTTTGGCCAGACTCGGCTTTTCGTAGGTTTTTTTCACAGAATCCCTCCTTAATAGCATCAATTTCGTCTGCTGGGCCCGTTTTGTCAAATCTGGCAGCAGTCCGTCACAGGTCCCGGCGGCAATTCGTGCCCTTACGCCGGCTCGCGCTTGAGCGCCTGCGCCATGCAGTGAATGCCGCCGCCGGTCTTGGAAATCTCGCTCATGTCGACGGCAGCAACCTCGAAGCCGCGCGCTTTGAGTTGGCCGATCAGCGACTGGCTCGACGTCGGCGCGATCACCCTGTCCTTGCCAAGCGACATGAAGTTGCAGCCGAGCGCCATCGTGTCCTGGAACGGCACGTCGATGATCTCGTGGCCCTTGCCCTTCAGCCAGTCGACGATGCCGGGCTCGGTGCAGGCGAGACACACCGCGGTGAGTTTTTCGGCGATCGGCACCACCATCAGGTCGATATGGACGTAATATTCGTCGATGAAGGCGAGGCGCGTTTCCCAGCCTTCCTTTTCGAACCAGTCCTGCACCTGGCGGGCGCCCTCTTCCTGCGTGCGGGCGCCGCCGCAGCCGATCAGCACCACGCCCTCCTCGATGACGTTGAAGTCGCCGCCTTCGAAGGTGCCAGCCGTGACCATGTCGTAGATCGGGATGCCGAGCTTTTCATAGGTGCGGATGGCGGCATAGTTCTCGCCGCGCCGCCACCAATTGGCCATGGCGGTGATGAAGGCGCCGTAGGGCGTCATGACGCTGGAGTCTCTGGAATAGACCTGCATCGGCAGTTCCGGCGTCGGCTCGTGCCAGTGGATGTTGACGCCGAAATGCTCATAGGCGGCGACGAGGTCCTTGTGCTGCGCCTGGGCGATCTGAACGTTGCAGGGCGCTTCGCGCAAATGCTTGCGCGAGAGCGAGCTGGTCGAGAGGTGGCGCAGGAAGTTTGGCGAGCCGAGCAACACGTCTGTCAGCACGTCGGTCTCGTTGGCAAAGCCCCATGATGTCAGCGGCTTGGTGCCGCCGGCGGGATTGCGGCGCTGCAGCGAGAACGGTTCGGCGATGATGCGATCATGGACGGTCATAAGGTTCTCCTCGATTTGACTATGCAGCTTGATTGGATTGGCTGCTCGGAATCCACCAATCGCGTCCGCGCGCGGTGGTGACATATTCCGGCCAGCGGAAATTGATCGGCGGGTCATAGTCGCAAAGCGGCGCGATCCAGTTGGAGCCACCAATGCCGCCGCCGGTGCGGGTGACGAATTCGTCCATGGCCGCATCGCGCGCGGACTTGTCCTCGAGCAGGCGGAGGGCTGCAAGCGCAACCGTCTTGGCGGCGCAAATGACCATCGGGTCGATGGTGGCCGAGATACCGCCCAGCGCGTTCATCGCCCAGGATGGATAGGCATGGCCATTCGCGGAGCGCAGCGCCGGGCGGGCGACATAGAAGCGTGCGGTCGGCGTGTGCCACGACATGTCGGTGTAGTCGTCGGAGGTCGAGTTGATCTGCGACGGAGGCAAATCGCGGCGCAGGATTGCCTCGGCCTCTTGCGGCGCAACCAGCCGCTCCATCTCGTCGATGAAAGGGTTGTCGGTCGCGGTGCCGCCGGCATTGACCTGGACCTCGCGACCGATCGCTTTCGCCGCCTCGTCCCAGCTCGGAGCGCCGACGGTGGACAGCGCCTCATAGGCAATCCCCGCCATGGCGTGATTGGCGAGGCCCGGCCTCGACTTCGACACCCAATGGCGCTCGTAGCGACAACCGCTGATCGCCGCGGCCGCGGCCGCATTACGGTCGAGCACCGCGGTGACCTGCTCTGCCATGGCAATGGTCGGCACGCGGATCATGTACTGGATCTCGGCCAGCCCCGCCGGCAGATTGTCGGCGGTCGCCTGCCCGGCGGTGAGGATCGCCTCGCTGATCGACCAGCCGCCCTGGTGAGGCAGCATGGAATCGCGCAGCGCCTTGGAGGTCATGTACATCGTCATCAGTGCGTCGTTGGCGCCGGGCGCCCGCACCGCCGAATGCGCCTGCGGGATCGGCGCGCCATCGCTTGCGCGAACCCAGTTTTCGGGTTCGTCGCAGACAAAACGGTAGATCATCGCATAGGCGGCGCCGCAATGCGTGTCCCAGCGCGCCGTGTTGCAGAGCGGCAGCATATAGAAGGGGTGGAAGGAGATCATGCCGGCAAGGCCGTCATAGTAGCCCTTGGCCGCATGGATCGGCTTCGAGCCCCTGACCTTCTCGGCCGGCTCGCCGGTGAAGCGCAACGTCCCCTCGATGCCGTGGCGTTGCATTGCAGCCTTGGTGGCGAGAAGTCCGCCGAGGCCGGCAATGCCAAGCCCGGAATGCGGATCGGTGTGGCCGCCGGCCTCGCTGCCGAGGCCCGGCCGCGATCGCTTCACCGTTGCCGCGTCCTGGCAGTTGCCAGGCACGGCGTCGTATTCGCCGTACATGCCGATGGTCGGCCCCGGGCCATTCGTCCAGTGGGCGCAAAAGGCGGTCGGCATGCCGGCCGACCCTTCCTCGACCGAAAAGCCCTCATGCTTCAGCCGCGCGACATACCAGGCCGCCGACTGGTATTCGCGCCAGGCTGTTTCGCCGAAATCGAAAATGGTGCGCGTCCACGCCGACAGCGACGGCTGGATGCTATCGAGACAGGCAAGCGCGGTGGCTTGCGCCGAGGTCGTCACCGGTTTCTCCATGCGGCCCAAGAAAGCAGTGAAGCGGCATTGCAAAAAGTGATATGTTTTTCCGGTTCATGCAAATTCGGTTCACCTGAGGCCTCTTGCGAATACCTTCCACACAGGCGCTGCGCGCCCTCGACAGTTTTGCCCGTCACGGCAGTGTCTGGCGCGCAGCCGATGAACTGCATTTGACCCGCAGCGCCGTCAGCCATCAGTTGCGGCTGCTCGAACGCGACCTCGGCTTCGACCTGCTGGAGCGCATCGGCAAGGGCGTGGCGCTGACACCGCGCGGCCAGCGCTATGCCGCCGATGTGAGAAAGGCGCTGACGGTGCTCGGCGATGCGGTGACGCGCCAGGCCGGCACGGGCGTCGGCGGTTCGTTCGCCGTTTCCTGCACGCCGGGCTTCGCCTCTCTGTTCCTGTGCACGCACATCGGCGAGTTCCGGCAGATGTATCCGGACGTGGCGCTGTCGATCCTGACGCCCAGACGGCTGGACGATGTCAGCAATCCGGACGCCGATGCCTTCATTGCCTTCGGCGTCGGCAACTGGCCGAACCGCTCGGTGGAGTTGCTGTGCGAAATCTCGTTCACGCCACTTTGCAGCCCGACACTGCTCAACAAGGTCGGCGGCTTTTCAAAACCGGCCGACGTGCTGCGCGCCAATCTCCTGCATCTCGGCGACACCGAGGACTGGGCGCGCTGGCTGGCGCTGTCCAAGGTGGAAAACCCCGACACCGAAGGCGGCATCTTCTTCTCGGACATGAACCTCGTTTTTTCCGCGGCGATCGCCGGCCAGGGCATCGCCATGGGCGACGAGTTGACCAGCCGCCGGGCGCTGAGCGAAGGCCGTCTGGTGCGCCCCTTCGATATCGCGATCCCCTCGCCGCGCTCGTATTTCCTGGTGTCGGAACATGCCAAGGCCAGCCACCCGGTGCTGGAAGCATTCAATGGGTGGTTGAGGTCGAAGCTGTCGGAGAACCGGATCAGCCCGTACTAGCCTCCCATCCGTGAATCAAATTTGCCGATCAGGCGAAAACTATTCGGTTGCGGTGAGCCGGGGCCCTGCCCTACGCTCAAGCCACGACCAAGGAAGAGGCAGGATGCAGCAACCCGGCCGGGCCGCAGAGATCAAGGCAATCGGGATCGGCAAGAGCTTCGGCTCGTTCCGGGCGCTGGACGACCTGACGCTCAATATCGGCCGCGGCGAGTTTTTGACGCTGCTCGGTCCCTCCGGCTCGGGCAAGACCACATTCCTGATGATCCTCGCCGGCTTCGTGCAACCGACCGCCGGCAAGCTTTTCAGCGACGGCATCGACATCACCGAGCGGCCGGCCGAACAGCGTGCCGCCGGCATGGTCTTCCAGGGCTATGCGCTGTTCCCGCACATGTCGGTCGAGGCCAACATCGCCTTCCCGCTCAAGGTACGCAAGAAATCGGCTTCCGAGATCAAGCGCCGCGTTGCCGAGATGATCGAGCGCGTCGGCCTCAAGGGCCATGAGACGAAACTGCCGGCGCAGCTTTCCGGCGGCCAGCAGCAGCGCGTGGCGTTGGCCCGCGCTTTGGTGTTCGAACCCGGCGTGCTGCTCCTCGACGAGCCGTTCTCGGCGCTCGACAAGAGCCTGCGCGGCCAGATGCAGGCCGAGATGAAGCGGCTGCATCAGGAGACCGGCACCACCTTCGTCTTCGTCACCCACGACCAGAGCGAGGCGCTGGCGCTGTCGTCGCGCGTCGCCATCTTCAACCACGGAAAATTGCTGCAGGTCGGAGCGCCGGACGAGGTCTACGACCGGCCGGACAACCGCTTCGTCGCCGAGTTCCTTGGCGAGATCAACATGCTGCCGTTGAAGGGGGTCAAGCCCGCCGACAATGGCTCGACGGGCCTCTGCGAGGACCGCGCGGTCAACATGCTCTGCAAGGCCGAGAAAGTCCGTGGCGATGCCATATTGGCGATCCGGCCCGAACATATGTCGATCACGCGCGAAGCCGCCGCCGGCGAGAACGGCATTGCCGCCACCGCCATCGGCTCGACCTATCTGGGTGCGGCGACCAAACTCGATCTGACGACACGCCAGGGCGCCAAGGTGACCGTCTCGGTGCCGAACGAGGTCGCGGCGGCTGCACTCAGCAAAGGCAATTCCGTCTGGCTGACATGGCCGGCGGAAAAGGGTTTCCTCCTTCCGGACGGAGGATGACGACGAGAACGGCGAAGTCTTCCAGCAAAAAATCTGGAGCGCGCCATAACCACCGGAACCAAAACGAAAAAGGGGAACTAAAATGACAAACCAAAGCAAAAAACAAGCCATGGACGGGCTGACCGCCCGGGCTGTGCGCGGCGAGATTTCGCGCCGGCAATTCACCCAGCTTGCAGCCCTCGTGCTGGCCGGCACACCGATGCTGCTGCGCTCGACCGGTGCCTTTGCGCAGGCCAAGGAGCTGGTGCTGGTCAATTGGGGTGGCGATGCCCTTACCGCTTATGACGCCGCCTACGGCCAGGCCTTCACCAAGGAAACCGGCATCACCGTCAAGATGGACGGTTCGGGCCCGACCGAAGGCGCGATCGCCGCACAGTTCAAGAGCGGCGCGCCGACCTGGGACCTTGTCGACGTCGACCCGTTCTCGGCCATCACGCTCGGCGCGCAGGGTGCGCTCGAGCCGATCGACTACGCCATCGTCGACAAGAAGAAGATGCGCGAGGGGTTCGGCTGGGAATACGCGGCGTCGACCTATTTCTTCTCCTATGTCATCGCCTATGATTCCGAGAAATACGGCAAGGACGCGCCGACCGGCATGGCCGACTTCTTCGACGTGAAGAAGTTTCCGGGCAAGCGCTCGCTCTACAAATGGGGCGTGTCGAGTTGGGAAGCAGCGCTGCTTGCAGACGGCATCGCGCCGGCCTCGCTCTACCCGCTCGACCTGAAGCGAGCGCATGACAAGATCGCCGCTTTCAAGGAAAACGTCGTGGCTTACTGGGGCGGCGGCGCCGAGAGCCAGAGCGTGCTGCTCAACGGCGAAGCCTCGATGGCGATCGTGTGGTCGACCCGCGCCTCGCTGATCGAGCAGGACTCGGGCGGCAAGATCAAGTTCATCTGGGATCAGGGCCTGATTTCGCCCGGCGCGCTGGCCGTGCTCAAGGGCAACCCCGGCCGCAAGGACGCAGCGATGAAGTTCATCGCCAGCGCCCAGGATCCGCAAAAGCAGCTGGTGATGTTCGACAAGCTCGGACAGGGTCCGGCCAATCCGGCCGCCGATGCGCTGATCCCCGCCGACAAGAAGCGCATCAACCCGGTCGATCCCGAAAACATGAAGAAGCAGATCGCGCTCGACATGGACTGGTACGCCAAGAATTACGGGGCAGCACTCGACGAATACACCAAGATCATCTCGGCCTGACCAGGCCGGGCACGAGCTTCGATGAGAGGCACCCTCTCCGACAGGATGGGCGCGGCGGTGCTGATGGCGCCGCTGCTCCTGTTCCTTGTGCTGGCCTACGCCTGGCCGTTCCTCGGCGTCGTCAAGTGGAGCGTCACCTTGCCGACACCGGGGCTCGGCCAGTATGGCGCGCTCGCCACCGATGCCCTGGTGCAGTCTGTGTTCATCCGCACGCTGCGCATCGCGCTGATCGTCACCGTGGTTTCCGTGGCGGCGGCATACGCCATCACCATGGTGTGGGTGCGCGGCAGCCCGGCACAGCGCATAATCGCTGAATTCTGCATTCTCGTCCCCTTCTGGATCTCGGTGCTGACCCGCGCCTTCGGCTGGGTGGCGCTTTTATCCAACCGCGGCCTGATCAACACCTGGCTGCAATCGATCGACTTCATCTCCGAGCCGCTGGCGCTGGTGCGCAACGAGTTCGGCGTCATCGTCGGCATGACGCATTTCCTCATTCCCTTCGCGGTGTTCCCGCTGGCCTCCGCCATGCGCAGCCTCGACGAGCGCGTGCTGCTCGCGGCGCGCGGGCTCGGCTCCAGCCGTATGCGCACCTTCTGGACCGTGTTCGTGCCGATGACGCGCTCCGGCATCATCGGTTCGGCGATGATCGTGTTCGTCTTCTCGCTCGGCTTCTTCGTCACGCCGGCGATCCTCGGCGGCGGCCGCAGCGTGATGATCGCCGAGCTGATCTATCTGCGCATCTTCCAGAGTCCCGATTGGGGACTGGGCGCGGCGATCAGCGTCGTGCTGGTGCTGTTCGTCGGCGCGCTCATGGCGCTGCTGTTCCGCTATGTCAGACCGAAGCAACTGATCTGATGCCGACCTATCGCCCCGGTCCCGTCTCGCTGATCCTCGCCGTGCTGGTGGCACTGTTCCTGCTGCTGCCGCTGCTGGCGGTCATCCCGGTGTCGCTGACGCCAAGCCGCATGCTGGCTATGCCGACGGGCGAACTGTCGCTGCGCCACTACCGCGCGCTGATCGAGGATCCGCGCTGGCTCGACGCCATCCTGCTGTCGATCCGCATCGGCATCGTCAGCAGCGTCATCTCCACCGTGCTGGCGCTGTGCTTCAGCCTTGGCGTCTGGATGTTCCAGCCGCGCTTCACGGCCACCCTTGTCGGCTTCGTGCTGTTGCCGATGGTGGTGCCGCCGGTGGTCTCGGCGATCACGCTCTACTTCCTGCTGACGTCGATCTCGGGCATGAGCTCGTTCTTTGGCTATGACACATGGCTCGGCGTCGCCATGGCGCATTCGGTGATGACGGTGCCTTTCGCCACGGTGCTGATCCTGGTCTCGCTCAGCCAGCTCGACCGCCGCATCGACCTTGCCGCGCGCGGCCTTGGCGCCGGTGTGTGGGAGCGCGCCACGCGCATCATCATGCCCAACATCAAGTTCGGCATCGTCACCGCCGCGCTGCTGTCCTTCGTGCTGTCCTGGGAAGAGATCGGCGTCACGCTGTTCATCACCTCGGTCAACGCCATCACGCTGCCGCGGCTGATGTGGATGGGCCTGCGCGACAACATCGACCCGGCGATCGCCGCGCTCTCGGTGATCCTGATCATCATCACTGTGCTGGTGCTGGCGGTGCGGACGGTGGTGGTGAAGATGCGCGGCGGGCACTGAGCCAAGGTGGCCAACAACGGCGATAGCCCAGCCGCTGTGTGAAGGGCGTTACGGACGGTAAGCGCCGGGTACATTACGCGGCGTCATGGGAAACCTGCCGCTGGTGACATTTGCCTTCGTGTCGGTGCTCGGAATGGCGGTTCCGGGACCGGACGTCGTGCTCGCCATTACCAACGGCTCCCGCTACGGTTTTCGACGCGCGTTTCTCGGCATGGCCGGCGTCGTACTGTCTGATTTCGTTCTTATCAGCATCGTCGCGCTGGGCTTCGGCGCTCTTCTGCTGGCTTCGGAATTCTATCTCTCGGCTCTCAGGATGTTCGGCGCGGGCTATCTGCTTTTCGTCGCCATCGGTACCCTGCGCACCGCGTCCCGACCTTCGTTCAACCCTAACCTTCCCGAAACACGCCATTCAGCCAAGGCACTCATTGGGCGCTGCTTCCTGGTGGCGGTCACAAATCCGGCGGCCTGGCTGCTTTTCCCCGCGATCCTGCCGCATTTTGTCCGCGTGGATGAGCCGATCGCGATCCAGTATGGCATCCTGGCCATTATCGCCGCGCTTGCCGATGTGTTTGTGCTGACGTTTTACGCAGCCCTTGGCGCGCGGGCTGCAAGGCTTCTGGCTGGGCCAAACGCCGTGTGGATCGACCGGTTGTACGGTATCGCCCTGCTTGGTCTTTCGAGCACTTTGATCCTGCAATCCCTCGGGCATCTGAGATAGTCGACACAGGACTACACAGGGCCGGATTTAGCAATCGGCCCGTAGTCAGCTTGCGAAGAATCTCGACAGCCTTGCAGCCGTGTCTTCGGGGTGCTCTTCCGGGAAGAAATGCCCACCCTTGACCGAGCCGCCTCCGACGTTATCAGCCCATTGCCGCCAGATCGCCAACGGGCCGCCCTCCTCCGCATACCAGTTCTCCAACCCGCCCTCGCCGCTCCAGAGCGCAAGCAGCGGGCATCTGATGCGACAGCCATCAGCCTGGTCCTGCGCGTCGTGCTCGCGGTCGATGCCTGCGGCGGCGCGATATTCCTCGCAGATGGCGTGGGCATGGGCGGGATCACGCAGCGCCTCGATATAGGCGGCCCTGACCTCAGCGGGAAAAGCATCTGGAGCCGAGCCCCAGCCGGCGATCGCATTGTCGACAACTGCGTCGGGTGCTGCGGACAACAGGCGCTCAGGCAGCGGTTCCGGCTGGGCGAGCAGGCTCCACGGCCAGAAGGCCAGCGCCAACCTGGCATCGGCCCGATCCCAGGCGGAGGCCGTGGGGACGATGTCGAGAACGGCGACTTTCGACACGGTTTCGGGATGGTCGAGCGCCAGCCGGTAGGCGACGCGGCCGCCACGGTCATGGCCGGCAACCGTGAAGCGGTCGAAGCCGAGAACGTCCATAACCTGCACCATGTCGCGCGCCATCGCTCGTTTGGAATAGGCGGCATGATTGGCTCCGGAAGCCGGACAGCCGCTTTGTCCGTAGCCTCTCAGATCGGCGGCAACCACGCTGAAGTGCGGCGCCAATGCCACGGCGATGTCCCGCCACATAACATGCGTTTCGGGAAAGCCATGCACGAGCAGCAGCGGCGGCCCTGAGCCACCGGCCCTGACGAAGATCGATGTCTCCTCCATTTGAACGGTCCTGGCGTCAAAGCCCGCAAACATCAGCTGCCGCCAACCATTCCGTGGCTGGAACGGATTCGCAGCACCTGGACACCCTTCGGCAATTCGATCAGGAACTCCTTGTCGCGGTCGAGATGGTGGATGCTTTGCGGATCGCCGCCGGTAAAGGCGGCCATCGCCTCGACGCTCTCCCAATAGGAGATGGTGATGAATTCCGAATGCGTCGGCGTGTCCTCGCGAAAAGTCTGCACGCCAAGCGCTTTCTCGATCAGCGGCTTGATACCAGCCTCGTAATTGTAGCGCTCATAGGCGTCGGCCCTGTCGGGCGAGGTCCTGCCGCGCCAGATGCGCGCAATGGTCGGGGTTTTCGGTGCCATCTGCGACAAACGCCTGAACGCGAGCCGCGTTCCGAACATCTCGACTGGTGGCAGCCGGATCGCGGTCCGAACCTGCGAGCAGAGGCCGGCCAAGTTGACTAGCTGTCGCGGTCAATGCACAAGGAGCCATGGTCTGAGGGCGGGACGGTGACGCATCGGTCTGCAAAACCGACGTAGTGGGTTCAATTCCCACTCAGGCCTCCACACTATCTCTTTGAAGTTGTTGGCGATCCCGACAGGATTCGAACCTGTGACCATCGGCTTAGAAGGCCGGTGCTCTATCCAGCTGAGCTACGGGACCGCTGGCCGGCATTTGATATCTTGGCCGGCTGGTGTCTATGTGCCAGGCGCTGACCGCCGGTCAATGCGTCCAGGGTATCCTGCGGTCATAGCGGAAATTTTCCGCATAGGAAATCTGCCGGCGCTTGGTCTCTTTCGGCTCCTCGACACGGAAGGCCAGCCCCTGCTTTTCGGCATAGGCCACCGCTTCTTCCCTGGTGTCGAAGGTCAGCCTGATCTGGCTCAGCATGTCGCCCGATGTGGTGTAGCCCATCAGCGGGTCGATCTTCTTGCGTTGGGCCGGATCGAATTCCAGCACCCAATGGCCGGTCTTGGCCTTGCCGGACTGCATCGCGGTTTTGGCTGGGCTGAAAATTCGCGCGGACATGGGCACCTCGTAGCTGCGTTGGCGGTAGCGCCGCCTTATTTCAGTCAATACTGTGCAACACTGCCGACGGCAAGGCCGAAGCGGCCTGCAACCAGGTCGCTTCGGCAGCGGCATAGGCTGGATACACTGGCGTAGCATCAAAAGTCATGGTCATGATGGCGACACAAAGAGGCATGGACGCAGGGATTTTGCACGCCGAGGCCGACAGCCAAGCGATTTTCGACGGCGCGATCGTGATCGGCGCCGGGGCAGCCGGCTTGACCGCAGCCCATGCGCTGCTCAAGACCGGCGTGCCTGTGATGGTGTTGGAAAAGGAAGCCCGGCTGGCCGAGCCATGGCACGGGCGGCACGAGCGACTGCATCTCAACACGCATCGCGACCTTTCGGCGCTGCCGGGCGTTTCCTTTCCTGCCGGCACCCCTGCCTTTCCGCACCGAAACACCATCATCGGCCATTTGAACGAATTCCACGCCATGCACCGGCTGCCGGTCGAGTTCGGCATCGCGGTCGAGGAGATTGGCTTCGAGGGCGACCACTGGCTTGTGCGGACCAGTGCCGGGCCGCGGCTGGCGCGCCATGTCGTCATCGCCACCGGGCGCGACCGGCAGCCCTTCATTCCGGCTTGGAAAGGCATGAAGGCCTTTGCCGGACGCATCATCCATTCGGCCGCATTCGGCGACGCCAAGGCCTATGCGGGCAAGAAAGTGCTGGTCGTCGGCGCCGGCAATTCCGGCTTCGACGTGCTCAATCACCTGGTGGCAGCCGACGCGGGACAGATCTGGCTGTCGGCGCGCAACGGTCCGGCACTGCTACCCAAGCGCCTCGGCCAGATCGCCGTCCACCGATTTTCGCCAATCCTGGCGCGGCTGCCGTTCAAGCTCGCCGATGCGGTGATGGCGGCGACGCAGCGATGGGCCTTCGGCGACCTCACGGCCTACGGCGTGCCGCCGACGCCTTCGGGCGGCGCAAGCCGGCTGGCGTCGGATTATACCGCCATCGCCACCGATGACGGCGCCGTCGATGCCATCAAGGACGGCAGGATCATCGTGCTGCCAACCGTGCGGAAATTTACCGGCGACACGGTCGTTTTCGACGATGGCGCGACGATCCAGCCCGATATCGTCATCGCCGCGACCGGCTACCGCACCGGGCTCGAGGCCATGCTGGGCAAGCTCGGCGTGCTCGACCAAAAGGGCGTGCCGCTGTTCAACGGCGCCGACAGCGACCCGAAACTGCCGGGCCTGTGGTTCACCGGCATGCGGCCAAGCATCCGCGGCTGCTTCGCCAATGCTCGCATCCAGGCCAAGGCGATCGCAGCCAGGATTGCGCGGGAGCGCAGACCGCCAAGCCCCGTTTGATGTTTTAGGGGTTGCGCGACAGGGTTCGGAACCGTATACGCCGCAGGGCCTCGGAGTGTAGCGCAGCCTGGTAGCGCATCTGGTTTGGGACCAGAGGGTCGGGAGTTCGAATCTCTCCACTCCGACCATTTTTTCCCACAAAGCCAGTCCTTGCCCAAGGTCACTCCCAAGGTCGCCAATAGCTGCCTCGCCGGTAGCGCATGGCGGCACGCATTGCCCAAGCAGCAGCCGCTCGCCGATCGGACCCTACATTGGAACACCAGTTCGCTCCGAGAGTTGTGTATGTTCAACCCAAGGAGCAAACAATGAAAACCCTTCTCATCGCCTCGATGATCGCGTTCGCCGGAACGGCGGCTTTGATCGCACCGGCGCAAGCCGCCAGTCTGACTATCCAGTCCGATGACGACGATCAATATTCGTCCGACGATGGCGATATACAGGTTCTTCGCCATCACCAGCGCCACAAAGACTATAGCGACGACTATGGCGACGACTACAGCGACAACCAGGATGGCCAATGGAGGCGCCACCACCGCCATCACCGCTGCCATATCGAACTGGTCAGGCACTGGCGCCATCACCACAGGGTCGTCGAAGAGGTCAGGGTCTGCGGCTGATCCGATCGCTTTAGACCTGCTACGGCCGAGTTGGCGGCCGGAGCACCAATCTGACCTAAAGCGCGTCGTGCTACGTGGCAGCGCATACGGTGGTCTATCTGCTGGTCCGGTATCTGGCGGCGTTGTGGGTATAAACGTAGCTCTATAGAGCGCTCTCGATATCGGTCTTCGAAAAATCGTCGCCAACATAGAGCAAGCGGCAGGCTCGATCCTTTGCCACTTCATAGGCAAAGCAATCGCCGAAATTGAGCCCGGCCGGATGAATACCCTTGCCCCATCGCCCATACGCCTCGGCTATGCGTCGGCCAGAGGCTGGTGTCACCGCCGTGACCTCGAAGCCGAGCCCGTCGATCAGGCCGGCCATTTCCTCACCGACATTGCGCCTATCCGCCACGATCAGCGCCTCGGCCACTGTGCCAGCCGAGATCAGAATATCGTCTTCGGCTTCCAGCGCCGCAATGCAGGCACTGGATTGAGGTTCGGCAAGAACGATCGCCATCAGGGCCGAGGTATCGACCACGATCATTCGGGCAGGCCATCAGCGCCATAGAGGAAATCCTGACTGCGCGCTGCATCCGGCCCGGCCTTCGCCTTGGCAGCGCCGGATGCTCGCATTGCCTCCAGCAATGCCCGGCGGCCTTTCCTGTCAGGGGCAGCCTTCACGGGAACAAGGCGCACGGCTGCATGACCATGGCGGGTCAGGATAATTTCATCCCCAGCCTCGGCACGACGCACCAGTTCGGTGAGCTGCCCCTTGGCGTCTGTAACGGATACCTGCATTGACCGCTCCTTTATGGACCATGCTCTGGTCCATATCCAAAAAGTAGACCATCTAATGGTCCATTTCAATGCAGGACGATGAGATCTTGCGGCTTGGTGAAGTCTGAATGACAGCTGGCGCGCAATCGTAGGCCTTGCGGCGATTCTATCTGAAGGTAAGCTCGCCGGGCGAGAACCCCAATCATCACTCCCGGCGAGCCTACAACCCGATCAGGAACGCGATCAGGACCGGGGTCAGCCGGCAAACGCAGTGTTGCAAGATGGATGCCAGAGGTTTCTTCTCGAAATGGGACAGGAGCGGAGTCTTCTCCTTCCACTGCCTAAACCTCGAACTCGCCCTGCCCTTCATCCATGGCGCTGACGATCTCGGCGGCGAGCGCCCTGGTGATCGGCGTCTTGCGCTCGAGCGCGGTGCGGTCGAGGCGCTCGACCACGCGCATGGCGGTGGCCAGCGAGCGCTCGATGCGGCGCACCAGATATTGCACGACATGCGGCTCGACCTCGACCTGGCGGTCGGCGAAGAGTTTGGTTATGACACCGGCCAGAAGCAAATCGTCCGGCTCATGGATCTCGACGGTTGCCGCCGCCTTCAGCCGCGAGGCAAGATCGGGCAACCTCACCCTCCAGGCGGCGGGGAAGCGCCGCGCCGTCAACAGCAAGGTGGCCCCGGCGCCGCGCACTTCATTGATGAGATGGAACAGGCCCGCCTCGTCGATGGCTGTCTTGTCGACATCGTCGATCAGCGCCGGCCTGCCGCCAAGCCCGGTGATGGCATTGCCGATGCGCTGGGCATCAACCGCCACAGCGTTGGTCCGCGCCTGCCAGATCGAACCCAGATGTGTCTTACCTGAGCCGGCCGGGCCGGCGAGCACGATCACCGGCGACGGCCAGTCCGGCCAGCGATCGACAAGGGCTGCCGCCTCGCGGTTGGTGGCCGACACCACCAGTTCGTCGCGCGAGTAGCCGGTGCCGTGGCCAAGGTCGAGCGGCAGTTGGCGCGGCGGTTCGGTCTTATGATCCGTCACGTTCAGCCGCGCGGCGACCGGTGGCCGCCGCCGCGAGCGGCGGGCAGCGGCGGGACGGGCTCGGTGGAGTGTCCCTTGTAGAGCGGCGATTCGAGATAGCGGGCAATGGCAAACCGCACCAGCACGGCAACCGCCGCCGAAGCAGGAACGGCGATCAAAAGGCCGACGAAGCCGAACAGGGCGCCGAAAGCGAACAGCGCAAACATCAGCCAGACCGGGTGCAGGCCGACGCTTTTTCCGACCAATCTGGGCTGCAGGATGTTGCCTTCGATGAACTGGCCGATGAAGAACACCACGGCGACAGCAACGATCATGGTCCAGTCCGGCCAGAACTGGACGAAGGCGACGCCGACGGCCAGGACCAGTCCGGTCAGCGAGCCGACATAAGGGATGAACGAGATCAGCCCGGCGAAGAGGCCGATGAGGATGGCGAAATTCAGCCCGGTCAGCGTCAGGCCGGTGGCATACATGCCGCCGAGCACCAGGCACAGCGTGCCCTGGCCGCGCACGAAGCCGGCGGTCGCGGTGTTGATGTCCCTGGAGATCGCCCTGACCGTCCCGACATAATCGCGCGGCACCCAGCTGTCGACGACCGCCACCATGCGATCCCAGTCGAGCAGCATGTAGAAAGCGACAACCGGAGTGACCACGAACAGGCTGACCACCGACACCAGAGCAACGCCGGAACTCCAGATCGAGGTGAAGACGGTGCTCAGCAGGCCGAAACCGGAAGTGAGCAGCGAATTCAGCCCGTCGCGCAGGCCATTGGCATTGACGCCGAATTTCTGCTCCAGCCATTTCGGATCGAAGCTGGTGATCAGCGACTGCAGCCGGGTCAGATATTCCGGCAGCTTGCTGGCGAAATCGGCCATCTGCGTGGCCAGTACCGGAACCAGGATGACGAAGGCCAGCACCAAAAGGACGATGAAGGCAATCAGGATGACCACCGTCGCCATCAGCCGGGAGAGGCCGAGGCGTTGCAGCCGGTCGGCGACCGGGTCGAGAAAATAGGCCAGCACCATGCCGGCAACGAACGGCAACAGGATGCTGGAAAAAATGTAGAGGAACAGCGCCAGGAAGATTGCCGTGCCCAGCCAGAAGAAAATCTGGCGGCGAAACGCCAGGGACGCAGCCGCCTCTGCCAGCGCGGCAGTCGCGGCATTCTTGTCAACTACCCGGGGTGGAGCCTTCGCCATAGCCGCTCATATGCCTCAGCCAAGCCACGAGATAGGCCGCGGCCGAAGCCACGGTCAAGACCCCGGACAGCAATATGAGCGCAGGCCTGAGCGGGTCGAGGTGGAGGCCAAGGGCAAGTTCGCCCAGCACCACGGCGCCAGCACGATCTGGGCGGCGGTGTTGGCCTTCGACACATAGAGCGGCTTCATCTCGACCGGATGCGCCATGACCGTGGACAAAAGCACGGCGCAGATGATCAGCGCATCGCGTGACACCATGGTCACCACCAGCCACAGCGGCAATTGCCCGATGAAGCCCATGACCACGAACACCGAGACCAGAAGCACCTTGTCGGCCATTGGATCGAGATAGGCGCCGAGTTTCGAATGCTGGTTGAAACGGCGGGCGATGAAGCCGTCAACGCCGTCGGAAATGCCGGCGACGAGAAAGCCGGCAAAGGCCCAGTCCCAGCGCATATTCAGCATCGCCAGTACGACGGCCGGAACCAGCACGAAGCGCAGGATGGTGATGAGGTTGGGAATGGTCAAAGGCATGTCCCGCCATGCTTGTTCTGCAGATAGATGATGGAGATGGATTGTGGCTGCAAGGACCAGCGGTGAAGGGGCGACTGTCCACGTATTTATCTTGGGCAAAAGCCCGGTATCCTGTCGTCATCCTTGCCCCCCGAAACCATTCATGCGAAGAGCCGCCGAGGGAAACAGGGATGCGCCGACGATGAGCAAGGGCGACCGGGCCAAGCGCAAGAACGGGCTCACCTATGCCGAGGCGGGCGTCGACATCGATGCCGGCAACCTCATGGTCGAGAAGATCAAGCCGCTGGTGCGCGCGACGCGCCGGCCGGGCGCCGATGGCGAGATCGGCGGTTTTGGCGGCCTGTTCGACCTCAAGGCGGCGGGTTTCACGGATCCGGTGCTGGTTGCCGCCAATGACGGCGTCGGCACCAAGCTGAAGATCGCCATCGATGCCGGCAAGCACGACACGATCGGCATCGACCTCGTCGCCATGTGCGTCAACGACATCGTCGTGCAGGGCGCCGAGCCACTGTTCTTCCTCGACTATTTCGCCACCGGCAAGCTCGACCCCGACCAGGGGACGGCAATCGTCGGCGGCATAGCAATCGGCTGCCGACAGGCCGGCTGCGCGCTGATCGGCGGCGAGACCGCTGAAATGCCCGGCATGTATAACGACAAGGATTACGACCTTGCCGGCTTCGCCGTCGGTGCGGCCGAACGCGGCCAGTTGCTGCCGACCGACGATATTGTCGAAGGCGACGTGCTGCTTGGGCTGGCTTCCTCGGGCCTGCATTCGAATGGCTTTTCACTGGTGCGCCGTATCGTTGCCGTCAGCGGGCTTGCCTGGAGCGATCCGGCGCCGTTCAACGACGAAGCGACGCTGGCCGAGGCGCTGCTCGAGCCGACCCGCATCTATGTGAAGTCGGTCCTCAAGGCCATCCGCAACACGCATGGCATCAAGGCACTGGCCCATATCACCGGCGGCGGCTTTCCCGAAAACATTCCGCGCGTCCTGCCCAAGGACTTTTCCGCAGAACTCGATCTCAATGCCATCGATGTGCCGCCGGTGTTTTCCTGGCTGGCGAAGACTGGCGGCGTGGCGCCGGAGGAGATGATGCGCACCTTCAACTGCGGCATCGGCATGATCCTCGTCGTCGCCTCCGGCCAGGCGGCACAGGTCGCAGCCGTGCTGCAGGAGGCCGGCGAGACTGTGACGCCGATCGGCCGCATCGTTCCGCGCCGCGACGCCGGCGTCATCTATCGGGGCTCGATCGGCCTATGAGCAGGAAACGCACGGTTGTTCTGATCTCGGGACGCGGCTCGAACATGACGGCGCTGATCGCGGCGGCGAGCGACCCGGCCTATCCCGCCGAGATCGTTGGCGTCATTTCCGACCGGGCCAACGCCGCCGGCCTCGGCATCGCGGCCGCGCGCGGTATCCCGACCAAGGTCATCGTGCGCGCCGACCATGCCAGCAAGGAAGCCCATGATGCGGCGATCGACGCCGCGCTGATTGCGTTCAACGCCGAGATCGTGGCGCTGGCCGGCTATCTGCGCATTCTCTCCCGCGGCCTGGTCGAGAAGTGGCAAGGGCGCATGCTCAACATCCACCCTGCCCTGCTGCCGGCCTTCAAAGGGCTCGATACGCATGCGCGCGCCCTGCGCGCCGGCATTCGCATTCATGGCTGCACGGTGCATTTCGTCACATCAGAGATGGATGACGGCCCGATCATCGCGCAGGCAGCGGTGCCGGTGATGGTCGGCGACAACGAAGACACGCTGGCCGCCAGAGTGCTGAAGGCCGAGCACCGGCTTTATGCGCTGGCGCTCGGGCTGGTCGCTGACGGCAAGGCGCACATGGAAGGCGGTCGCACCGTGCTGGCACATTTCGCCGACGATGCCGAAAACGGAACTTCCGTGGTGATGGCGCCCGACCCGCTGCGCGAAGAACGCGATCTCGAACATCTGGCGCGGATCACGCCGTAGGCCGACATTGGCGACACCGAGACAATTGCTCCTGCTGCGCCACGCCAAGTCGAGCTGGGACGACCCGGCGCTTGCTGATTTCGACCGGCCGCTCGGGCCGCGCGGGCTGAAGACGGCGCCGCTGATGGGGCGCGAACTGGCCCGGCGCAGTTGGCTGCCTGACCTGGCGCTGGTGTCGCCGGCGCTGCGCACGCGCGAGACATGGCGGCTGGTCTCGGCGGAACTTTCGGCGAGCGTAACGGTGGAGTTCGCCGAGGCGCTTTTCGAAGCCACGGCTGGCGACATTCTGGCCGAGGTGCAGCAGGCAGTCGCATCGGCTAGCTGTCTCCTGGTGCTCGGCCATAATCCCGGCCTGGAGGACTTTGCCCGCCGGCTCGCCGGTCCGCGATCGGGTGTGGCTGCTCTAAGGAAACTTGAAGAGAAACTCCCGACCGGCGCCCTTGCCCGCTTTGTCATCGACGGCGATTGGGCGGATCTCGGCTTCGGCGCGGCCCGGTTGACGCATTGCATCAAGCCGAAGGATATAAGCTAGACCAAGCTGCCTAACGGGCTAGCCGCAGGTGACAGCCGCAAACCGTGTTTTGAAAAGACCACGGTCAAACAAGGAGATAGGACCCGCTGCTGGCGGATTGATTCAAGATCTTTGCGGCCCGAGTCGATTGCATAAAACCAAGAGCGGTGGGCCAGGCCCACCGCTCTTTGTGGTCGTCGATTTCTCAGAAAATCAACGACCCCATATGCCCTGGCCGGATTCCGGCTGGTTCGAGTCGCCCTTGATCGTGAAATCGCCGAGGCTGGCCGGCTTGCGGATCGAGGCGGTATAACTGTGATCGATGTTGCCGGCGGGCGCTGTCACAGCAGGCTGGTTGACGCCGTCGGAGCCGTAGTGGTCGCTGCCTGCGAAAGCGGTGCCGGTGGCAAGGAGGATGGCAGCAGCGGTAAGTGCGATCTTGGTCATTTCAGGTAATCCAGATTTTTCAGTTCTGTCCGTCAAGTGGCGTGCCTTGGGAGGAATTCGCGTCGCTCGGACCACCCCGAAATGGGTGTGCGTTGCTGCCATTGCCAATCACAAAAATGTGCGAACCGAACCGTTCGGTTCGGTTTGGGAAGGCGCGAAATGGCGTAGTTGTGCTATATTCTATTCTCTAGGCGGTTCCGACCTCGCAACGCCCTCGTTGCGTTACCATTGCATCTCAAAAGGCCGTGAACCCCAGTACGTCGCGCATGTCGTATTCGCCGGGCGGCCGGCCAGAGACCCAGCGTGCTGCCGCAATGGCGCCGCGCGCGAACATCGAGCGGTCGCCGGCTGAATGCGAGAGCGTAAGCGTTTCGCCCTCACCGAGGAAGCTCACGCTGTGCTCGCCGACGATGCTGCCGCCGCGCAGCACGGCAAAGCCGATCTCGCCGGCAGGGCGTGGACCTGTAACGCCGTCGCGGATGCGTTTCGCCACATCGTCCAGCCTGACGCCATGTCCGCGAGCGGCCGCCTCGCCCAGCATCAGCGCCGTGCCCGACGGTGCGTCGACCTTCATGCGGTGATGCGCTTCCAGGATCTCGATGTCGGTGGCGGGACCAAGTGCTCGCGCCGCCTGTTCGACCAGCCCAGCCAGCATGTTGAGCCCCAGCGAGTAGCTGCCTGAGCGAACGATGGCGACGGACTTCGAAGCAGCAGCGATGGCGGCGAGATCGGCAGGTTCGAAGCCGGTCGAGCCGATGACCAGCGCCGGGCCGCCGCGGGCCGCGCAAGTCTTCGCCAATTCGATGGAGGCCGCAGGCGTGGTGAAATCGATGACGACGTCCGCAAGCGCCAGTGCTTCGTCGCGCTCGACCAGCCCCTCGCCGGCGCTGCCCGGCCTGTGAAAGCGGGCGACGAGCGCCAGCCTGGGATCGGTCTCGACGGCCAGCGCCATCTCCCTGCCCATGCGGCCGAGCGCACCGGCTATGGCTATTTTCAATGGATGCTGCATGGCGGCTTTCACTGGAAATGCGAGTCGCAACAATGATCTACCATGCCGCCCTGCCAGATTGATTCAGTCGGCGCCATGCGTCTTGAGCATCATGCCGGCGATCTCCTTGACCAGCTTGGCGGCAACCAGCGCGGTGAGATTGGAGACGTCCTGGCTTGCATTGTATTCGACGACATCGGCGCCGACGATGGGCTGGTCGATCCGCTGGATCAGGTTGATCACTTGCCGGGTTGTAAGACCACCGGGCTCGCGGTGCGACACGCCGGGCGCACAAGCCGGGTCGAGGCCGTCGAGATCGACCGAGAGATAGACCGGCGTCTTGAGATCGAGCTGCAGATCCTCGCTGAAATGCCGCGCCTCGATCATTTCGACGCCGAAGCGCTTGAGCTGGTCACGAAGCTCATCATTGAGGGTGCGCGAGCCGATCTGGATCAGCCGGTCGGCCAGCCCCTCCTCCAGGATGCGCGCGAAGGACGAGGTGTGGGACCGCCTGTTGCCCTGATAGGCATCGTAGATGTCGGGATGGGCGTCGATCTGGACGATCGTTAGCCTGGCATGGCGGCGGCGCACGGCACGCAGCACCGGCCAGGCGATGGCATGATCGCCACCGAGGCTGATCAACGGGTGGCCGGCATCCAGCGCGCGGCCGACCTCGGCCTCGATCCGCTCCCATGGACCGCCGGCGCCTGAAAAGTCGATGTCGCCGTGGTCGACGAAACTGTCCGCCACATCGAAGCCGGTTTCGCTCCACGAGCTGTGCGCGTCGCTTTTGAGTTCCCGCCGGATCAGGGCCGGCGCTGCGGCCGCGCCCTTGAGATAGGACGAGTTCTCGTCATGCGGTATTCCCAGAAGCGAAACCCTGGTCATCGGCGTGCGATCTCCGGCAACAGGCAATCTCCCTAAACCCGGCAGCTGGCTGGCGATAGCAGTGCCGCTTGGGCCAGTTGCGAAGGCGATCAGGCGTCACTTCACGATCGCGCCGCCCAGCCTTTGCCTGACGATCGCGGCGTGGAAATTCGTGCCGTGCAACAGCCCGTCATCGTTGAAGTCGTAGCTGGAATTGTGCAGCGGCGGCGAGGTCTCGCCATTGCCGAGAAAGACGAAGCAGCCCGGTACGTGATCGAGGAAGCGGGCGAAATCCTCCGAGGCGGTCATCGGCTCCGCCGCGATGCTGGCGGCGCCATAGGCCAGCACGCGCCTTGCGGCGACAAAGGCCGCGTCCACCAGGTCGGCATCGTTCTGCAGCGGCACGAATTCCCTGCTATAGGTCACGTCGGCGGTGACATTGTAGGCAGCGGCGGTGCCTGCCGCGATGACCCGCATCTGGCGCTCGATCTCGGCGCTGACCTCGGGACGAAAACTGCGGGCGTCACCGAGGATGCAGGCGAGGCCGGGCAATGCGTTGCGGGTGCCGTCGGTGATCAGCTCGGTCACCGAAACCACCGAAATGTCGGCGGGACTCAGCCGGCGCGAGACGATGGTTTGCAGATTGGTGACCAGCGCGCAGGCGGCGACCAGTGTTTCATTGCCCGAATGTGGCCGCGCCGCATGGCCGCCGATCCCCTTGAGCACGATCTCGAAATTGTCCTCCGCCGACATGAACGGGCCGGCACGGGTCTCGAAATGCCCGACGGGCAGGCCAGGCATGTTGTGCAGGCCAAAGATCTCGTCGAAGGGAAAGCGCCGCAGCAGCCCGTCGTCCAGCATCGCCAGCGCCCCCCTGCCCCATTCCTCGGCGGGCTGGAAGATGAAACGCACGGTGCCGTCGAAACCGCCCTCGGCGGCGAGCAGCTTTGCCGCGCCGAGCAGCATGGTGGTGTGGCCGTCATGGCCGCAGGCATGCATGATGCCGGGGTTCTGCGAGCGATGGGTGGTCGCGGACTGCTCGGTGATGCGCAGCGCATCCATGTCGGCCCTGAGCGCAATCGCCCGGTTGCCGCTGCCGCGCTTCAATGTGCCAACGACGCCGGTGCCGCCGACCCCCTCTGCAACATCGTCCAGCCCGAATTCGCGCAGCTTCGCGGCGACAAAGGCAGCGGTGCGCTTTTCCTCAAAGCCGAACTCGGGGTGCGCGTGCAAATCGCGCCGCCAGCCGGTCATTTCCTGCTTCAGCACATCACGATCGAGCTCAGCCATTTTCTCCCCGACCTATTTTGCAAGCTCACTGGCGACATCAAGCAGGATGTTGGCGCCGGCGACAAGCTCGGCATCTTCAGTGTGTTCGCGCGGATTGTGGCTGATGCCACCGGCGCTCGGCACGAAGATCATTGCCGCCGGCGCGAGGCGGGCCATCATCTGCGCGTCATGGCCGGCGCCCGATGTCATGCGCCTGACGCCGAGACCGCGGTTCTTCGCGGCCGCCTCGATCCGCTCGACGATGCCGATGTCGAACAGCACCGGTTCGAAACGGGCCAGTTGCTCTGCCGAAATCGACAGGCTCTCGGCTGCAGCAAGCTCCTCGAGATAAGCCGCAAGGGCCGCCTCATGCGCCTGCAGGCGCTGTTCGTCGGGATCGCGCAGATCGACGGTGAAGATAGCGCGCGAGGGAATGACGTTGATGGCATTGGGTTCGAAGCGCATCGTGCCTACAGTGACCACGGTTGGCCCATTTGAAGCTTTCGCCCGGTCGTGCAGGAAGGTGATGATGCGGGCGGCGGCGTGGCCGGCGTCGCTGCGCATCGACATCGGCGTGGTGCCGGCATGGTTGGCGGCGCCGTCGATGGTGATGCGCTGCCAGGAAATGCCTTGCAGATTCTCGACCGCGCCGATCGGCACGCCTTCACGCTCCAGCACCGGCCCCTGCTCGATATGAAGTTCGAGATAGGCATGCGGCTTGAGGAAGCCGGGTTCGCGGTCGCCGGCATAGCCGATGCGGGCGAGCTCCTGGCCGAGCACGCTGCCATCCGTGCCGATGGCGGCCAGCACGGCCTCGGCGCTGACGCCACCGGCATGGCATAGCGAGCCCATCATATCAGGCGTGTAGCGCACACCTTCCTCATTGGTGAAAGCGGCGACCGCGACCGGGCGTGACGGCGAAAAGCCCGAAGCCTGCAGCGTCTCGATCACCTCCAGCCCGGCCAGCACGCCGTAGCAGCCATCATAGATGCCGGCATCGATGACGGTGTCGATATGCGAACCGATGAGCAGTGGCGCCTGCCCGGCATTGTCGGGGCATTGCCAGATGCCGAAAATATTGCCGACCCGGTCGATGGCGACTTCCAGCCTGGCCTGCCCGAGCCAGCCGACAAAGAGGTCACGGCCCTGTCTGTCTGTGTCGGAGACGGCGAGCCGGATCAGCCTATCCTCACTGTCGCGGCCAACGGCGCCGAGTTCCCGGATGCGGCCAAGCAGACGCTGTGCATCGATCCCGATCATGGCTATGCCTCGGCCTTCAGCTTGCCGGCCAGCACATCGGCGGGGCTCTGCCCGACCAGCTCGGTATAGCGATGCGGGTCTGTGGCGCCTTCGGTGTTGATCAGCAGCACGCGGGATTTGTCGTCGAGCCCGAGCGCGGCCTTGTGGTCGGCCACCGCCCGGATCAGCCCGGCCAGACCGACGCCGCCGCTTTCGCCGGCGACGATCACTGGATCATTGCCAGCCGGCCGTGCCAGCCGCCGCATCACCGCGACCGCCTCCTCCTCATCCACCGTCATGAAGGCATCGGCAACCCGCGCCAGAACGCGCCAGGCAACTTGCGAGGCCTCGTAGCATTCGAGCATCGCCATCACCGTCGGCTGATCGTGTGCGACCTTGACCACGTGGCCCACCCGGGCGGCTGCGACAACGCAGGCGGCGCGGGCCGGCTCGACGACGATGAAGGTCGGCCTGGCGTGACCGAGCACGATGGCGAGATGGCCGGCCAGGGCGGCGGCAATGCCGCCGACACCGGCCTGCACGAAGACATGGGTCGGCGGCTGCGGCAACTGGCCCAATGCTTCACGCACGATCGTCGAATAGCCCTGCATGACCAGACCGGGGATGCGCTCGTAGCCCGGCCAGGAGGTGTCGGACACCACGGTCCAGCCTTGCTCAGCTGAAACCTCGGCGGCCTGCCTGACCGAGTCGTCATAATTGCCGTCGACGCGGATCATCTCGGCGCCATAGCGGGCTATTGCTGCAATGCGCGCCTCGCTGACGCCGGCGTGAACGAAGATTGCCGCTTTCGCGCCAACCAACTGTGCACCTTGCGCGACCGAGCGGCCGTGATTGCCGTCGGTGGCGCAGGCAACCGTCATCCCGGCAGCGACCGCCCGGACGTCGAACCGGTTGAGATCGGCCACGTCAACGGGCCGACCAAGCGATCGGCTCCCCTCCTCCAGCACCAGTCGAAAAACGGCATAGGCGCCGCCGAGCGCCTTGAAGCTGCCGAGACCGAGGCGAAAGCCTTCATCCTTGATGTGGACGGCGCCGAGGCCGAGTTCGCCGGCCAGCGTCGGCAATGCATGCAAGTGCGTTGGCAGGTGATTGTCGCGATGGGCCAGAAAGCGCTCGACCGTATCGGCGCCGGCATTCCCCAGCGTTTCGGCATCGACCGGATCGAGCGGCCGGCGGTGCAAGGCATTGCTGTTGAGCAGGAACACGGGCGGCCTCCTTTAGGTGTGACGAAATCATATTGCAGCCGAGGCGCAAATAGCGCTGTTATTGGCGCTTCGAAATGCAAGTTTGTTTCGCCAGGATAGCGCTTTGCCTCGATCACCTTCGCTCGACAGTTTCGACCTCGCCATCCTTGCCATCCTGCAGCGGGACAACACGACGCCGCAGCGGCTGATCGGCGAAGCCGTCAACCTGTCGGCGCCGGCGGTGCAGCGGCGCATCAAGCGCATGGAACAGTCCGGCGTCATTGCCGGCAACGTCGCTGTCATCAACCCCGTTGTGGTCGGCCAGCCCATCACCATTTTCGTCGAGGTCGAACTGGAGAGCGAACGCTCGGACCTGATCGACGCGGCCAAGCGGCAATTCTCGGCAGAGCCCGAAGTGCAGCAATGCTACTACGTCACCGGCGAGGCCGACTTCATCCTAGTCATCACCGCGGCCGACATGGGGGCCTATGAGGCCCTGACGCGCAGACTGTTCTTCGACAGCAAGAATGTCCGAAAATTCCGCACCTTCGTTGCCATGGACCGTGTCAAGGTGGGGCTGACGGTGCCTCTGCCGGGATAGCCAGTCACTTTTACGCAATTCCGGACGGAAAACCGCTCACACTTTTCCTGGAATTGCTTTAGCCCGCCGGCCGCAGCCAGACCTTGTTGTCGTGAAAGGCAGCGCCGCCATAAGGTGCCGGCGCATCGGCGCCGGTGAGCACATTGATGCCTTCGCCACGCTCATGGGCGCTGTTTGGCCAGATGCCCTCGGCGATCACCACGCCGCGCTTGAGGCCTTCGAACAACTTTGCGTGCAGCACCACCTCGCCGCGCCGGTTGCCGACCTCGATACGGTCGCCGTCGCCCAAGCCAAGCGCGGCAGCGTCGTCCGGATGCAACAACAATTCCGGCCGGCCTTCCTTGGCCTTCGACACCGGCGTTTCCGAGAAGGTCGAATTGAGGAAGTTGCGCGCCGGTGATGTCGTCAGCCGGAACGGATGCTCCGCATCCGCGACCTCGATCAGGTCGACATGGTCGGGGAATTCCGGGAGCTCCGCCACCGGCCCGAACAGGCCCATGCTTTTCGGCGGCCGGTTGGGCGCCGCCTGCCCGCTCCAGTTGGCGCGGAAGTGAAATTTCTTGTCGGCATGGCCGAAACCATCGATGAAATGCGCCGCCTCGAAATCCGGCTGCAGGTCGACCCATTTGTCTTCCTTGAGGCTGGCGAAGGAGCCCAGCCCGCGCTTGCCGAGGATGATGTCGATATGCTGCTGCTCGGTCAGGCCAAAGCCCGGCCGGTCGGCGACGCCGAGACGCTGCGCCAATTGCTCGATGACGAAATGGTTGGTGCGCGGCCCTTCCGGCGGTTCGATCAGTTTCGGCCCAAGCGTGATGTGCTGGTTGCCGCCGCCTTTGTAGACGTCGTCATGCTCGAGGAACATCGTTGCCGGCAGCACGACATCGGCAAGCTTTGCCGTGTCGGTCATGAACTGTTCGTGCACGCAGGTGAACAAGTCGTCGCGCAGGAAACCCTGTTTCACCAGCCGCTGCTCGGGTGCGACATTCACCGGGTTGGTGTTCTGGATCAGCATCGCCGTCACCGGCGGGCCACCGTAAAGCGCGTCCGCTGCGCCGGTCAGCACCGGACCGATGCGCGACTGGTCGAGATGGCGAATATTGGGATCGCGCATCGCGGTGCCTTCCAGCACATCCTGGTTGAGCTTGAAGATGCCGGAATTGGAATGGAAGGCGCCGCCACCCTCATATTGCCAGGCGCCGGTGACGGCGGCGATGCAGGATGCCGCGTGCATGTTGACCGCGCCGTTGCGCTGGCGGGCAAAGCCATAGCCGAGGCGGAAATAGGTTTTCTTCGTCTTGCCGACGAGGCGTGCGAAAGCCTCGATCTCGGTGACGGCAAGACCGGTGATGGCGGAAGCCCATTCCGGCGTGCGCGTCTCCAGGTGCGCTTCCAGCCCCTTCGGATCGTCGGTGTATCTTTCGAGATAGGCGCGGTCGGCCATGCCTTCCCTGAACAGCACATGCATGACCGCGCAGGCCAGCGCGCCATCGGTGCCGGGCTTCAGCACAAGGCCCATATCGGCCTGCTTCATCGTCGCGTTCTCGTAGACGTCGATAACGACGATCCTGGCGCCACGCTCCTTCCGCGCCTTGATGGCGTGGGTCATGACATTGACCTGCGTGACCACGGCATTGGTGCCCCAGATCACCACGCAGTCGGACTTCGCCATCTCCCGCGGATCGGGACCGCGCAAGGCGCCCGCTCCCATCATCCAGCCGGTCCAGGCCAGATTGGTGCAGATCGAGCCGAAGAAGCCGGAGTATTTTTTTGCATGGCGCAGCCGGTCGATGCCGTCGCGCTGCACCAGCCCCATCGTGCCGGCATAGTAATAAGGCCAGACGGTCTCGGAGCCGTATTTTTCCTCGGCCGCGATGAATCTCTCGGCGACGAGGTCGAGTGCCGCTTCCCAGCTGGATTCTTTCCAGATGCCGTCGCCCTTGGCGCCGGCGCGAACAAGCGGCTTCAGCAGTCGGTCCGGATGATGGACACGATCGGCATAGCGCGCGACCTTGGCGCAGACCACACCAGCCGTATACGTATTGGACTTGGCGCCATGGACACGGCCGATGCGGTTGCCATCGAGCAGTTCGACCTCGAGCGCGCAGGTCGAAGGGCAATCATGCGGACAGGCGGAGTGGCCGATTCTGAGCTTGGCGTGCTGGTTCATGGGGCGTTTTTAGCGGGTTTCGCGGGCGGCGTGTAGGGCCAGATCTTACCCTCCCCTTGATGGGGAGGGTCGGCGCGCAGCGCCGGGGTGGGGTGCGGCGCAGACCCCCGCCCCGCTCCGCTTCGCGGATCGACCCTCCCCACAAGGGGGAGGGTAAATCACTCCGCCGTGCCTTCCTCGTACTCGGCCGACATGGTCAGCCACTTTTCCTCGTGGCCAGCCAACTGCTGTGCCAACTGCGAGCGCTCCTTGGCCAGCCGGGTCGCCGTCGATGGATCCTTCTCATAGACGGCCGGATTGGCGAGTTCGTCCTCGATCAGGTCGATGCGCTTGCGGATGCGGTCCATCAGCGCTTCGGTGGCGCGGATTTCCTTGGCCAGCGGCTCGAAGGCGGCGCGGCGCGCCGCGGCATCGCGGCGGCGATCGGCCTTGGATGCCTTCTCGGCCTCGCGCTTGCCGCGTCGATCGCCGGACACGCCGGTGACGAGCGTCTTGTAGTCCTCAAGGTCGCCGTCATACGGGTTGACCGCACCATCCTTGACCAGCCACAGCCGGTCGGCGGTCGCTTCCAGCAGATGGCGGTCATGCGAGATCAGGATGACGGCGCCGGGAAACTCGTTCAGCGCATGGATCAAGGACTCGCGGCTGTCGATGTCGAGATGGTTGGTGGGTTCGTCGAGGATGAAGAGGTTCGGGCCTTCGAAGGCCGACAGGCCCATGAGCAGGCGCGCCTTCTCGCCGCCCGACAGATCCTTGGCGGCGGTGTTCATCTTCTCGGTGGTGAGGCCGAACTGGGCGACGCGGCCGCGCACCTTGGATTCCGGCGCTTCCGGCATCAGCCGGCGGACATGCTCGTAGGCGTTTTCCTCCGGCCTGAGATCGTCGAGCTGATGCTGCGCGAAGATCGCCACCTTCAGGCCCGGCGCCACCGTCATGGTGCCGGTTTCCTGCTTCAGCCTGCCCGAGAGAAGCTTGGCGAAGGTCGACTTGCCGTTGCCGTTGGCGCCGAGCAGCGCGATGCGATCGTCGGCATCGATGCGCAACGTCATCTTCTTGAGGATCGGCTGGCCCTCGGTGTAGCCGACATTGACGTTGTTCAGCGCCACGATCGGCGACGCCACCGTTTTCACCGGCTCCGGGAAAGAGAACGGCCGCACCGTGTCGTTCACGATCGCCGCGATCGGCTTCATCTTCTCCAGCGCCTTGATGCGCGACTGCGCCTGTCTCGCCTTCGAAGCCTTGGCGCGGAAGCGTTCGACGAAGGACTCCATGTGTTTGCGCGCGGCTTCCTGCTTGACACGGCCCTTCTCCTGCAACTCCTTCTGCTCGGTGTACTGGCGCTCGAACTGGTCGTAGCCGCCGCGCCAGAAGGTCAGCTTCTTCTGGTCGAGATGAACGATGGAATTGACGGCGCGGTTGAGCAGGTCGCGATCGTGCGAGATCAGAAGCACCGTGTGCGGATATTTCGACACGTAGTTTTCCAACCAAAGCGTGCCTTCGAGATCGAGATAGTTGGTCGGCTCGTCGAGCAGCAGAAGGTCGGGCTCGGCAAACAGCACCGCGGCGAGCGCCACACGCATGCGCCAGCCGCCGGAGAAGGACGAGGCCGGGCGGCGCTGCGCGGCGTCGTCGAAGCCAAGGCCAGCGAGGATGGTGGCCGCGCGAGATTCCGCCGAATGCGCATCGATATCCGCCAGCCGCATATGGATGTCGGCAATGCGGTGCGCGTCGGTGGCGGTCTTTTCCTCCTCGAGCAATGCGGTGCGCTCGAGGTCGGCCTTGAGCACGATCTCGATCAGCGGCTCCTCGGTGCCGGGCGCTTCCTGCGCCACCTGGCCGATGCGGGTGTTCTTGGGCAGGCTTATCGAGCCGGTCTCGGAGGGAAAGTCGCCGGTGATGGCCTTGAACAGCGTCGTCTTGCCGGTGCCGTTGCGGCCGACGAGGCCGGCCTTGGTGCCGGCCGGCAAGGTCAGCGAGGCATGATCGAGAAGCAAGCGTCCGGCCATGCGGAGCGAAAGATCGTTGATGATAAGCATGCCGGGGCTTTTGCACGGGAGGGCGGCGCTTCGCAAGGGCCTGGGCGCTGGCGGGGGCATAAGGCATGAAGACGGCGCGCCCAAAGCGCGCCGTCCATCACTGCTAACTGCAGACCGACTTTAAGAGGCTGCCTGGTTCAGGCTTTGGGTTTGCGCTTCGTCACCTTGGCCGCGGCGGCCGGAACGGCCGGCTTGCGGCCGAGGCCCGAGGACTTGGCCAGTGCCGAACGGGTCGCGGAGTAGTTCGGCGCCACCATCGGATAGTCCGACGGCAAGCCCCATTTGCCACGATATTCCTCCGGGCTCAGACCATGGTCGGTCATCAGGTGGCGCTTCAGCGACTTGAATTTCTTGCCGTCCTCAAGACAGACGATGTGATCGGGAAACACCGACCGCTTCGGATTGACAGCGGGGTTCAGCGCGGGGCTTTCCACGGCGGCAATGCTGCCCAGCTTGCGCACCGATGCGCTGACGCTGGCGATCAGATCCGGCAGGCCAGACGCAGGGAGAGGATTGTTGCCGACATAGGCCGAGACGATGTCAGCAGTCAGTTCAATAGCGGTCTTGCTGTCGATGGTGTGCAATTCTGTTTCTCCCGCCGGTCATGAAGTTGCCGGCTTTTTTTAAGACTTCTCTTGATGTATCGACCTAGCTGCACCCCCCAACGGGTCGCTAAAGTCTCAATAAACGATCAAGAATCGGAACAGGAGGATGTTTCCACAACAGGTTGCAACGTTGCAAATTAGAAAATCTAATACTTGGAAACGGCCGACTTCGCGCCAGCAGATTTCAACTGCACGGACGCCGCAGGTTTAGAGTCGGCCAGTATGTCCAGAATGCGCTTCCAGCGGGCGCACCGGCCGAAATCTTTTTGCTCTATCGCTTTTTCGGCCTTCATGGCGGCGTAGAGCGGCGCCTCGGCGCCGAACTCCTTGAGCAGCCAGAATGCTTCCTGTCTGGCGAGGCGTTCATCGTCGTCAAGCATGTTCAGCCTCCGAGCGTTCTATGCCCACCGCAATACAGCTGCCGATGACGAGGACCGCACCGGCTATCGCGGTCAGCGTCAGCCTTTCGCCCGAAAGTGTCAGCAGCAGCGTCGATGCGATCGGGGTCAGATAGGCGATGACCGCAACCTTGCCGCCGCCTTCAAGCTTCAAGGCGCGCGACCAGAAATAATATCCCAGCCCCATCGGACCGGCACCGAGATAGAGGCCAAGCAGGAGGTGCTCACTGGATGGCCAGGCTGCGCCGTCGTGAATACACCACAGAAAGGTCAGGCCGACGCCGACCAATGCCGAAGGCAAAAGCAAACGCTCCGACGGTGTGGCCAGGCGGGCGACCGCAATCGAATAGAAGGCCATGCACAGCGCCGAGCCGAAGGCAGCGAGATAGCCGACGATGCTGCCCTGGAGAAAAGGCTGGCCGCGGCCACCCGAGATCACCAGCGCCACGCCGACAAAGCCGAGCACGGCAGTCAAACCCAGCAGCACGGGGCGTTGCCGCTTGCCCAGCACGATGACCGCCGCCGCGACCATCAGCGGCCAGGTGTAGGCGACGAGATTGGCCTCGATCACCGGCATGGACGCAAAGGCGATGTATTGCAGCACCATGGTGCCGACCAGGCCAATAAAGCCGACCGCGACCGGCGCCAGGGTGCCGTCAGCACCCTTGGAAAAGGCTGCGTCTTGCAGGCCCCTCTTCCGGCTCGCCAGATGGATGACGGCGAACACCAGAGCCGCTCCACAAAATTGCAGCAACTGCACCAGCGACACCGGATGGCTGGCCAGCAGCGATTTGCCGACCAGCGCGTTGGTCGACCACAGGGCGACCGCGCCGGCGGCGAAGACCAGGGCCGATGGCGAGCCCGATCCATCCCGGAATCGCCGAGACGGTGCCTTGTCATTATCGCCGACCATGATGTTACCGACGGCCAAACCGGCGTCCACTTCTATGCTCTGGCTACCAGGATTCCCTTCACCCGCCCGGGACCGGCGCATCGGCCGCCGCCGTAACCGGACGTTCTTCCTCGAAGCGGCGATAGGCCGGCAGCTGGTTCGTCCAGACGTCTTCGGCGAGCTCGTTGACCCATTCGCGATCTTGATCATTGTCGGCTGCGAGATAGAACATGCGATTGTCGTCGACATAAGGCTTGGCCACCGAGCGCTGGTTGAGGACCAGCGTGACGCGCGAGCCGAGCTGGATCGGCGCGGTGCGGTGCAGGACGCCGAGAAACTGGCCGAGCGTGGCGTAGTTCATCTTGTGGTCGATGCGCATGACCTGGTTGCGCGGAATCTCGCGGCCGGATTCAAGGATGGCGCGGCCGGTCTCGGAATCGTCGCAGTAGATTTCGAGATGGCCGCCGACCAGCGGATTGCTGATCGACAGCGGAATGAGTTCGGTGACCGGGACACCGTCGCAATGCCAATCGACGGCGCCGTCCTTGGGATTCATGAAAGTGACGGTCGAGCCGACGATCGACAGCGGATAGGGCTCGAGCTTGGTGCCCATCATGTCGGACAGACGTTCCAGGCGCAGCTTGTCATGCAGCAACTCCTTGATCTCCGGGATAAAACGGTCGGCGCCGGTGATGAAGGTAAGGTCGAGGTGCTTGTGCACGGCGTGGCTGGCCTTGAGCTTCAACGCCGCCTCTTCGATCGCCGCCAGCAGCGCCGGGTCGTAGCCATGCAGATACTGCGCAACGCCGAAACCCGACACTTTCCAGGCCGTCTCATGGCCGATAATGGCTTCTCGGCTCATCGCGTAGCGCAGTTCAGGTATGGTATGGGCGTTCATTCTACTTCTCCAGGATGGGGGCATCACTTGGTAAACTGTCGATTAATTTCCCCACCCCTGTAAAATTAGGAATGCTGGTGCTAGTGTAAGCCCAGCTTAAGGTCGAAACGCGTGCGTCTGCTCAGTCAGGTCAACCTCAATTCGCTGAAGATTGTCGAAAGTGCCGCCCGGCACCGTAACTTCACGCGCGCCGGCGAAGAGCAGTTTATTACTGCCTCCGCCGTCAGCCAGCGCGTTAAAAGCCTCGAGGACCAGCTGCGCTTCAAGATCTTCCAGCGCGGTGGCAATGCGGTGTCGCTGACACCCGAAGGCGAGACCTATGTGTCGCGCGTTCGCGAGGCGCTGGAGCGCATCGTGGCGGCCAGCATGGAGGCGACCGGACAGTCGCAGGCGCATGTGCTGAAGATTTCGGTGCTGCCGACGTTCGCGGCGCGCTGGCTGTTTGCCCGCCTGCCGCTGTTCCAGCGGCAATATCCCGAAATCGAGATGCGCGTCTCGACCTCCTACGCCACCAATGAGTTCGCCACCTCCGAGTTCGACCTTGAGATCCGCTATGGCGACGGCAGCTTTCCCGACCTCAAGGCGGACCTGCTGTTCAAGGAGGATTTGACGCCGGTGTGCAGCAGGAAGCTGTTCCACGAGGTTCTCGGCGATAGGCCGCCGTCAAAGGTGACGCCCGACGACCTCAGGCATTTCACGCTGCTGCATTCCGACACCTGCACGCAGAACTGGCAGTCGTGGCTGGGTTTTGCCGGCGCGAGTTCCGTGCTCGGCGAGACCAAGAGCATCTATTTCGATTCCTGCATGATGTCCTATGAAGCGGCCAATGCCGGCATGGGCTTTGCAGTCGCCAACCGCGCCTATATGGCGAGCGAGATCCGCGCAGAGAGACTGGTGGCGCCGTTTGCCGTGCATCACCCCAACACCGCCGGCTGGTATTTCGTCTGCCCGGTCACCGCGCCCTACACGCGCAAGGTGGAACTGTTCAAGCAGTGGATAATGGCCGAGGCGGCGCTGACGCAGTGCCAGCTGGACGCCGGGATTGCCGGCGGCCCGGTGCTGCGCAAGGCCATTGCCTGAGGTCGGATTCTTTCCGCGGCCTTGCGGGATTTGCGGCCGTTTCTGCTGGTTTTGCGCAGACGGCACGAGCAGAACCGGCACGAAAACTGCCACCTCATGACGCAGGCGAGAGACTCAGCTATCTTCGGTTGTTGCGGCGGACCTGATATCCGCCTGGCCGGCGCTATCAGCTCACCTCCCAAGCGGCGCCGGCCTTCTTCTCCCGAAGGCTACCTCAGCCTTATCGTCCCGCTAAAACGATCATTGCGCCGGCTGATCGCCGCTGGCCGCCGGCTTTGGCGCCGAATCCGTCTGCGGGGTTTGGTCGAGCACCGGGGCTTTGGTTGGCTGGATGTCGCCGTCGCAGGCGGCGAGCGCCAAGCTGGCGGCCAACAGAATCAGAAGCGTCTTCATGGCGACCTCCTAGGTCTGCCCTCTCCTTCATAAGGCAACGAGGTGGTTCGGCTTTGGTTGCACGCTCGCAAACGACGCCGCGTCGGCTGGAACCAAACGGCGGCTCTGAGGTTGGTTGCCCAAAGGAGATCGCGCCATGATCCGTCTGCTCATTACCGGCCTTTTCGCTTACGCGACCTATCGCATAGCCAAGGAGATCATCAAGGACGTGCCCGACAATTTCGATCCGTTGCCGGTGCCTGGCGACGAACGCGCCACCTTGCGGCGCCAGTCGGCGGCAACGGGTGTCGCGCCACGGCGATAGGGGCGACTTCGGCCCGTTGCGAACAAAGCGGAAACGATGCTTGATAGGCGATGACCATCGCCATCANGCCATCAATGATTCGTCCTTGCAGCCCGCCTATCTGGCGAAGCTCAACGCCGAGCAGCGGCTCGCCGTCGAACATGGCGACGGCCAGGTCGCCGGGCCGCTGCTGGTGATCGCCGGCGCCGGCTCCGGCAAGACCAACACGCTCGCCCACCGGGTCGCGCATCTGATCGTCAGGGGCGCTGATCCCAGACGCATTCTGCTTATGACATTCTCGCGCCGCGCCGCCACCGAAATGGCCAGGCGGGTCGAACGCATCGCCGGCGAGGTGCTGGGCCGAGACGCGTCCGTCATCGCCGACGCGCTGAGCTGGGCCGGTACGTTTCACGGCATCGGCGCCAGGCTATTGCGCGACTATGCGCTGACGATCGGCCTTGACCCCGCCTTTACCATCCATGACCGCGAGGATTCCGCCGACCTGATGAATCTTGCCCGGCATGAACTTGGATTCTCGAAGACCGAAAGCCGTTTTCCGACCAAGGGCACCTGCCTGGCGATCTATTCGCGCGCTGTCAACGCGCAGGCGCCGCTTGGCGAGGTGCTGGGTTCGGCCTTTCCGTGGTGTGCCGGCTGGGCCGAACAAATGAAGGCTCTGTTCGCCCGATATGTCGAGGCCAAGCAGGCGCAGAACGTGCTCGATTACGACGACCTCCTGCTCTACTGGGCGCAAATGGCCGCCGAGCCGGAGATCGCGGCGCATCTGGGCTCGCGTTTCGACCATGTGCTGGTCGACGAATACCAGGACACCAACCGGCTGCAGGCCTCGATCCTTTCGGCGCTGAAGCCGGACGGCGCCGGACTGACGGTGGTGGGCGACGACGCGCAGTCGATCTATTCGTTTCGCGCCGCGGAAGTGCGCAACATCCTCGATTTCCCGCAACAATTCGCGCGAGCCGCCGACGTCATCATGCTGGAGCGCAACTACCGCTCGACCGAGACCATTTTGGCGGCAGCCAATGCGGTCATCTCGGAGGCATCGGAGCGTTTCACCAAGAACCTCTGGTCGGAGCGCAAATCCTCGCAAAAACCGAAACTGGTCAGCGTGCGCGACGAGGCGGAGCAGGCGAACTATGTCTGCCAGGCCATCCTGGCCGAGCGCGAGGCCGGCACGGTGCTGAAATCGCAGGCGGTGCTGTTTCGCGCCTCGCACCACAGCGGCCCGCTGGAGATCGAACTGACGCGCCGCAACATCCCCTTCGTCAAGTTCGGCGGGCTCAAATTCCTCGACGCCGCCCATGTCAAGGACGTGCTTTCGGTGCTGCGTTTTGCCGAGAACCCGCGCGACCGCGTCGCCGGCTTCCGCGTGCTGCAGCTCCTGCCCGGCATCGGCCCTTCGGCGGCGAGCACCATCGTCGAGGCCATGGCGACATCGCTCGACGAGGAAATGGGGCTGGCCCGCTACCGGCCGCCGCAACGCGCGGCTGAGGACTGGCCAGCCTTCGTTGCGCTTTATTCCGGCCTGCGCGCCCGGTCGGGGAAATGGCCGGCCGATCTCGAACAGGTCAGGCTGTGGTACGAGCCGCATCTCGAGCGCATGCACGAGGATGCGACGACGCGGCGGGCCGACCTCATGCAGCTCGAGCAGATCGGTTCAGGCTATGCTTCGCGCGAGCGCTTCCTGACCGAGCTGACGCTGGATCCACCGGATGCGACCAGCGACCAGGCCGGGCCGCCGCACCGCGACGAGGACTATCTGATCCTGTCGACCATTCATTCGGCCAAGGGCCAGGAATGGAAGAACGTCTTCGTGCTCAACACCGTCGATGGCTGCATCCCGGCCGATCTCGGCGTCGGCACCAAGGAAGACATCGAGGAAGAGCGCCGGCTGCTTTACGTCGCGATGACGCGGGCCAAGGACGGCCTGCATCTGGTGACGCCGCAGCGCTTCTTCACTCACGGCCAGGCAGCGCGCGGCGACCGCCACGTCTATGCCTCGCGAACCCGTTTCATCCCAGCCTCGATCCTCGGCGCCTTCGAGCAGACCTCTTGGGCGAGCGTCCACGCCAAGGACGATCCGCGCCACAGACCTGAAGTCCGCGTCGACCTCGGCGCCCGCATGCGCGGCATGTGGAAATAGCCGCAACCGCGAATGCCGGCAGGGAGCTACCTCAAGAGCAAATCGTCCTGTCATGGCATCTCTCAGGGAACCTCGGGCCGCCAGCCGCGTTTTCTGGCGTCCAACCCGCGATCGGAGGGCGGCGGCCGCCGCCCTTCCGCCCATCCAGAGAGGCCAGAATGCACGACGCGATGTTCTTCACCCCGGTTGCCGTTAGCGTTGGCGCCGGCCACAAACGCATGCTCGCCTCGCTGTTCGACATGCATGATTTCCTGACCGAATTTCCGCCATCACGCCGGCGCCTGAGCTATGGCGCGGCCGTGAGGGCCTGCGAGGCGGCGCGCGCCGGCGAAATCTCGACCGAGGCCGCACGCGATGCCCTGATCACCTTTGCAGTCACGGCAGGCATCCTCTGGCCCGCGGTCCAGCCGGCCGTCTCGGTCAAGCCGGTCGCACACGGTTATGGCGGCTACGCCGTCTGAGGACCAGGCCTGCCCAGCAAAAAGAATCACTCGGACTTGCCGGCAGACGTCGGCGAGGCCTCTGCCAGCCTTGCCGGCGGGGCGGTCTGTTCGGTGTTGCCGACAAAGAGTTGATCGCCGACAAAGGGATAGGCAAGCTGCTGATGATAGAGCGAGGGAACCGGGTCATCGGTGCCGTATTTCTGCGGCATCCTGTCGGGCATGAACAATGTGCCTCCCAGCATGTCGAGCAAAGGCAGCTGCCCGGCGAAATTCTTGTCCCAGGCTTCGCGCTCATTGGCATGATGCCAGTGATGAAATTGCGGTGACGCCAGCAGCCATTTCAACGGCCCGACCCTGATACGCGTGTCGAATGGATGAACAGCGACTGCCACTGATAGACCAATGTGAAGATCAGTATGGCGGGGGTCGAAAATCGAGCGCGAAGACCGGCAGGAACGACGCCGATTTGGTCAGGATCTGGTCGACACGATGGACGCGGTGCGCTGCCAGCCAATCCATCTCCTATGACCGGCACCGCCTTGAGGCACCCTGCCCTCGTTGGGCCGAAGATCAGCTCGCCAGAGATTAATGCTAAGAGATGAACGGATTGCTGACGGCGGCTGACGGCTGCTTATCGCCAGAAAAATCGAGATTTCGTTTGTATAACGATATTCTCCACCGCTTTCGTGTAACATCGTGGTTATCGCGAAGTCGTTCTCAGAAGCGATAGTTTTACCTGCGCCACGGAAACAAATATGTTGGCCGCCGCTGCACCAAAACTTGGGCGCAATTTTCAATTTTTGCGTTACGAAAACTCGCACCCCACGTAGATCAATTCTTGATGTACATAACTCTCAGAGCATATTGTGCGATCAAGCTTTGATGGCTAACGTGCCTTGGTGAACCGGGAGGACGATCAAGCGACCTGTGCGCTGAACACGTTATTTAGCAGAAACCAACAACTATATCAGCATAGGAATGGGTGGGGCGTTGCAGAATACACAAGGTATATTGACGTACCGACTAGGCAGCCTTTTGAATAGAGCCAATCTTGGCTCTCTGTTCACAGCAGCCGGTCGACCCGGTTTTCGACAGCTTTTTGCTTTTCGAAAACAGCCTGACCTCGACACGACCAATTCGCTGAGTTTTGCGGCACCGCCTCCCGAAGCGCCACCTTCCGAAGCACCGCCTCCCGAAGAATCGTCTGCGGAGCCACCGCATGCCGAAGCACCGCATGCCGAAAAATTTGTCCATTTGATCGACAATCTGTGGTGCGATACGTATGGCGTGTTCGTAAAAGGCTGGGCCCATGCTTGGGACGTCCCGATCACGGCGATGCGGCTGAAGAGCGGGGATTTTCGGGTAGAGGTTTCGGACTTCCACGACCGATCAGACTTGGCGACCTTCTTCCCATCACTGCATTCAATGAAATGCGGCTTCTCGGCCTACTTGGCCTGCAGTCCCTTCCGGCCGGTGGTTTTGGAAATTGAGACCGTCGATGGCTCGGCGGAATTCGAAATCTCCGCACTTTCGGCCAATCATCCTGTCAATACTGTCCTTCCCGAGCCGATGTTCACGCAACGGCGCTTTGCCGATGAGATGAAGAGGACCGGTGGTGTCGTCGTGGAAATCGGTGCGCGTGTCGTGGGGCCGTCATCTTCGCTACAGGCAGGGCAGTTCCAGCCCGAGTGCAAGTTCATCGGTGTCGACATTCATGAAGCGCCAGGCGTCGACGTTGTGGCAGACGCACATTTCCTGGGTGAGCATTTCGAGCCCGGCTCAATAGACGGAATATTCTCTTATGCGGTGATGGAGCATCTTAGTTGTCCGTGGCTGCTGGCGGCGCAAATCAACAGGGTGCTGAAGGTCGGAGGCCTGACCCTGCACTCGGTGCCTCAAGCCTTTCCAGTCCATGAAATGCCCAACGATTTCTGGCGGATTTCGAGCGAAGGCTTGAAAGTCCTGTTCGCACCCGAGATGGGCTTCGAGATCCTCGAAGTCGGAATGACGACGCCGGTCAAAATGTATGTGCACCCGGCGTTCCGGGAAGGTCCCATGCTCGAATTTGCGCTCCACGATGGAATGGCGGCGTCCTATGTCCTGGCGCGCAAGACTTTCGATCTTCCGGATGGTGCGGTTTCCTGGCCGCTCCAGCGCAGCGATTCCATGGACCACAGCAAAGCCTATCCGAAGCACTGATCACAACGATGCCAGAGAGGGGATTCATAAACTTCGACTGCCCACCGGCCCCGGCGGAATTCGTTTGCCCAGCGTGTGGTGGCGCCAATGCCAAGGCAAAAGTTCTGAGCGCCGGCACGATGTCGCTCTACCGATGCGATCAATGTGCGTCGCTGATTTATCACCCGTTCCCATCAATCGACTATACGGAACACACCAACCCGTTGGGTATCCGCAACTACGTTGAAATGAACGCCTCCATCGACACTGTCGCGCGGAACATTCTCAGGGTCGTTCCAGAAGGTCGAGTCGGCAGAGTCGTCGATATCGGTTGCGGTTTCGGCTTTGCCCTGGATGCCGTTCGCACCATCGCCGGCTGGGAGGCCAAGGGCTTCGAGCCTTCACAGTATGGTGGCGCGGGGCGGGATCAACTCGGCCTCGATATCGTCCGCGATTTTGCGCCGCTGAACGCCAATCCACAATATCTGTACGATGTGGTGCATTGCTCGGAGGTAATCGAGCACATTCACGATGTGACCGGCTTTCTGGCAATCCTTAAATCGTATTTGGCCGAGGACGGGGTGATTGTCCTGACCACGCCCAATCCCGAGCGGATCAATCCTGCCACTGAACAATCCACCCTTCTGGCTCTGCTGTCACCTGGAGCTCACACGATCCTCTTTAGCGCTGAAGCGCTGACACGGCTGTTCGATGAAGCGGGATTGCCATTCGTATCCGTCGACAAAAGCGCAGACAGCACCTTGTTCTATGCATCGCGCAAACCGATCGAATTCCAACCCACCGAAAGTTGGGAGAGTAAGATCCTTTGGTATTTGGAGAATGCGCTTTCGCGCGCCACTCCTGGTTCTTCGTTGGCAATCGGCTTGCGCTATCGCCTTTTTCGCGGGGCCATCGATCACGGCAAGTACGAACTGGCGGAAAAGAGCTTCGCTTCAATTCTTGCTGATTCGCGGCCCAGACTGGATGACATAAACACGTTGGCGGAGTTTGCCGACCGGTGGCCGCTTTGCATAGCGGCTGCGACCTACTATCGCGGAATGCTGCTGCTCATCCACAAGGGCGACTACCTGCACGCGGCCGAGCATCTCTGTGCGGCACATCTGCTGTGCCGGAAAAAGCTGTCAATCGATTCCTCGGTAGCGGGGGTCGAAGCCGATTTAATCTGGCGGGCGAAGTATCACGAAGCGCTTTCGTTAAAATATGCAGGCCAGAACCGTCGTGCTCTCTCTGTTCTTCGGGCATTCGAAGAGAATGATTTATCGGTGAAAGTACCGCCAAACCTCATTCCGGATGTCGAAAAGCTTAGGATCGATCTAACAAGCTTACTTCCTCGATATGAAACCCTAAATGCTTGAGTACTCAGTTCTTGGCCACCGTGAAGGTTTTTATTAGATGAAACGATCGATCGTTGCCTGCATACCGCTCTACAATGGTCGAAATTTCATTGGAGCGTCGCTGAAAAGCGTACTCGAGCAAACTCGTCCGCCAGATGAGGTAATCATTGTCGACGATGGTTCCACCGACGGTGGTGCTGAAGTCGCTCGCGAAGTTGCCCGGGGCGACAACCGGGTATGTGTCCTGACGAAAGAGAACGGCGGTCAATCGTCGGCCCGCAATATGGGCGTCCGCAACTCCAAGAGCGACCTGATCGCTTTTCTTGACCAAGACGACTGGTGGTACCCAAAGCATCTCGAGACTTTGGAAGCTGCGGCAGGGCCTGAGCCTCAGGTAGGTCCATTCGGATGGGTCTACAGTGACCTGGACGAATATGACCGGGATGGAAATTTAGTGGTTCGGCAGATGCTCAAGCGCCTTGGTTCAGAACATCCGAAACGGACGATCTTCAACTGCCTGTCCCAGAACATGTATGTCCTCCCGTCTGCCTCCCTCATCTCTCGCGAAGCGTTCGAGGCGGTAGGTGGATTTGACGAGCGGCTTTCCGGCTACGAGGACGACGATCTTTTTCTGCGGCTGTTCAGGGCGGGCTACACCAACAGGTTTCTGAGAGAGGCCTTGTCCGCGTGGCGCATTCATGGTGACTCCGCGTCATACAGCGCAAGAATGGCTAGGTCGGCTCTAATCTACGCAGACAAACTTCTGGTGGCATTTCCTGACGATGTTCCCTTGCGACGCTACTACGCCAGAGACCTGATAACGCCGCGTTTCTTTCGCAGTGCGGCTGGCACCTACCGGATTGCAGGCCAGTGCGGAAGCGCTGAACTGCTGATGCCGGCACTTGCGCTTATCGACAGGATCACGCCGACGATGAGGATCAGGCGATGGCTGATCATGCGGGCGATACGGCCTTTCCTCGGCAGCCACTTGGTTGCGAAACTGGCATCTTTGGAATTTACACGTAGCTTTGTAAGCCGGGTTCTCGCAATTTAGCGGCGTCTGGCAATAGCCTGTCCGACTATGCAAGTTGGCTTCGGCGCATTCCCCACGCGACGGCCAGCAAGTAATTGCTCCCCACTCCCGGTCTCCAGTCTGGCTGCGTTGTCGCGCCGGGCATGGCAGCGCGGCTCTCGCGAGATATTGGTATTGGGGTCGATTTCAGATGCTGGGAGACGGATTTCTACACAGATACTTTCTCAATAATGGAGGAAAGCGGCTTCATAAGTGGTTCCATTATTTCGATATCTACGAGCGCCATTTCGAACGCTTCAGAAACAGAGCGCCAACGATTCTCGAGATAGGCGTGTCCGGAGGCGGCTCCCTTCAGATGTGGAAGGCTTACTTCGGCCACGGCGCTCGCGTAATTGGCATCGATATCGATCCGATCTGCAAAGCGCATGACGAAGTCGGCATAGAGATATTCACTGGCAGCCAAGACGATCCGGCGCTGATCAACCAGATCATCGACAGATATGATGCCTTCGACATCATCATCGATGACGGAAGTCATATCATGCGACACGTAATGAAGAGCTTTGAGCTGCTGTATGACAAGGTCGACCCTCATGGCGTTTACCTCGTCGAGGATCTTCATACTGCGTATTGGGATGAGTATGAGGGCGGCCTGAAGCGAGCCGGGACTTTCATGGAGTTCGTCAAGGACAAGCTTGATGAGATAAACGCGGCACACGCAAGAGGCGCGATCCCCGTCTCTACCTTCACCCGATCGACAGCCTGTATCGCCGTCTACGACAGCGTGGTCGTGTTCGAAAAACGGCCGCAAGGCACCCGCCAAACCTCCATAACGACAGGAATGGGATATGCTGAACAGGAATGAGTTGCTGTTTTCATTATTCGATCCGAGCGGCTTCGGCCTGGAAATCGGACCAAGCTACAATCCTCTTTTGCCAAAGCGCCGTGGCTACAATGTCGAAATCGTCGACCATGCCGACGCCGCCAGCCTGCGCGAGAAATATCGCGACGATGCATCAAAGATCGAAGAGGTCGACTATGTCTCGGACGGCCGCACTCTGCTCGAGACCATCGGCTATGAGCAACGATACGATTTCATCTTTGCCTCGCATGTGATCGAACATGTCACCGACATCGTTCGTTTCCTCCAAGACTGCGAAACACTGCTGAAACCCGGGGGACGGCTTGTGCTGGCGGTACCAGACAAGCGCTTTTGCTTCGATGCGCTACGGCCGCTGTCCACTGTCGGTCAGACGCTGCAGGCCCATGCGGAAAAGCGCAAACGCCACACGCCGGGAATTCTGTTTGACCAGGTTTCGTATGTTTGCACCAAGGCCAAACAGACCGTCTGGCTCGAGCCGACCTTTGACGATGTCGCCTTCCTGCAAAGCGACGAAGAGGCAAAAAGCATGTTCGAAGCCGTTCAGGTAGACACGGCCTATTACGATGCTCACGCGTGGCAGTTCACGCCGGCCTCGTTCCGATTTCTGATCAAGAAACTTCGTTCGCTCGGATACATCAAGTCGGGGGAACTTGCGTTTCACAAGAATGAACCGGGTCAGTTACACCTGCATGAGTTTTATATCAGTCTCTCGAAGAACGCCCCTGTCCTGCATGATTCCGATGTCGATCTGCTCAAGGAGGCGGAGCGGGAGCTGCGCGAAGTTGCCGTAAGCCGGGATGAGCTAAGCTTGCAGATCGCGGCCGCACACCAACAAATCCAGAGTCTCATTGCAACGAACCAGGCCCTGTTGAAATCGACATCCTGGAAGATAACCGCCCCGCTACGCTATGTCAGATCGGTGTTCCTGTAACACCACGCACGCCATGCAGGCTCACCCTCAATGCAAGGTCGGATCACCGGCCAGCAGGCCGCGCGGCCCGGTCGTTTCGAAACTGACCTGGTCGCGGCCGTTGGACTTGGCCTTGTAGAGGTGCCGGTCGGCCGTCAGGAACATGTCGGCATAGGTGGTGGGTCCGCTGAAGGCGACGCCGCCGATGCTCACCGAGAGCGGACAGGGCCGCCCATCCGGGGCAAACTCGACCTCGCGGATGCGCCGCCGGATCCCCTCGGCAACCAGCCAGGACTGCGACGGGTCGGCGCCGGGCAGGAAGATGGCGAACTCCTCGCCGCCGATGCGTCCGACGATGTCGGCGCCGCGCAGCTGGGCCTTGATCGTCTGCGCGATCAGCTTGAGCGCCTGATCGCCGCAATCGTGGCCCAATCGATCGTTGATGGTCTTGAAATGATCGGCGTCGACGATCAGCAGGGCGCCGGCATCGACGACGGCCTGGCTGCGCGCCTGTTCGAGATAGGCCTCGACCAGCATCGAAAACGCGCCGCGGTTGAACACCGCGGTCAGGCTGTCGGTCGCCGCGACAATGCTCAGATTCTTCTGGGCGATCGCCAGCTGGCGCATCTTGTACATCAGGAAAGAGAAGAACGATCCACCCAGCACAAGCGGCAGCAACAGGTCGGTGAGCTGCGCCCAGCGCAATGCTTCGGGCGACAGCGACGGAAAATTGTAGGAATCGACAAGGAAGGCCGCCGCGATACAGATCGCCGTGCCGACAACCGTGACTGCTATGACCCTGCCCCAGCTGGTGGGCGAAAGATCGACCCGCATGCCATTTCTCCCACTGTGTTCGCCATTTTGCAGCGGGAACACAAATGAAACCCTAAAATCTTACCTGCAATTCGAATGTGGTTAACCAGATCAATGCCAGCAAAAGTGCTGGCGACTTTCCCGGGAAAAGTGCGCAGCGCTTTCCCTTCAGAATTGCCAAGACAAAGGGATAGCGCGTTTCACCGTTTCCGTTAAACGATAAAACGCTCCGGCAATCGAAAGGCGCGATCGGTTGCCTTGTGAGTGGCGACAAAAAGCCCGCCACTTGCGCGGCGGGCTTTCCGACTGGCCGGAGGCTTCTCGTCAGCGCATGTCCCTCGGGAAGTCTGGGCCATGCGGTAGGAGAGTGCCGTAAAGCCTCACGGCTGGCTCGACACTCCCGGCGAAACCTGTCTCAGCGACGCGAGATCATAAGGCATAGCTGCCGCAGATCGCTGTCGTAGGTGCCCTCGCTGGCGAGCACATCGACGCAGCGCTTCTTCATACGTGTCAGCTGGCTGTTCGACATGCTGGCGACGACACCGGGTGTCCCAGGGGTGCCTGGTGTTCCAGGAGTTCCTGGCGTGCCGGGGGTACCGGGCGTACCGGGCGTGCCCGGCGTTCCGCCAATGCCGACGCCGACGCCGACGTTGATGCCGCTGCCGACGTTGACGCCGACCCCGGCCTTGATACCTCCGCTGCCGCCGACCGTGGCCCCAACACCGGCCTTGATGCCACCGGCTCCGCCGACCGTCGCGCCAGCGCCGGCCTTGATGCCGCTGCTACCGCCGACTGAGGCGCCGAGGCCCGCAGTAACGCCGCTATTGCCGCCGACCGTTGCGCCAGCACCCGCCTTGATACCGCCGCTGCCGCCAACCGAGGCGCCGGCACCGGCCTTGACCCCGCCGCTGCCGCCGATCGAAGCGCCAACACCGGCATTGATGCCGCCAGCACCGCCGATAGATGCGCCGACACCGACGCCAATTCCGCCGCCTGCATTCGCGGGAGCGGCAAAAATGACGATAATTGCACCCGCCGCCAGTGTTCTAGCGATTTTTTGAGTGATATTAACCATGACACTCTCCTTGTTGCCGTTCTGCTTTGTGCATTGCAACATGCCAGCAAACCAAAGCAGACATATGCTTAGGCACTCACAGCTACGCACGAGTCTTCCTTATAGTTTCTTTATTTTTTCCAAGAATAAGGATTGTAGTTCTCAAGGCGTGCACTGGTCTGCTAAAAAAAAATATGTTTTTGCTTCAACATTTAAACTTTGTTTAATTCTCTAAACAGAAATTCCACCGGAGTTGGAGCGGGTTGTGGCTGCGGCGGCCTGGAGCCGAAGGCCCACAAAAGGCGGGCCACCGACAGCCCAGCCACCTGGCCCCGTCACCGGGCAGCGTTGTGCCGACAGGGTCCTCACAACCCGGCTGGAATTCAGAGCTGGCGTCGGGGATGGATGGTCGGCGCAAATGTACCGGTAACGCTCCCGTGCGTTTAAACGGGAAGCGCGGTCAGGAGATCAGGCGTAGGCGCGGCCTTCGTCGGTGCGTTGGAAAAAGGCCAGGTCGAGCTGCACCGAAGGCCGGCCGAGAATGGTCAGGATGGCGTGCGCCTGGCCGCGGTGATGGGTCTGGTGGTTGAAGACGTGTCCCAGCGCCGGCGCCAGCCGCTGCGAGACGGTGCGCATGTCGGAAACGGTCATGTAGGAGAAGCGGCCGGACAAAGCCTTTTCGGTCAAACCGCCGACCCAGTCGACGATCCGCCTGTCCTCGGCCTCACGCGCCAGCTTCAAGCCAGGCAATGCGCGGTGCAGGATGGCGTCGAGCTTTGCCGGCGCGTCGCCCTCGCCGGTGAAGCGTTTCATCCAGATGCGGTCGGTGGCCAGCAGATGGTTGAGCGTGCCCATCATCGAGCCGAAAAAGGCGCCGACATCGCGGTTGAGCTCTTCTTCGTCAAGTGCGGCGACGGCATCGTAGATGCGGCCATTGGCCCATTGATTGTAGGCCGCGAACATCATGAAATGCTGTTTCATCTTTTTCCCGCCGACGAGTTCCGCTTCAGCCGCAGGCGCCTAATTAGACCGCGAGGACGCAGCCGCCAATGACCATTCTGTTCAATGAACTCGTCGGACACGACGCGACCCGTCCGTTCAGCCCGCATTGCTGGAAGGAGGCGGCGGCAGCAGCTTAGGGAGTAGGCAGTAGGCAATAGGGTCCGAGCGCTGTACTGCCTACTGCCTACTGCCTACCGCCTACTGCCTACTGCCTACTGCCTACTGCCTATTCCCCACACAAGTCTCCTGATCGCCATGCCACCACCCCCCGATTTCACCGATGATTTTCGCGCCGGGCTGGTCACGCTGCTGCGCTGGCGCCGGGATGTGCGGCGCTTCGAGCGGACGGCTTTGCCCGAGGGTACGCTGGAGCGGCTGCTGGAGCTTGCCAGCATCGCGCCGTCCGTCGGTCTCAGCCAGCCGTGGCGCTTCGTGGTGGTCGACAGCGCCGAGCGGCGGGGCGCGGTGAGAGACTGTTTCGAGCGCTGCAATGCCGAGGCGCTGGCATGCTTTTCGGGCGAGCGCGCCGCGCTCTATGCCCGGCTGAAGCTCGCCGGTCTCAGTGAAGCGCCCTGCCAGTTCGCGGTTTTCGCCGATAGGACAACGCAACAAGGCCATGGGCTCGGCCGCATGACGATGCCGGCAACCATCGACTATTCGGCCGTCATGGCGGTGCACACGCTGTGGTTGGCGGCGCGGGCGGAAGGCATCGGCATGGGTTGGGTGTCGATCCTCGATGCGGCCGAGATGGCCGAGATTCTCGACACGCCGCCCGAATGGACGCTGATCGGCTATTTCTGCCTCGGCTATCCCAGCGAGGAGCATGAGATGCCGACGCTGGAGCGCGAGGGCTGGGAGCGCCGGCGGCCGCCCGTTGTTATCAGGCGGTAGTGATACTGACAGTCACTTCGCGCCGTCTTTGCCGACCAGCTTGACGCAGATCGGGTCGCCCTTCGGCATCGGCGTGCATTGCCATTCGGGGCCGAAGCCGAAGTTCGTATCTGTGCGGCGACCCAGAAAGAGCAGCAGAACAAGGCCCACGGCAGCAAAAATGCCGATAATCAATAGGCTGGTGGTAGGCCAGCGCGTCCCGTCAAACACGGTCCGATGTTTTTCCATTCCGCTGGTTTCCCTTCGAAACCGTGCGTGCCTGCGCAACCGCCATTTTCCCGCAAAGCCTTGCCTTTGACCACAGCGTTGCGAACAGCCATGCGGGCGGTCGCGGTCGAATAACGCTGCCGGGGCGTCTCCCCTTGGCAATGGGCCGGGCGGCTTGTATAGAGCCCGCCACTCCACATTCCGATCTCAAGACTTTCCATCTCAAGACAAGGACGACCCCATGGCGCTCGAACGCACCTTTTCCATGATCAAGCCGGACGCGACCCGGCGCAATCTTACCGGCGCCATCACCAGGATGCTGGAAGAGGCCGGCCTGCGCGTCATTGCCTCGCGTCGCGTGTGGATGAGCCGCCGTGAGGCCGAAGGCTTTTACGCCGTCCACAAGGATCGTCCGTTCTTCGGCGAACTGGTGGAATTCATGTCGTCGGCGCCGACCATCGTGCAGGTGCTGGAAGGCGAAAACGCCATTGCCCGCAACCGCGAAGTGATGGGCGCCACCAATCCGGCCAACGCCGCCGAAGGCACCATCCGCAAGGTGCATGCGCTGTCGATCGGCGAGAATTCCGTGCACGGCTCCGACGCGCCGGAAACCGCCGCGCAGGAGATCAAGTACTGGTTCTCCGACACCGAGATCGTCGGCTGAGCCGATAGACAGGTTTGACTATGAAAGCCGGGGCAAAACCCCGGCTTTTTGTTTTTGGCCCGCTCCCTTAGCGGATCAGCGGCGTGTCCCAGAGGTCGCCGAGCAGCGTTTTCAGCTCGGTGAAGCGCTTCTGCCCAAGCTCCTGCGCCCATTCCCGTTCGACGTCGAGCAGGATGTCGGCCATCTTCTGGTATGCGGCGCGCCCGCGGTCGGTGAAGTGGACGACGGTCCCGCCGCTCTCATCGGGTGCCGCCGAGCGAGTGATATAACCCATCGCTTCCAGCGTCTTCAGCAGTTGATTCATGGCCTGCTTGCTCATCGCGGCGCGCTCGGCGAGCGCGCTCGGCCGAAGGCCATCCGGGCCGGGATATTGGATCACCGCCATATGCGGCGGGCTGAGGTCCTCGAAACCCGACGCCCTGAGATCCCTGATCAGCTTGCGGTGAATGGCCATGGCCGGAACGCGCAGCAGTGCACCGATCAGCGGTGGCTTCTTTGGCGGTTCTTCCCTGGATAATGGCATTGACACTCGGGTAAATCGAGTTTACTCATTTCGGTAAATCGGATTTACCACATGGGAGGGTGAAATGCTAGACAGAGCTAGCCAGATCAGCGTCAATCCGGCCGACGAGACAATCAGCCATGGCGGCCTTGCCGTGCGCTTCCTGCTTACCGGCGACCAGTCGAACGGCAGCATCGCCGCCTTCGAACTGACGGTCGCCGGCTCGCAGCGCCTGCCCGCCCCGGCGCACAGCCACGATCACTATGAAGAGACGATGTACGGGATCGAAGGCGTGCTGATGCTGACCGTCGACGGACACCGGCACGATATCGGGCCGGGCCAGGCGCTGTGCATTCCGCGCGGCGCGGTTCACCGCTTCGACAACGACACCGCCGCGACCGCCAAGGTGCTGTGCGTGGTGACGCCGGCGGCGATCGGCCCGGAATATTTTCGCGAGGCCTTCGCCATCTTCAGCACTGGCGGCCCGCCAGACCGCACCAGGCTGATGGACCTGATGCGCCGGTTCGGCCTGACGCCGGCGCCCCCGCCGCCGCAGTCTTGATTCTTAGCTCGCTGCGTTGAAGCGCAAGATGTCGTGGCCGTCCTTGTCGGCGATGATCAGCTTGCCGCCATCGACACGGTATGACGCCGCCTTGGCGAGCGCCTCGAACAGCGCCTTTTCCTCGGCCATGATCTCCGGCGCGCAGGCCTTGTAGGTCGAGCCGATGTCGCTGATGACGATGGTCTCGCCATCGACCTTGGCGGTGGCGAAATAGGCGTTGCACGGGCCGCTGCCGCCCGCCTTGCCGGCTTCGCTGACCCGGAACGTCGCCTGCGGCTCCGAAATCACGCCGATACCGTCGATATATTCGACTAGCCAGCTCTGGCCGAACAGCGAGGCCGAGGTCGGCTTGTCGCTCGGCGCCACCATTTTCAGCACAATGGCCTGCGGCGCCTCGCTGAGCGGATCGACCTGATAGCGCGAGTCCGTGACGAACAGCAGCTTGTCGTCGGCGGTGATGCGCGCCTGCAGCGCATAGGTCATGTTGGGCCGGATCACCGTTGGATCGAAGCTGATCTCGAACTTGATCGGCACCTGGCCGGCCGGCGCTACCTTGCGCTCGCCGACAATGGCGGCCGGCGCATCGGCCAGCGATACATCGGCAAGTTGAACCGACAGCACGGCGTTGGGCGGCAGCGCGATGCGCTCGCGATACATCACCTCGCCCTTCAGGGTTTTCTCGGCGGCGACGGAAGGCTCGGGAACGGCCAGAACGCCGATAACCAGCGGCACAAAACCGAAGACGAAGAATTCGGCGATCCTGTCCAGCATGCCCTTGCTCCCTTTTTGCCGATGCGATTTGGCCAAGGGAATGCGGTCAATACATGGCTGCGCCGAGATTTATTCGGGCCGCGCCTTCCAGCGCGCCGCAGCCTGGTCGTCGGCGTCCTTGGCCTCGACCCAGCCGCCATCGGTGCCGTCCACGCGGTGCTCCTTCTTCCAGAAGGGTGCACGCGATTTCAGGAAATCCATCAGGAAATTGGCCGCTTCGAACGCCGCCTGCCGGTGCGAGGACGCCGCCACCACCAGCACGATGTTTTCGCCCGGTGCGATCTTGCCGTGGCGATGGATGACGGTCAGGCCTTGCAACGGCCAGCGCTGAAGCGCCTCGCCGGCGATCCGGCTGATTTCGGCCTCGGCCATGCCTGGATAGTGCTCGAGTTCCAGCGCCGACAGCTGGCCCTGCTCGTCGCGGCAAAGTCCTGAGAAGGACACCACGGCGCCGATGTCGGCGCGACCCCCGGTCAGTTTCGCGATCTCGGCGGCAACGTCGAAATCGTCGCGCTGGATGCGCACCGTCGGCGCGCCGGACATGGTGTCAGCCCCCGGTCATCGGCGGAAACAGCGCGATCTCGCGCGCGCCGGCTATCTTCTCGCGATGCTCGACATGTTCCTGGTTGATGGCGACGCGGATCACATCAGGATATTGCAGCGCGTGCTCATATTCCTCGCCACGCGATTTCAGCCAGCGCAGGAGGTCGGCCACCGTCTCGATACCGGCGGGCAGTTCGACATCCTCTTCCGGCTTGCCGATCCGTTCGCGCACCCAGGCGAAATAAATGAGCCGGGTGATCATCTCACTCGTCCATGATGTGCTTGAGGCCGGCGCGGAAATAGTCGTAGCCGGTGTAGAGCGTGACGAGGGCTGCGATCCACAGCAGCACCAGTCCGGTCTGCGTGGTCAGCGGGAAGATCTTGTCGCCGGCAGGCCCAGCCAGCAGGAAGGCGATGGCGACCATCTGGATGGCGGTCTTCCATTTGGCGAGCTGCGTCACCGGCACCGAGACTTTCAATGCCGCCAAATATTCGCGCAGCCCCGAAACCAGGATTTCGCGGCACAGGATGATGATTGCCGCCCACAGCGACCAGCCTGCGATGCCGGCATGGCGGTCGGTATCGGCGGCGAGCAGCAGCAGGCAGGTGGCGACCAGCAGTTTATCGGCGATCGGGTCCAGCATCTTGCCGATGTTGGACGTCTGCTGCCAGGCGCGCGCCAGATAGCCGTCGAGATAGTCGGTGATCGAAGCCAGCAGGAAGATGATCAACGCCGACCAGCGGGCGAAGTCGCTCGATTTCAGATGCCCCTCGAGAAAAAAGCACAGCACCACCAGCGGCACCGCGACGATGCGGGCATAGGTAAGCATGTTGGGCAGGTTGAACGCGCGCTTGGCCATATCTCAGGGACTCTTTCTGCCTGCGTACTCAAATCAGAACCGGATGTAGGGGGTCAACAGGCGAGATTCGATTGGCCAGACGAAAATAGCGCGCGATTGCCGGGATTCGAGTGGCCTGCGAGAAAAGAACGGCTGCGGCCATTTGATCGGGACAGCGGCGTCACCGGCGCTCAGCTCTCATGGAAATGATTGTAGACGAGCTTGGCGACCTGCTCTGAAATACCGTCGACCTTGACCAGATCCTCGACTGCCGCGCGGCTGACCGCCTTGGCAGTGCCGAAGGCCAGCAGCAGCGCGCGCTTGCGACCGGGACCGATGCCGGCGATCTCGTCGAGCGGGCTCTTGACCAATTCCTTCTTGCGCCGCGCGCGGTGCGAACCGATGGCGAAGCGATGCACCTCGTCGCGCAGCCGCTGGACGAAATAGAGCACGGGATCGCGGACGGGCAGCGAAAACGAGTCCCTGCCTCTGACGAAGAAACGCTCGCGGCCGGCATCGCGGTCCTGGCCCTTGGCGATGCCGATGGCCGCCACGCGATCCTCGATGCCGAGGTCGGCGAGGATCTTGCGCACCGCGCTCATCTGGCCCTGGCCGCCATCGATCAGGATGACGTCGGGCCAGGCCGGGAAGCTGCCGGAGATGTCTTCCTCGATGTCGTCGCCTGCTCCACCGGCTGCCGCGTCGTCGGGAACGACATCGCCATGTTCCTTCAGCAGCCGCGAAAAGCGCCGTTCCATCACCTCGCGCATCATGCCGAAATCGTCACCGGGCGTGATCTCGGTCGAGCGGATGTTGAATTTGCGGTACTGGTTCTTCACAAACCCTTCCGGCCCGGCGACGACCATGGCGCCAACGGCGTTGGTGCCCATAATGTGCGAATTGTCGTAGACCTCGATGCGCACCGGCGGCTTGGGCAGGCCGAAGGTCTCGGCAAAGCCGGCGAGCAACCGGCCTTGCGTGGAGGTTTCGGCCAGCCGGCGGCCGAGCGCCTCGCGGGCATTCTGCAGCGCGTTGTCGGTCAAATCCTTCTTCTCGCCGCGCTGCGGCACCGAGATCGACACTTTACGGCCGGCGCGGGTGGACAGCGCTTCGGCCAGCAGTTCCTGATCCTGGACGCCTCGCGACAGAAGAATGTTCCGTGGCGTCGGCTTGTCGTCATAGAACTGCGCCAGGAACGAGCCCAGCACTTCCGCCCCCTCCAGTGCCGGATCGGCCTTGGGGAAATAGGCGCGGTTGCCCCAGTTCTGGCCGGTGCGGAAGAAAAACACCTGGATACAGACCTGGCCGCCCTCCTGATGGATGGCAAAGACATCGGCCTCATCGACCGTGGCCGGGTTGATGCCCTGATGGCTCTGCACATGCGATAGCGCTGCCAGCCGGTCGCGATAAATGGCGGCGCGCTCGAAATCAAGCTCCTGCGAGGCCTGCTGCATGGCGGCAGAGATTTCGGTCTTCACCTTCTGGCTGCGGCCCGACAGAAAATCCTTCGCCTCGCTGACCAGCTCGGCATAGTCGCTATGCGAAATTTCGCCGGTGCAGGGACCGGCACAGCGCTTGATCTGGTAGAGCAGGCACGGCCGGGTGCGGTTTTCGTAAAAGGAGTTGGTGCAGCTCCTGAGCAGGAAGGCGCGCTGCAGCGAATTGATGGTGCGCCCGACCGCGCCGGCCGACGCAAAAGGTCCGAAATAGTCGCCCTTGCGCGAGCGCGCACCGCGATGCTTGTAGATGCCGGGCGAGATGTGATCGCCGGTCAACAGGATGTAAGGGAACGACTTGTCGTCCCGCATCAGCACATTGAAACGCGGCCGCAAGCGCTTGATGAGATTGGCCTCGAGCAGCAGCGCTTCGATTTCGGTGCGGGTGACGACGAACTCCATCGTCGATGTCTCGCGCACCATGCGGCCGATGCGGGCGGTGTGGAACCGGCCTTGCGCGTAGTTGGTCACCCGCTTCTTCAGGCTGCGCGCCTTGCCGACATAAAGCACGTCGCCGGCGGCGTTCATCATGCGGTAGACGCCGGGCGCATTGGGCAGCCGCTTGACCAGTGTCTGGATGACCTCGGCGCCGACCATGCCGTCGGCGTCGCCGGCATGCGGCGCCCAGTCTATCGCGGTGAAGGCGACATCGGGCCCGGTGGCCTCGGGCTCGACGATCTCCTCGACCGCCTCATCCTCAAGGTCGATGTCGGGCGGCATATCGTCAGCGGCGCCGGCGCGCGTCTTGTGTTTCTGGTCTGCGGGACTCATTCCACCATGCCTGTCACATCCGGCGTCTGCCATGCAAGATGCTGGCCGCCGTCGAGCGCGATCATCTGGCCGGTCACCGAGCGCGCATCCCAGAGATAGCGAATGGTGGCGCCGAATTCGGCCAATTGCGGGCCGCGCTTCAGAATCAGGCCATCGACCTGCTTCTGGAAATCATCATCGTCCTGGCGCGTATTCTTCAGAGTCGGACCGGGACCGATGGCGTTGACGCGGATGCGCGGACCGAGCGCCTGTGCCAGCATTTCGGTCTGCGTCCACAAGGCCGACTTCGACAGCGCATAAGAGAAATAGCGCGGCGTCGGCCGCCAGACGCGCTGGTCGATGATGTTGACGATCAGCCCCTCCTGCCCTGGCGGCAAGGCGCGGGCGAAGTTTTGCGCCAACAGCGCCGGCGTCTTCACATGGATGGCGAAGTGAAGGTCCCATGCCGCCCAGTCGAAGTCCTCGACGCTATCGTCGACGAACAGCGACGCATTGTTGACAAGAAGCGTGACCGGGCCGAGCGCTGCCGCGGCGCGGCCGACGAGATCGCCAACCGCATCCATGTCGGTCAGATCGGCGGCTACCGCGCCGGCGCGGCCGCCTCCGTCCCTGATGTTCGCAGCCAGCGCGTCGGCCTCGGCGGTCGAGCGGTTGGCGTGGATGGCGACGGCAAAACCGTGCGCGGCCAGATCCTCGACGATCGCCTTGCCGATCCGCTTCCCCCCGCCCGTCACCAGCGCCGTTCCGGCGGCTTCGATCATCTGTCAATCCTCAATCTGCGCCTCAATTCGGCTGGCGGCACATTGTGACGCGTCCAGGGGTTAAATGCCGTTTCCACCTGGGGCAGGAATGTGGCGAAACGGCTTTTTCGCCGCCGGCACCGCCCCGGATTCGGGTCGGCAGGACCGCAATATAGGACGCTGAACCCGTTGCACCAAGCCGAGTGCAGTGCAGCATCGCCTGCGTACTGACATTTCGCTGTTGCGAAGATGCAACGTCAAGCTTCGGCCTCATTCGTGCCGGGGAATGACCCATTTTCAGGTTCGCTGCCGCCGCATTTTGACACGACATTCGGAACCGTTGAGTGCCAGATCCGTTTCACCCCCCGGACGGGTTGATGGCGCTCAGGACAAACAAGCCTACGTGTCTTGTGGCTTAAGGAGTAAACAACAATGCAAACCAATCTCAAATTCGCGCCGCTCGCGGTTGCGCTCGGGCTCTTCGCCCTCAGCGGTACCGCTTTTGCTGCCGATGTCGTCTCGGAAGAGCCCCCGGCGCCGGCCCCGATCGCCGAGCTCCCCGTCGCTTCCTGGGCCGGCCCGTATGCCGGTCTCAGCGCCGGCTACGGCTTCAGCGGTCATGCCAAAGTCCAGGACGGCGGCCCCGACATCAAGACCAAGGGCTTTGTCGGCGGCGTTTTCGGCGGCTACCAGTGGCAGCAGGAAAACTTCGTGTACGGTGCTGAAGCCGATCTCGGCTACAATGGCGTCAAGGGTGACAGCGGCGGCGTCAATTCCAAGGGCGGCTTCGAAGGCTCTCTGCGCGCCCGTCTGGGTTACGCCGTGACCCCGGAAATCCTGCTCTACGGCACCGGCGGCGGCGCCCTGAAGAACCAGAAGGTCTCGGTCCCCGGCGACAGCGACAGCAACACCATGCTCGGCTGGACCGCCGGCGTCGGCACCGACATCAAGATCACCGACAATGTGTTCGGCCGTGTCGAGTACCGCTACACCGACTTCGGTTCCAAGAGCTTCGACAGTGTCGGCACCAAGGTCAAAGAGAGCGACAACCGCGTCACCTTCGGCGTCGGTATGAAGTTCTAACTGTCGTTCAAGCCACGACACAAGAAAGCCGGGCCTCGCGCCCGGCTTTTTTTGTTTCGCCCGTCAGGCCGGCACAGCCACCTTCAGCCCCGGAAACTTCTCATCGAAACGCGCTGCCCAGCGGGTCAGGCGGCCGCGGCCCTTTTCCCATTTGCCGGCGAAGCGCAGAGAGAGGTAGCCGAGGCAGGCACGCAACGCCAACTGGCCAAGCGTGATCTTCTTCGGCAGCTTCGGCGGATTGGCGTTGAGGAAATCGAGTGCGGCGGTGATCTTGGTCCACTGGCGATCGAGCCAGGGTTGATAGACCATCTCCTCCGGACGCGTGCGCCGCTCATAGACCATCGACAGCGCGCAGTCGCATATGCCGTCGGCCAGCGCCTCCAGCACTTCGGCCTCGAGGCGCTTGTCGGCATTGCGCGGCAACAACAGGCTCTTCGAAGCGCGGTTGAGATGCTGGGTGATGGCGCGGCTGTCGTGGATCGAGCGGCCGTCGTCGAGCACCAGCACCGGAATCTTGCCGAGAGGATTGGCTGACATCAGTTCAGCAGGCTTGTCCTCGGTCTTGACCGGCACCAGTTCGACGGCAATGCCGGCATGGAGTGCTGCCATGCGCACCTTGGAACTGTAGGGGGATGAGGACGCGTAGAGCAGCTTCGGCATGATCGGTTCCCTGTTTTCGGACGGCCAGTGCATGTCGCTCAACAATGCGGCTCCGGTCTTGAGAACGACGCGCGTAAAACAAAGGTCTAGAGCGCGTCGCCTGAACCCCATCGGATGCGACCGCCTTAGTGTTGGCCGATCTTCCCTGAGGGAGCAACTGCCAGAAGGGCAAAACCAGGCGGCCAATCCGCCGACAATGAAATCGCCAATGCATGTCTCACAGAAGTGGCGTCAATTTCGAGAGAACGACATGCATCAAAACAAGACCTAAATCACAACAAAAAAGCTCCCGGGAATCTGCCAGTCGGCAAAGTTCCCGGGAGCTTTGAGATGGTCCGCTGTTACTTCTTCTTGGCGGCTGGCTTTTTGGCCGGTGCAGCCTTCTTCACAGCTGCCGTCGACTTGGCGGCGGCGGCCTTCATCGGAGCCTTGGCGGCGGGTTTTGCCGCTGTCTTGGCTGCCGGCTTCTTGGCGGCGGGCTTGGCTGCTGCCTTCGCAGCAGGCTTCGCCACAGCCTTGGCGGCCGGCTTCTTGGCGGCGGGTTTCGCTGCTGCCTTGGCGGCGGGTTTTGCAACTGCCTTAGCTGCCGGCTTTGCCGCTGCCTTGGCGGCCGGCTTTGCCGCTGCCTTCGGTGCTGCCTTCTTTACTGCTGCAGGTTTCGCGGCAGCTTTCGGTGCCGCTTTCTTTGCCGGCGCTTTCGCCGCCGGCGCCTTCGTCGTGGTCTTTGCCATGCGATGCCCCTTGCGTTTGTGCCAATGGCCGTGAGTGACCCGGCGAGCTAATGCATATCTGACTCGTGCGTATCTAGCCAGCGAAGCATTACATAGAATTTCGCAAATTAAGTTTCGGTTACGCTGAGAGCATTATCGCAATGATCGGCACAGAAATCGGCAAAGACTCTTCCCGCTTCGCAGCGAACTGTTGCGAGAGAAATCTCTGATATCGAGACTCACACGATCTTTTCGTCAAGCTCACATTCTCTTGCAACGCCGTCGATCTCACGCGGTCATCGGCGACCTATCGGATGGCAACAATCATCGCACCGCAGAGGCTGATCTTGCTTCATCCCCACGGTTGCAGGAACAGCACTAAACTAAACACGAGCTTTTTGCTCGTATATCGAAAGTGGTTGGATGAAAGCCAGGAAAGACAGCACTTGAAGGACAGCCTGTTGTGTGTCGGACGTCTCCCAGACGAGAAGGGAGATCGCCAGCTTCGGCGCAAGAGATGCCCAACGGAAATGGGAAACGAAAGATAGGGGAATCCTCCTCCCGGGAAGCCGCGATCCCTTGGAAGCCAAGGGGTGCAGGCCCCTAAGCGCCAACCCGCTCGCGCACCTGCAGCCGGCGCGAAGGCTCGGCGTGGTGGAGGTGGACGGCAAACGTATCCCACGGCGGCGCAATTCCGATCTGCATCAGGATCCGCCCGATCTCGCCGCGGTGATAGCCGCCCTGCGTGACGACATGTGTCAGCATTTCCTGGCGTGACATCATCGCCCTGTCGCCGTCGGTGAAGGTGAAAGGCACAGACTCTGACATGAGCTTTGGCGAGACGGCTTCGATATAGTCGAGATACCAACGATCCATCGCAGCGACATCAGCGCTCAATTCATCGAGTGCCGGTGTGTCCTCGGTGTTGTCGGACGCATAGCCATGACGCGTGCCGGAAAGATGCGCGGCGAATATCTTCGATACGACAAGGTTGTGGTTGATGAGACGGGTCGCCGTGTGGCGCTGATCGATATGCTCCTGCTGGTCGAGGCCCGCAAGCTTCTCCAGCAATTCACCATTCGCCCAGGCTTGATAAACGAAGAGGTTGCGGAGCAAATCCAGCGCGTCCATGGTCTATATCCTTTGCAAAAAATGTGAGTATGTTATCTATATTCTTGGCTGCTGGAGCAGACATGTCTACTCGCATTGCAAAGCCGCGCTCACGCATGCGCAAGCAGCCGCGCCAGGCGCGTTCGAGAGCGACGGTCGAGGCGCTCATCGAAGCCGGTGCTCATGTTCTGAGCGCGCTCGGCTGGGCCGGCTTCACCACCAACAAGGTGGCCGATGCGGCCGGCGTCAGCATCGGCTCGCTCTATCAATATTTTCCCGACAAGCTGTCGCTGGTCGAAGCAATTCGCCGGCGACATTTCGATCAGGTGCTGTCGGTGATCGCCGAATCAGCAGAAGGCGACAAGCCGCTCAAGCGATTCGCGCAGGAGCTGGTGCGCGGCATGATCGATGCGCACAGCATCCATCCGACGCTGCATCAGGTGCTGCTCGACGAGGCGCCGGGCGATCGCGGCTCACGCGCCGCCCATGCCTCGTTCCAGTCGCGCTATCTGGATCACTACACGGCGGCGGTGGCGCAATATCGCAGGCGCAGAAAGGACAATGAGACCGTGGCCCGGGTGCTGTCCTCAGCGGTCGAGGGCGTCATCCACAATGCCGCGCGGCGAGACATGCTCGACGCGCCGGAACTGCAGAAGCAGTTGGTCGAGCTGATCTGCGCTTACGTATCTGGTGGGAAGGCGATGTGAGGCAGCGGCAGCAGTTCGGAGATTGGCGAAACCGGAGCGACATCAGATCTCCCCCTTGCAGGAGATGGCAGGTGCAACGGCGGTTCTTATCCGACCTTAGCGCAGGACGCGGCAGCGGCCGTTGTAGACCATCCAGCGGTCGAAGCCCGAGACGCAGAATTCGACATTGTCGCCGATCGAGGCAAAACCCTGGCCTTCCTCGATCAAGTACCAGATGGTGCGGGCGCGGCCGTCGGAAAGGCTGACGGTGGCGCCGCAATAGCGGCGGCCGATCGGCCATTCTTCGCTGGCCGGGAGATAGCGATGCTGGTGGATGCGTTGGAAATCGGTGATCGAAACATCCGGCAGATGCGGCACGTGATGCACCTGGTAGGAGAAGCGGCTGGAGATTTTGCTTAGCACCCAGGCCTCGCCGCAAACGCCGCTGTCCTCGTCGGAATAGACGGAAAGATCGGCGGCCTGCGCTGGCTGGCCAAAGGGTGCGGCCAGCGGCGTGCAAAGCGAAATCAGGGCAGCAACAGCGGATTTGGCAAAGCGAGTCATGGCAGCCTCTCAAAGGTCGACTGCGCCCACTTTGCGGATTCGGCGGCGCGCGGTCAAGCGGTCGCCCTGACGATGGTTTCCCGCTCCGCAACCGGTTTTGCCGGTGCGAAGCTGCGAAACCACGTCCTGACCTTCGAAAAAGCTCGCCTTGCCCATTAGGAAAAGCGGCCTGCCCATGGCCGGCGGGCCGCCGAAACCCGGTTCAGCCTTGCCAGGCTGCGATTGTACATGAAGCCATAATCCTGTTGGGCGTTAATGTCGGCGGCGCCGCCATTTTTCGCCGCCGCCTCGTTCATCGCATCGACCGCCGCGCGGCTGTCGCAGGACACGGCAAGCATGACCTCGCTCGAGGTGGCCGGCGGGATGGGGCGATCGGTGAACTGACGCCATTTGGCGTGGGTGAGCAGCATGACGTTGATCGTTTCGCTCAGCACCATGCAGGCTGCGGTGTCGTCGGTGAAGTGCGGGTTGTTGTCGAAGCCGAGGGCTTTGTAGAATGCCATCGACGCAGCGAGATCGGCGACGGGCAGGTTGACGAAGATCATGCGGGGCATAGGGTCTCCTTGACAGTACACACTTGAAACCGGACCGGCGTTTCGCCGGACCATCCTCCGATGCCTTCTCTCAACGCACCGGTTTTGCTTTGCCGCGCACCCTCTCGGTCTGCGCCTTCTGCATCGCTTCGACCTCTTGATAAGCCGAGCAAAAACTGCATCTCGGCCGCCGAATATTCTCCAGCAATGCGGCGCCCGCCTCGAGGATCGGATGGTAGCAGCGCCGGACGAGTTCCTCGGTCTTCTTGCCCGCCGCGACCATGACCTTGCGCCTGTCATCGGGATCCGGCTGACGGCTGACGAAGCCGCGCTTTTCCAGCCGGTCGATCAACGTCGTGACCGCCGCCGGCGTGAGATTTGTCTCCCTCGCTACGAGGTTTGCCGGCCCCGCCGGCCGTGATTGATCGCACCGAGACAGCGGCGCTCGGCAGCGCTCAGCACATAGATTTCGGCGACGGTCCCATAGAACGTTTCGACGGCATCCTGCCAGCGCGACATCGCGAAGCCTATCGCGTTGACCAGTTCCTCTTCTGTCGATCTTGGCATTCGATTCGAAATCTAATAATTAGATATCTATGTATCTGATTCTGGGATTAGCGTCAACGCCGAGCCGATTAGATGTGCATCTCCATGGTTTCGGTTCGTTGAACACAGCTGAGCATTCGCGGATGGCGCCACCGTCAAAACCTCTAGCGACTTTGTGTCTTTGCCGCGGGCGTCGCCCGCTGCGAAGCGTCGCTACTCCCCGGCCAGCCATTCCAGCGACCAGTGCGCCGGCTTTTCGACCGCCAGCAATCTGTGCAGGACCGGCAGCACGATGCGCAGTTCGCGCTCCAGCGTGAAGGGCGGGTTGACCACCACCATGCCGCTGCCGTCGAGGCTTGGTTCACGCGATGCCGGCCGGATCTCGAACTCGATGTCGAGCAACTTTGGGACGCCGGATTGCTTGAGCGCCTTGCGGAAGGCGATGATCGCTTTGCGATCCTTGATCGGATACCACAGCGCGTAGATGCCACCCGGCCAGCGCCTGTGCGCTTTCTGCATGCCGTCGACCAGGCGGTCGAATTCGCCGGCTTCCTCGAACGGCGGATCGATCAGCACCAGGCCGCGCTTTTCCTTTGGCGGCAGATGCGCGCCAAGCGCCAGCCAGCCGTCGAGTTCGATCACCCTTGTCTGGAAATCGCCGGCAAACAGCGTCTTCAGCCTGGCGGCATCTGCGCCGTGCAGTTCGATCGCCGACAACCGGTCCTGCTTTCGCATGAGGTGCCTGGCGATCAATGGCGAGCCCGGATATTTCTTCACCCCGCCATCGGGATTGAGCGAACGCACCGCTTCAAGATAGGGGGCAAGCAGCGCAGCCGCCGATTTTTCGATCGGGGCGTGGATGAGGCGGCCGATGCCGCCTTGCCATTCGCCGGTCTTTTGCGCTTCCGCCGACGAAAGATCGTAGCGGCCAATGCCGGCATGAGTGTCGACGACACGGAACGCTTTGTCCTTCTGCTTCAGATAGTCGAGCAGAAGGCTGAGCACGACATGCTTGACGACGTCGGCGAAATTGCCGGCGTGATAGGCGTGACGGTAGTTCATGCCGCGCTCATGTCGAGGAGCCTCTGCCCCAACGCGGCGGTGGCGGCTTCGAGTTCGGGTTCTCCGGCCGGCGACCGCCGAAAGCCAGAGTAAGCAGGAAGCCGATCAGGCCGACGGCCATCAGCCCATAGCCAACCGGCCGTGCGCGTCGATCGATCTCACCGGCGCCGGAGCGCAGTATCAGATCCACTGCGCGTATCGGGATATCGTCGGCGTCGCCCGGGCCGGCGGTGAAGAGATAGGCGCCGGGACTGACGGTTTCGATCACGCCGGCCTCGTCGCGAAAGATCTTGTCGGGCAGTTGCGGGCTGACCTGGCGCGGATTGTCGGCGTGGTTGAATTGCAGCGTCGAGGCAAGCACCGTGCGCCCGGCTGTGGCGGCAGTCAGCGTCAGCACGGTGCGCTGCTGCGAGACAATGCGCTCGGCCTTTGCCCTCAGGTCGACCAGCACTCTGACCGGCGCGTCGCCAGCTTTCAGCGTCACCGTCACAGGCCTAAACCGTCCCTGGTCGTAGACGCGCCAGGCGCCGATCTCGTGGCCGGAGAAATTGCTCATGGCCCAGGGATAGACGAAGCCAATGGCGGCGCCGGCAAGCAGTATCAGGACAAACAGAAAGCGCATTGAGGAGATCCGGGTGTTCGACAGATTGCCAATAACGCCCTGAAGGCCAAAAAGCGATGGCTGACGCAGCGGAGCCACCTTTGTGGAGTCCGTTGGCGGCACGCAAGCCATGTGGCACTTATGGCGAATGAAGCCTTCCGCAGAAGCATCGACTCGTCTTTTCCAACCGATGCCGGTGGCTCATGCCCAATAGCACCGTGCTGATCACCGGTGCCCGCGCGCCGGTGGCGCTGCACCTGGCGCGGCTGCTGCATGGCGCCGGTCGCCGGGTGATCCTGGCCGACAGCCCGGCCCGGCCGATCGCCGCAGCGAGCACGGCCTGCGCCGCCTACCATCGCCTGCCGCCGCCGCGCTTTGCCGCCGACGCCTATGCCAAGGCGGTGGAAGCGCTTGTCCGCGCGGAAGGCATCGAACTCGTTATCCCGACCTGCGAGGAAGTCTTTTATCTCGGTCGTCTCTGGCAGCACCGCGCCATGCCGGCCCGCCTCTTCGCACCCGAGATGGCGATGCTCGCCCGCGTTCACGACAAGCATGCCTTCATCCGGCTGGCGCAGAGCCTTGGGCTCGACGTGCCGGAAACGATACTGCTGCAAAGCGAGGCCGATCTCGACGGCGTTCGTGGCCAATCGCGCGAATTGGTGTTCAAACCGGTGTGGTCGCGTTTTGCCCGTGACGTACTGCTGCGGCCATCGCCGGACGAACTCGACGCCGTCCGCCCCTCGCCCGCCGCTCCTTGGGTGGCGCAGCGCTACATCACCGGTGAAGAGATCAGCGCCTATGCGGTGGCGATCGAGGGTGAACTCAAAGCGCTGGCGCTCTACCGTTCGCTCTATCGCGCCGGCAAGGGCGCCGGCATCTGTTTCGAGCCGGTCGAGGATATCGCGGCGCGGCGCTTCGTCGAAACCTTCGTCGCCGGCGCCGGCTGGACCGGCCAGATATCCTTCGACCTGATGCGCGAGAACAACGGCAGGGTGCTGCCACTGGAGTGCAATCCGCGCGCCGTGAGCGGCCTGCACTTCTTTCGCGATCCGCGGCGCTTCGCCGACGCGGTCCTGGAGGATGGCGCCGAGGTGAAGCCCGACGTGACGGCGCCGCAGACGGTGAGGCTTGCGATGTGGATCTACGGGATGCCGGCGGCACTGCGCTCCGGTGGTCTCGGCAGCTTTCGCCAGGCGATGCACGATGCCGATGAGCTGCTCGACTGGCCGGGCGACCCCGCGCCGAAGCGGGCGCAGTGGCGCACGCTGGCCGAGATCGCCGGCACAGCACTGCGCCAGCGCATCAGCCTTCAGGCTGCGTCGACGCGCGATATCGAGTGGAATGGGCCGGAGCAGGACTAGTCGAGTTGAAGCGGAACTTCCCGTTTTCAGCTGAGTGCGTAAGTCCTGCTAAGGTTGCCTAAACGGGATTAACTGGCTTTGCGGACAATTGCAGGCCAAGCGCCTTGGTTACGCCCAGCAATGTACTGAGGCGCGGATCGCCCTTTTCGCTCAGCGCCTTGTAGAGTGCCTCTCGGGTCACGCCGGCGTCCTTCGCTATGCTTGTCATGCCGCGGGCGCGCGCGACAATGCCGAGGGCGTGCGCAATATAAGTCGCGTCCCCGGTCTCGAACGCATCAGCGAGCAGTTCGGCTTGAGACTCAGCATCATCAAGATATTCGGCGGCGTCGAATGGTGTGGTTCTGAGGGTCATATCAAACTTCCTTTGCCATTTTCCTGGCTTTTCCGATGTCCCTGTCCTGCGAGCCTTTGTCACCGCCGCAGAGCAGGATAATGACCGTGTTGCCGCGCCGGACGAAGTACACGCGGTATCCCGGACCGTAATCTACGCGCAATTCTCCTATGCCATCGAAGAACTTGGCGTCTCCCAACAGCCCAGCCTGAACGCGGACAATCCGTTGGGTGATCTTCTTTACGGCGCGAATGTCCGTGAGCCCTCTGAGCCATTTTCGGAATTCGTCAGTGGATCGAACTTCGATCATCCGTGAACTATAATTTACAGCAGAACTGGAATCAAGTGCCGTGAACTTTAGATTACAACTCGATTTGGTGCACCCGCGGCTCTGCCGCCGCCGGTGGCATCTTGCCGTCGATGATCGCCGCTATGTCGCGGCGCAGGAAATCCAGCGGGCCGATCGCCGGCTGAACCTGCGGCGATATACGGGCGTTGTCGCTGGCCGATTTCAGCACACGGCGATCCTGCTGCAGGGCAAAGGCAAAGAGCGGCCGGAAAGCAAGCGCCTTGAGTTCGCCGAACAGGCCCTGTCGCGGGCCGATCAGCCAGCCGACGCCTTCGACGGTCCGTTCGTCCGCCTGACGCAAATGGAAAGTGGTCGCCAGCGCCAAGCCGCCCTTGCCCCAATATTCGAGTTCGACGATGCCGGGATGGCGGTAGCGGCCGATGGTCTTGGCGCGCTCGCCTTCCAGCAGCCGGCTGACCAGCCCCTGTTGGCGGTCCTCGCCGGTGTAGCAGCTTTCGACCCAGCCCTTGCCGCCGGTCACCTCGACGCGCACGAGATGGCGCTTTGCGGTCAGGCCGCGCAGGACACCCTTGTGGGTGAAGTGGGTGTGAGTGGCGTCGAGAATGTTCTCGGCGGCGTCGAGCACCGTCGATCGCGCCGAGCTTCGCACCCGCTTCACGACGACATCCTTGCCTTGCATGCAATGGAGATAGGGCTCGCCCTCAGGCGTGCCTGCCGAGACGAAGACGACGCCGTCGCGCTCGATCGCGCTGTAGCGGCGGATACGGTAATGCGGGACGTCGCCGACATGGCCGGGAATGGCGGTGCAGCGCCCTTCCCCATTGTAGCGCCAGCCATGATAGGGACATTCGATCTCGCCACCGACGACCTTGCCGGTCGAGAGTTCGACCAGGCGGTGAGCGCAGCGGTCGAAGAGGGCGGCAATGCCTTTCGCCGAGCGGAACAGCACCAGTGGCGCGCCGTCGAACAGGATGCGCTTCGGCTTGGCTTTGATGTCGGCAGACCGCATCACCGCCTGCCAATAGTCTTTGTCTTTCTGCTGCCGGGTGTCGCTCAAAGTTCAAATCTCCTGAGCAGGGGAATGCCGATCTTCGCGAGCACAAATTCCATGATCCGCACCGCCATGCGTTGGCGGCGCGNATCTCCTGAGCAGGGGAATGCCGATCTTCGCGAGCACAAATTCCATGATCCGCACCGCCATGCGTTGGCGGCGCGGCAGATGGGCAGCATAGACGGCGTTGTATTCCACCGTCGCCACGGCGCCGCGCAAGCGTTTGAAGGCGGCGGCACCGGCGCTCATGTTGAAGAACAGGCTGTGCGCCATCGCATGATCCTGCGCCAGCGCCATCATCATGCGGTAAAGGCCTTCGCTCACCGGGAGGCCGGTGTCGTAGCCGACGATGGGCTGCGTCAGTGTCCTGCCGTTCTGAGACAAAGCGGCGACGGCGACCAGTTCACCGCCGGGACGACGCAGGCCTGCCAGTTGCAGGATGCCGCGACGGTGCGTCTCGCCGATATAGCGGGCCGTGTAGTGCGGGTTGAGCGGCGTGTATTTGTCGAGATAGAGCATCCGGTAGAGCGCTTCGGCGCGCGCATAGTCGGCCTCGGTGAAGTCGCCATTGCCGACCTGCTCGAAAGGCGTCGTGGGCAGCCGCTTGCGGTCGCGCTTCATGTCGTTGGTCATGGCCGAACCGTCGCCTGCGAAGATGTAGATCTGCCGCGCCGCCAGCATTCGAAAACCCTCCGCCTTCAGCGCTGCGATTGTCGAGGGATCGGCGATCTCGTTCAGGGAGCGGATGAAAACAGCGCGATCTGGAAAACGCGCGGTGAGATCGTCGCGCATCGCCGCGACCGCGTTGCGATCGAGCAGCGGCACCGGATTGGTCGAATAGAGCCAGTTGTTGACCTGAACCTGATGGTCAAGGCCGCTCATCCTGACCAGCGGCGCGCACAGGCCGATCAGCATCCGCATCGTTTTTTGCAGCAAGGGCGAGGAGACGAAATTGCGGGTCTCGTCGATGGCATAGTCGATATAGGCGCTGGACGGGCAGCAGATATAGCAGTTCGGCGCTTCGCTTCTGTCGTTCAGCGTCAGCGGAAAGGAGCGGCCGGCGATCTCGAAGGTTTCGACAGCCACTGTCAGATTGCGCACGAGGTCGCGCACCGGCACCTGGTTGAAAAGCTGAACGAAGGCTTCGACCTCACGCGGGCTGTTTTCTACCCGGTTCGTCTGATCGAGTGGCAACATAGCGAGCCGGTTCATGATGCCGCTCCCAGGTGGCATTCGACCCGACGCAGTTTGCGGCCGGTCTCCAACGGCAGGTCCCTGCGAACAAGGCTGACCGAAGCTGTCGCCTGGCGCGCCGCCAGCAAATTGCGCACGGCCTGATGGGCAGCGGTGGCGGCTTCGTCGGCAAGCCCGGGGGCCAGGCTGAGTTCGATTGCATCTTCAGCGGTCTGGACCAGGCGGAAATCGTCGATGCGCCGGTCGGCCTTGAGCACCGCATTGCGTAGTATGTCGGGCGTGACGAGGAGCTGCCCGTGCGGCGAGGCGAGCCGGAAAGCGTCGTCCATGCGGCCGACGATCTCGTCCAGCGTGCGCAGCGGCGAGCCGCAGCGGCATGGCTTTTCCGACAGCCGCAGCAGATCGTTCATCCGGTAGCGCGCCATGATCTGGGTCCGGCGGCGAAAGGCGGTGATCAGCGGCATGACCAGGCCGTCGCCGGCCGGTTCGAACTCGAAGAACACCGAATCCTCGGCCAGATGCAGCCCGCCCTGGCGGCAGGTGACGGCGAACAGCCCTTCGGTCGCCATGTAGATCTGGTCGACCTGACCACCAAAGAATGCCTCGATGACCGGCCGGTCAACCGGGTCGAGCGTTTCGGCGGCGCTGAAGACACGCTGCGGCTTGAGCCGAAAGCCCTCGGCCGCGAAGTGCCGCAGTATCTTCGGTGGCGCGATGATCACCGTCGGCGCGAAATCTTCGAGAGCGCCGCGCCAGCTCTCCGGACCGCGCGTCAGATCGAAGAAGCGCAGGTCGATACGCCGCGATTTGCGCGCGCTATCGTAGAGCCCGGTGTTTTGCGGCAGGACCACCGCAACGCGCTGCCGGAGCCAGAGCAGATCGGGCACGGCTTTGGCCAGGATGGTGCCCAGCCAGCGGTATTTTTCCGCCTCGGAAATGACGAACAGGCCACGATTGCCCGACGTGCCGGTGCTGGAGCCGACAGTCAGCTCGCCAATGCGGCTATCGCCGGCCTGCGCCTTCCAGGCCTCGGCGGCCGAGACGCCATGAATGTTGAAGCGCTCGAAATTGCCCATCAGCGTCGCCTTGTCGGTCACCGGCAGATCGCCGAGATGACGCGGCGTCTTGCCGTAGAACGGCGCGCGCGGCAGGTCGCGGTCGAGAAAGCGGCGCAAGGCATGACCTTGCCAGCGTTCGAAATTCTCACGGCTCTTGCGCGAGAGCCATTGCGTCAACACAAACGAACGGGCCGCTTCCGTCGGCCCGTTCATGCGCTCTCTCCGGCCAGATCGTAGGCCGTCACCGCCGGATCATGACAAAGAACAACCTCGCCGCCGGTCGCCAGAAACCGGCGCAACATTACGCTGGTCGGCTCGATCGCGGCGGCATCCTCGGCCAGCAGGGTTGCCGGCAGACCGGGAGTTCGGTTTTCGACAAGGGCCGCGAACAACCATTGCGCGTCGACGGCGTAGAGCAGCGGCCGCTCGAGATTTGGGAACGAAAGGCCGAACTGGCCATCGGCATGGCCGGGCAGACCGACTGCGATGACGCTGCCGTCGCCGAACAGATCGGCGCCGCCTGGCACGCCGCCGCGAGGTTCGATCCGCCGCTTCGACGACAGCCCGTCGAGCCGGCTCTCGAAATCGGCCGGGAACAGTTCCTTGAAGACGCCATGGCGCAGATTCTGCCGGGAAGTCTTGGCCTTCGCCCGCGCCCAGGCGGTGTCATTGGCGATAAGCCGAGCGTTGGGAAACAGCGACAGGCCCGACATGTGGTCGGCATGGAAATGCGTGACAATGACGGTGCGCACATCCTGCAAAGACAGGCCGAAGCGCGCCAGTACCGCGAGCGGCTGCTCGGCTTCGTTGAGCTGGGGCCGGAGGATCGCACTGTAAAGACGCAGCGCCGTGCTGCGCTCGCTGCCTTGTGTCACATGCGGCGTGTAGCCGGTATCGATCAGTACGGGGCCGGCCTGCGGATGCATGATCAGGCCGTAGCGGACACGTAGCCTGACCTTCGCCCAGCTGCCGCCGCGCAGGATCAGGCGCTCGGCTGCGCTGACAGAGGCGCTGTTGGCGAAGACGATCTTCACGCAGCCTCCCTGCTTTCCGTCGCCTTGCCGAATGTGCGATCGAGCCCTTCCTCGAACGACACTTTCGGCGCCCAGCCGAGGATGCGGCCTGCCTTGGAAAGATCGAGGCTCTGCGCATAGGCGAACAGGCCAAGACCGTAGCGCGTCACCGGCGGTTCCGGGCGGCCGGGCAATATATTCGCTACCGCCTCCGCTATCCCGGCCGTCAGCATGGCGGGCCAGAGCGGCATTCTGCGCCAGCGCGGCTGCACGCCGGCGCGGGCGCAGGCCGCCTCGGCAATGCGGCGGACCGGCACCACTTCGCCGCCGGAGATGTTGAATATCTGTCCCTCGGCAGCGCTCCCGGCGGAGAGCGCGGCAAGCACCGCATCGACGACATCCTCTATATAAGTGAGATCGATGCGCGCCTTGCCGTCGCGAAACAGCGGCAGCGGGCGCTGCCGTGCCACCTGCAGCAGACGCGGCAGCAGCGTGCGGTCGCCGGGACCGTAGAGGCCGCGCGGCCGCAGCACCACCGGGCTGATCTCAGGCGCCGCCAGCACGATCTCCTCGGCCTGCCGCTTGGTGCGGGCATAGTGATTGACCGGAGGGGGCAAGGCCGCATTCTCGGAAACTCCGAGCTGGTCGCGATAGGCGAAACAGACCGTCGGGCTGGAGATATGGACGAAGCGGCGCACGCCTTGCCCGCGCGCGAAATCGCTGAGGTTGCGGGTAGCTGTGACATTTCCCGTCTGGAAATCCGCCAACCTGCCGAAGGGCGCGGAAAGTGCCGCGCAGTGGATGATCGCATCGACGCCGTCGAGAGCGCGCGCGGCAGCTGCATCGAATGGTTGAGACAAATCGAGCCGAACGACCCGATGACCAGCGGCTTCGAGCGCCGCGCAGCGTTTGGCGTCCCTGCCAAGACCCAGCGCCGGTGTGCCCACTGCCGCCAGCCGCGCCATGATATGCGCGCCGAGGAAGCCGCTGGCGCCGGTGACGAGGACGCGTCCCACGGTCATGCTTCCAGCGCCATGCCGCCGAACGACACGCCGGCCGAGGTGCCGAGGAACAGCACTTTGGCGCCGGGCACAATGCGTTGTTCGCGGCGCGCGACGTCGAGCGCAAAGGGGATGGAAGCGGCGATCTGATTGCCGTAGCGCGCCGCGATGTCGACGAGCTTTTCCCTGGCGAAGCCGGTCTGGCGCGCCATGTGGGCGAGCGCGAAAGGGCTTGCCTGATGCGGCACGACGAGGTCGACATCGTCGTGACGCCAGCCGGCGCGATCGAGCAACTCCGCTACAAAGCCGTTGAAATGGCGTGACGTGACGCGAAACAGTTCCTTACCCTCCATGTGGAACAGGCTGTGGCGGGCGAATTCCTCGGGCTCACGATGAAAGTCGAACCGGGTGCCGCCGGAGCCGATGCTGCAGGCCGCATAGGCGGAAGGGTAGGTGCGCATCAGATTGGCCGCCACCCCACCTTCGCCAGGGGCTGCCTGTTGCAGCACGGCGGCCGCCGCGCCATCGCCGAAGAGGGCCGCAATTTCCGGCTGGTCCTGCCACGGCAGGGCGCGCGAGGCGATTTCAGACGAGAACACCAGCGCCGTCCGGCATTGCCCGGCCTCGATCAGGCGCGACGCGGTCTCGAAGGCTGTGAGGAAACCGAGGCAGGTGCTGTTGACGTCGAAGGCGGCCGCCGACCCATCGGCAAGGCCGAGGCGCTGCATGACCAGCGGAGCCGTCGACGGCAACGGCTGATAAGGCACGCCGCAACCGCCGATGACCAGATCGACACTGCCTGCCTCAAGTTCGGCATCGGCAAGCGCCAGACGGGCTGCGGCACAAGCAAGGTCGACCTGCGATTCGGCGTCGCAGACATAGCGTTCGATGACGCCGGTCGCGGCCTCGAAATGTCCATCGCCAAACCCCAGCCGCGCATCGAGGGCGCGCGACGTCACGCATCGAGCCGGCACGGCCCGCCCGGTTCCGATGATCCTGATCCGCATTCTCAGCCCGCCCAATGAGCCTGCATCCAGTCAATCCATAAAACGGATCCAATGTGATGGCCATCATCAAGACGAATGCGTGGGAACTATGGAGCCTTCAGTGGATTGCGGCTAGAATCTCTCGCAAGTATAAAGACCCGTACGGGGGCGATTATGGCCAGATCTTTTTTCCGCTTTATTTCTTCAATTTTTGGCGCGTCCGACGCCAGACAGGAAGGAAAAGCCGAGGCCAACAGAGCCAATACAGGGGGCTTGATCAGAGCCGAATGGCCCCATGACTATCAGTTCCTCTTTATCGAACCACCTGCGAACCAAGTCGCGGAAGCGTTGGACGGCTGGAAGTGGATCGGACTGGATGGCCTTGAACCAGCTGCGGTGTCAGCTTTCGGCGACATATTTTTCCGTGCCGGCGACGGGTCGGTTCGTCATCTCGATATGCTCGACGGGAAATTGACCAGAATTGCGGGTCATTGGGCGGAATTTCAGGCCGACTTGCAGAATGAAGCGCGCCGCGACGAGTTGCTGCTGGCGGGCCTTGTCGTTGCCGCCCGAAAGAACCGACTGATTCCGGCAGCCGGCCAATGCTATGATTTCAAGAAGCCGCCGGTGCTTGGCGGCGAAATGAGTCTGCGAGAGATGGAAACGACGTTTTTCGTTGTGAAGGTGCATATCGCCGGCCAAATCCATCGGCAGGTGAAAGATCTCCCGCAGGGCGCGAAGATAAACAAGGTTACGATCAGCGACCGATAACGCGACTTACGCCTTGCGCTCCCAGCGACGGTCGGGCGTCTGCTGCCAGTAGGTGACAGCGTGGCCCGCTTCTTTCAACACCTTCCAATGCGTCCGCGCCCCTTCGACCTGGGCCGCGTCATGGCCGTCGAACAGTAACACGGCGCGTTCGTAGCCGGCGAGATCGGCGGGTGCGGCGCCATCGACGAGGAAGCGTATCTGCGCCTGGTTGGGGTTGGCGTCGCTCGTGGTGAGCAGGATTGGCTGTTCGGCCGGATGGGCTTCACGGTCGGTCGCGTGCGCGAGGAACGAATCGTCCCTGAATGTCCACAGATGCAGGTCGAGCGCATCGCGCCGCTCCTCGGTCCCGGTCTGCACCATGGCGCGCCAGCCGCGATCGACGCTGCGCTCGAGCAGGCCGGGAAGCGCATCCTCCAGCGTCGATTCGGTCAGGTGGTAGAACAGGACATCGGCCATTCCCTGCCTTATCCCTCGTAATTGTCGCGCACCAGCCGGTCGAGCAGCCTGACGCCGAAACCCGAGCCCCAGGACTGGTTGATCTCGCTCGGCGGAGAGCCCATCGCGGTGCCGGCGATGTCGAGATGCGCCCACGGCGTTTCCTTGACGAAGCGCTGCAGGAACTGCGCGGCGATGATGGCGCCGCCATAGCGGCCGCCGATGTTCTTCATGTCGGCGTTCTTGGAATCGATCAGCTTGTCGTATTCGGGCCCAAGCGGCATGCGCCACAGCCGCTCCTGACTCGCCTGGCCGGCCGCCGTCAACCTCTCCGAAAGTTCGTCATTGTTGGAGAACAGGCCGGCATAATGCTGGCCGAGCGCGACCATGATGGCGCCGGTCAGCGTCGCCAGATTGACCATGAATTTCGGCTGGAAGCGGTCGTTGCAATACCACAGCGCGTCGGCCAGAACGAGGCGTCCTTCGGCATCGGTGTTGAGCACCTCGATGGTCTGACCCGACATCGAGGTGACGATGTCGCCGGGGCGCTGGGCATGGCCGTCGACGGCATTTTCCACCAGCCCGACGATGCCGACGACATTGGCCTTGGCCTTTCGCGCGGCCAGCGCCTGGATGAGCCCGATGACGGCCGCGGCACCGCCCATGTCGCCCTTCATGTCTTCCATGCCGGAGGCCGGCTTCATAGAATTGCCGCCGGTGTCGAAGGTGACGCCCTTGCCGACGAAGGCGACCGGTGCGTCCTTGGCCTTGCCGCCCTTCCATTGCATGACAGCCATCCGGGCGCCGCGCGGCGAACCCTGCGCGACACCGAGGAGCGAGCCCATGCCGAGCTTCTTCATTTCCTTCTCGGTGAGGATCTCGACCTCGACGCCGAGCGCTTCCAGTTCCTTGGCGCGGGCGGCGAATTCGATCGGGCCGAGCGTATTGGCCGGTTCGTTGACAAGGTCGCGCGCCAGAAGCACGCCGTCGATGACCGCAACCTCGTCGGCGAAGGCCTTTTTCGCCGCGGCGGGATCGGCGGTGTGGATGGTCACCTTGACCGGTTTCTTCGGCTCGGCATCGTCCTTGTCTTTCCTGGTCTTGTATTTGTCGAAGGAGTAGCTGCGAAGAATGATGCCGGCGGCAAGGTTCGCCGCTTGCCTGCCGCCAATCTTTGCGCCCGGCACATCGAGGATGACGGCCACCTCCGCTGCCTTGCGCAGGGACGCGGCGATGGTGCCGCCAAGCTTCAGCCAGGCAAAGTCATCGAGGCCGGCGACCTTGCCGGCGCCGACCGCCACCAGTCGGTCGAGCGATGTTCCCTGCGGCGCCAGCACTTCGACGACACCGGCGAATTTTCCGGAAAACTCCGCCACCGGAAACGCCCGCGCCAGCGTTCCTGAGGGGTCGCAGGCCTTTGCCGGTTCGCCAAGACCACCATCGTCGGCCGCCAGCACGAAGATGCTGCCCTTTTTGGGTGCGGCAAATTTGGCGAAGGCGATCAATGGTCTCAAAGTCATCAGGTCCTGCTTTCGGGAAACGGCTCAGATTTTCAGGAAAAATGCATTCTCAGGGAAGATGCGCGACATTTGGTCGTTTTCCTTGATTTGGCAAGACTTTGCCGGAATCAGGGCTCATATGCGCAGCGGAATCGATAACGATTCGTCGCGGCACGGCTCCGCTTTCCTGCCGCAACCTTTTGTTAACCATTGATGTTCTCCCTTTCTTATCCATTGCCGCCGACACTCCGGCCTGCGGAACGGGCGATGTGGGACGGAGAATCGGATCGAACCGCCTGAAAGAAATGGCCAAACGCACCCAGTTGTACAGCCGCAGCCGGACGACTACCTTGTCGGCGGGCATGATGCCGTTCGGCAAATCGAGAAAAGCCTTACATGAAGGTCGTTGAACGCTACATCATGCGTCGCGCACTGGCGGTGTTTCTCGCTGCGCTGATCTGGACGCTGGCCATTGTCTGGACGACGCAGGTGCTTGCCCGCATCGACCTGGTCACCGACAGTGGCCAATCGGCGCTCACTTTTTTCGAGGTCGCGGGCCTCATCATCCCCACCATCATCCCGATCGTGGTGCCATTCGCCCTGGTGGTGGCGGTGGCCCAGACGCTCAGCGTCATGAACTCCGATTCGGAATTGGCCGTCATCAACGCCGCCGGCGCCTCGCGCTGGACGATTGTGCGGCCGGTCCTGCTGATCGCGCTGGCGGCCAGCGTCTTTTCCTTCGCGGTCGACAATGGCGTCGAACCCTATGCCAGGCAGAAGAACCGCCAGCTGATAGCATCCTCGCGCGCCGATCTCTTGTCGCTGATCATCCAGGAAGGCACGTTCCGCAAGATCGACGACGGGCTGTTCCTGCAGATAGGCGAGCGGCTGCCGGACAACCGGCTCGGCGGCATCTTCGTGGCCGATTCGCGCGAGGAAGGCGCCAATCTGATCTATTATGCCAAGAGCGGCAGCGTCGTCGAAAAGGGTGACGAGAAGGTGCTGATGATGAATGACGGCGTCATTCATCGCAAGACGCTGACCGGCGACCTGTCGGTCATTCGCTTCACGTCCTACGCCTTCGACCTTTCCGCCTTCATGTCGGCGGCGAACGATATCATGCTCCTGCCCAAGGACCGAACGACGCAATACCTGCTCAACCCGGATCCGAACGACAAGATCTTCCAGCGCAGGCCCGGCGCCTACAAGGCCGAGCTCGACCAGCGCTTTTCCGAATGGTCCTATTCGCTGGTGTTCGCGCTGATCGCGCTGGCCGTGGCAGGCGATGCGCGCTCACACCGCGAGGCGCGCATCCACCCGCTGATCACAGCCATCGCCATTGCGCTGTTCGTGCGCTGGCTGGGCTTCTTTGCCGCCGGCAAGGCCGACAAGATCCCGCAATACGCCTATATGGTCTATGGCGTGCCGGTCATCGCCTCGGCGGTCGCCATCTGGTTCATCGTCACCTCGCGAAGCATGGAACTGCCCGGCAGCTGGGCCGACTGGATGACGAATTTCGCCGGCCGCGTCAGCGATGGCTGGACGGCGCTCAAGCTGCGCCTCAATCGGCGCTACACATCCGGCCAGGGAGCCTGACGATGGGCTGGACCCTGGGCCGCTACTTCTTCTTTCGCTACGTGTCGATCACGATCTGGTTCTTCATCGGCCTTCTGGCGCTGGTGTTCCTGATCGACTTCACCGAGCTGTCCGGCCGCATCACCGGCCTGCCGGGCTTCACCTACGGCACGGCGGTCGCCATCTCGGCGCTGAGGATGCCGATGATCATGCTGCAGACGGTGCCGTTCGTCGGCCTGTTCTCGGCGATGGCGACGCTGGTCTCGCTCAACCGAAAATACGAGCTGGTGATTGCGCGCTCGGCCGGAGTGTCGGCCTGGCAGTTTCTGTTGCCCTGCTGCATCGGTGCGCTGTTATTCGGCATATTGTCGGTCGGCGTGCTCAATCCGATCGCCGCGCATGGCTTCTCATGGTCGGAGCAGATGGAAAACCAGCTGCGATCCGGCAATTCGAACGCGGTGGCGGCCGATGCCACGCCGTGGATCCGCCAGAAAACCAACTCCGGCGATACCATCATCGGCGCCCGCGCCATCCTGAACCAGGGCCTGGAAATGGCCGACACCGTGTTCTTCGTCCTCGATCCGCAGGGCAATATCGTCGAGCGCAAGGACGCCGCCCGGGCCTTTCTGCGCGACGGCTACTGGGAATTGCAGGACGTCAAGGTGTTCAAGGACGGCAACATCCGTTCCGAAACGACCGACCAGTTGCCGACCAACCTCAAGCCGGAATTCGTGCAGGAACGGCTGGCGCGCCCCGAAACCATCCCGTTTTACGACCTTCCCGGCAAGATTGAGGTTGCCCGCTCCTTCGGCCTCAAGGCAAATGCCTTCGCCATGCAGTTCGATTCGCTGGTGGCGTTACCGTTCCTGCTTGTGGCCATGACGCTGATTGCGGCAACAGTTTCAATGCGATTTGCGAGGATGGGGCAGTCGGCAACGATGATTCTGGGTGGCGTCCTCGCCGGCTTTCTGCTTTATGTCGTTTCGGTATTGGTCAAGGCATTCGGCGTTGCGGGATTCGTGCCCACAGCCGTGGCTGCATGGGTTCCGGTTGTCGTGGCTATGTTCTTTGGGGTGACATTCCTGCTATACAAGGAAGACGGCTAGTGAGGGAGGCGGCTTTGCGCAGCCATAGGCAGGCCGGTTTGGCGCGCCTCTATTCGGCGAGCGCCTTGGCATGCCTGCTCGCCTGCGGCGTGCTGACGGGCCCTGCGCTGGCGCAGGACGTTACCGACGTGGCAACGAAGGTTCCCTCCGGCTCCCAGATGCTGCTGGCGGCCGACACGCTCGTCTATAACAACGACAACCAGACGGTCACCGCCATCGGCGGCGTCCAGATCGACTATGGCGGCAACAAGCTCGTCGCCCAGCGCGTCGTCTATGATCGAAACACCAAGCGGCTGGTTGCCAGCGGCAATGTCGAGATCGTCAACAGCGACGGCACCAAGATCAACTCGCAGCATATCGATATTACCGACGATTTCGCTGACGGTTTCGTCAATGCGCTGCGCGTCGAAACGCCCGAAAAAGCCTATTTCGCCGCCGAAAGCGCCGAGCGCATGGGCGGCGTGCTGACAACGTTCCACAACGGCGTCTATACGGCCTGCGAGCCTTGCGAAGACAAGCCGGACAAGGCGCCGACCTGGCGGATCAAAGCCAGGAAGATCATCTGGAACGGCGAAAAGAAAACGGTTCGCTTCGAGAACGCGAATTTCGAATTCTTCGGTTTCCCGCTGGCTTATCTGCCGGCGTTCGAGATCGCTGACCCGACGGTCAAGCGCAAAAGCGGCTTCCTGATCCCCAGCATCGGCTACAACAATCGTCTCGGCGTCGGCGTCAAAGTCCCCTACTACTTCGCTTTGTCGCCGACCTACGACCTCACCGTTACCGGCAGCGGCTACACCAAGCAGGGTTTCCTCGGCGAGGCCGAGTGGCGCCAGCGCTTCAACAATGGCCAATACACGCTGAAGCTTGCCGGAATCAACCAGCAGGACCCTGGCGCTTTCCGTGATTTCGCGGCTTTCCCCGGCGGCTACAATGTCAATTCGGGGCCAGCAGGCGATCCGAACAAGTTCCGCGGCATGATGGGCACCAAGGGCCAGTTCGCCATCAATCCGCGCTGGGACTTCGGCTGGGATATCCTGCTTCAGACCGACAAGAATTTTTCGCGTACCTATACGATCGAAGGCTACAACGACGCCGTGCATCAATCGTCGGTCTACCTGACCGGCCTAAACGACCGCAATTATTTCGATGTGCGCGCCATGCGCTTCCAGGTTCAGGAGAACACACCGGACGGCAACGTCGCATCGCGCAGCGACAAGCAGCCCTGGGTGTTGCCGTCGCTCGACTATGCCTACATCCCCGACATGTCGGTGGCCGGCGGCCAGCTGTCGTTCAACGTCAATGCGCGCATCATCCGCCGCGACGATCTCGATCAGGCCTATTTTACCCCCTATGTGCCGGGCTCAGGCGTCCAGCGCGTGCGCGGCATCGAGGGCGAATCCGGTCGCCTCACCGCCGAGGCCGAATGGAAGCGTACCTTCACCACGGACGGCGGATTGCAGTTGACGCCCCTTCTGGCTCTGCAGGGCGACGTCGACTATCTCAACGCTTCTTCGGCTTCGCTGACTGCGGTAAACCAGATGGCAACGAATGTCGGTGCCGCCGACGACATGCGGTCTTCCTTCGCCCGGTACATGGCGACCGCCGGACTTGAAATGCGCTGGCCGGTGCTGTTCTCGATGACCGGCTCCAGCCATATCGTCGAGCCGATGGCGCAGGTCTTCATGCGCCCGAATGAGCAGTATGTCGGCGGGCTCGCCGTTCCCAACGAGGATGCACAGAGCTTCGTCTTCGACGCCACGACGCTGTTCGAGCGCGACAAGTTCTCCGGCTACGACCGCGTCGAAGGCGGCAGCCGCGCCAATGTCGGGTTCCGCTATTCCGGCGCCTACGACAATGGCTGGGGCACCAACGCGATCTTCGGCCAATCCTACCAGTTGGGCGGGCGCAACTCGTTCGATTCACCGGATCTGGTCAATGCGGGCGCCGATTCCGGCTTGGAGACTTCGACCTCCGACTATGTCGGCCTTGTCGGCTTCAGCAGCCCGAGCGGCTTCTCCGGTTCGCTCAGCGGCCGCTTCGACGAGCAGACCTTCGAAGTTCGCCGTGCCGAGGTGAAGGCCGCCTATTCCGGGCTGCCGGTTTCGCTGAGCGCCAAATACGCCTTCATCCAGGCGCAGCCGCTCTATGGTTTCACCACCGACCGCCACGAAGTCACGCTCGGCGCCTCGACACACCTGGCCGAAAACTGGCGCGTCTTCGGCACCGGCACCTATGACCTGCAACAAAGCGTGCTGGTCAAGGACGGCGTCGGCTTTGCCTACAATGATTCCTGCTTCACCTACCTGATGACGTACTCGGAATCACGCGACATCAACACCAAGGAAGTGTCGCAGAATGTCGGCTTCAACCTGTCGTTCCGCACGCTCGGCGATTTCGGCTCGTCCCAAAGCTCGATCGACTCCATCCAGTAGAGCCGGCTGACGACATCGTTTTGCCGCATAAAGCGGGCACGGATTTCGCCAATATCGGGCTGGAATCGGCCAAAACCGGGCTAGAATTGGGATGCTTTCGATGAGGAAATACCTGTTTTCGGCAGGATTCGCGCTCCTGTTGGCGGCGACCTCGGTCTCTGTCACCATGATGGTACCGCCGGCCTTCGCCAGTGAAATCAAGTATGTCGTCAACAACATGCCGATCACCACCGGCGACATCGCGCACCGGGCTGCCTTCCTGAAACTGCAGCGCAAGAAGGGTGACGCGGGTCAGGAAATGATCGACCAGACGCTGCGTATGGCGGAGGCCAGGCGTCTCGGCATCCGCATCTCCGACGCCCAGGTAGAGGCTGCCTATCAGCGCTTTGCCTCGAGCAACAAGATGCAGCTCAAGCAGCTCGACGGTGTCATGGCGCAGTCCGGCGTGACCAAGGAGCATTTCAAGGAATTCATCCGCTCCCAGATGGCGTGGAACCAGGCGCTGAGCGCACGCTACAGCGGCGGCGGCGGGCAGGTGAGCGAACAGGATCTGGTCAAGCGCATGCTCGAAAAAGGCGGCGCCAAGCCAAGCGCCACCGAGTACATGCTGCAGCAGGTGATCTTCGTGGTGCCGAAGGCCGAGCGCAGTGCCACACTCGCCAAACGCAAGCGCGAGGCCGAAGCCATGCGCGCCCGCTTCAATGGCTGCAACACCACGCGTGAATTCGCCAAGGGCCTGATCGACGTCACCGTTCGCGACCTCCCCCGATTGCTGGCGCCGCAACTGCCGCCGGACTGGGCCGAGCAGATCAAGGCCACCAAGCTGGGCGCCGCCACGGCCGTGCGCGAGACCGATCGCGGCATCGAATTCATCGGCATCTGCTCATCGCGCGAGGTTTCCGACGACAAGGCGGCCCAGATGGTGTTCCAGAGCGAAGGCAGCGGCGACAAGAACGCCGACGAGCTCTCGGCCAAGTATGTCGAAGAGCTGAAGGCGAAAGCCAAGATCGTTACGCGCTGAACCGGCCCAGCCGTGCATGAGACAGAGCTTCCGCTGGCGCTGAGCGTCGGCGATCCATCCGGCGTCGGTCCGGAAATCGCCATTGCCGCGTGGCAGAGCGCCCGCGGTTCCGGTGCCGCGCCCTTCTATCTTCTCGCCGATCCGGCGCTGATTGCCGCGCGGGCGCGCCGGCTCGGCGCGGCGGTGGCAATCGCCGAGACGGTGCCGGCCCAAGCAGCTGGTGTCTTTCAACACGCCTTGCCCGTGGTGCCGCTGGCGGCCCACTTCACCGACGATCCCGGCCGGCCCGACCCGGCCAATGCCGCCGGTATCATCGAGGCCATCGATCGCGCCGTCGCCGACTGCCTTGCCGGTCACGCGGCCGCGGTCGTCACCTGCCCGATCGCCAAGAAGCCGCTTTACGATGCCGGCTTCGGCTTTCCCGGTCACACCGAATATCTGGCGCATCTGGCCTCGCTCCACACCGGCGGCACGGTGACGCCGGTGATGCTGCTCGCCGGCCCCGAATTGCGCACCGTTCCGGTCACCATCCACATCGCGCTGGCCGAGGTGCCGAAGACGCTGACGACGGAGCTGATCGTTGCCATCGCGCGCATCACCGCCGGCGATCTTGCACGCCGTTTCGGCATCGCCAGGCCGAGGCTCGCGCTTGCCGGCCTCAATCCGCATGCCGGCGAAAGCGGCGCCATGGGGACAGAGGACGAGCGCATCATTCGTCCTGCGGTCGACATGTTGCGGGCGCAAGGCATCGATGCCTTCGGGCCGCTGCCGGCCGATACGATGTTTCATGCGCGCGCCCGCGCCGGCTACGACGTGGCGGTCTGCATGTATCATGACCAGGCGTTGATCCCGGCCAAGGCGCTGGCCTTCGACGAGGCCGTCAACGTCACGCTTGGCCTGCCGTTCATCCGCACCTCGCCCGATCACGGCACAGCCTTCGACATCGCCGGCAAGGGCATCGCACGTCCCGACAGCCTGATCGCGGCGCTGAAGCTGGCCCGCCGGCTGGCCGATACCGGCGCAAAGCCCGCAGTTGCATGAGCCAAAAATCATGAGCCCAAATCATGAGCCCAAAATTCATGAGCCCAAAATTCATGAGCATTGACGGGCTGCCGCCGCTGCGCGAGGTGATCGAGCGCCATGGACTGCAGGCAAAGAAGGCGCTTGGCCAGAATTTCCTGCTCGACCTCAATTTGACCGGCAAGATCGCGCGGGTCGCCGGCGACCTCAGCGACAGCACGGTGATCGAGGTCGGCCCCGGCCCCGGCGGGCTGACCAGGGCGCTGCTCTCTGCCGGTGCCCGTCGCGTCGTCGCCATCGAGCGCGACGAACGCTGCCTGGCGGCCTTGGCCGAGGTCTCCAACCACTATCCGGGCCGGCTCGAGGTGATCAGCGGCGATGCGCTGAAGACGGATTTTGCCGCTCTTGCCAATGCCGCGTCACAAGGCGGCCCGGTGAGGATTGCCGCCAACCTGCCCTACAATATCGGCACCGAGCTGTTGATCCGTTGGCTGACCGTGGCGGACTGGCCGCCCTTCTATCAATCGATGACGCTGATGTTCCAGCGCGAGGTGGCCGAGCGCATTGTCGCCAGCGCCGGCAGCGATGCTTATGGTCGGCTCGGCGTGCTGGCCGGCTGGCGGACCGAGGCGAGGATCGCCTTCGACGTGCCGCCGCAAGCGTTCACGCCGCCCCCCAAGGTAACGTCCTCGGTGGTGCATCTGGTGCCGCGCGCCAACCCTTTGTCAACCGACGTGAAAAAACTCGGCCGCGTCACCGAAGCCGCTTTCGGCCAGCGCCGGAAGATGCTGCGGCAGAGCGTGAAGAGCCTGGGTGGCGAGGCACTGCTGACGCGCGCCGGCATCGATCCGACCCGGCGTGCGGAGACGCTCAGCGTCGAGGAATTCGTGCGGCTGACAAACGCGCTTTGACCGGCGGCGCTGGCGCGGCCGTGGACCCAAATGGCATCCTGTGTGACAGCGACGACAAGCAGCATATAGCGGCATGCAGTTGCCGGTGAGTCGCCGAGCGTGATATTGTCGTCATATGAAAAAGAGTACCTCAAGCCTCCGGCCGACCCAAAATGGCCAGTTTGTCCTGACCAGCGGCAGGGGCGAAAAAATCAGCGCGGTTGAAGGCTTGAAGCTATCGCAACGTATGGGCTTCATTCTGAAGGAAAGCCGTGAGCGCGGCCTGAGCGGGGATGAGCGCAGGGCGCTTATCAAGGACCAAGTAACCCGCAAGAAGTAGGATCGGCAGGTGGTCTATGCCGCTGAACATGATCGCTGTGCTACCCAGGCACGACCGTTCTCCGCAACAGGCTGAATATCAAAGACCAGGCCCAACTCGATGCATTCGAGTTGGCACTTTTCCTGACCAGGGCCGACGAACATATCCCCGCAGGCCGTCTGGATTTCGAGCACTACAAGGCGTCGATCATCACCTGTTCCAGGACGTTTATGAATGGGCGGGAGAGGTTCGCGCCATCCCCATCGGCAAGGGGGGCAACTGGTTCTGCTATCCTGAGTATATCAACCAGGAAATGCATAGAATTTTCGGCGAACTCGCCGACGGTGATTATCTCTGCGAACTCGACCTCGACGCCTTCGCCGTTCGGGCCGCGCATGTTTTGGCCGAAATCAATGCCGTCCACCCGTTTCGCGAAGGCAACGGCCGCACGCAGCTTACCTTTCTGGCAATGCTGATGGAGAATGCGGGATTCCCATTCAATGCCGATATGCTCGGTCGCGAAAACGTCCTGAATGCGATGATTGAGAGCTTTGCCGGCGAGGAAACCCCATTGGCAGAACTCATAAAAGATATCGCCAGCCAGTAACAGATGCCCACAGCGTCCATATTGCCAGATCGTTTGCCAAAGACGCCTTCATGGGGACAGCCGGCCATCGGGGAACGACAGCTGCCTATTCCGTCTTCTCGTCCAGCAACCCCGAGACGAAATCGAACAGCCCGGGCCGGCGGTCGCGCCGCAGCCTTTCCGCCGTCACGATGCCACGCACTTCGGCGAAGGCGCGGTCGAGATCGTCGTTGACGATGACAAAGTCATATTCCTTCCAGTGCTCGATCTCGTTGCGGGCGTTCTTCAGCCTGGTCTCGATCACGTGCTCCTGGTCCTCGGCGCGGCGCTTGAGGCGCGACTTCAATTCCTTCATCGACGGCGGCAGGATGAAGATCGAGACGATGTCGGCGCGCATCTTCTCCTTGAGCTGCTGGGCGCCTTGCCAGTCGATGTCGAAGAGCATGTCACGGCCCTGCGCCAGCGCCAGTTCGGCCGGCTCGCGCGGCGTCGCGTAGCAATTGCCGTGCACCTCGGCCCATTCGAGCAACGCGTCGGAATCGCGCAGCCGCTCGAACTCGCGCGTGGTGCGGAAGTGATAGTGGACGCCCTCGATCTCCGAGCCGCGGCGTGGCCTGGTGGTGACCGAGACCGATAATTCCAGGCTGCCGTCGCTTTCCAGCAGGTTGCGCGCGATCGTCGACTTGCCGGCGCCCGACGGCGACGACAGGACCAGCATCAGCCCGCGGCGGCGAATGCGGGATCCGAGATCCCTGGCAACCATCGGCTCCTTGGCACCCATTCGGGTTTACTCCAGATTCTGGACCTGTTCGCGAAACTGGTCGACCACCGCCTTGAGTTCCAGCCCGATGGCGGTGACAGTGGCGGCGTTCGACTTGGAACACAGCGTATTCGATTCGCGGTTGAATTCCTGCGCCAGAAAATCGAGCTTGCGGCCGATGGCGCCGCCATTTGCCAGCAGCGCTCTGCCCGACGCCACATGCGTCTTCAGCCGATCGATCTCTTCACGGATATCGGCCTTGGTGGCCAGGAACGCCGCTTCCATGTGCAGCCGGCCGGCATCGAGATTGGCCGACGCATCCATCAGCAGCCGCACCTGTTCGGCGATCCGCTCGCGGATCGCCGCCGGTTCGCGCGACGGGTCGGCCTCGGCTTGAAGCGTCAGCGCCTCAATGGCGTCGATATGGCCGGAAAGCAGCGAACGCAGCGCTTCGCCCTCGCTCTGGCGTGCCTGCTCGAGACCTGTAAGCGCCGTTTCCAGCGCCGACAGGATTGACGCGTCGAGTGCTGCCCGCACCTCCTCGGTTTCGCTGGTTTCAGGGATATCGAGCACGCCGCGCAGAGAAAGCAGACCGTCGGCAGTTGCCGGACCAACACCGAACTGGTCCTGCAGCCGCTTGGCTAAGCCCGCCAGATCCCTGAGGAAGGCTTCGTTGACCACCGGCTGCGCCTGCTGGCCGGCGGCGCGGCCGACGGTCAGCGTCGCTTGGAAATTGCCACGCGAAAAGCGCTTCTGCAGCGTCTGCCGCACAGTCGGTTCGAGCCGCTCGAAACCTTGCGGCAACCGCAACCTGACCTCGACGCTCTTGCCGTTGACCGACTTGACCTCCCAGGCGATCGAGGCGCCGTCATGTTCGGCAACAGTGCGTGCAAATCCGGTCATGCTCTGCAAATTCATGATGCGGCTCGTGTCTCCCTGATGGTCCGATTCTACAAATCGCGCATGCGTTCGATATCACGGGCGGCGCGAATGTCAGAATCGCAACACCAGCAAGATGTTGATTTCCGCTGTCGTTTCGATCTCGCAGGGCTGAAATCGAGAAGCAGAGGCACCCGAGCAAGACCGAAAACGCTTCGAACCCCGCTACTCGTTCAAAGCAGCAGCGCGTCCGCCTCTGTCCGCATCGCTTAAGGTCGATCCGTCTGAAAGCGCCGGCCTGCTATTGGGCGGCACCCCTATCGCCGGCATCACCGCTGTCACCGGCGGCATCGCCACTTGCGTCACCGTTGTCGTTGCCATCCGCCGGTGCATCGGTCTGGCCCGGAGTCTTGGCGCCCTTGGCGGCGTCTTCAGCCTGCTTCTTCTGCAGTGCCCGGTAGCGGGCAACGTTCTCATTGTGCTCGGCAAGCGTGGTGGCAAAGACGTGGCCGCCCGTGCCGTCGGCGACGAAATAGAGATCATCGGTCTTCGACGGGTTGGCGACGGCTTCGAGCGCGGCGCGGCCGGGATTGGCGATCGGCGTCGGCGGCAGGCCGTTGATCAGATAGGTGTTGTAAGGCGTCTGTTTCTGGATGTCAGACTGATAAATCGGCCGGTCGGCGGGTTTGCCCTTGCCGCCGAACAGGCCGTAGATGATGGTCGGATCGGATTGCAGCCGCATGCCCTTGGCCAGACGGTTGAGGAAGACGGCGGCAACGCGCGAGCGCTCGTCGCCCCGGCCGGTTTCCTTTTCGACAATGGAGGCCAAGGTGACGAAGTCGTCGACATTGGCCAGAGGCAGGTCGGGCGCGCGCCGCTGCCAGACCTCGTCGACCAGCTTCTTCTGGTCGGCGAGCAGCTTGTCGACCATCTGTTGGCGCGTGGCGCCGCGGGTAAAGCGCAGCGTGTCGGTGGCGAGGCTGCCCTCAGCCGGCTTGGCGGCCGGCATGTCGCCGGTCAGCGCATCCTGCTCGGCGATGCGCTGCAGCGCCTGCTCGACCGTCAGGCCCTCGGGAATGGTCAGCGAATACATCACCGCCTTGCCGCTCTTCAGAAGCTCCATGATGTNCGACCGTCAGGCCCTCGGGAATGGTCAGCGAATACATCACCGCCTTGCCGCTCTTCAGAAGCTCCATGATGTCGCGCATCGAGGCGCGCGGCTTTATCTCGTATTCGCCTGCCTTCAGCGCTGAATCATTGCCATAGACCCGCACGGCGATGCGGAAGATGCGGGCATCGCTGATCAGCCCACGCCGTTCGAGCTGGTCGGCAATATCCTGGACGCCGGTGCTCGGCTTGACCAGGAAGGTGTCGCCGGCCACCGACGGGCCCGGTTCGTTGAATGCCTGCTTGCCGAAATAGAGCGAAACGCCGGCGGCGAGGATCATCAACATCACCGCGGAGATGACGAAGTTCATGAACACGACGACTTGGCTGCGCGAGGCGCGCGAGCGCTTTGGTGGTGGTGTGCCGGCTTCCGGGCGCAAAGCCTCGGCCGCGGTCTTCGGCACGATCGGGCCGGTCTGCTGGTTTTGTCCGAATTGTCCGCTGCCGCCCGGATTGGTGTTCATTAGCGCCCTACCATCTGATCTCTTAGAGCGACCATGCGCCCGATTGGACGCACAGCGTGCCCTAACATTTCAAGCCTACGCATCGTGCTTTTAAAAAAAGCGCCTTCGGTTTCAGGCCGATGCGACGAATCCCCAGCGGCAGAGTAGGCTTGAATATGGCAAAATTGACGACAGACCGCTGGCGCGCCGGTCGATACCGCAATCAGCCTGTATAACGCTGGAATACCAGCGAAGCGTTGGTGCCGCCGAAGCCGAAGGAGTTGGACAGCGCCACGTCGACCTGGCGATGCCGTGGCGTGTTCGGAACAAGATCGATCGCGGTTTCCCGTTCCGGGTTGTCAAGATTGATGGTGGCTGGCGCGATGTTGTCTCTGATAGCGAGGATCGAAAAGATCGCCTCGGCGGCGCCCGCGGCACCCAGGAGATGGCCGATCGACGACTTGGTCGATGACATCGAGATTTTCGAGGCGGCGTTGCCGACCAGCCGCTCGACGGCGCCGAGTTCGATCGTGTCGGCCATGGTCGAGGTGCCGTGCGCGTTGATGTAGTCGACGTCGGCGGGCGTCAGCTTGGCCCGGTTCAGCGCCGCCGTCATGCAGCGGAAGGCGCCGTCGCCGTCTTCGGCCGGTGCAGTGATGTGATAGGCATCGCCGGTCAGGCCGTAGCCGGTGACCTCGGCATAGATCTTGGCGCCGCGCGCCTTGGCGTGTTCGAGTTCTTCCAGCACGACGACCCCGGCGCCCTCGCCCATGACGAAGCCGTCACGGTCGCGGTCATAGGGACGCGAGGCCTTCTCAGGCGTGTCGTTGCGGTCGGTGGACAGTGCCCGGCAAGCAGCGAAGCCGGCAAGCGATAGTCTGGTCACCGGCGATTCCGCGCCGCCGGCCAGCATCACGTCGGCATCGCCGAAGATGATCAGCCGGGCGGCATCGCCAATGGCGTGCGCGCCGGTCGAGCAGGCGGTGACGACGGCGTGGTTGGGGCCTTTCAGCCCATGCCGGATCGATACCTGGCCAGATACCAGGTTGATAATGTTGCCGGGAATGAAGAATGGACTGATACGGCGCGGTCCGCGCTCTTTCAGGATGATAGCGTTCTCGGCGATGCCCTCGAGGCCGCCAATGCCGGAGCCGATCATGACGCCGGTGGCGCAGCGCTCGGCTTCGGTGCTGGGCTCCCAGCCGGAATCCTTCAGCGCTTCGTCGGCGGCCGCAATCCCGTAAAGGATGAAGTCGCCGATCTTGCGCAGTTCCTTGGGCTCGAGCACGGCTTCGGGATTGAGCGTGCCGTTGGTGCCGTCACCGCGCGGAATGACGTGGGCGATCTTGCAGGCAAGATCTTCCACTTCGAACTCGGTGACGCGCTTGGCGGCGCTGCGGCCGGTCAGAAGTTCCTTCCAGCTGTGCTCGAAGCCCATGCCGAACGGCGAAACCAGGCCAAGGCCCGTGACGACGACTCGCCTCATCGCAGGTCCTCCCCGGTGATGACTGCGGATAGTGTCAGGCCGAAGCCTTGTCGATGTACTTCACGGCATCGCCGACGGTCAGGATGGTCTCGGCCGCATCGTCCGGAATCTCGACGCCGAACTCTTCTTCGAACGCCATGACGAGTTCGACCGTGTCGAGGCTGTCCGCGCCCAGATCATCGATGAAGCTCGCCTGCTCCGTCACCTTGTCGGCATCGACGCCAAGATGTTCGATGACGATCTTCTTGACGCGCTCTGCGGTGTCACTCATTTGGGGCATCCTCGTCTTTTGTTTGTCTGTCTTCGTTAGCGGGCAGAATGCCGCTAATCAAGCTGAAAGATGGTCCTGCCGGAAACGCAACGATGCCGGACCGGTTTTTGCCCGAACCGCCGGGTTGCGGGCCGCATTACACGAAAAATGGCCGAGGTCCAAGGCGAAATGGTCTCTTTTCACAAGCCGGCCATGTCTTCTTATCACCCGGCAATATCCTGTCAGATCATGGCCATGCCACCGTTGACATGGATGGTCTGGCCGGTGACGTAGGCTGCCTCGTTGGAGGCGAGATAGGCGACGGCCGACGCCACTTCAACACTCGTGCCCATGCGGCGCGTCGGGATCGCGGCCATTATCGCGTCTTTCTGCTTGTCGTTGAGCTTGTCGGTCATGGCCGATTCGATAAAGCCCGGGGCGACGCAGTTGACGGTGATGTTGCGGGTGGCGATCTCCTGCGCCAGCGACTTGGAAAAGCCGATCATGCCGGCCTTGGAGGCGCAATAATTGGTCTGGCCAGGATTGCCGGTGACGCCGACCACCGAGGTGATGTTGATGATGCGGCCATGGCGGCGGCGCATCATCGGATGGGTCAGCTCGCGGGTCAGCCGGAACACGGCGGTGAGGTTCACCTCCAGCACGCTGTCCCAATCCGCATCCGCCATGCGTACGAACAGGCCGTCCTTGGTGATGCCGGCATTGTTGACCAGTATGTCGACGCCTTCGAGTTCGGCTTCGGCCTTCTGGCCAAGCGCCTTGACCACGTCACGGTCGGCAAGATTGGCCGGGAACAGCTTTACCCGGTCGCCGAGTTCGCCGGCCAGGGTCTCCAGTTTCTCGATGCGGGTGCCGTGCAGGCCGACAATGGCGCCTTGCGCATGCAGCACCCGGGCAATCGCCTCGCCAATGCCGCCCGATGCGCCGGTGACGAGCGCCTTGCGGCCGGTCAGTTCGAACATTTTCGTCTCCTGATCTTAAGAGAACACCCTTCCCACGGGAGGGGTTGAATCGCCAGTGGATTATGCAAGCGCGGCCAGCGCCGCCTCGACTTCGGCCGGCGTGCCGACGGCCGATGTGGCGATGTCGCGGTTGATCCGCCGCGCCAGGCCGGAAAGCACCTTGCCGGCGCCGATCTCAAACAGCGTGGCGACGCCATTGGCGCCGAACCACTCCACCGTTTCGCGCCAGCGCACGCGGCCGGTGATCTGCTCGACCAGGCGGCGCGCGATCTCGTCGGGGTCGCTGGTCGGGGCTACAGTGACGTTGGAGACGACGGGCACGACCGGTGCATTCTTGGTCACGCCGGCCAGCGCCTCGCGCATGACATCGGCCGCCGGCGCCATCAGCGCCGAATGGAAGGGTGCGGAGACCTGCAGCATCAGCGCCCGCTTGGCGCCCTTTTCGGTGCACAGTTTCGCGGCGAGTTCCACCGCCGCCCTGGCGCCGGAGATCACCAGCTGGCCGCCGCCATTGTCGTTGGCGATCTGGCAGACCTTGCCGGATCCCGTTGCGGCCTCGGTGCAAGCGGCTTCGACGTCGGGCTGTTCCAGTCCGATGATCGCCGCCATGGCGCCCTCGCCGGCCGGCACCGCCGCCTGCATGGCGTTGCCGCGGATGCGCAGCAGCCGGGCAGCATCGGCGACCGAAACGAAACCGGCCGCGGCAAGGGCGGAATATTCGCCGAGCGAATGACCGGCAACGTAGGCAACCTTGTCCTTCAGCGAAAAGCCGCGCGCTTCCAGCGAGCGGATTCCCGCCAGCGAGACCGCCATCAGCGCCGGCTGGGCATTGGCAGTCAGGGTCAGCGCCTCTTCCGGGCCTTCCCAGATCAGTTTCGACAGCTTTTCGCCCAACGCATCATCGACTTCCTCGAACACCCTGCGTGCCTCGGGGAAGGCGTCGGCGAGGTCCTTGCCCATGCCGACAGCCTGACTGCCCTGTCCCGGAAAGGTGAATGCGACGGCCATTTGGGCGCTCTCCAGCGGCTGATTTTTCCTGCCTGTGACGCAAGGCGGACCGTCAAGTCAAGCCCGGAGGCGGCATTTCGGCTCTCGCTTGAACCGGAGCTGACCTCGAGTCCCTGTTCCCAAAGGCTTTTTGCCGATCACACCTGATGAAAACCGCTCACGAATCGTTTGCTGGCTCTTCTTATTTTCGCCACAGGCGCTAGCTTTTGCATGACAGTTCTATGACAGAACGGTGGCGCGAGTGGAAATACGCGTTGCTTGGGCCGGGGGAAGAGACGTGGCTAGGATCAGGAAGGGCGCGGCCGTACCCGCGCCACAGTTCTTGGAAGACGATCCGTCCACCGGCTACCTGCCGGGGCGCAGATGGCCGGTCATCCGCTACGGTCTGGTCACGCTGCTTGCCTCCGCCATCCTGGTGTTCGCCATCGAATGGATCGTGCGCGGCGACTTCTTCGGCACGGTCGACTTCTTCCTGCAGCCATTCAAGCCGGGCTGGACCACCATCATTGTCTTTGCATTGGTGCTGATGGGACTGGACGCCGTGCTTGGCCGCAGTCACCAGAGTCTGATGATCGTGGCGCCGCTGACGCTGGCGCTGGCCTTTGTCGGGCATCAGAAGTCGCATTATCTCGGCGATCCGCTCTACCCAACCGATTTTCTTTATTCGCGCCAGATCATGGCACTGATGCCGCTCCTGGTGCGCGAACGGCCCTGGACGGCGCTCGCCATGGCGGTCGGCATCGTCGCCGGCCTGTCGCTGCTGATCTATGGCTGGCGGTTGTGGCGCCGCAAGGTTCCGATCCTCAGCCGCAAAGGGCGGCTGGCGCGGCTGACGCTGGCAGTGCCGCTGCTCGCCTTCTTCGTCTCGATCATGGACTACGCCACCTTCTCGTGGACCCGCGACCGGCTGCAGATCATCCCGATTATGTGGGACCAGAAGGAGAACTACGCCTCCAACGGGTTTGCGCTGGCCTTCGCGCTAAACGTGCCGATGGCGCATGTCTCGGCGCCGGCGGGCTATTCCGACAAGGCGATCGACGCGATCGACAGGCCTGATGTGGCGGCCTCGGTACCGGATGAGAAACCCGACATCATCGTGGTGATGAGCGAATCTTTCTGGGATCCGACCAAGCTGCCCGGCGTCACAATCACGCCTGACCCGATCCCCAATGTGCGGGCGCTGCGTTCCGGCTATATGTTCTCGCCGGAATTCGGCGGCATGACCGCCAACATCGAATTCGAGGCGCTGACCGGCTTTTCCAATGCCTTCCTGCCGGCGGGCTCGATCCCCTACCAGCAATATGTGCGCACGCCGACGCCGTCGCTGGCGACCTTCCTGAAAAGCGAGGGCTACCGGGCGCGCGCCATCCATCCGGGCACCAACTGGTTCTGGAACAGGGGCGCCGTCTATGCCGATTTCGGTTTCAACGATTTCCGCTCGGAAGAGACGCTGCCGCCACTGGAAAAGCGCGGGCCGCTGGCTTCCGATGCGTCGATGACCGACGAGATCATCGCAGAGGCCGACGCCAGCGAGCGGCCGGTGTTCTTCTTCGCCGTCAGCCTGCAGAACCACGGTCCCTACGAGCCGTACCGCTATTACAATCCGACCCACAAGGTCGTGGCACCGATCAGCACGTGGGCGCGGGAATCGCTGCTCAGCTACGCCGAGGGATCGGCCGATGCCGACCGTGGCCTCGAGCGATTGATCGAATGGGCGAAGAAGCGCGAGCGGCCGACGGTCATCGCCTTCTTCGGCGACCATCTGCCGCCGCTCGGCCCCGTCTATGTCGAAACCGGTTACCTGAAGGACAATGTCGCGCCGCGCAAGGAACCGACGCCCGAGGCGGCACTGGAGCATCATCAGACGCCGCTGGTCATCTGGTCTAACCGCACCGGTCCGGCGCAGGATATGGGCGCCGTGAGCCCAGCCTTCCTGCCCTACCATATCCTTACGACGGCCGGGATCACGCACCCCTACTACACCGGCTTCCTGGGCGCGCTGCGCGAACGCTATCGCGTCGTCGACCGCAATCTGCTTCTGACACCGTCAGGTGAGGCCACGCCGGACTGGGCGCGGCAGAAGGATGTTGATCCGGCGATCAACGATTTCCGCCTGCTGCAATACGACATGATGTTCGGCAAGCGTAAGGCGGCCCCGGACTTCTTCCCCGAAACGATCAACGGTCGTACCCCGCATACGAGTTGATGCCTTCTTTATCCAACCCTGCGACGCCAGGACGCTGTCCGGAGCATGCGTTACCCTTGCCTTCCAGCCAAATTGCTATATAGACGCCCGCAATCTGCCGGTCCTTGCTGGGGGCTGAACGGAGGGCCGGAGGTTTTACCCAAAACCTTCGTGTGAAGCCAGAAGCGCTTCCGCCTCCCGTGTCTCCGCTCTCGACCGTCTCGAAATGCTCCTTTCTTCCCCGCCCCTTCGGGATCAGCGGGTCAGAGAAGTTGCAGAGGCTTTTGCCGCGAGGATCCGGGAGAGAAACGAAGAAAGGCACTGAACCACTATGGCTCTATACGAACATGTGTTCCTTGCCCGGCAGGACCTCTCGCAGCAGCAGGTCGATGCGCTTGTCGAACAGTACAAGGGCGTCATCTCCGCAAATGGCGGGTCCGTCGGCCGGGTCGAGAACTGGGGACTGAAGTCCCTCACCTACCGGGTCAACAAGAACCGGAAGGCTTACTACACGCTTATGGACCTCAACTGCCCGCCGGCAGCGCTCAACGAGATGGAGCGCCAGATGGGCCTGTCCGAGGACGTGCTGCGTTTCCTGACCGTCAAGGTCGAGGCGCATGAGGAAGGCCCGTCGGCCATGATGCAGAAGCGCGAAGAGCGCTCGGAACGCGGCGGCTTCGGCGACCGCGACCGTGGCGATCGTGGTCCGCGCTCGTTCGGCGACCGTGATCGCGGCGACCGTGGCGATCGTCCGCCGCGCTCATTTGGCGATGCCGGTGGCGATCGTGGTCCGCGCCGTCCGCGCGAAGGCGTTGAAGGAGGTGCAGAATAATGGTCGACATCAATCAGATCCCGACCCGGCGCCCGTTCCATCGCCGCCGCAAGACCTGCCCGTTCTCCGGCGCCAATGCGCCCAAGATCGACTACAAGGACGTGCGTCTTCTGCAGCGCTACATTTCCGAGCGCGGCAAGATCGTGCCGTCGCGCATCACCGCCGTCAGCCAGAAGAAGCAGCGCGAACTCGCCAAGGCGATCAAGCGCGCCCGCTTCCTCGGCCTGCTGCCCTACGTGGTTCGCTAAGATCTCCGAAGCAGGCGGTTCGCCGCCTGCTTCCTTCTCCCACGGCGACGGGCGCCGCAGGGGTAATTTGATGATGCATGTCGTTGTCCCAAAACCGGGACCACTCTTGGCGACATGCATTGAAATCCCGAGTTGAGGTGAAAAGCCTCTAACTGCCGCGACAGGCAGGACAGCGACACCGGCGCCAAGGCGCTCAGAGCTTCCTGACCTGTTCCATTCAATTCGGCGCCGATCCCGCGGTCGGTGCCCAGACGAAGGAACAAGACATGCAAGTGATTCTTCTCGAACGCGTTTCCCGCCTCGGCCAGATGGGCGATACCGTCAAGGTCAAGGACGGCTTTGCCCGCAACTTCCTCTTGCCGCAGGGCAAGGCGCTGCGCGCCAACGAAGCCAACAAGAAGAAGTTCGAAGGACAGCGCGCGCAGCTCGAAGCCCGCAACCTCGAGCGCAAGTCGGAAGCCAGCCAGGTTGCCGAAAAGCTCGACGGGAAGAGCTTCATCGCCGTACGTTCGGCCGGCGAGACCGGCCAGCTCTACGGTTCGGTGTCGACCCGCGACATCGCCGACCTGCTGACCGCCGAAGGGTTCTTGGTCAACCGCAACCAGATCCAGCTCAACCAGCCGATCAAGACCATCGGCGTCACCAATGTGGCGATTGCGCTGCATCCGGAAGTCGAGGTCACCATCAGCCTCAACATCGCCCGCACGGCTGACGAAGCCGAGCGCCAGGCCAAGGGCGAGACGCTGACCACCGCCGAAGCCATCTATGGCGATGACATCAACGACAACGCACGGCCGGAGAACTTCTTCGACCCGAACACCGAGTTCGAAGGCGGCGAAGAAGACAACGCCTGATCCCGCACTGGGCCTGATCGGGAAGCGAGGGAGCAGCGCTCCAATCACTTCCTCGTCATCCAGCCTTTCTGGACCAATGCCCGGGCCTCTCGCCCGGGCATTTTTGTGCCAAATGGAACTTTTCGAACCCCTATATATTGTTGCAGAATTGGTCCGCCAGTCTGACCGTGAGGGGACATTTGGTGATGAATATTCTGTTGAAACGCGTTCTCGACCGCCTGGTGCGTACGGGCAATCTGAAAGTCACCGGGCCGAAGGGCTCGACAGTGGTTTTCGGCGACGGCAGCGGCGAGCCGGTTCATATGCACATCAAGACCGCGCATGCCGAGCGCGCCATTACCTTCGATCCGATGCTGGCCGTGCCGGAAGCCTATATGGACGGCGAACTCGACATCATCGAGGGCGGCGTACTGGGTATGATGCGCATCGCCTTCCAGAACATGGGCAGCGGCGGTATCGACGCCACCTGGTCGAAGGCCATCGAGGGTCTGCGCCACGCCTTTCGCCGCCTGCAGCAGATCAACACCGCATCACGGGCGCGCCGCAACGTGCAGCGCCACTATGATTTGTCGGGTGACCTCTACCGGCTCTTCCTCGACGACGACATGCAGTATTCCTGCGCCTATTTCGAACAGCCGGACATGACGCTCGACGAGGCGCAGATGGCCAAGAAACGCCATATCGCCGCCAAGCTCAGGCTGAAGGCCGGCCAGACCGTGCTCGATATCGGCTCCGGCTGGGGTGGACTCGGCCTCTATCTCGCCAAGGCTTTCGATGTCGACGTGCAAGGCGTGACGCTGTCGACCGAGCAGCACGGCGTCGCCACCGACCGGGCGCATGCGCAAGGCTTGCAGGACCGCGTGCATTTCGACCTCAAGGACTACCGCGAACTCAACGAACGCTTCGACCGCATCGTCTCGGTCGGCATGTTCGAGCATGTCGGCGTCAACCACTTCCGCACCTTCTTCGACAAGTCGGCGACGCTGTTGAAGCCCGACGGCGTCATGCTCTTGCACACGATCGGCCGCTCCGGCGTGCCGTGGGCGACCAGCGCCTTCATCCGCAAGTACATTTTTCCGGGCGGCTACATTCCTTCGCTGTCGGAGGTGATGCCGGCGATCGAGAAGTCGGGCCTTGTAGTCACCGACATCGAGATTCTGCGGCTGCACTATGCCGATACGCTGAAGCATTGGGGCCAGCGCTTTGCCGCCAACCGGGACAAGGCCAAGGCCATCTATGACGAGCGCTTCTGCAGGATGTGGGAGTTCTATCTGGCGGCTTCGGAAGCCGCCTTCCGCTGGCAGGATCTGGTGATCTTCCAGATCCAGATCGCCAAGAAGAACGACACGCTGCCGATGACGCGCGACTACATGGCCAAATGTGAAAAGGCGCTCGAAATGCGCGAAATGGGGCATCGTCAGGAGGCGGCGGCCGCCGAGCCTGCTGTCGCCAGGTCTGTGCCTGCCAGGTCCGTTGCTGTCAGGTCCGTTGCGGCCAAGCCAGCGCGCCGTCGCAAGGTGGCGGATCGCGAATAACGCCTCGATTGCGATTGCCGCTTGCCATTGACGGCTCCGACGCTGAAAAGGTCTCGTTCTCGCGAGACCTTTTTAATGACCTGCCTGCCCACCATCGCCGCCACCCTTGTCGAGTTCGCCCGCGCCTCGGTGCTCTCGCCACGCGGAGCCTGAGCGTGGAACTCCCCGCTTCGCTGCGACAAGGCGTCGAGCGCCTGCTCGAAACGACACCGCTGGCGGTGCTGCGCCAGGCGGCGAAGACGCTGTCTGACCGCTACCGCGCCGAATTGCGCGACGGCCGCCCGCACATGGCCGAAGAGATGGCGGTAAAAGCCTATCTGGCGACGCGGCTGCCGGCGACCTACGCGGCGGTACGGGCCGGTCTCGACGAACTCGCCTATGCGCGGCCCGATTTCCAGCCAACGAGCTTGCTCGATGTCGGCGCCGGTCCTGGCACGGTGCTTTGGGCCACTACAGACCTGTGGCCCGACCTCGAAGAGGCGGTTCTGGTTGAAGCAAGCGCCGCGGTGCGCAAGGTTGGCCAGTCGCTCGCCCTTGATACCATCGCCACCAGGATGGACTGGCGCGCCGGCGACGTGACCATCGACCTTGCCGATCTCAAGCCTGCCGATCTGGTCACCTGCGCCTATGTGCTGGACGAGATCGCGCCGGCATCGCTGCCGAAGCTTGTCGGCCGGCTCTGGCAGTTGACCGGCGACACACTGCTGATCGTCGAGCCCGGCACACCGGCCGGCTGGCAGCGCATCCTGGCAGTGCGCAGGCAATTGCTGGAGGCCGGGGCGCACGTGCTGGCGCCTTGTCCGCATGAGGCGCCCTGCCCGCTTGAGCCGCCCGACTGGTGCCATTTTTCGCGCCGCGTCGCCCGCTCGCGCCGGCACCGCCTGGCCAAGGACGCCGACGTGCCGTGGGAGGACGAGAAATTCATCTACGTCGCGGCGTCGCGGCAAGCCGCGCCTGTACGTCAGCCGCGCGTGATTGCGCCGCCGAAATCGGGCTCCGGCAAGGTGCTGCTCAAACTGTGCCAGCCGGATGGCGGCGCCGGCGAGACACTTTTCACCAAGCGCGAGGGCGAGCTGTTCAAGGCAGCGCGGCGGCTGGACTGGGGCGATACATTGGACGGAAGAAGCGGGTAATCACCGAGATTGTTCTTGCTCTGTTCCAACGACTCGGATAGAAGTCAGCGCCTTTCTGAGTCAACCGGAATCGGGGCGCGGAAACACTCTTCTGTGGACGGTTTGCCGCCCCTGTGAACAACGGGGCATCGAGGTTGATTGGTCGTGCGGTGATGCAGAAAGGTCAGCACCGATTTATCTCGTTCTGATATCGAGAAGCCGGGATCAAAATCGGGGACATCATGGCAGAGGCAGCGCGAAAATTCGGCGTGGCGGAGCAGCAACCGCTTTATCGTGAAGCGCCGAACAACATCGAGGCCGAGCAGGCGCTGCTCGGCGCCATCCTCGTCAACAACGATGCCTTCTACCGCGTCTCCGACTTCCTCAAGGCCGGCCATTTCTACGAGCCGCTGCACCGGAAAATCTTCGAGGTCGCGGCCGAGCTAATCCGCATGGGCAAGGTGGCGACGCCGATCACGCTGAAAACCTTCCTGCCGGCCGACGAGAAGGTCGGCGACATGACGGTGGCGCAATATGTGGTTCGTCTGGCGGTCGAAGCCGTCACCGTCGTCAATGCCACCGATTATGGCCGCGCCATCTACGATCTGGCCACGCGCCGGGCACTGATTACCGTCGGCGAGGACATGGTCAACATCGCCTATGACGCGCCGGTCGACATGGCGCCGTCCGAACAGATCGAGGATGCCGAGCGGCGGCTGTTCGAACTGGCCGAAACCGGCCGCTATGATGGCGGCTTCGAGAGCTTCACCGACGCGGTCAAGACCGCCGTCGACATGGCCAACGCCGCCTATATGCGCGACGGCCATTTGTCGGGCCTCGCCACCGGCATGCGCGATCTCGACCGCCGCATGGGTGGCCTGCAGGCGTCGGATCTGATCATCATTGCCGGCCGTCCGGGCATGGGCAAGACGTCGCTCGCCACCAACATCGCCTTCAACATTGCCGAGATGTATGAGCCGGCGCAGCAGGCCGACGGCTCGTTCAAGGCAGCCAATGGCGGCGTCGTCGGCTTCTTCTCGCTGGAAATGTCGTCCGAGCAGCTCGCCACCCGCATCATTTCCGAACAGACGGAAATTTCGTCGTCAAAAATCCGCCGCGGCGAGATTTCGGAGATGGATTTCGAAAAGCTGGTCGCCTGCTCGCAGACCATGCAGAAGATCCCGCTGTTCATCGACCAGACCGGCGGTATCTCGATCGCGCAGCTGTCGGCGCGGGCGCGGCGGCTGAAGCGTCAGCGCGGCCTCGACCTCATCGTCATCGACTATATCCAGCTGATGCAGGGGTCGAGCGCGAAATCGTCACAGAACCGGGTGCAGGAAATCACCGAGATCACCACCGGCCTCAAGGCGCTGGCCAAGGAACTCTCCGTTCCGATCATCGCGCTGTCGCAGCTGTCGCGTCAGGTCGAAAGCCGCGAAGACAAACGCCCGCAGCTGTCCGATCTTCGCGAATCCGGCTCGATCGAGCAGGACGCCGACGTGGTGATGTTCGTCTACCGCGAGGAATATTATCTGAAGAACCGCGAACCGAAGCCCGGCACCGACGAATACATCAAGTGGGAACACGAGATGAACGAGATGCGCGGCAAGGCCGAAGTCATCGTCGCCAAGCAGCGCCACGGCCCGACAGGTTCGGTGAGCCTCGCCTTCCATGGCGAGTTCACACGGTTTTCCGACCTCGCCGAAGAGCATCATATTGCGGAGAGGTTCGAGTAGCTTTTTGGCCTACCGCAGCGCTCCGTCACACCCCCCTCTGGCCTGCCGGCCATCTCCCCCGCAAGGGGGGAGATCAGCAGCTTTGCGAATGGCGCTCATCTTGCGACGTTGGGGATTGGCGAAAGCAGCGACGATAGCCAATCTCCCCCCTTGCGGGGGAGATGTCCGGCAGGACAGAGGGGGGTGTGCAAGATCACCCTCCTTCGGTCATTTGCAGGCAGCATCACTCCATGGCTAAATCGCGCGTCCAGTTCATCTGCCAGAATTGCGGGTCGGTGCATCAGCGCTGGGCCGGCAAATGCGATGCCTGCGGCGAGTGGAACACACTCGTCGAGGAAGGCACGTCCGGCGGCATCGGCTCGGGACCGGCCAACACGCGCAATGCGCGCAAGGGCCGCGCCGTGGTGCTGACCAGCCTGTCCGGTGACATCGAGGACGCGCCGCGCATCATCTCGGGCATTGGCGAACTCGACCGCGCCACCGGCGGCGGCTTCGTGCGCGGCTCGGCGCTGCTGGTCGGCGGCGATCCCGGCATCGGCAAGTCGACGCTGCTTACCCAGGCCGCAGCAGCATTGGCGTCAAAAGGCCACCGCATCGTCTATGTCTCGGGCGAAGAGGCTGTCGCGCAGATCCGGCTGCGGGCGCAGCGGCTTGGCGTCGCCGACACGCCGGTCGAACTTGCCGCCGAGACCAATGTCGAGGATATCCTGGCAACAATAGCCGACGGCAGAAGGCCGGACCTCGTCATCCTCGATTCCATCCAGACGCTGTGGACCGACATGGCCGACTCGGCGCCCGGCACCGTCACCCAGGTGCGCGCCTCGGCGCAAGCGATGATCCGCTACGCCAAATCCACCGGTGCTGCCATCGTGCTGGTCGGCCATGTCACCAAGGAAGGCCAGATCGCCGGTCCGCGCGTCGTCGAGCACATGGTCGACGCCGTTCTCTATTTCGAAGGCGAAGGCGGCCATCACTACCGCATCCTGCGCACGGTGAAGAACCGGTTTGGGCCGACCGACGAGATCGGCGTTTTCGAGATGTCGGACAAGGGCTTGCGCGAGGTCGCCAATCCGTCGGAGTTGTTCCTCGGCGAACGCCACGCAAAATCGCCGGGTGCCGCGGTATTTGCCGGCATGGAAGGGACACGTCCGGTGCTGGTCGAGATCCAGGCACTGGTGGCGCCGTCCACATTGGGCACGCCGCGCCGTGCCGTCGTCGGCTGGGACGGCGCACGGCTGTCGATGATCCTTGCCGTGCTCGAAGCCCATTGCGGCGTGCGCTTCGGCACCCACGATGTCTACCTCAACGTCGCCGGCGGCTACCGGATTTCCGAGCCGGCGGCCGATCTGGCGGTTGCCGCTGCACTGGTTTCGTCGCTCACCGGTCTTGCCCTTCCCGCCGATTGCGTCTATTTCGGCGAAATCAGCCTGTCGGGCGCAGTGAGGCCGGTTGCGCATGCGCAGCAGCGCCTTAAAGAGGCCGAAAAGCTGGGTTTTGGAAGTGCGGTTCTGCCCTTGGGCAGCGAGGAGGTTGTCGGGGGGATCGGGGCCGGCGCTTTCCAGCCGACCGAACTTGCCGATCTCGTCGCACGCATAGCCGGCTCACGGCGCAGCCGTGTCGACGTGGAAGATTGACGCGGCTCGCCCGAGCCGTGAAAAGACAATCTGAGTGGGGCGAAAGACATGCCGATTACGCTGCTGGACGGAATTCTCGTCGGCTTCACCCTGGTCTCGGCGATGCTCGCCATGGTTCGCGGCCTGTCACGCGAAATCCTGTCCGTCGTGTCCTGGGCGGCTGCCGCCGCGGCGGCATTCTTCTTCTACAAGCCGGTGCTGCCTTACGTTCAGCCCTATGTCGAAAGCGACAAGATCGCCATGGCGGCATCCGCCGGCATCGTCTTCCTCATCGCGCTGATCGTCGTTTCCGTCATCACCATGAAGCTTGCCGACTGGATCATCGATTCCAGGATCGGCGCGCTCGACCGTACGCTGGGCTTCCTCTATGGCGCCGCGCGCGGCGTCCTCGTCGTCGCCGTGGCGCTGCTGTTCTTCAACTGGCTGGCCGGCGCCAAGGCCCCTGCCTGGATCGCCAACGCCAAGTCGAAGCCGCTGCTCGAGACCATCGGCGCCAAGCTGGAAAGCCTGCTGCCCGAAGATCCGGAAAACGCCATCCTGAAGAAGCTCAATCCGAATCAGCCGGCAGCCGAGACGCCTCCGGCGGCCGATGCACCGGCGGCGGATGCTCCGGCAACCGGTGACGATACGCCGGCGCCCGACGACGAGACCGACGCTCCGGCCGATAACGCACCCGCTGCTCCGGCTCCGGCCCCAGCCGCGCCGGCAAACTGATACGGACGGATGGTGCCTGACAGGCGCCATCCCGGCAGTTCCGGCCTGACTATGGTGTGAACGGCGCACGACGTGCGTTGCTTTCGCGGTGCTATCGCACTATATGGCCATTTTAGCGGAGCTTGAGCCCCATGGCAGTTTCGAAGGCAGACGCGGACGACGTGCTTTCCGCCGAAGCAGACGATCATTTCCACGACGAATGCGGGGTGTTTGGCATTTTCGGCCGGCAGGACGCTGCGGCCATCGTAACGCTAGGCCTGCATGCGCTGCAGCATCGCGGCCAGGAAGCGGCCGGCATCGTCTCCTATGACGGCACGCAGTTCCATGTCGAACGCCATGTCGGCCTGATCGGCGACACCTTCACCAAGCAGCACGTCATCGACAGCCTGCAAGGCAACCGTGCCATCGGCCACACGCGCTATGCCACGACCGGCGGCGCCGGCATGCGCAACATCCAGCCCTTCTTCGCCGAACTCGCCGATGGCGGCTTTGCCGTCGCCCATAACGGCAATCTCACCAACGCCATGACCGTGCAGCGCGCGCTGCAGAAGCAGGGCGCGATCTTCTCGTCGACCTCCGACACCGAGACGCTGCTGCATCTCGTTGCCACCAGCAAGGAACGCGATTTGAATTCGCGCTTCATCGACGCCGTGCGTCAGGTCGAAGGCGCTTTCTCGCTGGTCGCGATGACCTCCAAGAAGATGATCGGCTGCCGCGATCCGCTCGGCATCCGCCCGCTGGTGCTCGGCGACCTCGACGGCGCCTGGATCCTGGCCTCCGAAACCTGCGCGCTCGACATTATCGGCGCCCGCTTCGTGCGCGACCTGAAGCCCGGCGAAATGGTCGTGGTGACCTCGAAGGGCATCGAGAGCCTGTTCCCCTTCGAGCCGCAGAAGACCCGCTTCTGCATCTTCGAATATGTCTATTTCGCCCGCCCGGACTCCTCGGTCGAAGGCCGCAATGTCTACGAAGTGCGCAAGCGTATCGGCGCCGAATTGGCGCAGGAAAGCCCGGTCGAGGCCGATATCGTCGTGCCGGTGCCGGATTCCGGCACGCCGGCGGCAATCGGCTTCTCCCAGGCGGCAGGCATCCCCTTCGAACTCGGTATCATCCGCAACCACTATGTCGGCCGAACCTTCATCCAGCCCGGCGATTCGATCCGCCATATGGGCGTCAAGCTCAAGCACAACGCCAACCGCCGGATGATCGAGGGCAAGCGCGTGGTGTTGGTCGACGATTCGATCGTGCGCGGCACCACCAGCCAGAAAATCGTGCAGATGGTGCGCGACGCCGGCGCCAAGGAAGTGCATATGCGCATCGCCTCGCCGCCGACCAGCGCGTCGTGCTTCTACGGCGTCGACACGCCGGAGAAGTCGAAGCTTTTGGCATCGCGCATGTCGATCGAGGAAATGGCCGAGTTCATCCGTGTCGATTCGCTCGGCTTCCTCACCATTGACGGGCTCTACCGCGCCGTCGGCGAAGCCAGCCGCGACAATGAGCAGCCGCAATTCTGCGACGCCTGTTTCACCGGCCAGTACCCGACCCGCCTGCTCGACTTCGAAGGCCACGACAATGTGCGCACGCTGTCGCTGCTGGCGAACAACGGGGCGTAAAGCCCAACTGCTATCCTTGAAAGCGCTCGCATGACCCTCGACCTCTCCGGCCGCGTCGCGGTCGTTACCGGCGCCTCGCGCGGCATCGGCTACTTCATCGCCAAGGAACTTGCCGCCGCCGGCGCGCATGTCATTGCGGTAGCCCGGACCGTCGGCGGGCTGGAAGAACTCGACGACCAGATCAAGGCCGAGCGCGCGAAAACCGGCAAGGGCGAAGCGACTTTGGTGCCTCTCGACCTCTCAGACATGGCCGGCATCGACCGGCTGGGCGGCGCCATTCACGAGCGCTGGGGCAAGCTCGACATTCTGGTGGCCAATGCCGGTGTGCTCGGCGTCATCTCGCCGATCGGCCATGTCGAGGCCAAAACCTTCGAGAAGGTTATGACCATCAATGTCACCTCGACCTGGCGGCTGATCCGCTCGGTCGACCCGCTGCTCAGGCTGTCCGACGCCGGCCGCGCCATTCTCATGTCGTCCGGGGCCGCGCATTCGGCGCGCGCCTTCTGGGCGCCCTATGCGGCGTCGAAGGCGGCTGTGGAAGCCATGACGCGTTCCTGGGCGCATGAGACGCAGAGCCTGGCGCTCCGCATCAATGCGGTCGACCCCGGCGCCACCCGCACCGCCATGCGTGCGCAGGCCGCGCCCGGCGAGGATCCGGAAACGCTGCCGCACCCGTCAGAGGTGGCAAAACGCATCGTGCCGCTGGCGAGCCCCGAGATGAAAGAGACGGGGCTGATCTTCCAGGTCAAGAACAACCGCTTCGTCGCCTACCGGCAGCCGGAATAAACCGGGTTGTAGCGGGATTAAACAGGCCTCCAGTTACGTTTCTTCGAATGTAGGACATTCGAAACCGGAGGACCGACATGCGTAGACTTCTTCTCGTTGCCGCCGCCGCGATTGCCGCCACAGCCGGCGTGGCGCTGGCGCAAGACGCCAAGATGAGTTTCTTCGTCACCAGCGTCGGTTCCGGCAAGGGCGCCGATCTCGGCGGTCTCAAGGGTGCCGACGCGCATTGCGCCTCGCTGGCGGAAGCGGCTGGGGTTACCGGCAAGGAATGGCACGCCTATCTCTCGAGCGCCAATGTCGATGCGCGCGACCGTATCGGCAAGGGTCCCTGGGTCAACGCCAAGGGCGAGAAGATCGCCGATGACGTCGCCTCGCTGCACAGCGACGCCAACGCCATCACCAAGCAGACGGCGCTCAACGAAAAGGGCGAGATGGTCAACGGCCGCGGCGACAAGCCGAACCGGCACGACATTCTGACCGGCTCGAAGCCCGACGGCACCAAGATCGCCGACCAGACCTGCGGCGACTGGACCTTGAGCGGGGCGGAGGGCGCGGCGATGATGGGCCATCACGACCGCACCGGCCTCGACGAGTCGGCGGCGGCGAAATCCTGGAACTCCTCGCATGCCTCGCGCGGCGGCTGCAGCCAGGAGGCGCTGAAAGGCACCGGCGGCGACGGCCTGTTCTACTGCTTTGCGACGAACTGAGAGAAGTCTGGGGAGCGGTTCGTTCACGGGTCTGTGATGGTCCGGCAGGCCCCCTCCCCCCTCGCCCTGCTTTCGCCATCAGCCGGGAGTTGCTAGGGTCGACCCGACTCCGACACTCAGCAAAGCGAGGAATTCCCATGGCTGCTCCCAGCGTAGCATTGGTCTGGTACCTGGTGATCGCCGGCCCGCAAGGCGGCATGGTGGTGCTGCCCAGCACCTTCGACACCCGCGAACAGTGCACAAACGCGATTACCGAATATCAGAAGCAGCCGACGCCGGCCGGCTGGGCGGTCAACTGCGTGCCGAGCGCCTCGCCTTTCACCGATGAGGGTGATGCGGAAGAGCCGGCGGCGCAGTAGCGCAATCTCCCCCCTCGAGGGGGAGATGGCCGGCAGGCCAGAGGGGGTCGCCTCGCGTAGAGTGCCAACCTCCTTCCGCACAAAGGGCGTCGCGTCCAGTCGGCCGACCCCCTCTGTCGCCTTCGGCGACATCTCCCCCTCAAGGGGGGAGATCAGGCGCGCGCCTTCACCGTCAGCTCCGGCTTGCTGTTGATGGTCTGGAAGACCACGCAATAGCGTTCCGTCAGCTTGATCAGCGCGTCGATGCGATCCTGCGGCTCATCCGTGTCGAGGTTGAAATTCAACCGGATGGCGCGAAAGCCCACGGGGGCGTCCTTGGCCACGCCCAGCGTGCCGCGAAAGTCGAGATCGCCTTCGGCCTCGACGGTGGCTGCGCCGAGTTTGAACTCTAGTGCGGTGGCCACCGCCTTCAGCGTCACCCCGGCGCACGCCACCAGCGCCTCGAGCAGCATGTCGCCCGAACACAATTCGAGCCCGGAACCGCCGGTCGCCGGATGCAGGCCGGCGACCGCCAGCGCCCTGCCCGTCTCGACCTTGCAGGCAATCGACTGGTCGTCGATGGAGCCTTTGGCGCGAAGCGTGATCAGCGCTCGCGAGGAATCGTCGCGATAAGCCTCCTTGATCGGTGCCTGCATGGCCTTGAGTGCGGTGGCGTCCATGTTGCATTCCTTTTCGAGTCCGTCGCGCTTTGATAGCACTGATATGCCAGCGAGACAGCGCCCCCCTCTGGCCCGGCCACCTCCCCACAGGGGGGAGATCTGCAGCTTCGCCGATGGCGCTTTCTACGCCGGCGATTAGCGAAGGCGGTCGCGACATCCAATCTCCACCCCTGTGGGGGGAGATGTCCGGCAGGACAGAGGGGGCTGAAGGAATGCTACCTCACGAAGAGTTACTTTGACTTCGACCGCCCCGGCCATACCTAAGCAGAGTCATTCCCGCGGAGACATCATGCCGTTCACGCTGAAACTGATCTCGCTTACCCTGTTGGTGCTTGCAGCCTTCGCGCAGCCAGTCCTCGCCGAAACGCCCGAGCGCCCCGCACCGGCAGGCGGCGTGCTGTCGCTGCTGCCGGCACCGCAGACGACCAGCCATTCAATCACCATTGCCGGGCGCAAGCTGGACTATCAGGCTAAGGCCGGCACGCTGTCGCTGCTGTCCGGCAAGGGCGAGGTCACCGCGGAAATCTTCTATGTCGCCTATACGCTGCCGCCACTGGCGGGCGCGGAGAAGGCTCGCCCCATCACCTTCGTCTTCAATGGCGGCCCGGGCGCGGCATCCGCCTATCTGCATCTCGGCGCACTCGGCCCGCGTGTCGTCGCGACCGGCGCCGATGGCCAATTCCTGCCGCCGCCGCAAAAGCTGATCGACAATCCCGACAGCTGGCTCGACATGACCGACCTCGTCTTCGTCGATCCGGTCGGCACCGGCTACAGCCGCGAGGCCCCCGGCCAGGACACAAAAGATTTTTGGGGCGTCAGCCAGGACGCCAGTTCGATCGGCGCTTTCATCCGGCTCTATCTCGCCCAGAACGGCCGCACCGGATCGCCGCTCTTCCTCGCCGGCGAAAGCTATGGCGGGTTCCGAGCGGCACTTCTCGCCAGGACCCTGCAGGAAGATGTCGGCCTGAGCCCCAACGGCATCGTGCTGATCTCGCCTGCACTGGAGTTCACGCTGGTGCTGCCCGACGAATTCCAGCCGCTGCATTGGGCGCTGGAACTGCCCTCGATGGCGGCGGTGCGCCTGCGCAGCGAAGGCCTCAGCGGCGAAGCACTGCGCGAAAAGGTCGCCGAGGTCGAAAAGTATGCGCTGGGCGACTACCTCACGGCTCTGACCGGCGGGCTGGAACAGGGCGGGCGGCTGGCCAGCCAGCGCGTGGCCGAGATCACCGGCCTGCCGCTCGACCTCGTGCAACGCAATTTCGCCCGCATCCCGACCGCCCTGTTCGCGCGCGAATTCCAGCGCCCCAGTGGAAAAGTGCTCAGCCCGTATGACGGCACCATCGCCACGAGCGACATCGCCCCGGAGAGCGCCCGCAGCGCCGGCCCGGATCCGGTGCTCGACCGCAGCGTGCCGGCGCTGACCTCGGCCTTTGTCGGTTATGCGCGCGACGAGCTGAATTTTCGCACCGATGTCAGCTACAGGTTGCTCAATGGCGATGTGACCCACGCCTGGGACTATGGCGGCTCGCGGCAAGGCTATGCCGGGGTGATGGACGATCTGCAGCGGGCGCGCTCGCTCAACCCGGGGCTTGGCGTGGTGATCGTCAACGGTGACACCGATCTGGTCACGCCCTATCTGGCCTCACGCTATCTGGTGAGCCAAATCCCGACGCTGGGCGCGGCAAAACCCATCCGTCTCGACGTCATCGAGGGCGGCCACATGATGTATCTCAGGCCGGGCGGCCGGCGCGCCCTGAAGGAGGCCGCTTCGGAGCTCTACCAGGCAACACAGTGAACGGCGTGCCCACGCTGTCGGCCAGGCTGCGCCAACGCAAGCTTGCCACTGGCGTAGCGCCCCGCAGGCTTTCGCCCGTGTAGCCTGCAATGGGAGCCTGATTGGGGCAGGCTTCTTCTTCGTCCTCTTGACAGCGCCGGACACGCCGCATGGCCGATATTGCCATTCTGGAAACCCGCGAAAGGGTGCTTGCCGGCATCCTGTTCACCGGCTGCGCCTATTTCCTGTTTTCGACGCAGGACGCCGCGATCAAGCTTCTGGTCGTCGGCATCAGCGTCTGGCAGATCATGTTCTTCCGCTCGATCGCTGTGCTTATCGGCTGTGCTGCAATCGGCGGACCGCCCATCTTTGCCGACACAATGCGCTCGCCCATCGTGCGGCCGATGCTGGTGCGCAGCGCCTTCACGCTCGGCGCCTGGCTCTGCTACTACAACGCGGCCCGCTCCCTGCAGCTGGCCGAACTCACCACCATCTATTACGCCGCCCCGATCATCGTCACCGTGCTGTCGGTGGTGATGCTTGGCGAAAAGGTGCCTCTGTTGCGCTGGCTGGCGGTGTTCATCGGCTTCGTCGGCGTCTTCATCGCCTGTGATCCCACTCGTCTCGGCTTGTCCGTGCCGATGCTCTTGGTACTGGCTGCGGCAGTGCTGTGGGGCATTGCCGTGGTGCTGTTGCGCAAGACGGCGCTGGCCGAGCGCACGCTGATCCAGCTTGTGCTCAACAATTTCTACTTCCTGGTGTTTTCCACGGTGCCGGCGCTGTTGGTCTGGCAGATGCCGGACTGGCGCCAGTTGCTGCTTTTGATCAGCGTCGGCGCGCTCGGCGGCGTGGCGCAATTTATGCTGTTCGAAGGCATGAAGCGGGCGCCGGTGTCGATCGTGGCGCCGTTCGAATACACCTCATTGGTCTGGGCCTTCGGGCTCGGCTTTGCGATCTGGGGCGACGTGCCGCGTCGCGAGGTGTTTCTGGGGGCGGCGTTGATCGTCGGCGCCGGCCTGCTGATCATCGGCAACGAGCATTTCCGCAAGCGGCTATGAGTACCCCGTGCTGACAGCATGGTGGCAGGAGAAGACGGATAGGCTGCTGAGATGACGGAAGCGCTCGACGGCCCAGGCACCACAGATACCGCTGCCGAGCGTACGCTCGGCATCATGCTGGTGGCGGCCTCGGCGGCTTTCTTCGCCCTCACCGGCGTGCTGACCAAATCGATCCACGCCGACCCGCTGACCATCACCTGCTGGCGCGGCTTTGTCGGCGCGATCCTGATCACCTTCTATGTGCTGTGGCGCCGGCGCCGCTCCGGCGGGCGGGAAAGCTTGCGGCTTGGCTGGCGCGGCTGGCTGCTGGCCCTTGAGGGCGCCGCGGCCAGCATCGCCTTCATCTCGGCGTTCAAATTCACCTATGTCGCCAATGTCGCGGTCATCTACGCCACCGCGCCTTTCATCACCGCGCTGCTCGCCTTCGTGCTGGTGCGCGAGCCGTTCCGGGCGCAGACGCTTGCCGCCGCCGCCGTTTCGCTGTGCGGCGTGGCGATGATGGTCGGCTCCGGCTTCGGCAGCGGTCATCTGTTTGGCGATGGGCTCGCGCTGCTGATGACCGCCGGCAGCGCGCTCTACATGATCATGGTGCGCGCCTTCCGCGACACGCCGGTGGTGTGGGCGGGCGCAGTCTCAGCGCTTCTGCTGTTCGTGCTCGGCTGGTTCGTCACCGACCCCCTGGCGATTTCTGCTCGCGACGCCGTGCTGCTCGTCGCCTTCGGAGGATCGTTCGCAGCGGCGTCGATCCTGTGGACGGAAGGCTCGCGGCTGATCCCTGCGCCTGAGTCCGGCCTTCTCGGTGCCGCCGAAGTGCCGTTTGCGATCCTGTTCGCCTTCCTGTTCCTCGGCGAGATCGCGCCGGCCGCCAGCCTGATCGGCGGCGCCATAGTACTGTGCGCGGTTTTCGCCCATGCGGTGCGCGACTGGCTGGCCGCGAGAAAAAGTGCGGCAACCCAATAATTATTTTCCAAGTCATGGAACCATCATGCGGATCAGGCAGTTTTATGTGCGACGGGTCACCCCCCAAGTCCCCCCAAACCCCTCGACCCGTCTTCCTCAAAGCCGACCGTAAAGGTCGGCTTTTTCTTTGGACATCAGCCGGCAAAGCCGGGCAAGGCGAGGTTGTCGCTGAGCAGGATGGCAAGATCGCGCGCCGGCCGCTCGGCGCCCTGGCCGAGTTTTATCGCGAATTGCGCTGTCGGCACCGGCGGCAGGGCGAATTCGCGCGGTGCTTCGGCAATGCCTGAATGGGCAAAGCGGGCGGTGCGCAAGGTCAGCGCGATGCCGGCATTGACCGCCGTGCGCAAGCCGGCAAGGCTGGCGCTGCCAGCGGCAATGCGGTAGCGGCGGCCGGCAGCATCGAGGGCCGCGAGTGCTGCTTCGCGAAAGCCGCAATAGGGGTCGAGCAGCGCCAGCGGCAATTCCTCTTCCCGCACGGCAAGCCCTTTTTGCGAGCACAGCCACAGCATCGGCTCACTGAACAGCCCGACTTCATCATTGGCCGGCGTCTTGCGCATGACAACGGCCAGATCGAGCTGCCCGGCCTGCAGCGCCTCGCCAAGCTCGGCCGAACGGCCGACGCGGAGTTCGACCCTGACGCGCGGATGGCTGGTCGCGAAGGCGCGCAGCAGCTCCGGCAGGCCGCTATCGGCGAAATCCTGTGTCGTGCCGATGGCGACGCGGCCGGCGGCACGCGCGCCCTTGAGCGCCAACCAGGCCTCGCTGTGCACGGCAAGAATGCGGCGGGCATGACCGACAAGATCCTCGCCGGCCGGCGTCAGCCCGCGCCCGCGCCCCTGCGCCACCAGCAGCGGTTCGCCGACGATCTCCTCCAGACGCTGCATCTGCGCGGTCACCGCCGAGGGCGAGCGGCCGACAGCAGACGCAGCCTGAGCCAGCGAGCCGCCATCGACAAAGGCAAGGAAGGTTTTGAGCAGATCGGGATCGAGAGCTTGCATACTTCGATAATACAGAACCTTTTGTTCGAAACGATTCGATTTTTTTGATTCAAAGATGATGGCATTGTCTCTCCAACGGCAAACAGACGCCGCTCAAACGAAGGAGAGAAAATATGCCCATCATCAACATCAGCGTCACCGGCAAGCCCGACGCCAAGCTGTCCGCCACAATCGCCAAGGAAATCACCGGCCTGACCGCAGCCCATCTGCGCAAGGACCCGACGATCACCGCCGTCGCCGTCACCTATGTCGACCCGCAGCATTGGTTCGCCGGCGGCAAATCGCTGGCGGAGCATGGCGCCGATACGTTCTGGCTCGACATCAAGGTGGTCGACGGCACCAACACCAAGCTGGAGCTGGAAGCCTATCTGAAGGCGATCTTTGAGGCCTTCGGTAAGTTGCTGGGTGGTGTGCACGAGGAAAGCTATGCCTTCGTGCATGAAGTCCCGGCCGCTGCTTACGGTTATGGCGGCAAGTCGCAGGAGTTCCGGTTCATCAGTGGGCGGCTGAAGGCCACGGCCTGATTGCTACCCAGCGGGCGGATGAAGCCTGTATCAAGCGCGAAATCCTCCCGGAGATGCAAGCTATAAAGGCCTGCCGCCCGGTTGGGATCGAACACCAGGTTCCAGCTGTGCTGGGATACGGCGCTGGGGATCAGAAAGAACGGATGCTTTGCCAGCAGACCATTGCCGAACTGCTGCTGTCCCGCGCCGGGGATGCCGGGACGCAGCCAGTTCGCGTTCGGAATATCGTCGGTTTGGACCACATAAATCACTGATGGATCGACGATGTCGAATGCCGTCAGCACGTGAGGGACAGCATCCAGCGTGCGAAACCCCTTGTGGACCGCCACCTCCAAGATGGCGGTCGATGGGTCGATGGACGCATATACGGCTCTGATCCCTTTGCTGTTCCACCTTCCCCCAAGCTTGAAGGCTCCTTCGCCACTGTCCCAGCTCGCCTTGAAGCGTCTGTGATCAAGCCTCCAGCCCAACAACTGCCCTGTTCCGAGGGAGCCCGGCAAAGGCGTCACGCGTAAACACCATAGTCGAGCCGCCCAAGAAACTCCTGCACAAGCGCAGTGCCCGCCGCCGTGGCCAGCAGATCGATCGGCCGGCGATTGTCCAAACCCATGGCAGGCTCGATCATCCATTTTTCCGCGTCTTCCTGAGTCCCGAGCACGGACGTGGCCTTTGTCAGGGCCTTGGCGAAGTTCCAGATTCTGGAACCTTGCTCCCGACTGAGGGTCTTGGAGTGATCCGATTTGTGCCGCTGAAATGTCCGCTCGCTCATGCCGAATGCGGTCTCAAACGCATCGGCGGGATCAATGATGATCAGATGCCTGACGAGGCTTTCGAGCGCCTGGCCCGGAATTCCATGCAGGATCATTTCATGTGCCTCAAGAGGACTGGCTACCGAGAATCCAAGAACCTTCCGTCCACCAAACAGGTCGACCATCCGTTCGAACTCCGGCTCCATATGCGGTGCCTCGGCAGAACCCATCGGGGAACTGGCCATATTACCTCTCCGTCACGTGTCGCTTTATTTACGACACGTGTCGCAACACTTCAAGGCCTGCGTTTGGGTAATTGCCTGGTGAGGTCAGGTGGAACACCGCTCCCTCGCACCCGCGCATTGACCTTGCTCCCCATTGCGCTACCCTCTGCTCTCGAAGCGGACGAAGAGCCGCATACCGGACCGTTGGGAGAGACGCGGCATGATCCTGACACTGGCGCTGCTTGCAGGCCTCGTGCTGGCCTGGCTGCTGATTGGCGCGATCGAGACGTTTCGTCTCGACCTGCGCTTTACCCAGGCGCTACTCTATGGTCCGTTCAAGCTCGCCTACCGGATCGATGACCGGCGCATCCGCATTGCCCGCAACGCGCCGACGCCGGTGATCTATGTGGTCTCGCACCAGTCACGCTTCGAGCCGGCGCTGATGCTGTCGCTGCTGCCCGACGACACGCTGCACATTCTCGACGAGGCCTCGGCGCGCTCGCCCTGGATGGAGCCTTGGCGCGAGCTTGGCCGCACCATCGCCTTCAACGCCGAGCATCTCTTCGTCAGCCGGCGGCTGGTCAGGGTGCTGAAGGGTAAAGGCCGGCTTGCCGTCTATCTGCCCGGTGACGTCGAGCCCGATGTGAAGACGTTCCGCCTGTTCCGCGCCGTCACCCGCATCGCCATGCAGGCCGACGCCCGCATCGTGCCGATCTTCGTCACCGGCGCGCGCGACCTGCCGGTTTCCTTGACGCCAAAGAACCGGGCGCCGCGCCACTGGTTCCCAAAACTCTCGATCAGCGTGCTGGAACCAATGACGATTGCCGAACTGGTGGCGCGCAACCCCGACCAGGCTTCCAACACAAATGCGTTGTTCGACCGCATCGCCGAGGCGCGGCTTTATGGCAGCAACCTCGATCGCGGCCTGTTCCTGGCCATGCGCGATGCCGCGGATCGCACCGGCGCCTCGCACCCGATCATCGAGGATGTGATCAGCGGCTCGCTCAGCTATCGAAAAATGTTCATCGGCGCGCGCGTGCTCGGCCGCCGTTTCGAGGCGGTGGCGGCGCCCGGCGAAGCGGTCGGGGTTTTGCTGCCCAACGCCAATGGCGTGGTGCTGTCCTTCGTCGGCCTGCTCTCGGCCGGCCGGGTAGCGGCGATGATCAACTACACGGCAGGGCCGGCCAGCGTCACGGCCGCGGTCCGCACCGCAGTCATCCGAACGGTGGTTTCCTCGCGCGCGTTCGTCGAAAAGGCGGCGCTTGCCGACATCATCGCCGCGGTCGAGGCCGGCGGCGCCAAGATGCTGTGGCTGGAGGATGTGCGCGCAAGCGTCACGACGCTGGAAAAGCTCGCAGCAGCGGTGCTCTGGCGGTTCCCGCTGCAGCGGCAGGATGCGGCCAAGCCCGCCGCAATCCTGTTCACCTCAGGCTCGGAAGGCACGCCCAAGGCCGTGGTGCTGTCGCATCGCAATCTCCACGCCAACGCCATGCAGGCTGAGGCGCGCATTACCATTTCGCCGTCCGACATCCTGCTCAACGTGCTGCCGGTTTTTCACTCTTTCGGCCTGACCGGCGGTACCATCCTGCCGCTGGTGACCGGGGTGAAACTGTTCCTCTACCCGTCACCGCTGCACTACAAGATCATCCCGGAGATCGCCCGCAAGGTGAAGCCGACCATCATGTTCGGCACCGACACTTTCCTCGCCAACTATGCCCGCACCGCCAAGGATGGCGATTTCTCCAGCCTGCGCTTCGTCGTCGCCGGCGCGGAAGCGGTGAAGCCGGAGACGCGGCGCGTTTATCGCGAGCGCTTCGATGCCTCGATCATCGAGGGGTTCGGGCTGACGGAGGCCGCTCCCGTCGTCGCCGTCAACACCGCCATCCATGGTCGCGACGGCACGGTCGGACGGCTGTTGCCGGCGATGCGCATGAAGCTCGAACCGGTCGAGGGTATCGAGGGTGCCGGCCGCCTGTGGCTCGACGGGCCGAATTTGATGATGGGCTACATGACCGCTGACCGGCCCGGCGAATTGCAGCCGCTGGACGGCTGGCACGACACCGGCGACATCGTCTCGGTCGACCGCGAAGGCTTCATCACCATTCGCGGCCGGGCAAAACGCTTCGCCAAGATCGCTGGCGAGATGGTGTCGTTGGGCGCCGTCGAGATGCTGGTGCAGTCGCTGTGGCCGGAAGAGCGCCACGCCGCGGTGGCGGTGCCGGACAAGAGGCGGGGCGAGCGCATCGTGCTGGTCACCACCGCCGACGACGCCGATCCGGAAGAACTGCGCGCCTTCGGCAAGAAGGCAGGTGCGGCCGAACTGATGGTGCCCAACGACATCGTCAAGGTCGAGGAGATCCCGGTGCTGGGTTCCGGCAAGACGGATTATGTCTCGACGCGGAACCTGGCGATCGAGAAGCTGGGGCTGGGCCTGGCGGCTTAGCGTATCTCCCTCCTCGAAGGGGAGATGGCCGGCAGGCCAGAGGGGGTCGCCTCGCGTGAAGCGCCGACGTCCTCTTCGCTCAAACGAGGTCGCGTCCGGGGCGTACCGACCCCCCTCTGTCGCCTTCGGCGACATCTCCCCCTCAAGGGGGGAGATAACAACTACCCGATATCCGAAGGCGGCACCTTTTCGCCCTCGCGCTTGGCGCGCTTCGAATACGCCCGCACGCTGAAAGGCAGGAAGATGAGATAGCCTGCGACAGAGGCGGTCAGCGTGTACCAGGGATAGGTCATCAACAGCAGGACGTAGAGAACGACCGCCAGGATGATCGGCAGCACCTTGTCGCCCGGCACTTTCAGGCTTTTGCCGGAATAGACCGGCAGCCGGCTGACCAGCAGGAAAGCGACCAGGACGGTGAAGCCGGTGGCGACGAAGGCCGTCAAGCGGTCGGGCTCGAGACCGAGCCGCAGGAACGACAGATAGAGCGGCAGCATAACCAGCACGGCGCCGGCCGGCGCCGGCACGCCGACGAAGTATTCGCTCTGCCAGATCGGCCGGTCATGGTCTTCGTCGAGCACGTTGAAGCGCGCCAGCCGCAGGCCACAGGCGATGGTGAACAGAAGGGCTGCGATCCAGCCGAATGAGCCGGCGCGGTCGAGCAGGAAGGCGTAGAGCACCAGTGCTGGTGCGACGCCGAAATTGACGATGTCGGCCAGCGAATCCATCTGCGCGCCGAATTTGGATGTCGCCTTCAACATGCGCGCCAGGCGCCCGTCTATGCCGTCCAGGAAGGCGGCGAGCAGCACCATCACCACGGCCGGCTCGAAACGGCCCTCGAAGCCGAAGCGGATGCCGGACAGGCCGGCGCAGATGGCAAGCACGGTGACCAGATTAGGCAGCACCATGCGCATCGGAATTTCGCGGATGCGCGGGCCGCCGCTGCCATGGGCCTCGAACTTTTTGAACGGCGCGCCCACCGCTTACGAAATCCTGACGAGCGGGGTTGCGGCGACGCCGCCGAATTCGGCGAGCACGGTTTCGCCGCCGACCGCCGTCTGGCCGACGGCGACGCGCGGCACCGCGGTCGACGGCAGGAAGACATCGACGCGCGAGCCGAAGCGGATCAGGCCAAAGCGTTCGCCGACGGCAATGGAGCCGCCGGTCTCGGCCCAGCAGACGATGCGGCGCGCCACCAGGCCGGCAATCTGCACGGCGACAACGATGCCGTTGGGACTGTCTATGACCAGCCCGTTGCGCTCGTTCTCCGAGCTTGCCTTGTCGAGTTCGGCATTCAGGAACTTGCCCGGCCGGTGCTCGATTTTGGTGATGCGGCCGCGCACCGGAGCGCGGTTCACATGGCAGGAAAAGACGTTCATGAACACCGAGATGCGGGTCATCTCGGTGTTGCCGAGGCCAAGCTCGCGCGGCGGCACGGCCGGGCCGACCGCCGAGATGACGCCGTCGGCGGGACTGACCACCAGCCTGTCATCGACCGGGGTGACACGCTCGGGGTCACGGAAGAAATAGACGCACCAGGCGGTCAGGATCAGGCCGATCCAGAACAGCACCGAGGAGAAATAGCCGAGGAACAGCGTGCCCGCACCAAAGGCGGCAATGAACGGATAGCCCTCGCGATGGATCGGAACGAAGGCATTCTTGATCGAATCGACGAGGCTCATCGGATGGGGCTCATGGGATGGGGGCGGTCCCTGTTTCAGGTCCGGCCTCAATACCGGAAAGGCTCCGCTGCCGCAACGCAACATTGGGCAAGGCCGCATCGTCCGCAGCCGGCAGGAACGGTGACGTGCTTGCCTGCCGCCGGCTTTGCCGCCAGAATTCGGGCCAACGCCGACTGAACGCGCGGCGAAAAGGCCGACTGCCATGGCGCCAAATTCAGGCAAAACGTATCTTGTTGCCATACGATCGTCAGCCGTGGGTGCCGTTTTGACCGTACTTGTGGCAGCGAGCGACCACGCAGTTGCGCAAGGCAAGCCATCCTTCGACTGCGCCAAGGCCGCCAGCGTGGCGGAAAAGGCCATTTGCGCCGATCCGGTCCTGGCGCAAGCCGATGCCGACGTCGCGAAGAATTATACCGCGCTGCTGAAGAGGCTCGATGCTCATGCCGGCAAGGCGCTGCGGGACGACCAAAGCGATTTCATCGCGTATCGCGACCAGATCGCCGGCTTCAACGAAAGTTCGCCAAAGAACCAACAGACTTTCGATCTCGGCGAATTCCTGCGCGACCGCGCAACCTTCCTGTCCGGCATACGCAAGCCCCCCGATGCAGGTTTGATCGGCACATGGAGCAGCGTGCGCGGCAGCGTCGACATCAAGGCTGTGGGCGGAGGCAAGGTCGAAATCTCGGAAGATGTCGTTTCCAATCCAGTCTCGGGAAGTGGGTCATGCGAGATCGACGGCCCGGTCGAGGAGCGCAACACTCTGCGGCTGGTCGACCGTGCCGTCGACAACGACAACCCAACCGGTTTTGTCTTTACCTTCCGACGCGACGGCGATGCGCTTGTCGTCGAGCAGAGCGGCGCCGGCAAGGATGGCAGATCGGAGCCCCTGTCATGCGGTGCCAACGGCCATGCCGATGGCACGTTCTTCCTGAGCGAAAAACAGTAAACCTGCTGTCGGCAAAACCACCCCTCACCCGTCCTTGGTGAGACGGCGATCATGGTTCCTTGCCATGATTGCGCACCCAACAAGGAGTTACCCCAAAATGCTGAACCAGACGCGTCTCGTTGCCGCCGGCCTCGCGTTCGGGGAGTCGCCGCGCTGGCATGACGGACGGCTGTGGCTCTGCAATTGGGGCACCGGCGAGATCGTCGCCGTCGATGCAGACGGCGACAGCGAGATCCTGCTCAAGATACCAGCCACCCTGCCCTATTCCATCGACTGGCTGCCGGACGGGCGGCTGCTGGTCATCTCGGGGCGTGAAGGGCTGCTGCTGCGGCAGGAGGCGGATGGAACGCTGGCCACCCATGCCGATCTTCGGTCGCTGTCAAACAGCCCGTGGAACGAGATCGTCGTCGACGGGCGCGGCAACATCTATGTCAATGGCGGCGGGTCGGCGCCTGCACCGGGCGAGCATTTCGGGCCCGGCACCATCGTGCTGATCACGCCGGACGGCTCGGTTCGACAAGTGGCCGAGAACATCGCTTTCGCCAACGGCATGGCGGTGACGCCGGACAACAGGACACTGATCGTGGCGGAGTCGCATGCCAACCGGCTGACCGCCTTCGATATCGCGGAGGATGGCGGGCTTTCCAACCGCTGCGTCTGGGCCGATCTCGATGGCTTTCCCGACGGCGTCTGCCTCGATGCCGAAGGAACTGCCTGGTATGCGGATGTTCCCAACAAACGCTGTGTGCGGGTGCGCGAAGGTGGTGAGGTCTTGCAGTCCGTCAATGCCGATCGCGGCTGCTTTGCCTGCATGCTCGGCGGCCTGGATGGCAAGACGCTGTTCATCGTTGCCGCCCAATGGCGTGGTTTCGAGAACATGATCAGCGATGCCCGCACCGGCCAGGTGCTGAGCGTCGAGGCGCCAGCACCTGGCACGGGCTGGCCCTCCTACATCTCAGGCAGACGCTGATAGTTGGCGATATCGGCCTTCACACCCAGCCGGGCAATGGTCTCCTGCGGGCTGAAGCCCGCCCGCTCGTGGGCCGCCTTGACGATCGGCACGACATTGTCGACGGCCGCCTGGTTTTCCCATTCGACAATGGTGACCAGGTTGAACTCACCCGGACCCGAAAATTGCTCGAGCACGAAATCCTGGACGAAGCCTTGCTGCAGACGCAGCAATTCATGAGTCGCCCTGACCTTGAGAAGGATTTCTTCACGGGCCTCGGCAGGAACGACGAATTTGTCGACCCTGAACACGGCTGCCTCGGCAAGTTTATCCATTTGAATCTGTCTCCGTTCTTGAACGACTTGGGTTCGGTGGCTCAGGAACGGGTTTGCGATCTCAACTTAGGTTGAGGTCAAGGGGAAATTTTCGGTGGTGATGATGGCGACGACGCTGCATATCTCCCCCCTTGAGGGGAGATGGCCGGCAGGCCAGAGGGGGTCGGTTCGACTGGATGCGCCCCCCTTGCGACCGATGAAGGTTAGCGCTCCACGCGCGGCGACCCCCTGTCGCCTTCGGCGACATCTCCCCCTCAAGGGGGGAGATCGGCGCTCCGCCGCCTAGCTCACCTCCGAAGTCCGCCTGCGCACAACCACACCCAGCTCATCGCTCTCGCGTGCAACTCGAAGCCTCTCTTCGGCTTCTGTCGCTTCGCGCTGGCGGTCCCACATCGACGCGTAGAGGCCATGTTGGCGCATCAGCTCGGCATGGGTGCCGCGCTCGGCGATCTCGCCGTCCTTGAGCACGATGATCTCGTCGGCGGTGATCACCGTCGACAGGCGGTGGGCAATGACGATGGTGGTGCGGCCCTTGCTGACCAGGTCGAGGGCGGCTTGGATCTCCTGTTCGGTGTGGCTGTCCAGCGCCGAGGTCGCCTCGTCGAGCATCAGGATCGGCGGCGCCTTCAAAATCGTGCGGGCAATCGCCACGCGCTGCTTTTCGCCGCCCGACAGCTTTAGCCCGCGCTCACCGACCATCGAGCGATAACCTTCCGGCAGCCGTTCGATAAACGGGCCGATCTGGGCAAGCTCGGCGGCTTTCTGCATATCCTCTTCGCTGGCACCGATGCGACCGTAACGGATGTTGTAGGCGATGGTGTCGTTGAACAGCACGGTGTCCTGCGGCACCATGCCGATCGCGCCGCGCAGGCTCGCCTGCGTCACATCACGGACATCCTGGCCGTCGATCAGCACCTGACCGCCCTGGACGTCGTAGAAGCGGAACAAGAGCCGCGAAATCGTCGACTTGCCGGCGCCGGACGGTCCGACAATGGCCACCGTCTTGCCGGCCGGTACCTCGAAGGAGACACCTTTCAGGATCTTGCGGTTGGGATCGTAGGCAAAGTGCACGTCGCGGAACTCGACCTTGCCGGCTGTAACGGCGAGTGGCTTGGCATCGGGCTTGTCGGTGATCTCCTGCGGCACATCGAGCAGGTCGAACATTTGCTCGATGTCGGTCAGCCCCTGGCGGATTTCGCGGTAGATGAAGCCGATGAAATTGAGCGGCACCGAAAGCTGCATCAGCATGGCGTTGATGAAGACGAAATCGCCGACCGTCTGCGTGCCGGCCTGCACCTCCAGCGCCGACATGCACATGACGATAACGGTGCCGAGGCCGAAGATGATGCCCTGGCCGAAGTTCAGCCAGCCGAGCGAGGTCCAGATCCTGGTCGCCGCCATCTCATAGCGTGCCATTGAGCGGTCGAAGCGCTCAGCCTCCATACCCTCGTTGTTGAAGTATTTGACCGTCTCGTAGTTGAGCAGCGAGTCGATCGCCTTGGTGTTGGCGTCGGTGTCGCTATCGTTCATGTCGCGGCGGATCGAAATGCGCCAGTCGCTGGCGCGCACCGTGAACCAGACGTAGAGCCACACCGTGGCCGCCACCACGACCACATATTTCCAGCCATAAGTGTAGGCGAAGATACCGGTGGTCAGCGCGAATTCGAGGATGGTCGGCGCCGTGTTCAGCATGATGAAGCGCACGATAGTCTCGATGCCCTTGGTGCCGCGCTCGATGATGCGCGACAGGCCGCCGGTGCGGCGCTCGAGGTGAAAGCGCAGCGACAGCTGGTGCATGTGAACGAAGGTGCGGAACGCGAGCTGGCGCACCGCATATTGGCCAACGCGGGCAAACAGCGCATCGCGCAGCTGGTTGAAGCCGAGTTGCACCAGCCGCACGACATTGTAGGCGACGACCAGCATCACCGGCGCCAGCAGGAAGGATGGCAGCGGCGGCGGCGATTTGGCGTCACCGGCCAGAGAATCGGTCGCCCATTTGAAGAAGTACGGCCCGGCAACCAGTGTCAACTTGGCAACGACCAGAAGCAGCGTTGCCCAAGTGACGCGTGCCCTGAGATCGGCGCGGTCGGCCGGCCACATATAGGGCCACAGATTGCGCAAGGTGCTGAAGGTCGAGCTATCGGAAACGGTTTTTTCTGCCACTTGTCTTGCCTTTTGGGTGAGAAATCAGCGGCCGGAGCAGCAGGAATTGACGAGTGCGGTCAGCGATGCGGAAACGTCGGCGAGCGCGGCGCGGTCGAGCTGATAGCGCGAGCGCTGGCGGTCGGGCTCGAAGCGGACCAAGCCTGCTTCGACCAGGATTTTCAGATGCTGGGAGACCGTCGACTGCGCGAGGTCGAGATGGTCGACAACCTCACGGCAGCAGCAGGAGCGGCTGGCCGACAGATGTCTAAGGATCTCGATGCGCGCTGGGTGCGAGAGTGCGGCGAAGCTCGCGGCAACGGCGCGGCTTTGGGGCGGTGCGCAGTTTGCGTGTTCTGGTTCAGTGAGCGAGTCTGCCATCGTTCATCGGCGATAGACGATGAACGGGTGCGTGGCAAGCTAACCCGATGGGTAGAGCGACCTAATCTCCCCCCTCGAGGGGGAGATGTCGCCGAAGGCGACAGAGGGGGTCGGTACGTCCTGACGCAACGTCGTTTGCAGCAAAGAGAAGGTCGGCGTTCTATGCGCGGCGACCCCCTCTGGCCTGCCGGCCATCTCCCCCTCAAGGGGGGAGATCAAGCGCTCGGCCGCTACTGCGTCTTCACCGGCGCCGTTGTCACCTGCTCGCCCATCGCCTTGAGGTCGGCGGCTTCGCCTTCCTTTGACTTTTCCGGGACCTTGAACACCTGCCCCGGCCAGATGCGGTCGGGATCGCTGATCTGGTCCTGGTTGGCGAGATAGATGGTCGAGAAGCGCACGCCGTGACCGTAGACGCGCCGTGAGATCCGCCACAGCGTGTCGTGCCTGCGGATGATCACCGCGCCGTCGGCATGTTCAAGCTTTGGCGCCACCGTCTCTGGCACATCGGGCGTTGCCGCCGCGACGACGGCTGGAACCTCAGCGGCAGGCGCTGCCGGTGCCGCAGGTGCCCCGGCAACCGCCGGGGCAGCCGGAGCCGGCGCTTCAGCCGCCGGTGCGGCTGGTGCGGGCTTCGCAGGGGCAGCC
>NZ_AYWZ01000009.1:0-161584 GCF_000502335.1 Mesorhizobium sp. L2C066B000
TGACTGGAGGTCAGAAAATGAACATTAAGAGCCTTCTTCTCGGCTCCGCTGCGGCCTTGATCGCAGTTTCCGGTGCGCGCGCCGCCGACGCCGTCGTCGTCGCCGAGCCGGAACCGGCTGAATACGTCAAGATCTGCGACGTCTACGGCGCCGGCTACTTCTACATTCCCGGCACCGAAACCTGCCTGCGCATCGGCGGCTATGTCCGTTACGACATCGGTGCCGGCGACGTCGGCTCGTTCGACGGTGCGAGGTCCTTCGACCATAAGGATGGCGACGAGCAGGATACCTTCTACAAGAACGCCCGTTTCACGCTGAAGACCTGGACCGGCCAGGAAACCGAACTCGGCACCTTGAAGACCTACACCGAGACCCGCTTCAACTTCGGCAACCGCAACGGCTACCCCTCGGCAGACGATCCGACTACCGAAGCAGACGAGTTCAACTCCAACCCTGCCGGCAACAAGAACGTTTCGCTGAACTTCGCCTGGATCCAGCTCGGTGGCCTGCGCGTCGGTAAGGACGAATCGGCCTTCGACACGTTCATCGGCTACGCCGGCAACGTCCTTCAGGATACGCTCGTTCCCTACGGCGACTTCGACACCAACGTCGTCCAGTACTACTTCGATGCAGGCAATGGCTTCTCGGCCGTCGTCTCTCTCGAAGAAGGCTCCGGCACCGTTGGCACGATCGACAGCTACGTTCCGCATGTCGTCGGCGGTCTGAAGTATACGCAGGGCTGGGGCGCCATCACCGGCGTCGTCGCTTACGACAGCAACTATGAAGAAGTCGCCGGCAAGGTGCGTTTGGACGTCACCCCGATGCAGAACCTGGCGCTGTTCATCATGGGCGGCTACGGCACCGACGACAATTTGACGGACTCGAGCTATGCGATCGACGCCGGCGGCCGCGGCTTCTACAAGCAGTGGGGCGGCAACTGGGCTTTCTGGGGTGGTGGCACCTACACCATCAACGAGAAGACCTCGTTCAATGCCCAGGTCTCGTATGACGAATGGAAGAATCTCGGTGTTGCCGCCAACATCGCCTACGACGTTGTTCCCGGCTTCACGGTCACGGCCGAAGTCGACTACCTCAATGCAGGCAAGTTCGACGACGCCAATTTCTCCAACTTCACCAACGCCGACAAGAAGAGCAGCATCGGCGGTCTCCTCCGCTTCCAGCGCTCGTTCTAAGACGCTCAGCCTGGCTGAAAAGCAAACCCGGCGGGCAACCGCCGGGTTTTTTTGAAGCATCCGTCGCCATGTCATTGGCTGCAGTGGCCTTCAAAAGGCTGCCGCCTACCGGCGGTCAGGTCGTAGAGCGTGGCCACCCGCGCCGATTTCATCACGGGCATGGCCACTATTTCCAGCCGCGCCAGAACTTGCGCCGTCCTATCGGGCACGCTAGCAAGAAGGCCCCTCTTCTCGTGAGCCTTTGCCATGCGCCAGCGCCCTGCCCTCACGCCGCTTGTCGGCGCGCTTCCCTCGACGGTGCCGTTTGTCGGACCGGAAGCGCAGGAGCGCGAGCGCGGACGTGCTTTTCGCGCCCGCATCGGCGCCAATGAGAGCAGTTTCGGGCCTTCGCCGCGCGTCATCGAGCGCATGGAGAGCGTCGCGCGTGACCAGTGGATGTATTGCGACCCCGACAATTACGATCTGAAGCAGGCCGCGGCCCGCCATCTCGGCATCGGCGCCGAAAACGTCGTGGTCGGCGAAGGCATAGACGGGCTGCTCAGCCTGGTGGCGCGCATGTATGTGGCGCCAGGCGACGCGGTGGTCACCTCGCTCGGCGCCTATCCGACCTTCAATTTCCACATTGCCGGCGTCGGCGGCCGGCTGGTCACGGTGCCTTACGAGAACGACAAGGAAAGTCTGGATGGACTGCTCAAGGCAATTATCAAGGAGAAGGCGCCGCTGGTCTATCTCTCCAATCCGGACAATCCGATGGGCAGCTGGTGGGAAGCAGGAGATATCACCCGCTTCGTCGAAGCGTTGCCGGAAACCACCATGCTGGTGCTCGACGAGGCCTATGGCGAATTGGGGCCGGCCTCGGCGCTGCCGCCGATCGATGTCGCGCGGCCCAACGTCATCCGCATGCGCACCTTCTCCAAGGCATACGGGCTGGCCGGCATTCGCTGCGGCTATGCGATGGCCGAGGCTGAGGTGATCCGCGATTTCGAGAAGATCCGCAACCATTACGGCGTCAGCCGCATGGCGCAGATCGCCGGCGTCGAGGCGCTGGCCGACCAGGACTGGCTGCACAGCGTGGTGGCGCGAGTCGCTGCCGGACGCGCACGTATAGCCGGGATTGCCGAGACGAACGGGCTGAAGCCGCTGCCATCGGCGACCAATTTCGTCACCATCGATTGCGGCAAGGACGGCGCCTTCGCGCTGAAAGTGCTGCAAAATCTTTTGTCGCGCGACGTTTTCATCCGCAAGCCGATGGCGCCAAGGCTCGAACGTTGCATCCGGGTCAGCGTCGGCCTCGATCATGAGCTCGACATCTTTGCCGAGGAACTGCCCGGCGCGCTCGCCGCGGCACGGGGAAACTAGCCCGGCCGATTGCCGTCGCGACACGGCCTGCCAATGCCGCCAAAGGCCAAGACAGAATCAGCCGGGCCCCCGGCTTCCGTCGATCCAACAACAATCCAACCGTTCAAGGCTGTTGCTTTCGTCCGATCCCGCGCCAGTTCTTGAGCATGGGAGATAACGACCGGCAAAAGGCGGTGCAGGCGCGCATGCATGGTAAGGTGCAAGGCGTCGGCTACCGGATGTGGGCGCGACGCGAAGCGATAAGGCTTGGCCTCGTAGGTTGGGTACGCAATGAACGAGACGGCACGGTGACGGCCTCGATTGCCGGTGCCGATGCTGCGGTTTCCACAATGATCGAACGGCTCCGGCAAGGGCCAAGGGGAGCTTCGGTTTCGAGGGTCGAGTCGAAGAATTCGAACTCCTCGACTCGCCCATCGACTTTCGGATCATTGTCTAGACGGAACCACTTTATTGCCGCTTGAATTAATTGAACGTTCGTTTTATTACTAAATACCGGGAGGCGATCATGGCACGCACAACGGGATCCGATGGCGAAAAAACTGAAGCGGCCGTCCGCGAGGCAGCGGTCAGCCTGATCGCCCGCTTCGGCTATGAGGCGACGTCGATGCGGCAGCTTGCCGCCGAGGTCGGCGTCCAGGCGGCCGCGCTCTACCGCTATTTTCCGACCAAGGAAGACCTGCTGTTCACGCTGATGCGCAAACATATGGAAGGGCTGATCGAAGCGTGGGACGCCGCACGCCCCGACGCAGCCGATCCGGCAACGCGGCTTGCCGCCTATGTCGAAAACCACATCGCTTTCCACATCGAGCGCCGCCACTCAACCCATGTCTCGAATATGGAATTGCGCAGCCTGTCGCATGACCGGCTGACGCAGATCCTTCGCATGCGCACCGCCTATGAGAAGGAGTTGCGCGCCATCCTGCGCGACGGCGCGGAGGCCGGCGCCTTCAGTGTCGATGACACCGGGCTCACTGCCATGGCCCTGATCCAGATGATGACCGGCGTCATCGTCTGGTTCCGGCCGGGCGAGCGGCTGTCGATGGCTGAAGTCACGGCGACATATCTTTCAATGACAATGCGCCTAGTTGGCGCGAACATAGACGACAGTTCCGGGAGGGAGCGGCATGTACACGAACACACTCAGCTTCGGGCATGACGAGGACATCGAGGCGCTGCGCGATCTGGTGCGCCGCTTTGCCCAGGAGAAAATAGCGCCGATCGCCGCCGAGATCGACCGCAGCAACCAGTTCCCCGCGCATCTGTGGAAAGAACTCGGCGCGCTCGGCCTGCTTGGGATCACCGCCGATCCCGATTTCGGCGGTAGCGGCATGGGCTACCTCGCCCATGTCATTGCGGTGGAAGAGATTTCGCGCGCCTCGGGCTCGGTCGGCCTTTCCTACGGCGCCCATTCGAACCTCTGCGTCAACCAGATCAACCGCTGGGCGACACCTGCGCAGAAGGAGAAGTTCCTGCCGGCACTGTGCTCGGGCGAAAAGGCCGGGGCGCTGGCCATGTCGGAATCGGGCGCCGGCTCGGACGTCGTCTCGCTCAAGCTGCGGGCTGAAAAGCGCAACGACCGCTATGTGCTCAACGGCTCAAAGATGTGGATCACCAACGGCCCCGACGCCGAAACGCTGGTCGTCTATGCCAAGACCGATCCGGAGCGGAAATCGCGCGGCATCACCGCCTTCATCGTCGAAAAGACGATGGCCGGCTTCTCGGCATCACCAAAGCTCGACAAGCTCGGCATGCGCGGCTCCAACACCGGCGAACTGGTGTTCGACAATGTCGAGGTTCCCTACGACAATGTGCTGCATGAGGAAGGCCGCGGCGTCGAGGTGCTGATGTCGGGCCTCGACTACGAGCGCACCGTGCTCGCCGGCGGCCCGCTCGGGCTGATGGCGGCGAGCCTCGATGTCGCCATCCCCTATGTGCATGAGCGCAAGCAGTTCGGCCAGCCGATCGGCGAGTTCCAGCTGGTACAGGGCAAGCTCGCCGACATGTATTCGACGATGAATGCCGCGCGTGCCTATGTCTATGCTGTCGCGGCTGCCTGCGATCGCGGCCAGACGACACGCAAGGATGCTGCCGGCTGCGTGCTGTTTGCCGCCGAAAAGGCGACGCTGATGGCGCTCGACGCCATCCAGCTGCTTGGCGGCAACGGCTATACCAACGAGTATCCGACCGGCCGGCTGTTGCGCGACGCCAAGCTCTACGAGATCGGCGCCGGCACCAGCGAAATCCGCCGCTGGCTGATCGGGCGCGAGATCATGGCGGAAGGGGTTTAGCATGGCCGTACTCCAAACCCAGATCTCGCCCTCCTCCGAAACCTTCCGCGCCAATGCTGAGCGCATGCGGGCGCTGGTTGCCGACATTGCGGACAAGGCGGCAAGCGTCGAGCGCGGTGGCTCGGAGGAGGCGCGCGAGCGTCATGTTTCGCGCGGCAAGCTGTTGCCGCGCGAGCGGCTGGCGCAGTTGCTCGACACCGGCTCGCCTTTCCTCGAGATCGGCCAGTTCGCGGCATGGTCCATGTATGGCGAGGAGATTTCCTCGGCCGGCCTCGTCGCCGGCGTCGGCCGTGTCGAAGGCACCGAGGTGATGGTCGTGGTCAACGACGCCACGGTGAAGGGCGGCACCTATTATCCGCTCACGGTGAAGAAGCATTTGCGCGCACAGGAGATCGCGCTGCAAAACAATCTACCTTGCGTCTATCTGGTCGACAGCGGCGGCGCCAACCTGCCTAATCAGGACGAGGTGTTTCCCGATCGCGAGCATTTCGGCCGCATCTTCTACAACCAGGCCAACATGTCGGCGGCCGGCATTCCGCAGATCGCCTGCGTCATGGGCTCATGTACTGCGGGCGGCGCCTATGTGCCGGCAATGTCGGACGAGACGATCATGGTGCGCAACCAGGCGACCATTTTTCTCGGCGGCCCGCCTCTGGTGAAGGCGGCTACGGGCGAAGATGTCAGCGCCGAGGAGCTTGGCGGCGCCGACGTGCACACCAGGCTGTCCGGTGTCGCCGACCACTATGCGCTGGACGACGAACATGCGCTCGCGATTTGCCGGCGCATCGTCAAGAACCTCAACCGGCGCAAGACCGTAAGCCTGAGCTTACAGGAACCCGCGCCGCCGCTTCACGATCCGCGTGAACTCTATGGCATCGTGCCGACGGATTTGCGCCAGCCCTATGATGTGCGCGAGGTGATCGCGCGCGTCGTCGACGGCTCCGAGTTCGACGAGTTCAAGCAGAATTACGGCACCACGCTGGTCACCGGCTTTGCCCATCTTCAGGGCATGCCGGTCGGCATCATCGCCAATAATGGCGTGCTGTTTTCCGAAAGTGCTGTCAAGGGCGCGCATTTCATCGAACTGTGCTGCCAGCGCAAGATCCCGCTGATCTTCCTGCAGAACATCACCGGCTTCATGGTCGGGCGGAAATACGAGGCCGGCGGCATCGCCAAGGACGGCGCCAAGCTGGTGATGGCGGTCGCCACCGCTCGCGTGCCGAAGGTGACGATGATCATCGGCGGCTCGTTCGGCGCCGGCAATTACGGCATGTGCGGACGCGCCTACTCGCCGCGGTTCCTGTGGATGTGGCCGAATGCGCGCATTTCGGTGATGGGCGGCGAACAGGCGGCGACCGTGCTGGCGGTGGTCAAGCGCGAGGGCATCGAGCGCAAGGGCGGTGAGTGGAGCGCGGACGAGGAAGCGAAATTCAAGAAGCCGATCCTGATGAAATACGAGCATGAGGGCCACCCGCTCTACTCCTCGGCGCGGCTGTGGGACGACGGCATCATCGACCCGGCGAAAACGCGCGAGGTGCTGGCGCTCAGCCTGTCGGCCGCGCTCAACGCCGAAATCGAGGAAACGAAGTTCGGCGTGTTCAGGATGTGAGATGAGCAAGTTCGGCGAACGGATACATGTCCACACCGCGACATCACCAGGCTTGCGGTCGATGCCATCGTCAATGCCGCCAATTCCTCGCTGCTGGGCGGCGGCGGCGTCGACGGCGCCATTCACCGCGCCGCCGGCCCGGAGCTCGAATTCGAATGCCGGATGCTGAACGGCTGCAAGTCGGCGAGGCAAAGCTTACCAAGGGCTATCACCTGCCGGCACGTTACATCATCCACACGGTCGGACCTGTCTGGCGAGGCGGCGGCAAAGGCGAAGCCGGACTGGTCGTATCCTGCTATATCAGGTCACTCCAAATCGCCGCCGCCAGGGATTGCCGGACCGTGGCATTTCCGGCGATCTCGACCGGCATCTACCGTTATCCGAAAAATGAGGCGACGCAGATTGCCGTTGGCATCGCAGGTACCTTCGTCGGACAGAACTCAACGCCCGAAACAGTTATTTTCTGCTGCTTCGACGAGCCAACAGCTCAACTATACCGACAAGCCGTTGCTGCCATTGGAGGATGCTAGTCTGCATGGATAAGATGGTTCATCCACCTACGCAAAAGCAATTTTCGGTGAGCAGGCTGGCGGCACTGGAGAATAGACGCTATTGTTCATCCCGCATTGGGCAACGGGGATGGGGTAAAGATGAGGCCGAAATATTCGGGAAAGACGACTGCGTCGGTACTTGCAGTCTTGCTTATATTTGCGGTACCCGGCGTTGGCGCCGCGGCATCGCTGGCGGGAAGCAAAGGCGACATCCATTTCTATCCGTATTTGCCGAAAAGCCCGAAAGACCAGTGCACCATGGCTTACAACGCCTATGTGGCCGCCGGCGGCCATTCGGCCTATGCGACCACGCCCTATGCCCGGATCCGTTCGTTGTACATCATCTGCGGCTCGGGCTTGAATGCACCGTCACAGAAGGCTGCCGAAGAACGGGCGATGAAATCCTGCGAGTCCGCCCGCAGCCATTACAAGGTCATTACAGGTGCGGGCTGCGAAGTTGCGGCATCGAAGTAGGCCGACAAGCATCGGCTTGGGCATTTTTCAAATGGGCGGCGCAAGATGAAATCGACACGCATCAAACGAATTACTGTATCGATGCTTGCCGGCCTGCTCGTATTTACGGCACCCGGTATCGGGGCGGCTGGATCGCTGGCGGGCAGCAAGGGAGACACCCGATTCTGGCCTCCGTTGTCACTGAATCCAAAGGAGCCCTGCACGAAGTCGTACAACGCCTATGTCGCGGCGAGTGGCCACTCGGCCTACGCGACCACATTCTACTCGCGCGTCGACGATCTTTACATCATCTGCGGTGCGCGGCTGAACGCGCCATCTCAGAAGGCCGCGGAAGAGTTGGCGTTGCGAAGCTGTCAGGTTGGCCTGAAAAAGTGGAAGGTTCAGACCGCGAGCGGCGGCTGCAAAATCGCGGCTTCGAAATAGGCTCATTCCTGCCAGACCGGCGCCGCCCGAGACAAACTCTGGAGGCTCCATGTTCGCCAAGATCCTGATCGCCAATCGCGGCGAGATCGCCTGCCGGGTGATATGCACGGCCAGGAAGATGGGAGTGCGCACCGTTGCCGTCTATTCCGACGCGGACGCCAAGGCCCTGCATGTCAAAATGGCCGACGAGGCAGTGAGTATCGGTTCCTCGCCGGTCGGCGAAAGCTATCTGCGCGGCGACAAGATTGTTGCGGCGGCGCTGGCGACCGGCGCCGAAGCAATTCACCCCGGGTACGGCTTCCTCTCGGAAAACCCCGATTTCGTCGACCTGGTGGTGGCGGCAGGGCTCACCTTCATCGGCCCGTCGGCCGCCTCGATCCGCGCCATGGGGCTGAAGGATGCGGCCAAGCGGCTGATGGAAAAGGCCGGCGTGCCGGTGGTGCCGGGCTATCATGGCGAGGCGCAGGAGATCGTGCTGCTGGCGTCCAAGGCGCGTGAGATCGGCTATCCCGTGCTGATCAAGGCGCGCGCCGGCGGCGGCGGCAAGGGCATGCGCCGCGTCGAACATCCCGAAGATTTTTCGGAAGCGCTGTCAGGCGCACGGCGCGAGGCCAAGGCCGCGTTCGGCGACGATCGCGTGCTGGTCGAAAAATACGTCGACAAGCCGCGCCACGTCGAGGTCCAGGTGTTCGGCGACAATTTTGGCAATGCCGTGCATCTCTACGAGCGCGACTGCTCGGCGCAGCGCCGCCACCAGAAGGTGATCGAGGAAGCGCCGGCGCCCGGCATGACGCTGGCGCTGCGCGAGGCGATGACGGAAGCGGCGGTCAAGGCCGCCAAGGCGATCAGCTATTCCGGCGCCGGCACCATCGAATTCATCGTCGATGCCTCGCAAGGGCTGAAGGCCGACCGCTTCTGGTTCATGGAAATGAACACCCGCCTGCAGGTCGAGCATCCCGTCACCGAAATGGTCACCGGCACCGACCTGGTCGAGTGGCAGTTGCGGGTAGCCGCCGGCGAAAAGCTGCCGAAGACGCAGAGCGAAATCACGCTTTCCGGCCACGCCTTCGAGGCGCGCATCTATGCCGAGGACGCGGCGAAAGGGTTTCTGCCGGCGACCGGCACGCTGCATCACCTGGCGTTTCCCGACAACGCGCCCGAAGGCGCCAGCATGCGCATCGAGACCGGCGTGCGGGCCGGCGATGCGATCTCGCCCTTCTACGATCCGATGATCGCCAAGCTGGTCATCCACGCCAAGGACAGGCAGGCGGCACTCGATGCGCTCGGGACTGCGTTGTCGCAGACCGAGATTGCCGGCTCGACCGTCAACACCGCCTTTCTCGCGGCACTTGCCGCGAACGCCGATTTTTCGGCTGGTGATGTCGATACCGGCCTGATCGGCAGGCATCAGGAAGCGCTGACCGCGGTCGCCCCGCCGAGCAGCGAGATCGTTGCCGCGGCGGCCCTTGCCGCGGCGGGCGCCGGTGCTTTGCCGCCGTCGAACGATCCGTGGTCGTCGCTTGCCGGCTATGCGCATTTCCACAGCGTTGCGCGCCGCACGCGCCTGCGCCATGGCGAGGACGATATACTGGCGCGTGTTTCAGTGCGGCCGGACGGGCGCTTCGAGGTGGCGCTGGACGCGCCCTATGACAGCGTCAATTCGCATGATCTTCGCGCCGCCCCTCGCCTTGCCCGCTGGCCAGGCCACGTCACCGTGTTCGAAGGCGCGGTCGGCTACAGTTTCCTCGTCCCGGATCCGCTGGCGCGCACCGACGAGGCGGCCGCCGCTTCCGGCAGCCTGCGCGCGCCGATGCCAGGCGTGGTCAAGCTGGTGCGCGCGGCAAAGGGCGAAAGGGTGATCAAGGGCCAGCCGCTGTTGATCCTGGAAGCGATGAAGATGGAGCACACGATCGCGGCCAGCCATGACGGCGTGATCGCGGAAATCGCCACAGAGGGCGCGCAGGTCACCGACGGAACGGTGCTGGTGCGCTTCGTTGAAGAGGCTGCAAGCCGGCTGGAGGCTTGAACAAAAATGGCCGGGACAAGCCCGGCCATTTCCATGAGTACGCGGCCGCTTACTGCGCGATCGGTGCGTATTTGCCGTCGTGCCACTGGTTGATGTCGTAGCTGGCGTTCTTCAGATCGCCCTTCTCGTCGAAGGTCACGTCGCCGACCACGGTGCTGAAGGGCGTGCCGTTCTTCAGCGCTTCGGCTACCTTGACCGGATCGTCCGTTCCGGCGCGCTTGACGCCCTCTGCAAACGCCTGAACGACGGCGTAGGAGAACAGCGTAAAGCCTTCCGGCACGAAGCCGCCCGCCTTGATCTTGGCGATGGCCTCCTTGGCTTCCGGCTTGGCCTGCGGGTCCGACGGGAAGACGAACAGGGTGCCTTCACCGGCGGGGCCGGCGACCTGCCAGAATTCCGGCGAGGCGATCGAGTCCGGCATGATCAGCTGGAACTTGACGCTCTGCTCGGCCGACTGACGCAGGATAAGCCCGGCTTCCGGGTGATAGCCGCCGAAATAGACAACGTCGGCCTTGAGGTCCTTCAGCTTGGTGACGAGAGCCGAATAATCCTTCTCGCCGGCATTGATGCCTTCATAGTCGATCTCCTTGAGGCCACCGGCATTCATCGTCGCCTTCACGGCATCGGCAACGCCCTGACCGTAGGCGCTCTTGTCATGCAGGATAACGACATTCTTGCCGGCATATTTCTTGGCGATCCACGGGCCAATGAAGGCGCCCTGCGCGTCGTCACGCGTATAGAGACGCATGATCGTCGGCCAGCCGGCCTTGGCGGCGGCATCGGTCAGCTCGGGATTTGAAGAGGCCGGGCTCATCATCAGCGCGCCGGCCTCGGCGTAGACGGCGGAAGCCGGGATGCTCGAACCTGAACAGGCATGGCCGTCAATAAACTTGACGCTGTTGGCAACGATCCGGTTGGCCACAGAAACCGCCTGCTTGGGATCGCACTGGTCGTCCTCGATGTCGAGCTTGATTATCGAGCCGTTGACACCGCCGGCGGCGTTGATCGCATCGGCGGCTGCCGTTGCGCCCTGCTTGAACTGATCGCCGATCGTGGCGAGCTGTCCGGTCATCGGGCCGACCACCGAAATGGTGATGTCATCGGCAAAGGCAACCGGCGCGCTCATCATCAGGCCAAATACGGCCGCGCTCAAAATACCCGTTTTTTTCATGGTGATAGAACTCCTCCCACACTCGCGCAGCCGCTCTGGCCGCGCTTCTTTCCGAAGGCGGGACAATTTCATCCTTCATTGGGCCTGTCTAGGCGCATCGGCGCCGCTCGATTGGGCCTCATCAACGCAAAAAGCCACGCCAGCCTGTTCCGGCCGGTCGTGGCTTTTTGCTCGTAGCAGTCCCCATGCGCCCCCGCGCCACGAAAACCTGCCCGCCGTCCCCATTGTGCACGACTGGACCGTGCCGGCCTGCCGCGTTCTTGTTCTTTCATGGTCGGCCGTCTTGTCGCGGCCTCGTCGTTTCACCGGTTCCGACCGTCTTTGCGGTCTTGATCCCGGGGCTTCCCTGTTTTCGATAATCTGCCTGCGATAATCTGCTCGCGATCTCAGTGCATCGTCATCCATTCGCGGGCTTCGCGCAGCGCCTTGGCGATCTCGACCTTGGACATTGCGGCCGACAGTTCCGAGCGCAGTTCCGCGGCGCGGACCGAGCCCTTGATGGCGGCGATGTTGAACCATTTGTGGGCGGCAACGACATCGGTCTCGCAATCGCGGCCGGTCGCATACATCATGCCCAGTTCGAAAAGAATGTCGGCCTGGGCAGTTGCCCCCATGGCGCCGAAGCCGGCTTCAAGCATTTCAAAACGTGCCATTTTAGTCCCCTGTCTGGCTCCCGAGAGCGGGCCTCTTCTGTCCCCCGGTGTTCCCTGGGGAGCCGCTCTTTCGATGCTTCCGAGAATGAGGCCGAGCCTTGAATCCGTCGTTAAATGGCGTGCTTAATTTGGAGAAAACAAAGCTAAAACAAGAGGTAAACGCGGAAATTCGTTAAGGATACAAAGTCAGCAATCCCGCCGTTTCTCGACCGATTTGACGAAAATTTGCAAGGCGCCGATCAACACTCTGCTAACCACGCGAACCAAAGCCAACGCCTCGATCGTTTCATTTCCACGGGCTGCACTCTCCCGACCCCGCATGAAAATTGCGAAACCTTCCGTCGCGGCACGCTTTTGTTTTGCCGGGAGCTGGATTAGCTTACGTTTGCGTAAGGGGCAGAGAGGCGGCTGCCCCATCTAAACCAGGGAGGACAGATATGTTTCGCAAAGTGAGCTTGGCCCTGGCGGCCGCCGTGATGATGGCTGGTGCGGCTTGGGCCGATCCGATCGAAGGCAATTGGAAGACACAAGCCGGCGACACAGCAGTTATCGGCGGCAGCGGTTCATTCTCCATCACCCTGAAGACCGGCAAATATGCCGGGAAGACCATCGGTTCGCTCAAGGCGGCCGGGGCCAACAAATATGCCGGCAACATCACCGATCCGGCAAACGACAAGACCTATTCGGGCAAGGCAACACTGTCGGGCACCTCGCTCAAAATGAGCGGCTGCGTGCTCGGCGGGCTGATCTGCAAGAGCCAGACCTGGCACAAGCTCTGATCTTGCTGCTTTGAGTTGACCAACGGGGCCTTCACAGGCCCCGTTTTCTTTGCAGGACGGTCCGCGCCATAGCGACGACCGTGCCGTTTGCGGCGGCGCAAACCCGAACCGACGCTCTCTCTAAGACCTCGTCAATCACTTTGAACCGCAGATGAACGTCGGCATCAGCGCCGGTTCAGTCGCATCAGGGCATTTGATGGCGTGTTCAAGGAGACACTACGCAAATGCTCGCTCGCCGCTTCACCATCGTCTGCCTGTTGATGAGCCTGTTCGGGATGCTCTTCGCCATCCTCGTGGCCGAATCCGGCCGTCCGGCCCGTTCCTGGAATGCAGCCAGTTCCTGCCAATTCGATTGCATGAACCATTTTCGCCCCTGAGACGACAAAGACATAGATCCAAACAGAAAAGCAAAAGCCATGAACCGCATCGCCATCAACGCCCTCCAGACCCTTCGGCTCCTGCCGCGGGCGGCGCTCGTTCTGGTCGTGTTGTCGGCGCCGGTCCTGGCCATGCCGATGATGCGGGCCAATGCCGACACGACGATCGACGCGCCGGCGACGAAGAAGCATGGCGTCGGCTTTGTCTTGCTGGTCAGTCTGCAGCGCGGGTAAGGTGTGCCGGTATTAAGGTGATGCTGGCCTGCAAGTGGCGGCCTTGGTGCTCACATGCTTCGAGTACGCTCCGCTCCGGTTCTCGAAGCCAACCAGTTTGGTCGCTTCGCGCCCGTCCTCGACTCCGGCTCAGCCTTACCTGAATCTCAGCACACCTTGGGCGTGGACGAATAAATCGACCACTTGGCGGCCACCCTCCCCTCCCAAGTGCGGCCTCAAGTCTCTATATTGAGCCATGGAAAAGCGAATCTACCCACAAGCTATCGAATCGGTCGTCATGCCGGAGCCTTTCGGCAAGCAGAGCTTCGACGACGCCAAAAAGGCCGTGGCCGCCTTGCAGGTGCTCTACGACCGCAACACCAAGTTTCTGCGCGACTCCTTTGCCACGCTTGCCGCCGGCGGCGACGAAAGCAAGCGCTACCGCGCCTTCTACCCGGAGATCGGCGTCACCACCAATTCGTTCACCCAGATCGACTCGCGCCAGGCCTACGGCCACATGCCGACCCCCGGGCATTTCTCGACCACCATCACCCAGCCGGTGCTGTTCGAACGCTATCTCGTAGAGCAGCTTCGCCTGATCATGCGCAATCACGGCGTGCCGGTAACGGTTTCGGAATCGACCACGCCGATCCCGCTGCATTTCGCGTTCCTTGAAGGAACCCATGTCGATGGCGCCGCCGCCGACCGCATCAAACGGCCGATCCGCGACCTGTTCGACGTGCCGGATCTCGACGGCACCGACGACCAGATCGCCAACGGCACCTTCGAGGTCGCGTTCGGCGAACCAAGGCCGCTGGCGCCGTTCACGGCGCAGCGCATCGACTATTCGCTGCACCGCATGACGCACTACACCGCGACCAGCCCGCAGCATTTCCAGAACTTCGTGCTGTTCACCAACTACCAGTTCTACATCGACGAGTTCGTCGCCCGCGCGCGGGCCCAGATGGCTGAAGGCGGCCACGGCTATACCGAATTCGTCGAACCGGGCAATGTCATCACCAAGGCAGGGCAAAACGCGCCCAGCGAAGGCGTGGCGGCGCCGCGCCTGCCTCAGATGCCAGCCTATCATCTGAAGAAGCCGAACCATGGCGGCATCACCATGGTCAACATCGGCGTCGGCCCGTCCAACGCCAAGACGATCACCGACCATGTCGCGGTGCTGCGGCCACATGCATGGCTGATGCTCGGCCATTGCGCCGGCCTGCGCAACACTCAGGCGCTGGGCGACTATGTGCTGGCGCATGCCTATGTCCGGGAAGACCATGTGCTGGACGATGACCTGCCGGTGTGGGTGCCGATACCGCCGCTGGCCGAGATCCAGGTGGCGCTGCAGGAGGCGGTCGCCGAAGTCACCGGACTTTCCGGCTACGATCTCAAGCGCATCATGCGCACTGGCACCGTCGCCACCATCGACAACCGCAACTGGGAACTGCGCGACCAGCGCGGACCGGTGCAGCGGCTGTCGCAGTCGCGCGCCATCGCGCTCGATATGGAATCGGCCACGATCGCCGCCAATGGCTTCCGCTTCCGCGTGCCCTACGGCACGCTGCTTTGCGTCTCCGACAAGCCGCTGCATGGCGAGTTGAAGCTGCCCGGCATGGCGACCGAATTCTACAAGCGGCAAGTGGCGCAGCATCTGACCATCGGCATCAAGGCGATGGAGAAGCTGGCGGAAATGCCGATGGAACGGTTGCATTCGCGCAAGCTGAGAAGCTTTTCGGAGACGGCCTTTCAGTAGACCGGCTTGCCGTAAATGTTTGCCGCGAGGCGTTTCGTCATCTTGATTGGGCCGCATTTCAGCCGATAAAGGCCTGATACCTCGGCAATGTATTACCCGGTCTATGGGCAAAACCCGGTCTGATGGCACGCGTGCGAAAGATGATGGCTTCAATGGCGTTCCTGGCAATGCTCGGCCTCTCGGCCGCGCTTGTAGCCGGGTTCTTTGGCGCACTGCATCCGGCCTTCGATTCCTTCGCCCATTTCCGCATCCATTTTGCCGTGCTGATGGGGCTGATTGCGCTGCCGCTGCTCGCCACCTCGTTTCGCCTGCAGGCGGGCGTGGGCCTGCTGCTGGCCGTGGCCGCCTTCGCCAGCACGTTGAGCACCTTGCCGCGCCTGTGGCCGGTGCAGGCCGCCAATGACGCCGCGCCCGGCAACGAACCGGTCTACCGGCTGCTGCAGATGAACCTGCGTTTCAACAATCCGACACCCAAGAAGGTTCTTTCGCTGATCGCCAGGACCAACCCGGACGTGATCACGCTCGACGAAGTATCGGCCATGTGGGCGACCGAACTCGGCTATATCGAGAACGCCTATCCCTATCGCATCCTGTGCGCCCATCCCGAGGGCGTGTGGGGCGTGGCGCTTTTGTCCCGGCGACCCTTTGCGGCCGGCACCGAGCCGCATTGCGAACCGCGCGGCGCGATGGCGGCCGCCACCGTCGATTTCGGCGGCACTCCGGTCGATGTCGCGGCGATCCATTTGAGCTGGCCGTGGCCGAAGGAACAATACTGGCAGATCGGCGAGTTGACCGAGACGCTCACCTCGCTCGGCGAGACGGCGATCATGGCCGGCGACTGCAACGCCGTGCCGTGGAGCGCCGCGGTACGGCGCGTTGCCTCGCTCGGCGGACTGACCGTGATGCCGTCGGCCGGACCGACCTGGATCCACCGGACCCTGCCCGATTTCCTGCGGCGCTATGCGGGCCTGCCGATCGACCAGGTGTTTTCGAAGGGCGGGGTGACCATCCTGTCGTCGACGCAGATGGAAGAGACCGGCTCCGACCATCTGCCGGTGATGGTGGAATTTTCATTGATGCGCGACGAGACCAAGCCGGTCGACGAGGATTCTACCGCGACTGTGTCGCTGATCCAGCCCAGCATGGGCGGCTAGATCGTACGCCACGGGGCTTACGGTTTCACAAGCCTACCAAGGCCTCGATGATGCGCTCGACATGGCCGCCTTCACTGTGCTCGCGCGCGTCGAACGCGATCTGTTTTGCCTCATAGAGCTTGGAAGTGGCTTGCAAGCGCCGCGTGGCTTCGACGCGCGTTTTGTTGCATTGCGGATCGTTGGCAAATTTCAGGCCGCGAACCGACCGCTCGGAAGCCTGCATCATCTGCCCGGCGATACGGCCATGGGTTCCTTCATGAGCGAGAACGCCTGTGAAAAACCGGTTCCAGCGTTTGCGCAGCGCCGGCGTGACGGCCGAGGCGACGCGCGGGTAGGTGTAGGCGATGTTGAGCGTTCCATTGGCCTGGCGCAGGCGGCAGACGCCGTTGACCTGACCCACGTCCAGGCTCCAGTCGGCGGTGTAGCTTGTCTGCGCGATGGCGTGGGTCATGAAACCGTGCTTGGGGCCCCTGCGGTTCATGGCGATAACCAGACCGGCACCTGTCGTGCCGGTGATGTCATAGGTTCGCGTCTTGACGACGGTTTTCACCCCCGCCGACGCCGTCCCGACGACGCCGCAGGCCGCGCTTATGACGGCGACGCAAAACAAGACCAACACGCGCATGCCATTTTCCCCATGGACGCGGCAATGAGACCACAAGCAGACGACGGTTTCAACAATCTTTGGCGCCGAGCGCCTTACATGCCTTGGTAAACCCGGCCATCGCCGCCATTTTTGCTGGTTGAGACGGCCCCGGTCGGTGAGGCTCACATGCCCTGATAGACCGGGCCTTCGCCGCCTTGTGGCGGCACCCAGTTGATGTTCTGGTTGGGATCCTTGATGTCGCAGGTCTTGCAGTGCACGCAGTTCTGCGCGTTGATGACGAAGCGCACATCCTTGGCAGACGGATCGGCGGCGGCGTTGCCGTCCTTGTCGACCCATTCGTAAACACCGGCCGGGCAATAGCGGGTCGAAGGCCCGGCAAAGACATCATGCTCGGAACGCTTCTGCAACTCCATGTCGCCGACGATGAGATGCACCGGCTCGTTTTCCTCGTGATTGGTGTTGGACAGGAACACCGAGGACAGGCGGTCGAAGGTCAGCACGCCGTCCGCCTTGGGATAGGCGATCTTCTTGTGCTTGGCCGCGGGCTCAAGCGTGGCATAATCGGCCTTGCCGTGCTTCAGCGTGCCGAAGGGCGAGAAGCCGAACAGCGTGTTCAGCCACATGTCGAGACCACCGAGGCCGACGCCGATAATGGTGCCGAAGCGCGACCAGAGCGGCTTGACGTTGCGGACCTTCTTCAAATCCTTGCCGATATCGGTCGCGCGCCAGGCGTCCTCATAAGAAGACAGCTCGTCATTGGCGCGGCCGGAGCCGATCGCTTGCGCGACATGCTCGGCCGCCAGCATGCCGGACAGCACCGCATTGTGCGAACCCTTGATGCGCGGCACGTTGACGAAGCCCGCCGCACACCCCATCAGCACGCCGCCGGGGAAGGAGAGTTTCGGCACCGACTGCCAGCCGCCTTCGGTAATGGCGCGCGCGCCATAGCCGATGCGCTTGGCGCCCTCGAAGGTGCGCGATATCGCCGGATGCGTCTTGAACCGTTGGAATTCCTCGAAGGGCGACAGCCAGGGGTTCTTGTAGTTGAGATGCAGGACGAAGCCGACCGCGACCTGGTTGTCCTCCAGGTGGTAGAGGAAGGAGCCGCCGCCTGTCTTCAGGTCGAGCGGCCAGCCGAAGGAGTGCTGCACCAGGCCCGGCTGGTGGTTCTCGGGCTTGACCTGCCACAGCTCCTTGAGGCCGATGCCGTACTTGCCGGGCTCACGGCCGTCGGACAGTTTGTATTTTGCGATCAGCTGCTTGGACAGCGAACCGCGCGCGCCCTCGCCGATCAGCACGTATTTGCCCATCAGCGCCATGCCCGGCGCAAAGCCCGGGCCATGTGTGCCGTCTTTTTCGACGCCCATGTCGCCGGTGATGACGCCCGTGACCGCGCCGGCATCGTTGTAGACGAGGCTGGCGGCAGCAAAGCCCGGATAGATTTCGACGCCTAACGCTTCAGCCTTGGTTGCCAGCCAGCGGCAGACATTGCCGAGCGAGACGATGTAGTTGCCGTGATTGTTCATCAGCGGCGGCATCAGGATATTGGGCAGACGGAACGAGCCGGCGGGGCCGAGCACCAGGAAATCGTCGGCCGTAACCGGCGTCTTGAAGGGGTGGCCATCTTCCTCGCGCCAGCCCGGCAACAGGCGGTCGATGCCTATGGGATCGACGACGGCGCCTGACAGAATGTGGGCACCAACCTCGCCGCCCTTTTCCAACACCACGACGGAAAGCTCGGGATTGACCTGCTTGAGACGGATCGCTGCGGCAAGGCCCGCCGGGCCGGCCCCGACGATGACCACGTCGAATTCCATGCTCTCGCGTTCGATCTCGCTCATCAACCCCTCCGCTCTGGCCAACCGTTTCCGGCATTTTGCTGGCTCCTGCGCTGCATAGCGCATCAATCCGCGACAGGAAACCGGCGCTGACGTGACAATGCCGATTTCGACAAAAAGTCGCGGATAACAACTCTGCCGCAAGCGTTTTGCGCGCGGCCGCGCTCAGCGTCCCATATTTTAATTGTTCGACGGCTCTCTTATCGGCCATACTTATTTCCATGCGCACGCCGTCCGGCTATTCATTGACGCGCTTCCCCCTTCCGCCCGGCCGGACCTGCCGAGCGATCCTTCTCGCCCTTTCAATGCTTACGCCGGTTCGCGCTCAGGCCGAGCCGGTGAAGGTGTGGGCGACCGGCGCCTATTCCTTTTCCGACGAGCTTGGCGGTTTCCACATCACCGGCGCCTCGGGCACCGGCACCAAGGAAGATCCGTTGGTCATCTCCGAGGAGCTGAATTCGTCGACGCCGGTGACGCTCACCATCCGCACCACCAAACCGATCCAGCCGTTCAGCACCAACGGCGAATTCGCCAACGGCATCCTGTACATGCGTATCGAGGTGCTCAACAACAGCGGCCAGGCCTGGGTCGAATTCCAGTTCGAGCTGCAGGAGATACTCAACCAGCCGAGCGTGTTCGGCGACGGCCTGTCCTTCGACCAGCGCAACAAGACGCCCGACAACATCCTGTCGAGCGCGTACGCCGATTTCGACCGCGATTTCGAACCCTATGACCGGCTCTTGTTCAAGAGTGGACAGATCGACCCGCTGAAGAGGGGACGCTTCGAGTTTCTGATCACCGACTACACGCCGCGCTGGACGTTCTATCTGGTGCAGGATCCGCGGATACCGACGGGGTAAGCGGCAGACGCCGTGAAAATCGCCACGAAATGCCCTTCGTGATTGGCGAAAGCCGACGAGCGCGTAATCTCCCTCCTTGAGGGGGAGATTACTAACCGCCCAACCTTGCAAATCGTCTCTCGGCGGACGAATGTGCCCGGTATGACTGCCGCCTCCCCCAACAACCGATCCGACCTGGCCGAGTTGCTCGCCTTCTACGCCTCTGCCGGTGTCGACGAAGCGTTGGAGGACGCGCCGGTGAACCGGTTTGCCGGGGCAGCACCGAAGCGCCCCGAGCGCGCACCGGCGCCAGCCGCGCCGCCTCGCGAAAACAAGGCACCGGAACAAGCCACGGCAAGCCCTGGTCTGGATGCGAGCCGGGTGCCGGACGCGCCGGCGCGCTCCGTGCCGGCCACCGCGACGGTGCCCGACGAGGCGCAGGCGGCTCTTGCCCGGCAAATGGCGGCAAGCGCCTCGACGCTCGACGCGCTGCGCCAGCACATGGCGTCCTTCGACGGCTGCAACCTCAAATTCACCGCCAAGAACCTGGTCTTTGCCGACGGCAATCCGGAAGCGTCGGTGATGCTGGTTGGCGAGGCGCCCGGCCGCGACGAGGACATTGAGGGCCTTCCCTTCGTCGGCCGCTCCGGCAGACTGCTCGACCGCATGCTGGCGGCGATCGGGCTTGATCGCACCTCGGTCTACATCGCCAACGTCATTCCCTGGCGGCCACCCGGCAACCGCACGCCGACGCCGCACGAGACCGAAATCTGCCGTCCCTTCATCGAGCGGCAGATAGAGCTGGTCAATCCGAAGGTGCTGGTCAATCTCGGCGGCCCTTCGGCCAAAACCCTGCTCAACACTACCGAGGGCATCCTGCGCCTGCGCGGCAATTGGCAGGTGCACACGACGGTGTCGGGCACTGCCATTCCGGCCATGCCGACGTTGCACCCGGCCTATCTCTTGCGGACGCCGGCGCACAAGAAACTGGCGTGGCGGGATTTTCTCGAGGTGAAAGCGAAGTTGCGAGAGGTGGGGTGAGGCGCGCCTCTTCCTTCCACCCTTGTGGGGGAAGGTGGATCGGCGCGCAGCGCCGAGACGGATGAGGGGTGTTCCAGCGGAGTGAGACGTTGGCGTTCCCTGGAACACCCCTCATCCGACCGAGCTTCGCTCGGCCACCTTCTCCCACAGGGGGAGAAGGGAGAACCGCGCCAATGACCTCAGAGGTAATTGAAATACCGCCCGCCCCGGCCTACTCATCCTCCCATGACAACAGTCCAAACCTCCGCCGGCAGCCTGATCCGCGAATGGCGCACGCGCCGGCGCATGAGCCAGCTTGATCTCGCAATGGAGGCTGAGATTTCCCAGCGTCATCTCTCCTTCGTCGAAAGCGGCCGCGCCGCGCCATCGCGCGAGATGGTGCTGCATCTGGCCGAGCAGCTTGAGATTCCGCTGCGGCAGCGTAATCAGCTGTTGCTGGCTGCCGGCTTTGCCCCGAGCTTCAGCGAGCGGCCACTCACAGATACGACGCTGGCGCCGGCGCTTGCCGCGGTCGAGAGCGTGCTCAAAGGGCATGAGCCGTTCCCCGCCCTCGCCGTCGACCGGCACTGGAACCTGATTTCCGCCAATGCCGCCATCGGCCCGTTTCTGGCCGATGTTGCCGAGCCGTCGCTGCTCCAGCCGCCGGTCAATGTGCTGCGCCTCAGCCTGCACCCGAACGGCATCGCACCGCGCATCGTCAATCTCGCGGAATGGCGGGCGCATCTGCTGGAGCGGCTGAAACACCAGAACGATGCCGCCGGCGATCCCGTCCTGGTCGAGCTGGAGCGCGAATTGCGAACCTATCCGTCCGGGCTCAAGGGTGCGCGGCCGGTGCCGGTCGAGCCCAACGGCATCGTCCATCCGCTGCGGCTGGCGCATGGCGACCAGGTGCTGTCCTTCATCAGCACCATCACCGTCTTCGGCACGCCGCTTGACGTGACGCTGTCGGAACTGGCGATCGAGTCTTTCTTCCCGGCCGACGAGCAGACGCGAGCGGTGCTGGTGCGGCTGGCGAAGGAACGTGCGGAAGCTAACTGAGCCAACCCCGCGGACCTCCTCACCCCTGTGGTGGCGCTGCCTTGCGCGTTCGGGTGCGTTCCAGGCCGAGTTGGCGCTCGCGCCAGATGATGAACATGCCGGCGGCAACGACGATCACACCGCCGACGAGCGTGTTGATGGTGGCGATATCGCCAAAGGCGAAATAGCCGACGACCACGCCGAGGATCATCGAGGTGTATTCGAACGGCGCCACCACCGAAGCTTCGGCATGGCGGTACGCCGCCGTCATCAAAATCTGCGCCAGCCCGCCACAGAACCCTGCTGCGACCAGCAGACCGGCCTGCAGCGGCGTCAGCGCCTGCCAGCCGAAGGGCAGCGTAAGCAGCGCCATGACACTCGCCGTCGCCGAGAACCACAACACGATGGTCGCTGTTCGTTCAGTCTGGACAAGATTGCGCACGAGCAGGATGGCATTGGCGGAGATTGCTGCAGAAACAAGAGCAGCGATGACGCCCAGCACCTCCTGGTCGCCGAGCGCGACGCCCGACGTGAGCAGCGTCAGCTCCGGCCAGGAGATGATCAGCACGCCGACCAGACCGACCGCAACCGCGCTCCAGCGATAGACGCGAATGGCTTCGCCGAGGAATAGCGAGGAGAACACCACCACCAGCAAAGGCTGGGCATAGTTCAGCGTGATCGCCTCAGGCAGCGGCAGCCGGGTCAGCGCAAAGAAGCCGAGCCCCATGGCGCAAACGCCGACGACACCGCGCGCAATGTGGTTCAGCGGGCGTTTGGTGGCGAACGCCGTACCGAGTTTTCTCTTGAAGGCCAGGAAGGCGATGATCGGGAAGATGGCGAAGAAGGAGCGGAAGAAGACGATCTGGCCGGCCGGCAAAGTGCCGGCGGCCTTGATGCAGGTTTGCATGCCGACAAAGACTGCCACCGACATGACCTTGAGCATGATCCCGGTGAGAACATTAGAGCGCCGCGCGTCGTCTTCGACGCGTAAAGGACGCTCTGACACTTTAAATCTGCGCATCGTGCTTTCCAAAAATCAACATTGATTTTTGGGCCGATGCGCGCCGGGATGATCGGACAGTTTCCCGCCCGCTTCGTCTCCAGGCCCGGCTTTCACTGTTTTGTTGCTTCCCGGATCTCCGCTGAGATGCGCGTCGAACGACGCGGTACACAGGCGCCCATGCCGAACTTCGATCTGACGACGGTCATCAAGGCCTCACGATGATGGCGGAAGGGGAACGCCCCGAAATAGGCATTGGCGCAGTTTTGTCGAGTGACCGTTTCGTGTAAAGAGCGCGCAACTTTAGATTAATGGGCCAGGACACGTCAGCGGCTCCGATAGCGACAGGGAAACCCAAGGGAATGCGAACCGATACCGGCCAGGTCTTCAAGCTCGAAGACTACCGCCCCAACGACTTTTCCATCCCGCAAACCGGCCTCACCTTCCGCCTTTCGCCAGACGCAACGCGTGTCACCGCAGTGCTGACGATCGAACGCCGCGATGGCGCCGCCGCCTCGACGTCGCTGGTGCTGGACGGCGACGGGCTAGTGCTCAAGCGCATTGCCATCGACGGTCGCGAGCTTGCCCCGGCCGAGTATCTCGCCACGCCGGACCAGCTGACCATTTTGAGGCCGCCGGCCCGTTTCCAGCTGCTGCTCGAGACCGAGATCGCGCCGGCCAGCAATGAGGCGCTGATGGGCCTCTACCGCTCCAGCAATGTCTATTGCACGCAATGCGAGGCCGAGGGCTTTCGCCGCATCACCTATTTCCTCGACCGCCCCGACATCCTGTCGGTCTATACCGTGCGTATCGAGGCAAGGCTGGACGAAGCGCCGCTGTTGCTTTCCAACGGCAATCCGGTCGAAAGCGGCGGGCTTGCCGATGGCTGGCACTATGCTGAATGGCACGACCCCTTCCCCAAGCCGTCCTATCTGTTTGCGCTCGTGGCCGGCAATCTTGGCCAGGTCGCCGACAGTTTCGTCACCATGTCCGGCCGCAAGGTCGAACTCGGCATCTATGTCGAGCCAGGCAAGGAGGGGCTCGCCGGCTACGCCATGGACGCGCTCAAGCGCTCGATGCAATGGGACGAGAAAGCGTTCGGCCGCGAATACGACCTCGACGTCTTCAACATCGTCGCCGTTTCCGACTTCAACATGGGGGCGATGGAGAACAAGGGCCTAAATATCTTCAACGACAAGTATGTGCTGGCCGACCGGGAAACCGCCACCGATGCCGATTTCGCCAATATCGAGGCGATCATCGCGCATGAGTATTTCCACAACTGGACCGGCAACAGGATCACCTGCCGCGACTGGTTCCAGCTCTGCCTTAAGGAAGGGCTGACGGTTTTTCGCGACCATGAATTCTCAGCCGACCAGCGCTCGCGCGCGGTCAAGCGCATCGCCGAAGTGCGCACGCTGAGGGCGCACCAGTTCCCCGAGGACCAGGGACCGCTGGCGCATCCGGTGCGGCCGCGCCGCTACCGCGAGATCAACAATTTCTATACAGCGACGGTCTACGAAAAAGGCTCGGAAGTCGTGCGCATGATCCGCACTATCCTCGGGGCCGAGGCTTTCCGCGCCGGCATGGACCTCTATTTCGAGCGCCATGATGGCGAGGCCGCGACGATCGAGGACTTCCTGAAGGTGTTCGAGGACGCCTCCGGGCGCGACCTGTCTCAGTTCGCGCTCTGGTATAACCAGGCGGGCACGCCGAACCTGACCGTCAGTTCGACGCACAATCCGGCGACGCGCGAGTTTACGCTCGAGATCGAGCAGTCGGTGCCGCCGACACCCTCGGAGAGCCGCAAGCGCCTGATGCACATTCCGCTCGCCTTCGGGCTGGTCGGCGCGGGCGGTGAGCCGGTCGCCTATGATGGCGTCGAGGGAGCCACCGTCGAGGACGGCGTTATCCACATCCGCAAGCGCCGTCACATGGTGCGCTTCTCAGGCGTCGCCGAGCGGCCGGCGGTGTCGCTCAATCGCGGCTTTTCGGCGCCGATCACGCTTTCGGTCGAGCAGAAGGCCGACGACCAGTTCTTCCTCGCTGGCCATGACAGAGATGCCTTCGCGCGCTGGCAGGCGTTCAACACGCTGCTCACCGATGCGCTGATAGCGGCCTTCCGCCAGATCCTCGGCGGCGCGAAACCGGTTTTCACCGCCAGGCTGACCGGACTTGCCGGTAAGATCGCCGGCGACGAGACGCTGGAGCCTGCCTACCGGGCACTGGCGCTGTCACTTCCCGGCGAGGCCGACATTGCCCGCGACATCGGCACGAACATCGATCCCGACGCCATCTTTGCCGCTCGCCAAGCACTGGCGCTGGCAATCGCGCGCGCCAATCAGCAAACGTTCACCGACCTATACAGCCACCTCGCCGACGACGGGCCGTTCAGCCCGGATGCGGCCAATGCGGGACGCCGGGCGCTGCGCAACATCCTGCTCGACTACCTCTCGCTGCCGCCGGAAGGTGCTGCGCTCGCCGCCCGGCATTTCGAAACCGCGACCAACATGACCGACCGCGCCGCAGCGCTGACCGTCCTTGCGCACCGCCATGACGGTTCACCGGAGGCGACCAAGGCGCTGGCCGATTTCGAGGCGCGTTATGGCGCCGATCCGCTGGTCATGGACAAATGGTTCCAGATCCAGGCCAGCGTGCCGGGACCCCGGACAGTCGATACCGTACGCAAGCTGACTGGTCACGCAGCTTTCTCGATGGCCAATCCGAACCGGGTGCGCTCGCTGGTCGGCACATTCGCCAGCGCCAACCAGACCGGCTTCCACCGCGCCGATGGCGAAGGCTACCGGTTTTTTACCCAGACCGTACTCGAGGTTGAAAAACGCAATCCGCAAGTGGCGGCCAGGCTGGCGACAGCGCTGCGCTCGTGGCGCTCGCTGGAGCCGGGCAGGCAAGCCAAGGCCAGGGAAGCGCTGCTGGCCATCGCCGGTGCCGAGAACCTGTCGGCGGATTTGCGGGACATTGTGGAGCGAACGCTGGCCTGATCCCTCCCCCTTGAGGGGACGGTGGACAGCCGCCGAAGGCGGATGGACGGGTGGGGTCGTTGCGGCAGTGCGCGACCTCGACCAACTTCGACCGTGATTGAGAGAGTCGAGCGCTTCGCCGAGGACCCCACCCGGCCCTTCGGGCCACCCTCCCCTCAAGGCGAGGGATTTCAGCGTTATTTCAATCAATTTTTAATGTTTTTCGGCCGCGCCTCTGGACAAGGCGAATCACCTTTGATTCTTTACAGACGATTCGGATGTGCGGTGTTGCCGGATCGTCAAGCGTACGGAATTCGGGGAGTGCCATTTATGGCCAAGGCGGACGCGTGGGGCGCGCCCGAAGGGACGGCTTTTGAGCGGCGCAAGGCGCGAGGCGACGGCCTCGCCGGCAATACGCGGCTCATCGCTGAACCAGCCTACCGGCGGCTCCTGGCTGCCGAACCCCTTCTGCGCCGTTCGATACCGGCTCTCATCATCATCTTCCTGATCGTCATCGCCGCACTGCGCGTGCTGTCGCTGATGAACGAGCGCGACGAGGCCGAGCGCGACGGCAAGGCGGTGCTAGGTCTCGCCGCCGGCCAGATGGCGAACGCAATCTCGGCCGACCCGACCGCGGCATCCAGCGGTGCAATTGATCTTCTGGAAAGCACGAGCCGCCAGGGCGCCATGGGCAGAAGCCATGTGCTTGTGATCACCGACAGCGCCTTCAAGATCATTGCCGTGTCGCCGCTGTCGACCGGCTGGCAAGGGCGATCGCTGGACAGCCTGGTGCTGGACGGCCAGCCGCTGTTCATGTTCGGCGACCGCGCCGGGGTCATGGATGTCAGCATCGGCGGCCAGGACTGGTACGCGGCGGTGAGCCTGACCCGGGACCGCAAGAACGCCGCCGCCGTGCTGGTGCCGCAGGAAGCGGCGTTCGACAACTGGCGCAAGACCGTCTCGCTCAACGTCACGCTGTTTGTGCTGACAGCCGGCGTGCTGATCATCATCCTCTACGCCTATTTCGGCCAGGCATCGCGCGCCCAGACAGCCGACCGCATCTATCTCGAAGCCCATCAGCGCATCGACATGGCGCTGGTTCGCGGTCGCTGCGGCCTGTGGGACTGGGACATGGTGCGCGGCAAGATGTACTGGTCGCGCTCGATGTACGACATGCTGGGCTACGAGCCCTGCAACTCGATGCTGTCGTTCGGTGAGGTCGACGACATCATCCACCCCGAGGACGGCGACCTGTTCGGGCTGGCCAACAAAATCGTCGAGCGCGAGATCGACCATATCGACCAGGTGTTCCGGATGCGTCACGCCGACGGCCAGTGGGTGTGGATGCGCGCCAGGGCCCAGGTGATCGACCCGGAAGCGCCTGAGATCCAGCTGATCGGCATTGCCGTCGACGTCACCGAGCAGCGGCATCTGGCGCTGCGCTCGGAGGCGGCCGACCTGCGCCTGCGGACCGCGATCGAAAACATCAACGAATCCTTCGTGCTGTGGGATGCCGCCCAGCGCCTGATCATGTGCAATTCCAAATACCAGAAGGACAACGGCCTGTCAGACCGCGACGTCATGCCGGGCGCTGCGCGCGCCGTGCTTGAAGAGCGCATGCTGGCCTTCGCCTCTGAACGGCGGCTGGCCAACACCAACGGGCCGCAAGGGGGCGCAACCTTCGAGCGGCAGCTCTCCGACGGCCGCTGGCTGCAGGTCAACGAACTGAGGACCCGGGACGGCGGCACGGTCTCCGTCGGCTCCGACATCACCCAGATCAAGCTGCACCAGGAAAAGCTGGTCGACAGCGAGCGCCGGCTGATGGCGACCATCCACGACCTCAGCCTCGCCCGCCGGGCCGAGGAAGAGCGCGCCAAGGAACTGGTCGAGCTCAACCGCGAATATATGAAGGAAACCGAGCGCGCCGAGGCCGCCAATCGGGCCAAATCCGAATTCCTGGCCAACATGTCGCACGAGCTGCGCACGCCGCTCAACGCCATCATCGGGTTCTCCGAACTGATGGAACAAGGCCTGTTCGGGCCGCTCGGTTCGCCGCGCTACGAGGAATATGCCAACGACATCAACGGCAGCGGCAAATATCTGCTGGGCGTCATCAACGACATACTCGACATGTCGAAGATCGAGGCCGGCCAGTTCTCGATGGACCGCGAGGAAATCGATCTCTGCCCGCTGATCCGCGAGACGGTGCGGGTAATCTCGCTGCAGGCGGCGGAGAAATCGATCACGGTCGAAACCCGCATCGCCGATACGATGACGCTGTTCGCCGACCGCCGGGCGATCAAGCAGATCGCCATCAACCTTCTGTCGAATGCGGTGAAGTTCACCGGCCAGGGCGGCCATATCTCGGTGCGCGCGCGCAACACGTCAGGCGCGCTGGTGCTGACCATCGAGGACAATGGCTGCGGCATTCCCAAAGAAGCGCTAAGCAAGCTCGGCCGCCCCTTCGAACAGGTGCAGAACCAGTTTTCGAAGAACCACGCCGGCTCCGGCCTCGGCCTTGCCATCTCGCGCTCGCTGGCCGAGTTGCAAGGAGGAGCGCTGAAAATCCGCTCGATCGAAGGCGTCGGCACGATCGTGTCGGTGCGCATTCCGGTGAAGAAGGCGCAGCCGGCGGTGAAGGCGGCGGCCTGACGGCCCGCCAATGCGAGCGGTGCTCTCCGCCGCGTTCAAGGACTGAGTAGCCGCGGTCATGTAAGGGCTCCGGCGGCTTTCGCCGCCGGAGACATATCGCCATTTCACTCCATGCTGTCGTCGCCGCCGTCCCATTGGTGGTGGCGGCCCATGCGGCCTTTCTTTGGCAGTTCGTTGCGCTCGATCTTGCCGTCATTGTTGCGGTCGAGCATGGCAAACACCTTCTTCTCGCGCCCGGTGATGTCGTCCGTGGTCAGCGTGCCGTCGCCCTTGCTGTCGTAGCGGGCAACTATGCGCTTGGCCATTTCCTCGAACCGCGCCTTCTCCAGGGCGTCAGCGAGCTGGGCGACTGTCAGCTTGCCGCCATTATCGGCGACCAGCTTCTTCAGCCGCGCGTTCATGGCGTCGGAAAACTGGTCGAAGCTGATGGTGCCGTTGGAATCCTTCATCGCCTTGTCGAGGCGCATCATCGCGCCCTCGCGCATTCTGGCGCTGGCATTGTTCTCGGCATAGGCGGTGGTGCCAACGGCGCCGGCAAGCGCGACGAAGGCAAGGGCAAGTCCGGTTGTCTTTCTCATGGGTATCTCCTGTTGCATCGTCACCCCCGATGCGATCCGAAACAGCCGCCAGCGCTTCACGCCCTCACGACCGTTTCGTACGAAGCAAAAGGTTGAAATCCTTTCTGACCTTTTGCGACGTTTCCTTGAGATGTGCTTCCAGCACACCGAAATCCGGCAGGTCAGTCACCGCCAGAAGCAGATCCGACAATCCCGGCGGAGCGTCATCGCGTTCGAATGCGCCGGTGAGGCAAAGCCGCGTCATCTGGGTCAGTGCCAGATAGAGTTGGTAGGCTTCGCAAAGCTGCTGCCTGACGTCAGCCTCGGCGAAATCCGGCGACAGATGCGCCAGGATTTCGCCGGTCGCGGTCACCCTGCGGCCGGCTTCGACCTGCCCGGTTATAACCGCCACCTGCGCGATGAATTCGAGGTCGATGAGGCCGCCGGAGATGAGCTTGATGTCCCAGAGATCGCGCGGCGATTTTTCCTTCTCGATCAGCGCGCGCATCTCGGATGCCTCCGCCCTCACCTTGGCGGCGTCGCGCGGCAAGGCCAGAAGTGCCGCCACCTCGGCCTCGACCTCGGCGCAAAGGGCCGCGTCGCCGCCGATGGCGCGCCCCCGGGCCAGCGCCATGTGCTCCCAGGTCCAGGCCTCCTGGCGCTGGTATTTCTTGAAGGCATCGATGTGGGTGGCCACCGGCCCCTTGTTGCCGGATGGCCGCAAGCGCAGGTCGAGCTCGTAGAGAACGCCTTCGGCGGTCGGCGCCGAGACAGCCGCGATCAGCCGCTGCGTCATCCTGGTATAGTAGTGCGATGGTGCGAGCGGCTTGTCGCCGTCGGACTCGTCGGCATTCGCGTCGTGGTCGTAGAGCAGAATGAGGTCGACATCGGAGCCGGCGGTGAGCTCGCGGCTGCCGAGTTTGCCCATGCCGAGCAGCGACACGGTGCCGCCGGCGATGCGGCCATGACGCAGCGCGAATTCGGTGGTCACCGCCTGCAATGCGGCGTCGATGGTGAGGTCGGCGAGATCGGAAAAGGCGCGGCCGGCGCGCGCCGGGTCGATCGAGCCGGCGAGCAGCCTGACACCGATCAGGAATTTCTGCTCGGAGGCAAAGATGCGCAAACGGTCGAGCACGTCCTCATAAGCCCGGTCGCCTTCGATGAAAGCGGCCAACCGCGCTGAGAGATAGGCTCGGTTGGGCAGTTCGGCGAGCAGCGCCGGGTCGAGCAGACCGTCGAAGACATGCGGGCGCCTTGTGATGATTGCCGCCAGCCGAGGCGCGGCGCCCATGATCGTCGCCATTAGTTTCAGCAGGGCGGGATTCGACTGCAGCAGCGAAAACAGCTGGATGCCGGCGGGCAGGCCGGCGAGGAATTCGTCGAAGCGAACCAGCGCCTCGTCGGCCCGGCGCGTCTGGCCGAAGGCTTTGAGCAGCGCCGGCGTCAGTTCGGTCAGCCGCTCGCGCGCTTCCGCAGACTGGGTGACGCGGTAGCGGCCGAAATGCCAGCCTCGAATCACGCGGCAGATGTCGCTTGGCCGCTGGAAGCCAAGGCCGTGCAAGGTCTGCAGCGTGTCGGGATCGTCGACATCGCCGGTGAAGACCAGATTGCCGACGCCGGCCGACAATTCAGGCGCGGTCTCGAACAGCGCGGCGTAATGGCGCTCGACCTCATGCAAAGCCGCGCGAAAGGTTTCGGCAAATCTGGCGGCATCGGCAAAGCCCAGCATATGGGCGATGCGTTCCAGCCCCTCATCATCGTCGGGCAGAATATGCGTCTGCTCGTCGGCGACCATCTGGATGGCGTGTTCGACGCGGCGCAGAAACCAATATTGCTGCGTGAGCGCGTCGCGTGCATCGGCGGTGATCCAGTTGCGCGCGGCCAGCGCACCCAGCATCGGCACCGTCTCGCGGCCGCGCAGCTCCGGAAAACGGCCGCCGGCGATCAGTTGCTGGGTCTGGACGAAGAACTCGATTTCGCGAATGCCGCCGCGGCCGAGCTTGACGTTGTGTCCTTTGACCGCGATCTCGCCATGACCCTTGTGGGCATGGATCTGGCGCTTGATCGAATGAACGTCGGCGATCGCCGCATAGTCCATGTATTTGCGCCAGACATAGGGCTGCAATTCCCGCAGGAACGCATCCCCGGCATCGAGATCGCCGGCCACGGGACGCGCTTTGATCATGGCGGCGCGCTCCCAGTTCTGGCCTCGCGCCTCATAGTAGCGAAGTGCTGCCTCGACCGGGATCGCCAGCGGCGTCGAGCCTGGATCGGGACGAAGCCTCAAATCGGTGCGGAAGACATAGCCGTGCCCGGTGCGGTCCTGCAGGATGCGGACCAGCCTGCGGGTCAGGCGCGCAAACAGCTCGGTGGCGTCCAGCGGATCGACGATCGCCGGCGCATCCGGATCGAAGAAGACGACGAGGTCGATGTCGGAGGAGAAATTCAGTTCATGCGCGCCAAGCTTGCCCATGCCGAGCAGGATCCAGCCGGATTGCCGTGACGGATTTTCGGGATCGGGCAATTTGAGCTTGCCCTGGCTGTGCGCGTCGCGCAGCAGGAAGTCGACCGCCGCGCAGGTACAGGCATCGGCGAGATTGCTGAGGCGCCTTACCGTCAGCGCGGTATCGGCCTCGCCGGAGAGGTCTGCAAGTGCGATCAGGAAGTGAGCTTCACCCTTCCACTGCCTGAGTTCCATCATCAGGCTGGATTCGGAAACGGTCTCGGCAAAGGCGGCCTTGCCGATCGCTTCGGCAATGCTGGTCAGCCTGGCCTCGACACCGTCATCAAACAGCGCGTCGAGGATTTGCGGCCGGCGGCGCGCGACATCGCGGAGGAAGGGCGAGAGATCGAAGACGGCAGCGAGAAACTCCTGTGCGGCGCCCTTGCCCCCTAGAAATTTCGCCAGACGCGGCAGGTTCTCGTCCTTGGCATCGCCAGCGATCTCCGACAGTTCACGCCGGGCGCGAGTCTCATCCAGCGGCGCGAGCTGCGCCGCCAGTTGCAGGCGCCATTCGGTCTCGATCCGTTTCGCAGCCATCCTCACCGCCATCAATGGTCCTCCCGCGCCGGGAAGCTCATGATAACGGACAATCCGGGATTGGCAGGCAGAAGTTCAAGCCGGCCATTGTGAAAAGTCATGATCGCCTTGGCGAGGCTGAGACCAAGGCCTGATCCCGGCTGGGAGCGGCTCTTTTCCAGCCGCACGAAGCGCTCGGTCGCCCTGGCGCGGTCGGCGTCATCGGGGATGCCATGGCCATTGTCCGAAACGGAAAGGCGGATTTCGTGACCGACGCGCTGCAGGGCTACGCGCACGGCAGGCTTTTCCGCCGCATCGGTCGAGTATTTGATGGCGTTGTCGACGATGTTCGACAGTGCCTGGCCGATCAGCTCGCGGTTGCCATCGACGGAAAAATCCCCGTCCGCGGCAGTTTCGAGCACCACGCCAGCCTCCTCCGCCACCGGCTCATAAAGCTCGACAACGTCACGGACGGCGGCGGCGAGATCGACCTTGCTGGTGCTCTCCGAGGAATAGCCGGCCTCCAGCCTGGAGATCATCAGGATGGCGTTGAAGGTTTTTATCAGCTGGTCGGATTCGGCGATGGTGCCTTCCAGCGCCTGCCGGTAGTCGGTGGTCTTGTGCTTGCCCGAAAGTGTCGCCTCAGCGCGGTTGCGCAGTCTGGTCAGCGGCGTCTTCAAATCATGGGCGATGTTGTCGGAGACCTGCTTCAGCCCTTCGTTGAGCGTCGCTATCCTGGCCAGCATGGTGTTGAGGTTTTCCGACAGGCGGTCGAACTCATCGCCGGCGCCGGTCACCGGCAGCCGTCCCGTGAGATCGCCGCCCATGATGCGGCGGCTTGCCTCCGAGACGCTGTCGATGCGCTTCAGCGCGGCGCGGCCGACAAGGAACCAGATCAGCAGCCCGCCCAGGCCCATCATGCCCAGCGCCAGCATCAGGGCGCGGCGGACGACGGCGCGGAAGCGCTCGGGCTCGCCGAGATCGCGGCCGACCAGCATGATCATCTGGTTGGGCAGCCGCAGCACCAGCGCGATGGCGTTGTGGCCCTTCTCGCCCTCGGACTGAATTTCGGTCTCGCCGGGCTGCGCGCCATTCGGGTCAGAAGCCTGGTTGCGCTGCCGTTCGAGCTCACCTTCGCCGAAACGGCGATAGGAGAAGGGTTCGGTCGTCCAGCCATCGCTCTCGAGCACCCCCGGTGCCAGGCTCTGCACGTTGCCGGTGAGGATCTGGCCGTTGACGTCGGCAATGAGATAGAGGTTGGCGCCGGGCTGGCGCGAGCGCTGCTCGACGACGCGCACCAGCCGCGGCAGGCCGCCGCTCTGATAGGCACGGGCGAGGCCGAGCACCTCGTCATTGATGGTCTGCTGGGTCTGGCCGGTCAGCATGCGGGCCGACAACGACGTCATGTAGAAGACCAGCAACACGGCACATAGCGCGAAAAGCAGGAAATAAAGCGCTGAAAGCCGCGCCGCCGTCGTCCTCATGATGGCCGGCAGGGAAAGGGCCATCGAGTTCTAGCTCATGATGAGATTTGGCTGAAATCTCATCATGACCTACCCCTTTGTTGGAGCATGATCTTCTCCAAAAACCGGTACCTACTTTTTGGGATCATGCTCTAGCCGCTCTTCAGCATATAGCCGGCGCCGCGAACCGTATGCAGGATCGGCTTGTCGAAACCCTTCTCGATCTTGCCACGCAGGCGCGAGACGTGAACGTCGATCACGTTGGTCTGCGGATCGAAATGATAGTCCCAGACATTTTCGAGCAGCATGGTGCGCGTCACCACCTGGCCGGCATGGCGCATCAGATATTCGAGCAGGCGGAATTCGCGCGGCTGCAGCGTGATCTCGCGCGCCGCGCGCTTGACCGAATGGGACAGCCGGTCAAGCTCGAGATCGCCGACCCGGTAGACGGTTTCGGCCTCCCTGGCGCTGGCGCGGCGGTTCAGCACCTCGACGCGGGCGAGCAATTCGGAAAAGGCATAGGGCTTGGTCAGATAGTCGTCCCCGCCGGCGCGCAGACCGGTGACGCGGTCATCGACTTCGCCCAGCGCCGACAGGATCAGCACCGGCGTGGTGTTGCCGCGCGAGCGCAGGCCGGCAATGACGGAGAGCCCGTCGCGGCGTGGCATCATGCGGTCGACGACCATCACGTCATAGTCGCCGGCATCGGCCAGCGCAAAGCCGGTTTCGCCGTCGCCGGCGACATGGGCGGTGTGCCCAGCCTCGGCAAAGGCCTTCTGCATATAGTCGGCCGCCTCGCGATCGTCTTCTATGACGAGAATCTTCATAGAGCCGTTATACGCGATTTCGCCGGAAGATTGAGGGGCCGCCATGAGCGCAAAAGCTTTCGTTCAAGCATGTCGTTTTGCCAAAACCGCCGTGCACTTTTGGGCGACATGCTTCGATGTTAGAGCGGCAGCGGGCGATGGGGGCCCGCTGCCGCCGGGGGCAGAACACGATGACTGACTAACGCGTTCGGCCCCTTGCTTCCCGTGCGGCGGCTCGGGGGTGTTGAAACCGCCGCACTGGAAACTGTGTGATGTCAGCCTTTGGCGACTGGCAGCGCGACGAAGCGGTTTGAATCGTCGCGGGTGATCTGCATCAGCACCGCCTTGCGGCCGGACTTGACCGCATCGGCCATCGCCTTGGCGACGTCTTCGGTGCCGTTCACCTCCGTCGAATTGACCGAGGTGATGACATCGCCGGGCTGGATGCCGCGGTCGGCGGCATCGCTGTCTGGATCGACATCGGTCACCACCAGGCCCTTGCCGTTTTCCGACTTGGTGACGGTGAGGCCGAGATCGGCCAGCGCGGCGGGCTTTGCCGGTGCCGCGGGCTGCTGCGGGTCGGCCGAGGCCTGCTTGTCGGTGGATGGCAACGTGCCGAGATCGACCTTGATGGTCTGGCTCTTGCCGTCGCGCCACACCGTGACGTCGACCGACTTGCCGGGTGGGTAGGCGCCGATCAGACGAGCCAGTTCCTTCGGCGATGCGACGTCCTTGCCTTCGACCTGGGTGATCACGTCACCGGCGGTGATGCCGGCCTTCTTGCCGGGGCCACCGTCCTGGGCGCCCGAAACTAGAGCCCCATTCTGCGACTTCAGGCCCAGCGATTCGGCGATGTCCGATGTAACCGGCTGGATTTCGACGCCGAGCCAGCCACGCTGCACCGAGCCGCTCTTCATCAGATCCTGCACCACCTGCTTGGCGGTCGAGGCCGGAATGTCGAAGGCGATGCCGACGCTTCCGCCCGACGGCGAGAAGATCGCGGTGTTGATGCCGACGACCTGGCCGTTAAGGTTGAAGGTCGGGCCGCCCGAATTGCCGCGGTTGACCGAAGCGTCTATCTGGATAAAGTCATCATAGGGACCGGCGCCGATATCACGGCCACGGGCCGAGACGATGCCGGCGGTGACGGTGCCGCCGAGGCCGAACGGATTGCCGACGGCCACCACCCAGTCGCCGACGCGAACCTTGGAATCGTCGGCGAAATCGACATAGGTGAACTTGCCGACGCCATCGACCTTGAGCACCGCCAGATCGGTGCGCGGATCGGTGCCGATCAGCTTGGCGTCAAGCTCCTTGCCGTCATTCATCACCACTGTGAAGGCGGAGCCTTCCTCGACGACATGGTTGTTGGTGACGAGATAGCCGTCATCGGAGATGAAGAAGCCAGAACCCTGCGCCACCGGACGCGGCTGGTCGTTGTTATGGTCGCGGTGGCTGAAGCGACGATTGCCGCCCTCATGGCCGTTCTGATCACCAAAGCCGCGGAATTGCTTGAAGAACTGGCGCAGCTGCGGATTGTCGGGCAGGTTGTTCATGCCGTCCGGATCGTCGGACTGGTCGGAGCCGTCATCGGCGGCAGGCTCGATCTTGGCCTTGACCTTGACGCTGACCACGGCCGGCGAAACGCGCTCGACGACATCGGCAAAGCCCGGCACCTGGGGCGCTTCGACCCGCACGGCGTCGGCCAGAACGGGAGCTGTACCAGTGGCAACGGCGCCGAAACCGATGCCGCCGGCAATGGCCAGCGAAGCGGCGGCGGGCAACAGGCGTTTGCGGGTGCGGGAATATGGGTTGGGGGCGATAGTCATGGGTCTCGTATCCTCTTTTCACTGGATGCGGCTCAGGCAGAGCATCCTCGGACAAGAGAAATAGAGAGGCGCACATTACGGCGCCATTTCCGGTGCATGAAAGTTTTGTAATGTTGGGCGGTCGCACAAATCGCTTGGTTGCGCTCGCCTGCTGCCCTATGGTGTACACAACTCAGCACAAGGCTTTCACAATGACAGCAAGCACCACCATGACCATTCGAGTCTCGTCCGAGACCAAGCTGAAGCTGGAGCAGATCGCTACCGATACCAGGCGTAGTAAATCGTTCCTCGCCGCCGAGGCGGTCTCAGCCTATGTCGATCGCGAGCTGGATATCATCGAAGGCATAAAACGTGGCATGGCCGACGCAGAGGCTGGCCGTGTCGTGCCCCACGACGACGCCATGGCGGAGCTCGACGCGGTGATCGAAGCAGCGAAAGCCAGGCGCGCAGGCAAGGCGTGAAGCGGTTCGTCACCTGGTCGCGAGAAGCGCTGGACGATCTCACGCAGCAAGTTGCCTTTATCGCTCAGGACAATCCTGCCGCCGCCCGACGCCTCGCGGACCGTATCCGTGAAATGGGCCGGGGCCTTGGTGATATGGCGACGGGCCTACCTGGCCGGGTAACAGGCACTTATGAGAAGCCCATCGGCCGCCTGCCCTACATCATTGCCTATGAATTGCGCCTGGTCGCCGGCCGTCAGAGCATTGTTATCCTGCGCGCCATCCACACGTCGCGGGACTGGCCTTTGGAGGAATGGCCGAGCTAGTCGCTCAGCATCTTGTCCAGCGCCGCCTGTTCCTCGGCGCTCAGCGCCTTGGTTGCCAACGAGCGGCGGGAGCGTGTGGTCAGCACAATGAAAATGCCGCCGACTAGAAGCAGAAGCACCGGCGTGCCCCAAAGCAAGGCGTTGCGCGGGCTGAAGCGCGGCTTCAACAGCACGAACTCGCCGTAGCGCGACACGATATAGTCCATCACCTGCTGGTCGGTATCGCCGGCAACCAGGCGCTGGCGCACCAGGATGCGCAGGTCGCGGGCGAGGTCTGCATCGGATTCGTCGATGGACTGGTTCTGGCAGACCATGCAGCGCAGGCCTTCCGACAGTAGCCGCGCCCTCGCCTCGAGCGCCGGATCGGTGAGAACCTCGTCCGGTTTCACCGCTTGCGCCGCGCCGGCAAACAGCAGCGCCAGAAGCAGGGTGAGCGAGGCCAACGAGAACCTGGTGCTCACGGCGCGCCTGCCGACGGCGTGGAGGCTGCCTGCTTGCGGCGGCGCGAGGGTGCGCCAACCCGCAGGCGACGGTCGAGCAGCGACATTGCGGCTCCCGCCATCATCACCAGAGCTCCGCCCCAGATCAGCGTCACCAGCGGCTTCCACCACAGGCGCACCACGACCGACCCATCGGTGCCCTCATCGCCCAGCGACAGATAGAGTTGGCTGAAGCCGATCGTCTCGATCCCAGATTCGGTCGTCGTCGTCTGCCGCACCGGAAAGAAGCGCTTGGCCGAGGTGATCTCGGCTGAAACGCCGCCACCGGCGCCGATCAGGGAAAAGCGGCCGCGCTGCTCGCTGTAATTCGGACCCTGCGCCGGGAAGAGGCCGTCGAAACGCAGCGTGTGGCCGGAGAGTTCGACGCTCTCGCCGGCATGCATCGACAGTATCCTTTCGGTGCCGAAGCACAGCGTGCCGACAATGCCGAGCGTCGTCAGCCCGAGGCCGAGATGGGCAAGTGCAGTGCCGAACACCGAACGCGGCAGGCCGGCGAAACGGCGCAGCATGATGGCGGGCGACACATTGCCAAAGCCGGACTTGACGGCGAGGTCGGTAAGCGCGCCGCAGACCAGCCAGCAGGCGAGGCCGACACCAAGGGCGGCGAACACCGACGCGCCGTCGATGAACAGCCCCGTGACCAGCATCGCCAGGAGAGCGGCGCCGAAAGCCGCCATCAGGCGCTGAGCGACGGCATAGAGGTCGCCGCGCTTCCAGGATAGCAGCGGCCCGAACGGAACCACGACCAGCAGCGGCACCATCAGCGGGCCGAATGTCAGGTTGAAGAAGGGGGCGCCGACCGAGATCTTGCCGGCCGAAAGCGCTTCGACCGCGAGCGGATAAAGTGTGCCGACCAGCACGGTTGCGGTGGCCGTGGTCAGGAACAAATTGTTGAGGACAAGCGCGCCTTCGCGCGAGATCGGGTGGAACAGGCCGCCGGCCGTCAGCCGCGAGGCGCGCAGCGCAAACAGGGCCAGCGAGCCGCCGATGAACAGCGTCAAAATGCACAGGATGAAGATGCCGCGGGTCGGATCGGTGGCGAAAGCATGCACCGAGGTCAGCACGCCGGAGCGCACCAGGAAGGTGCCGAGCAGCGACAGCGAGAAGGTGAGGATGGCAAGCAGCAGCGTCCAGATCTTGAGCGCCGAACGCTTCTCCATGACGATCGCCGAATGCAGAAGAGCCGTGCCGGCCAGCCACGGCATAAAGGAGGCGTTTTCGACCGGATCCCAGAACCAGAAGCCGCCCCAGCCGAGCTCGTAGTAGGCCCAGTAGGAGCCCATCGCGATGCCGCCGGTGAGGAACATCCAGGCGACCAGCGTCCACGGCCGCACCCAGCGCGCCCAGGAGGCATCGATGCGGCCTTCGATGAGGGCGGCGACCGAGAAGGAAAAGCAGATAGAGAACCCGACATAGCCGAGATAGAGCAGCGGCGGATGGATGGCGAGGCCAAGATCCTGCAGGACCGGGTTGAGATCGCGGCCCTCGATCGGCGCCGGATTGAGCCGGGTGAACGGATTGGATGTCGTCAGGATGAACAGGAAGAAGGTGGCGCCGATAGCCCCCTGCACGGCCAGCACATTGGCGCGCAGCGTCGCCGGAAGGTTGGAGCCGAAGACAGCGACCAGCGCACCGAAGAAGGTCAGGATCAGCACCCAGAGCAGCATCGAGCCTTCGTGATTGCCCCAGGTTCCGGTGATCTTGTAGATCAGCGGCTGCAGCGAATGCGAGTTTTCCCACACGCTCGCCACCGAGAAATCGGAACTTGCATAGGCGCCGGCGAGTGCTGCGAACGATAGCGCCGTGAGCGCGAAACCTGTGACCGTGACGGGACCGCCGACAGCCATCAGCCTCTGGTTGCCGGTACGGGCGCCGATCAGCGGCACCAGCGTCTGCACCAGCGACAGCACAAAGGCGAGGACGAGCGCGAAGTGTCCGGTCTCAACCATTACTGGCTCTTGCTCTCTTGCCACACGCCCTTGGCCTTCAGCCCGTCAGCGACTTCCTTGGGCATGTAGCGCTCGTCATGCTTGGCCAGCACGCTGTCGGCGACGAAAACGCCGTCGGCGCCAAAGCTGCCTTCGGTGATGACGCCCTGCTCCTCGCGGAACAGATCGGGCAGGATGCCGGTATAGCTGACCTTGACCGATTTGTGCGTGTCGGTGACCGAGAACGCAACCGTCGCGCCCTGCCCGCGCACGACCGTGCCCTTTTCGACGAGGCCGCCGAGCCTGATGCGCTGTCCCGGCTGCAAGCTGGCGGTGGTCAGATCGGCGGGCATATAGAAATAGGAGGCCTTCTGGCCCAACGCATAGAAGGTCAGCCCGGTGGCGGCGCCGAGGAAGGCAAGACCTCCGACAATCACCGACAATCGCTTCTGCTTGCGCGTCATGTCCTACTCCGTCGCCGTCAGGCCGAGCGAGGCGGCAAAGGCGGTGAATTTCTTCGCTTCCTCACTGTCGGCGCCAAACACGGCGATACCGCGATGCAGCGCGTCGCGCGCCTGGTCGGCCTTGCCCAGCACAACATAGGAACGAATGAGCCGCATCCATCCTTCCGCGTCGCGCGGATTTTGCCGCAGTTTTTCGTCGAGGCCGGCGACCATGGTTTCGATCATGGCCTGCCTGTCCTGCGGCGCCATCGACGAGGCATCGACGGCTGCGGCATCGGGGCCTTTGGCGGGCTCTCCTGACGCGACGCTGCGGTTGGCGGCCTCGGCCAGTGCCTGTTGGACAGCTCCGCGCCATGGCGAATCCTGCGGCAGGGAATCGAGCATTTTCTGCCAAGCCGTGGTTGCCTCGGGTATGTGGCCTTCCTGGGCCAGCGCCATCGCCAAATAGAACGAGGCTTTCGCGTTTGCCGGGTCGAGTTTTAGCGCCTGTTCGAAAGCGGATTGCGCATCGGCCGAAACGATGCCGCCGGCCGCATTGGCAATCGCTTCGCCGAGGCCGGCCTCGCGGGCGGCCGTGTCGCCATCGAGGCGGATGGCATTGCGATAGGCGGTCACGGCATCGGGAAAGCGCTGCAGGCGCAGATAGATCGGGGCGAGCACGTCCCAGCCGCGTCCATCGCCAGGGTTGGCGGCAAGATGGGCCTCGGCGCGCGCCACCAACTCGTCGACCGAACTATCGGCCGGATTCTTGGCCAGCCGTTCGGCAAGCGGCTGCGACGGCAGATCCGGCGAGCCGAGCTGGCTGTAAAGGCCCCAGCTGAGCAGAGGGACCGCCAGTACCGCAGCCGTTGCCACCAGCCTTGCCGCCTTTGACGGCTGCCGCGTGCCAGGCGCATCGGCTTGACCGACATTGGCTTGACCAACATCTCCCAGGCGAAGGATGCGGCGGGCGATTTCGGCGCGCGCCTCCTCGGCTTCCGCCGGCTGGATCAGCCCGCGCGCGGCGTCACGCTCAAGCTCGGCCAGTTGGTCGCGATAAACTTCGAGGTCGTGGTCGCTGCTGGTCGGAGCGTCCTTGCCGCCACTGGTCAGCGGCAGCAGCACCGTCAGGCTTGCGCCTAGCGTGAGGATTGCGGCTATGACCCAGAACAGCATGGTTCTTCCAATAGAGCGAGAGCCCTGCTCTCACAACATGAGGGTGCTGCGACGCTTTGACGGATTCCGACCCCGGCCCAATGTTCAGGTCAGCGGTGTCCAGCTGCCGTCGGCGTTGCGGCATGCGGTGCCCCGCGCGGTCTGGCCGGCCGTGCCGGTAAACACCGTATGGGTGTACTGGCGGCAATCCTGCGAGCCGACGCGGTAGGGCTGGGCCGCGACGACTTCGCCGGAATGAGCCGAACTGTCGCTCTTCCACGTCACCTTCTGGCCGCTCGCCGTATATTCGAGCGCCTTGTATTCCGCCTCGAGCGCCTTGCGCTTCTCGGTGCTGTTCAGGCCGCTGCCGATCGATCCGCCGACGAGCCCGCCGGCCATGGCCGAGATGATCGTCGTCGCGACTTTGGCCCCTGAAGGAGGCGACGCGGGCGGGTTGGTGATGGAGATATCCGGGCCACTGCCCTTGCCCAGCGTTCCGCAGCCGGAAAGAGCGAGCAGTGCGGAAACGAGCGCAACGCGAATCTTCATGCCAACAACCGGTTTTCTTGAACGGGATGCGCTGGGGGCCGCGTCATCGGGGGCGTCAGGACGTCATACTATTGATACTTGTCGGAAATTTGGCCGTTCTTAACGGCTTTTGCGCAATCGAGGGGCCGCCATAACACAGGCATTCGGCCGTGTCGATTGGCCCTGGGCAGTACATCATTGCAAGCTCCGCAAGCGCACAACCGCCTTCAGCCCGCCCATTGTGGAGCGTTCCAGCGCCAGCGCCCCGCCATACTCGTTGACGAGGTCGGCAACGATGGCAAGTCCGAGCCCGGTTCCCGGCTTTGTCTCGTCGAGGCGCCGGCCGCGTTTCAAGACATCGCGGGCCTTGTCCTCGGGGATGCCGGGACCGTCATCCTCGATCGATAGCTCGAACAGGCCGGCTGCGGCCGGCGTGACGGATACGGCAACAGTGCTCTTCGCCCATTTCATCGCATTGTCGAGAAGGTTGCCGAGCAGTTCCTCCAAATCCTCGCGCTCGCCAGCAAAGACGATGTCGGCCGCCGGCAGCGTAAGCGACAGGCTGACATCAGGCTTGAGTTTTTGCAGCACGCGCACCATGCGCTGCACCAGCGGCGTCACCGGCGTGCGGTAGACGACGCTGTCGCGCTGCGCCGCGACCCGTGCCCGCTGCAGGTAGTGGTCGACCTGTTTCTGCATCGACGCCGCCTGGTCGGCGATGAGCTGGCCCTTGGCGCCGCCGAGAGCCCGGCCCTCATTGATCAGCACGGCGAGCGGCGTCTTCAGCGAATGGGCAAGGTTGCCGACCTGCGTACGCGAGCGCTCGACGATGCGCTTGTTGTTTTCGATCAGCGCATTGGTTTCGTTGGCGAGCGGCTCGATCTCGGCGGGAAACCGGCCATCGAGCCGCTGCGCCGTGCCTTCGCGCACCTGGGCAAGCGCGTTGCGAACCCGGCGCAAGGGCTGGAGGCCGAGCAGGATCGCGATCGCATTGATGGCGATCATGCCGACGCCGAACAGGCTGAGGTAGGTCAGCAATCGGCCCTGGAAGGTGGCGATCTCCTGTTCGAGCTCGGTCTTGTTGCCCATCACGCGGAAGCGCGCGGCGCGGTTCTTGGCATCGAGGACGAATTCGCTTTCGAACACTTGCAGTTCCTCGTCACCGATGCCGTCGGTGGAATAGCTGCGCTGGAAACTGGAATTGAAAGGCACCTCGGCAACGGTCGGCGACGGGATCGTCGTGGTCATCGAGGACGAATGAAGGTTGCCGTGCACGCCTTCGGAAGCCGGCTCCACCGACCAGTACCAGCCCGAATTCGGCTCCGAGAAGCGCAGGTCGCCAAGGTCGGGAGCGCCGGTGAGCTGGCCGGTTTCGGAAACACCGACGGAGCCGATCAAATTGAACAGATGCGCCGACAGCAGGCTGTCGAAGCCGCGTTCGCTGGCCTGGCGGTAGAGCGTGGTAATCAGGGTGAAGATAACGATGAGGGTGAGGATCGCCCAGATCGTGGAAAAGCCGATGACGCGGAAGGCCAGCGAGCGCGGCCAGAGCCGCGCCGAAAAAGGCTTCCTTGCTGGTATGGGGAGCGGTTCCGCCTTACGCCTCCGGCTCACGCATGCGATAGCCCATGCCGCGCACGGTTTCGATCATGTCGATGCCCATCTTCTTGCGCAGCCGGCCGACAAAGACCTCGATGGTGTTGGAATCGCGGTCGAAATCCTGGTCGTAGAGATGCTCGACCAGCTCGGTGCGCGACACCACCTCGCCCATATGGTGCATCAGATACGCCAGCAGGCGGAACTCATGCGAGGTCAGCTTCAGCGGCACGCCGTTGACATCGGCCTTGGAGGCCTTGGTGTCGAGGCGCAGCGGCCCGCAAGTGAGCTCGGACGAGGCATGGCCGGCGGCGCGGCGGATCAGCGCCCTCACCCTGGCCAGCACCTCCTCGATGTGGAACGGCTTGGTGACATAGTCGTCGGCGCCGGCATCGATGCCCGACACCTTGTCGCTCCAGCGGTCGCGCGCTGTCAGGATCAGCACCGGCATCTTGCGGCCGTTGCGGCGCCAGCGCTCGACGACGCTGATGCCGTCCATCTGCGGCAGGCCTATGTCGAGCACGACGGCATCGTAGGGCTCGGTGTCGCCGAGGAAATGCCCCTCCTCGCCGTCATAGGAGCGGTCGACGACATAGCCGGCATCGACCAGCGCGTCGGCCAGTTGCCGGTTGAGATCCTTGTCATCTTCGACGACGAGTACGCGCATGATCGGTCAGGCCTGTTGATGTGTCAGCTATAGGCCGATTCCGGTGGTCTGGGAAACGACCCTGCAAGGGGGAAGATTGGGTCAGTTCGCCGGGACGACGATCTCGGAGCGGCGCGGACGCTGGCCGTCCTTGCCCGGCACAAGCACGACGATGACGCAGACCTCCTGGCCGCCACGCGTCGTCTGCGAAGCCTTGGCCAGCGTGCCGCCATTCTGCTCGGCAACCTGCTGGCCGATCGCGTAGCAATCCGCCGCGGCTGCCGGCGTCGCTTGCGACGCCAACAGGCCGGCCGCTGTGAGCGCCAGTATCGCGATACTGACATGAGAGCGAAGCGTTTTCATGGTCGGCGTTGTAACGCAACTGTGCTGAACGTGAAATGAACGGTGAACGGGTGAAAATCCATCCCCGCAATACCCCCTGCGCGCGCAACGAATGAATGCGATCCTACCGCCCAGTCCCTCAGACCGGGCAATGGATTCATAACCGGAAAACCGGCTGCGCGGCTATGGTTTTTGCGCGCAGGTTCTCAATTCGCAGCCAGATTGGGAACAGGTCAAGGCGAGACCATTCTGAAGGGCCGCCCTAAATAGCGCGGGAAACGCCAAATCATCGGAGTGCGCCACGACGGATAAACACCTTGCCGACCTTTACCGGGGCTATATCGCTTGCCTGAATGCCCAGGACTGGGCGAAACTTGGAGACTTTGTCGGCGACGAGGTGCAGCACAATGGCGAAATGCTCGGCCTGTCGGGTTATCGCCGTATGCTCGAAGGCGATTTCGAGGCGATTCCCGACCTCCGCTTCAACATCGAACTGCTGGTCTGCCAGCCGCCGCGCGTGGCGGCGCGCCTGCATTTCGACTGTCATCCCAAGGGCGTGCTGTTCGGCCTGCCGGTGAACGGCAAGCGCGTGTCGTTCGCTGAGAATGTTTTCTACGAATTCGGAGAGGGTCGCATCCGCGAGGTGTGGTCAGTCAGCGACAAGGCCGAGATCCAGGCGCAAATCTAGGTTGCTTCAATCACTTTGCTCGGTGAGAGCGCGTATCCGCAGCACCCCGTGGTAGAGCGCCAGGTCCTCGTCGTAGCGGGCCTCGGCGAACTCCAGGGACAGGCGGGTCTGGTCGCGCGAGCCGGTGGCGAAAGCGGCGCCGTCAAGGCGCGCCCGGATGCTGTCCATGATCAGACGCGTCTCGGCCTCGCCTTGCGCCTTCGACCAGACATGCAGCGTGATGAGCTGGTCGTCATCATTGTCGGCGCCGGTGTCCAGATCGAATGCGCTGGTCCTGCCATAGGTCACATAAGGGAAGGCGGCACTGTCGGCCGCCTGCTCGCGCAACCCGGCGCCGCCGAGCAGCGCCGTCAGCGAGGCATCGCTCTTCAATCTCATGAACAAGGCTTGCAGCAAATCGCCGGGCGCCGTCATCGTCGTCTCCGTTCGCCTGTCACGCTTTGAACAACCTCAGTTTCGCGCGCAACCTAACCGCGTTGCACGGATTTCGCCAGATGACGATCCGCCTGATGGAAGGCGGCGAATCGGGCGGCATGGCCCTTTCACGGACCGGGTTCTATTTGGCATGCGGGGAGTTTCAAGAAGGGTGTTATGAGGAGCCCTGTTTTCTCCGGCAATTCGAGGTCATTTCATGCGAACGCCACCGCTGCTGCCGGCTTTTGGAAAGCTCGGCGTCAAGCCCCCGGTCGCGATTGCGGCAACACCCGCCCTGTCGAAGAGCACCGTGGCCCTGCGCATGCGCGAGATACTTTCAATGCATGGCGGCCTGGCCTTGAAGCTGTCGGTGGTGGCCTGGACAATCCTGATCCTGGCGGCGGCATTTTTCATGTCAAAGGCCTGATGCCGATATGGCAAACCGCTACGCGTTGCGCATGGACGAGCCCGAGAGCTGGACTATCTTCGACATCTTCACCGGCCAGCCTGTCGATCTTAAGCAACAGGTGATGGTGGCCATGAATTTGCGCGATGCGGAAGCGATGGCCGACCGCCTGAACAGCCGGGACGTCAAGCGGCGGGCAAAAGCCGACCGCAAGTCCTGACGCACGCTGATCTCAGCCGCTCTGATTGCAAGACGAACGCGCGCTAGCCGAAATCCGCGGCTGTGAGCACATATATGCTCTTGCGGGTGCGAGCGTAGGCCTTGCTGGCAATGTCATGGATGGAGCTGGACGCGGTGTCGAAGGCCGCCAGATAGGTGGCTTCCGCGGTCGCCGTCCCTGATGGCGCCTTCGAGAGGGCATCGGCGGCGACAGAGAAGGAAATCTGGAACATGCCGTCATGGCCGACAAAGCGGATGCGCTTGCCGGCCTCGTCATAGAAGCGGCTTGGATTGGGGAATGTCAGGCTCATGACGTGCCCCCCTTCGGCGCGGCGGCGGCTTTCTTGACTGTCGCCCGCTTCTTCTTCGGTGTCGGGTTCAAGGCTTCCGCGACGCGGTCGGCCTCTTCCTTGGCCAGGCGCAATTCCCTGAGCCTTGCCGTCTTGATCTCCCTGGCCCTCGCTTCGGACATGTAGTCGGAGGTTGCCTTGTTGCGCTCGGCCGTCTTCTTCTGCTTGTCCATGAAGCGGGCTTCAGCTTTTTCCATGATGCTCTGATTGCCTTCGGCCATCGCATAAATCTCCTCGTGCCTGAAATTGTGAAATCGAACTTACGATATAAATAGTCGCTTTGGCCTCGAAATTCAATTTTTCGAAATATCTAGGCGCCTCGCGACGTTTCGAACCCGGCAGACATCATAATACTTTTTAATATTTAATTTTGGCCACGAATAATTTTTGGCACTCCTATCTATCGAGTGCCAACACGCCTATAAGAACGGCGCGGTCGCCTATGCCGGCCCCAGAAAGAAGTTCTCATGAAGTTTCGGCCACTCCACGACCGCGTCGTCATCCGGCGCGCCGAAGGCGATACCAAATCCAAGGGCGGCATCATCATTCCCGACAATGCCAAGGAAAAGCCGCAGGAAGGCGAAGTCATCGCCGTTGGGCCGGGCGCACGCGACGAAAACGGCGCGCTTGTTCCGCTCGACGTCAAGGCCGGCGACTTCATCCTGTTCGGCAAATGGTCGGGCACCGAGGTCAAGATCGACGGCGAGGACCTGCTGATCATGAAGGAAGCCGACATTATGGGCGTGATCGACAAGAGCGAGACGGCCGCTATCGGAAAGAGCGGGACGGTCGTCACCGAGAAGAGCGTCAAAGCCAAGAAGGCCGCTTGACCGGCCTGGCTTTGCCAGGCTCCGGCGAGCCGCTTGCTTCACCACACCAACGGGATTGAAAAAAATGTCTGCCAAGGAAATCAAATTCGCCACCGACGCGCGCGACCGCATGTTGCGCGGCGTCGAGATCCTCACCAATGCGGTGAAGGTCACGCTCGGCCCTAAGGGTCGCAACGTCATCATCGACAAGGCCTATGGCGCGCCGCGCATCACCAAGGACGGTGTGACGGTGGCCAAGGAAATCGAGCTTGCCGACAAGTTCGAGAACATGGGCGCGCAGATGGTGCGCGAAGTGGCTTCGAAGACCAACGACCTCGCCGGTGACGGCACCACCACCGCCACGGTGCTGGCCGCATCGATCCTGCGCGAAGGCGCCAAGCTGGTTGCCGCGGGCATGAACCCCATGGACCTCAAGCGTGGCATCGACCAGGCTGTCGCCGCCGTGGTCAAGGACATCAAGGCGAAGGCCAAGAAGGTCAAGTCGTCGGCCGAGATCGCGCAGGTCGGCACCATCGCCGCCAATGGCGATGCCAGCGTCGGCGCCATGATCGCCAAGGCGATGGACAAGGTCGGCAATGACGGCGTCATCACCGTCGAGGAGGCCAAGACCGCCGACACCGAACTCGACGTCGTCGAAGGCATGCAGTTCGACCGCGGCTATCTCTCACCCTATTTCGTCACCAATGCCGACAAGATGCGCGTCGAACTGGAAGAGCCTTACGTGCTCATCCACGAGAAGAAGCTCGGCAATCTGCAGGCGATGCTGCCGATCCTCGAAGCAGTGGTGCAGAGCGGCAGGCCGTTGCTGATCATCTCGGAAGACGTCGAAGGCGAAGCACTGGCGACGCTGGTCGTCAACAAGCTGCGCGGCGGCCTCAAGGTCGCGGCCGTCAAGGCGCCGGGCTTCGGCGATCGCCGCAAGGCGATGCTGGAAGACATCGCCGTGCTGACATCGGGCCAGATGATTTCCGAGGATCTCGGCATCAAGCTCGAAAACGTCACCATCGAGATGCTTGGCCGCGCCAAGCGCGTACTGATCGAGAAGGACACCACCACGATCATCGACGGCGCCGGCACCAAGGCGACCATCCAGGCGCGCATCGCGCAGATCAAGGGCCAGATCGAGGAGACCACGTCCGACTACGACAAGGAGAAGCTGCAGGAGCGGCTGGCCAAGCTCGCCGGCGGCGTCGCCGTGATCCGCGTCGGCGGCGTCACCGAGTCTGAAGTGAAGGAAAAGAAGGACCGCATCGACGACGCGCTGAATGCGACGCGCGCGGCGGTGGAAGAAGGCATCGTGCCCGGCGGCGGCGTGGCGCTTCTGCGCGCCAGATCGGCGCTGGCCGGGCTGACTGGCGCCAATGACGATGTGACGGCAGGCATTTCGATCGTGCTCAGGGCACTCGAAGCGCCGATCCGCCAGATCGCCGAGAATTCCGGTGTCGAAGGCTCGATCGTCGTCGGCAGGCTGTCCGACAGCAAGGACCACAATCAGGGCTTTGATGCCCAGAACGAGGTCTATGTCGACATGATCAAGGCGGGCATCGTCGATCCGGCGAAAGTGGTGCGCACCGCACTGCAGGATGCCGGCTCGATTGCAGCGCTTCTGATCACCGCCGAAGCGATGATCACCGACGTTCCGGCCAAGGATGCGGCGCCTGCGGGCGGCGGTGGCGGCATGGGCGGCTACTGACCATCGCCCGAAAATTGCCCGCCTGGGAATCTGGGCGGGCATAAATCAGAACAGGCTGCCGGGGACATTTCCCCGGCGAGCCAGGAATTTCCGTCAGTCAGTCAAGACCAGTCAGCAACGACAGGGAGATCGACAGATGATCACATTTGCCCCGAAGCCAAACGCTGTATCCGCGACCAAGCCGGCGGAGGAGAGCCGCTTCGATCGCATCCGCCGGATTGCCGCCGACAAGCACAGGCAGGCCGATGCCGGGCCGATTCGCCGCGAGCCGTCGAAGACCGGCGACAAGCGGCCGATGTGACGGCTGCCAACCTCACGACATCGGCAACGCTCCGCCCTCTTCGGTGCGGCGGGCAATGAACTCGTCGAGCACATCGGATGTGGCAACGGCCGACGCCGGCGGCTGGAAGTCGGCCAGCGTCCGCTTCCAGATGCCGGTGGCGCGCTCGGTGGCCGACTTCGAACCGGACTGCGTCCAGCTGCCGAAATTCGACCAGTCGGCGACCAGCGGCTCGTAGAAGGCGGTGCGGTAGCGCGTCATGGTGTGGCCGGCGGAGAAGAAATGCCCGCCCGGCTGGACTTCGGCGATCGCCTCGAAGCCGATCGAATCCTTGTCGCCGGGGGTCGTAGCACAGAGTTCGGCAACCGTCTGCAATGCCTCGATATCGGTGATCAGCTTCTCGTAGGAGACGCTGAGGCCACCCTCCAGCCAGCCCGCGGCATGGATGCAGACGGTGGCGCCGGCAAGCACCGAGCCCCACAGCGCGAACTGCGTCTCGTGCGCCGCCTGCACATCGGAAATGTTGGCCGCACTGCCGCCGCCGGACCGCCAAGGCAGGCCGGTGAAGCGGGCCAACTGACCGGCGCCCAGCGTCGCCTTGACGTGCTCGGGCGTGCCGAAGGCCGGTGCGCCGGACTTCATGTCCACATTGGAGGAGAAGGATCCGTAAACCACCGGTGCGCCCGGCCGCACCATCTGCGCCAGCGCGAGACCAGCCAGCGCCTCGGCATGCTGCAGCGTCAATGCGCCGGCGACGGTGATCGGCGCCATGGCGCCGGCCAGGCAGAAGGGCGTGATGATGGACACCTGGCCGGCCTTGGCGAAGTCGATGATGCCTTGCGCCATCGGGATATCGAGCTGGCGCGGCGAATTGGTGTTGATGACGGTATAGCAATGGACGCCGGCAAGGAACTCGTCCTGCGAGAGGCCGCGCGCCAACCTGATCATCTCGAACCCGTCCTCGACCTGCGGCGTGCCACGGGCGAAGACGAAGGGAAACTTGTCCGACAGGGTCAGCTGCGCACGGTTGACGGCATAGTGGCGCAAACGGTTGTCGACATCCTGAGGCTCGATCCAGGGGCCGAGCATATGCAGCACGTCGAAATTCTGAACAAGCTTGGTCAGTTCTTCGAAAGCGGCGAGCGTGCCCGGACGCCGTCCGCGTTCGAGATCGGTGACGTTGGGCGCCCCGGCTCCGGCCAGGAACGTCATCGAGCCGAGCTCCAGCATGAGATCGCGGCTACGGTTGCCCGCCAGCGCCCGGATGGATTTCGGCGCCGAGGCCAGTGCCGCAGTGACAATATCGCGGCCGATGCGCACCATCTGGCTGTCCTCGTCGACCAGCGCACCGGCTTTGGCGTAGATCGCCCGTGCCTCCGGCAGCAGCACCTTGATGCCGAGCTCTTCCAGCACGCGCAACGCCGTGTCGTGGATGGCCGCGACCCGGTCGTCCGAAAACACCGGCTGCGGCAGGAACGGGTTCTTGAGCGAGCGATAGTTCGGGTGGCGGCTTGACCCGCTGCCGGCCTCACCGGTGTGCCCGCGCCGGCGCTCGCGCCTGGTCTCCCTTATAATGTCATCGACCATGGCCAAAACTCCTCATTGCCGCATCGCCTGCCCTCGGGGTCGTATGGCGAGGCCGGAATAATTCGCGCCGGCCGCTCGACGCCGACAATGTGCACCCAAAGCGCGGTCCCCTCCCCGGCGAATTCGTCGCCCAGCAACGTCAGCGCGACGCTTTTGCCTATTGTGTAGCCATAGCCGGCTGAGGCGACGAAGCCGACGCGCCGGCCCTTGTGCCAGACTGGCTCGAAGCCACTGGCGTCGGCATCGACGGCGTCGACCTCCAGCGTCACGATCCGGGCGGCGCTCAACAAACCGTGCGGTGTGGCCTGGCTGCCCTTGTGAGCCGGGCTGAAATGGAAGAATAGTCTTCGCCGGGTATGCCCGCCCTGAAATTGCCCGCTTGCGGTTCTCAGGTGGGTTGGGTGAGTTTCGGGAATGGCCAGTCCTTTAGAACGACGTCCAAGACGAAGAGGTCCGATCGCCGCCGCACTGCTGGCGGTGGACGCGTGGATCGATTCCTCGCTCTACGAAATCGGCTTCAAGGCCGGCCAGTTCTGGGAATCGGCGACCATTTTTTCGCGGCGCTTCCGAGTCACCGGCTGGCGACGCGGCATCATCGAGGTGCTGAGCGAAGGTTTTACGATGGGCGCCGGCGGCGTCGTCGTGCTGCTCGCACTCGCGATGCCGGCCTTCCAGATCACCACCGGCGACTGGCGCAGTCAGGGCGATTTCGCCGTCACCTTCCTCGACCGCTACGGCAACGAGATTGGCCAGCGCGGCATCATCCAGCGCGATTCCGTGCCTGTCGACGAGATGCCGGACCATGTCATCAAAGCAGTGCTGGCGACCGAGGACCGGCGCTTCTTCGAGCACTACGGCATCGACGTGCTCGGCCTGTCGCGCGCCATCTTCGAGAATGTGCGGGCCAATTCCGTCGTCCAGGGCGGCTCCAGCATCACCCAGCAGCTGGCCAAGAACCTGTTCCTGTCGAATGAGCGGACCTTCCAACGCAAGATCAAGGAAGCCTTCCTGTCGCTGTGGCTGGAGGCCAATCTGTCGAAGAAGGAGATCCTGCAGCTTTATCTCGACCGCGCCTATATGGGCGGCGGCACGTTCGGCATCGAGGCGGCGGCGGATTTCTATTTCGGCAAGAGCGTCAAGGATCTGAACCTCGCCGAGGCGGCGATGCTGGCCGGCCTGTTCAAGGCGCCGACCAAATACGCCCCGCACATCAACCTGCCCGCTGCCCGCGCTCGCGCCAATGTGGTGCTGTCGAACCTCGTCGATTCCGGTTTCATGACCGAAGGCCAGGTGCTGCAGGCAAGGCTGCATCCAGCCGAGATCGTCGACCGCGGCGAGCAGAAGAGCCCGGATTATTACCTCGACTGGGCCTTCGATGAGGTCAAGAAAATCGCCAAGCCCGGCCAGCATTCGCTGGTCGCCCACACCACTTTCGACGCCAACATCCAGAAAGCGGCGGAAGAATCCGTCGAATTTCACCTGCGCCAGTTCGGCAAGGAGTACAACGTCACCGAGGGCGCCGTTGTGGTGATCGAGACCAATGGCGCGGTGCGCGCCATTGTCGGCGGCCGCGACTATGGCGCAAGCCAGTTCAACCGCGCCACCAAGGCGCTGCGCCAGACCGGCTCCTCGTTCAAACCTTACGTCTACGCCACCGCCATGGAGCACGGGTTCACCCCGGACTCCGTCGTCTCAGGCGGGCCGATCAGCTGGGGCGGCTGGTCACCGCACAATTACAATGGCGGCTCGGCCGGCAATGTGACGCTGATCACGGCGATCGCCAAATCGATCAACACCGTGCCGGTACGGCTGGCCAAGGACTATCTCGGCATCGGCCCGATCAAGGCGATGGCCGAATCATTCGGCGTGGAATCGCCGCTGGAGTCGCACAAGACCATGGTGCTCGGCACATCGGGCATGACGGTCATGGACCAGGCGACGGGCTACAGCGTGTTCGCGCAGAACGGCTTCGCCGGCTCGCGGCACGGCATCACCCAGCTCGTCACCCGCACCGGCGATGTCGTCTACGACTTTGCCAAGGATGCGCCGGCGCCGCATCGGGTTCTGTCGGAACAGGCTTTGAAATACATGAACACCATGCTGGCTGCGGTGCCGGCGATCGGCACCGCGCGGCGCGCGCAGCTGCCCAACATCGTCGTCGCCGGCAAGACGGGGACGACGCAATCCTACCGCGACGCCTGGTTCGTCGGCTTCACCGGCAATTACACGGCTGCCGTCTGGCTCGGCAATGACGACTTCACCCCGACCCGCAACATGACCGGCGGCACGCTGCCGGCGATGGTGTGGCAGCGGCTGATGGTCTATGCGCACCAGAATATCGACCTGAAGCCGATCCCCGGCCTAGACAAACCCTTCGTCGACGAAGAGATCGCGGCCAAGGCCGAGGAAGCGGAGAAGAAAAATGCCGATCAGGCAGCAGCGGATGCCGCGGCCGAGCGCCCGGCGGTGCTGTCCAGCCGCACGACACAGACGCTGCGCGAGATGACCAAGGTGTTCCAGGCCGCGCCCGTGCTCGGCTCGCCGCAGACACCGGAGACCCTGTCGGCGCTTTGATTCCACAGCGCTGCTTGCTCTGTGGCCTGCCCCGCTATATCCCCGAACGATAATTCCCTCGTCCCGGTTCTTCATGCTCAAGACCGCCTTTTTCACGCTGCTTTCGCTTGCCATAGCCATCGGCCTCGGCGGCGGCAGCGTCTGGTATGCGCTGCAGGCGCAGAGCGGCGTCGGCGCGATCAGCATCGGCCAATGGACCGCCTTCCCCGAGATCGGCACGCAAGATGCCGACCCCTATTCGCAGGCGCGCGTGGCGCGCGAGGGCGTGCTGGCGCTCGGCAAGGCCGAGGGCTTGTCCTTCATCGCCGAACGCGATGCGGCTGGCGATGAGCTTCAGCGGCAATGCGACTACAGGATCGAGGGCAGTTTCCCCACCGCCCGGTTCTGGACGCTCTATGCCGCGGATCAATCGCTCGGCGTGGTCGACACCGGCAAGCCAAGGCTGGCGGCGCTGCAATCCTACCAGGTGCTGCGTCAGCCCGACAATTCGGTGATCATTGCCGTCGGCAACCGTCCGGCCCCCGGCAATTGGCTTCTGACCGAAGGTTTTGGCCGGATGTATTTCGTGCTCACCTTCTACGACACGCCGATTGCCTCAAGCACCGGCCTTTCCGACGTGTCGCTGCCCCGGATCGTCAAGGCTGGCTGCAATGCGTAGGTTGCTGCACGCCATCCTGCTCGGCCTGCTCGGCGCCGGCATCGTCCACATCGTGGTGCTTTTGCTGGTGCCGGAATTTACCGAGCGCGATGCCTGGTCACGGCTGGCGATGGCGTCCGACCTCTACAAGATGACCAGGCTGGATGCCGAGGCGGGCGGCGCGCCGGTGGTGAAGTCGGTGGATCCGCTGTTTTACGCCGCCGCCTGCCGCTTCGACCTTGCCGAAGGCGTGGTGCGGATCAAGGCGCCGGGCAGCGTGCCGTTCTGGTCGGTGTCGGTCTATGACCGCAACGGCCACAATTTCTATTCATTCAACGACCGCACGGCGACCGGCAACAAGCTGGACACCGTGGTGCTGACGCCGGCACAGATGATCGACGTGCGCAGGGAGCTTCCCGAAGACCTGCAAGGGGCGATCTTCGTCGAGGCGCCGATCGAGGAAGGCATCTTCGTCATCCGCGCCTTCGTGCCTGACGACAGCTGGAAGCCGGTTGTGTCGCAGTTCCTGGACCAGAGCTCCTGCGAACTGCAGGACTACTGACCTCAGCCCGACGACCAGCAAATTCAGTGGTGCGGAACAGGCGTCCGTGGTGTGCCCGGCTGGTCCGCCGGTCGCGCCTGGCCCGCCAATGGCGGATGCTCGTAGCGGACGCCGGGGAAAATGATCACCGCCGCCGGCGTACCGGTGTCCTGAACTGCTCGATTGACTGGTGCCGATCGCGGCACGAAAGACAGTACCATGCCCATGGTTCGCGTATTCCTCTCGGTTGCCCCGGAGCACAACGCAACGCCTCCAAATGTGATTAAGGCAGCCAGAGGGTTAACGGAGCGCTAACGGATCGCGGCTAATTTGATGTTTGTTCCAGGCCTAGCGCGAAACCGACACAGTTGCGGTTGAGCATGGTCCGGGTTGTGTCGAGTGTCGGGCGTATCTTCCGTGTCAGCTTCGGATTTCAGGCAAATCGCCATACGGACGGAATCGGGAAAAGCCGAAAGGCTGTTTCGCGCCGCCGTGTCGGCGTTCTGCTCGCTGACCCGCCCGTCGCGCCGCGAGATCGCCCAGCTCGAGGATCTGACGCTGCCGCTGTTCGACAGCGTGCCGGACGAATCGCGCCGCTATGTCGCCGCCGCCCTGTCCGAATGCGAATATGCGCCGGCCGCCCTGGTGCGGCGGCTTTGCGAGGAGCCGGTCGATGTCTGCGCGCCCTTGCTCGTCCGTTCGCGGGCGCTGGGCGACATCGACCTGATCGCGTTGATCGGCCGCCACGGCCTGCCGCATGCGCGCGCCATTGCCCGCCGCAAGGATTTGAACCCGACCATCGCGCAGTTGATCAAGGCGCTGGAAAAGCCGACCCTGGTGCGCGTGNGGTGCGCGTGCGGCGGCCCGAGCCGATCGCCGACGTGGCGGGCGCCGACGCCGAAGCCGCTGCCGCCGCTCCCAGCGCACCAAAACTGCCCGGCAGCGCCGCCGAAACCGCCAGGCGCCGCCTGCGCTCGATGATGCTCGCCGAGGGCGAGGCGACATCGGTCAATCCCTTCGCCGGCTCAGCAACTTACAGCAAGCTGCGCGAGACGGCGCTGACCGGCAACGCCGCCTTCTTCCAGACCGCGCTTGCCGACGCGCTCGACATCGACTTCTCGACGGCGCGGTCGCTGACCGAGCATTCGAGCTATGTCTCGCTGCTCGCCGCGCTGCGGGCGCTCGACCTCAGTGAGGACAGGGCATTCCTGATAGTGGTCGCGGTGTACCCCCGGGAGTTTCCGCACCCGCAGGCGATCGGCATCTTCCTCGACCGCTACCGGCTGCTGCATCACGAGGCGGCGCTCGACAAGGTGCGCGGCTGGAAGGCCGAAACATTGTCGCGAGCGGTGCGCGGCAACACCCCTGTCGCCGCGAATGGCGACCAAGCGCCGGACGTCGACAAAGCCAGCCTAGGGGCCAGCCTCAAGGCGTCTTGACGGAGAGAAGCTCCTCGACGGAAACCGTTCCGGCCTCGATCTCGACCACCCAGATGTCGGGATCGAATTTTTTCTCCCGCTCAAGCCTGGCGTCAAGCGCGGCGGCATCGTCGCCGGCGCCGAGCAGCGTGAAAAAGCGATCATCCGGTTTGTCCGAATCGTAGCTCGTCTGCGGCGCCGGGCCGAACAGGGAGACGTCGCCCAGCCTGCCGCGGGAGAGCACGAAGACAGCGCCGGCCTCGGTCGCGCCACGCTTGGCGACGGCCGCAAAGCCGCCGGCGCCGAAGACACGGCGCAGCAGGGCCGACACCCAAAACTCGGTGGTTACGCGCATGACGAGGCTCCGGAGGACATGCGCGGCGTCTTAGCCGGATTTTCGTCTATCCGCGAGCGGTCGTCTTGACCACTCAATTGGTCAGGCCGATCTCGCGCATCTTGACGTAGACGACCTCGTCGGGCTCGCCGGTTTCCGGCAGGCCGAACAGCGACTGGAATTCCTTGATCGCCGCCTTAGTGCGGGCGCCGACGACGCCGTCGAGCTGCATGTCGTCATTGCCGAATGCCTTCAGGCCGGCCTGGATCTTGACGATGCGGGCATCGGGCGCCTGGGCGGATACCGACGCGGAAACCGGGATGGGCGCAGGCGCGGCCTCGGGCGCGGCAACTCGAGCGGCGGCCATATCCACGGGCCTCGGCACAGGATGCGGGATGCCAGCTGTTGTCTGCTTGGCGCCGAGCTGGTCGAGCAGGACGGCGTCGATCTCACCGGAGGCCGGCAGGCCAACTTTCTGCTGGTATGCCTGGATCGCCTTTTGGGTATTCGGCCCGGAAATGCCGTCGACCGTTCCCGTGTAGAAATCGAGATCCTTCAGGATGCCCTGGACCTGCTCGACGGTCGGGTCGCTTTTGACCGGTGCCGGGCCGGGCCGCAGGATGTTGATGGTGGTTTCGGGTTCGTCCGCGCCGGGGTGCGGAAAACCCTCGATGCTGCGGGTGGCGAAGAAGGCGCCGGCATGCGGAAACGGCTGGTACCACAGCGCGTTGGCGGAAACGTAGAACAGCGTCACCAGGAAGGCGGTCGACCCGCCGACCAGGACCGGATTGCGCGAGATCGCGCCGCCGAGCGCAATCGCGCCGGCCTCGAACGCGCCGCTGCGGCGCTTGACCGCCTTAGGCTGTTTTGCGGAGCGAGCCATTCCTGTCCCCTTTCGCGTCGCCTTTCGTCCTGGTCGCGGGCATCGGCAGCACGCCGTTCCTGTCGGTCGCGCTCCTCTTCGGCCCGTTCACCGGCAGGCTGATCGTGACCGTCGTCCCCTCGCCCGGCATGCTTTCGATCGACATCGTGCCGTCGTGCAGCGCCACCAGGCCCTTGACCAGCGACAGGCCGAGCCCGGTGCCCTCGAAGCGGCGCGTATAGTCGTTCTGGATCTGCATGAACGGCTTGCCGAGATTGACAAAATCTTCCTCGGCGATGCCGATGCCGGTGTCCCTGACCCAGAAATGCAGCCGCGAGCCGATCCGCTTGGCGCCGACGACGACATTGCCGCCATCGGGCGTGAACTTGACCGCATTGGAGACGAGGTTGATCAGGATCTGCTGCACGGCACGACGGTCGGCATTGATCTCCCCGGCGTCCGGCGCAATCTGCGCCTGGAGACCGATGTTCTTGGCATTCGCCTGCAGCTGCATCATCGACTGGCACATCTCGACCGCTTCGATGAATCGGAACGGTTCGGGCTCGGTCGCGTAGGCGCCGGCCTCGATCCTCGAGACATCAAGGATGGAGGTGACGACGGCAAGCAGATGCTGGCCCGACTGCTTCACCAGGCCGACATACTCCTTCTGGCGCGGGTCCTTGAAGCCGCCGAACATCTCATGCAGCAGCATGTCGGAAAAACCGATGATGGCGTTGAGCGGCGTCCGAAGCTCATGGCTGACGACCGCCAGGAAGCGGCCCTTCGCCACCTCGGCCGACGCTGCGGCCTCAGTGGCGGCAGCAAGCTCGTCGCGCAATTCGGCAGTCTCGTCGTTCTCGCGCAGCAGCAGAGTGAAGGTCTCCTGCTGCTCTTCGGCGCGCATCAGTTCGAGCTGAAATGGCCGGTAATTGTCGGCCGTCGAGGCGCTGCCGTCCTGCGGCAGCCTAACCCGAAGATCGAGCCGGCGCGCCAGGGCGCCATCGCGCATGTCGGCAAGCGCGCTGAGATAAGCAACGCGATCGGACAGGTGGATGCGGTCGAACATGCCGGCGCCGAAAAGCAGTTCCGGCGGCAGCTTCAGGATGGTGCGCGCCTTGGCCGAGGCATCCAGGACCTCGCCATGCCGGGCGACATGCAGGACAACGGCGTCGATCATATCTTCAAGGCGGTCGTTTGGAAGGAGCGCGGGCTGGGCGCGTGCGGCATCGCCGAGGGCTGCGAGCCGGGGAACCAGCGTCAGGCCCCAGGCGAGCGGCAGCAGCCAGTGCCACGCCGCGACTTGCGCCCCTCCGAGCGGGACGACAGAGCCGACAAAGGGCTGCAGCAGCATTGCGGCCAAGGTTGAGAGGCCGCCCCAAAGTGCCGCGCGCTTTGAACCGCCGATCCACCAGGCCTCGAATGGCAGTGCCAGGGCCAGCAGCGCAACCGGCGACGCCAGGCCGCCTGCTGCCGCGACGGCGCCGGCAAGGGCAAGACCGCCGGCGGCAAGGGCAACCTGGGCTGCCAGCGTCATCTTGCCCGACGCCGCCACCAGCAAGGCGGCGAACCAGCAAAGACCGAAGGCGGCGAAAATGGTTGCGACGGTGACGGCGGCGCCCATGCCCGAGGTGACCAGTGTCACCGCCGCACCGGCGGCGAAGAACGGAGCGGCAAGCATGATGCCGATGAACCGGCGCTGGCGCAGGCGATCGCCCTGGCCGATGATGGCCGGATGGACCATGCGTTCGCAACCGGCCGCCAGCGCGCCAGGCAGTTCAATATATCTGGCAGTTGTCAAACTCAACGCACTCGCACCCGGTCGTGACTGCCCCTGCTTTGCAGGTCGCTTTTGCTTGTTTGAAACTCGCATCCAGCGTTTAAGGAATGAATAAGGCTGACCGGAACAACGAGCGCGCTACGGCAAAAATTGGAGCGCCGGCACCGGAATGCACCGCCATTTGTAGCCATAGTAAACGGAGCGTTATGTGCAAAGGGCGTGCCCGTGGCTGCGAAACCCTGAGCCGGCATGCCTGCTCTTCTGAAGATATCCATGCGCAACAATCGCTTAGATGGTTACTGCAAGGTTAAGAAAATTGCCGGCATTTGAGGCTAATGCACTGCAAAACGCCTCGCTTCGAATTTGCCTAAAATTTGAGGAAAATTTTCGCTGAGCAAGAAAGCCGTCCTTTGCGCCTCATGTGCCATTGTCGCTGATATAAAGAGGTCATTGCGCATGGACGCATGATCCGGTCATTGGACGAGAGGGCAGATCGATGGGCTTTTTGATAAGAATGGCGTTCTGGTTTTCGCTGGTGTTGCTGGCGCTGCCGCTGACCGTCGGCCCCGACGAGGATGGCCGCGAAAGCGTCGGGCCGTTCCAGGCGCTTTTTGCGGCGCGCGAAGCGGTCGGCGACATCGCCGGCATTTGCGAGCGTAAGCCGGACGTCTGCGAAACCGGCAAGTCGGCGATGCATACGATCAGCGCCCGGGCCAAGGAAACCGCCAAGATCGCCGCCGCCATGCTGGACGACAAGAGCGCCGAGACCTCGCCCGATACATCGCTGGCCACCGGCAGCGTCGCCAAGGACATCGTGCTGCCGGCGACAGTCAACATACCTGCCAAGCTGGTGGCGAAGAACTAAACACCGTTTCAGCTGTATCTACAGCGACACCGCAGGCCGGTCGGACCTCTCGATGCCTGCGGTGCTTTTCTTCTTTTTCCGTGACGCCGCAGCCGCGGATGACTATATCCCGAGCAATGGCCACGACGATCCAGACGATCCGCGACGACTTCTCCCTGCTCGACGAGTGGGAAGACCGCTATCGCTATGTGATCGAGCTCGGCGAAGCGCTGCCGCCATTTCCCGACGCCGAACGCAACGCCGCCAACAAGGTGCCGGGCTGCGTCAGCCAGGTCTGGCTGACCACGAGCCGAGCGCCGGGCGCCGATCCGGTCATCACCTTCACAGGCGATTCAGACGCTCATATCGTGCGCGGTCTGGTCGCCATCATGCTGGCGCTGTTTTCGGGACGGACTGCCAGCCAGATCCTTGAAACGGACGCAGAGGCGACGCTGAGGTCGCTTGGCCTCGACGAACATCTGTCGCCGCAGCGGGCCAATGGCCTGCGCTCGATGGTCAAGCGCGTCAAGCGGGACGCCGAGATGGCTCTCAAGCAGACTGCTTGATTGCTCTATCTTCTCTTCTTTCGACGCAATTCCAAGGGAAAGCGCTCGGCAGTTTTCCTGGAATTGTTCTAGGAACAAAAACGGCGCCGTAAGGGGCGCCGTTGATCTTGTCCATTGGAGCCGGTGTTACCGCCCCTTGCGCTTGCGGCCGAGGCCCATCTTCTTGGCCAGCTGCGAACGGGCAGCGGCATAGTTGGGGGCAACCATCGGATAGCTGGCGTCGAGATTCCACTTCTCGCGGTATTCATCGGGCGTCAGACCGTAATGGGTCATCAGGTGGCGCTTCAGCGACTTGAACTTCTTGCCATCTTCAAGGCAGACGATGTAATCGTCATGAACAGAGCGCTTCGGGTTTACCGCAGGCTTCTGCTTGTCGGCCAGAGGCTGTTCGCTTGCTCCGCCCACGCGCCCGAGAGCGGCATGGACATCAGCGATAAGGTTCGGCAATTCGCCGACCGGCACGGGATTGTTGCTGACATAGGCTGCCACCACATCGGCGGTCAGCTCGATCAGCGCATCGCTATTTCTGGAAGGTGTTTCGACGATATCCATGGTTTAGGCCCCAACGAAGGATGTTTCTGTTTGCGCCCTTTTTGGAAGATCGGGCATGGCGCGAATTTCACGCGGGAAGAGCTTCATGGATTCGCGTCCGGGCATCTTAATGAGCCCACAGACAAAGTAAGTCAATTCGCATCTTGCGCTATATTCAACGATATTCATCGAATAGTCGCTCTTCAGCTTCAATCTTTCGTGCACTCTGTAACTTCGCGATATTTTCTGGTCGGACCAGGACTAGCATGACGTAAGGTCACACCACCGCTAAATCAGCAAGGACTCATAAAGTGGGCAGCGATGCTTGGTCTATGCTTCGAGGTTTGGGCGGCTGATTGTCGGATTCGTACCAAACCGCAAGTTGCAAAGCGTTGGCGAAACACGCCGAAGAAGATCTTCGATCTGACCGGATTCAATACGGCGTGAGGTATTTTCCATAGACCCAGCCACTAACAAAACCACCATTTTGCGCCGGGTCGTGCCAAACTTGACACCATTGATAGCGAATTGCCTGTTTCTGTTTCCAGTGCGGCTGGCCGGCGATCTCCAGAAGATTCAAGCCGCCGGTGCACTTGCCGGTCATCTGCAGGATCGTCCCGTTGGGATAGGCGGCCTGCTTCTGCGAGGTGCCGGACGGATATTTGCGAACGTTGAGCGTGTCGCCGAACGGCACGCCAGCCACTTGCCAAGCGGCGAACGCGGTTGCATGAGACTGGCCGGTGAAAGCCAGAACGGTCGAAGCGACGACGGCGAGAGCCGCAGCGGTGTTGATATGGAAATTCATCATCCTCTCCTTTTGGCTCATCTCCCGAGCCCGCCGCAACCAATACATCCCGGCCCTTGAACCCGCGCTGATCGGCGTGTTCATTTGCCATTCAAGTAATTTCTTCAGTGAGACGCAATGACCAAGACCTCAGCTTTTCCGACCGCCAGCCCGCCGAGCCCCGAGAAACACCCCGTCTTCGACACGCACCACGGCATTACCCGCACAGATGACTATGCCTGGCTGAGGGCCGAGAACTGGCAGGCGATGTTCAGGGACCCTTCCCTGCTTGAGGGCCGCATCCGCGCCCATCTCGAAGCCGAAAACGCCTATCAAGCAGTGCTTATGGCCGATACGCTAGAGCTTCGGAAGCAGCTGTTCGGCGAGATGAAGGGGCGCATCAAGGAAGATGATTCGACGGTGCCGATGAAGGATGGCCCATATGCTTACGGCTCATCCTTCAAGCTTGGCGGCGAACAGCCCCGCTATTTCCGCATGCCGCGCGATGGCGGCGATGAGCAGATCCTGCTCGATGGCGACGCGGAAGCCGAGGGCAAGCCCTATTTCCGCCTCGGCGGCGTCGACCATTCGGCCGATCACCGCAAGCTGTTGTGGGCGTTCGACGACAAGGGCTCTGAATTCTTCACACTTCGCGTGCGCGATCTCACCAGCGGCAAGGAACTGAGCGACCAGATCGAGGCCACCAGTGGTGGCGGCGTCTGGAATGCCGCCGATGACGGCTTCTTCTACACAAGGCTCGACGACAATCATCGCCCGTCCAAGGTGCTGTTCCACGCGCTCGGCGGCAGCCCCCTTAATGACCGGCTGATTTATGAGGAAACCGATCCCGGCTTCTTCATGGATGTCGGCGGCACGCGCTCCAACGAATGGATCATGATCGGGATCAACGATCACGAAACCTCGGAATATCACCTGATGCGCGCCGATGAGCCTTTCGCCGAGCCAAAGCTGGTGGCAAAGCGCGAGACTGGCCTGCAATATGATCTGGAAGAAGGCGGCGACATCTTCTTCGTCCTCACCAATGCCGACGGCGCCAAGGACTTCAAGATCATGACGGCGCCGGCTAATGACCCGGTTCGCGCCAATTGGGAAGAGCTGGTGGCGCACGAGCCAGGCCGGCTGATCCTGTCGGTGGTCGGCTTCAGGGATCATATGGTCAGGCTCGAGCGCAAGGAAGGGCTGCCGCGCATCGTCGTTCGCGATCGCCGCAGCGGCGAGGAGCATCTGATCTCGTTCGACGAAGAGGCGTTCTCGCTCGGCCTGTCGGGGTCCTATGAATACGACACCGAGATCATGCGCTTCACCTATTCGTCGATGACGACCCCGGCGCAGGTCTTCGACTACAATATGCGCAGCCGCGAGCGTGTGCTGCTGAAGACCCAGGAAGTGCCGTCCGGTCACAATCCGGATCATTATGTCACGCGCCGGTTGATGGCGCCGGCCGCCGATGGCGAACTGGTGCCGGTCTCGCTGCTGCACCACCGCGACACGCCGCTCGATGGCTCCGCACCGTGCCTGCTTTACGGCTACGGCTCTTACGGCATTGCCATTCCGGCGGCGTTCAACACCAACTGGTTCTCGCTGGTCGACCGTGGCTTTGTCTTTGCCATCGCCCATGTCCGCGGCGGCAAGGACAAGGGCTATGGCTGGTATGACGACGGCAAACGGGCGCACAAGATGAACACGTTCACCGATTTCATCGCCGTCGCGCAGCATCTCGTCGCCGAGCGTTACACCCATCACGACCGCATCGTCGCGCAAGGCGGCTCGGCCGGCGGCATGCTGATGGGTGCGATCGCCAACATGGCGCCGCAAAATTTCGGCGCCATCGTTGCCGAGGTTCCCTTTGTCGACGTGCTGACCACGATGCTCGACGCAAGCTTGCCGCTGACGCCGCCGGAGTGGCCGGAATGGGGCAACCCGATCGGGTCGGCGGAAGATTACAATACCATCGCCGCCTACTCGCCCTATGACAATGTTGCCGATCACGACTACCCGCCGATCCTGGCGCTGGCCGGCCTCACCGATCCGCGCGTCACCTATTGGGAGCCGGCCAAATGGGTGGCGCGGCTGCGCGAGCGCAAGAGCGGCGACAATCCGGTGCTGTTCAAGATCAACATGGATTCCGGCCATGCCGGCGCGTCGGGCCGGTTCTCCAGGCTGGAGGAGATCGCCTACACCTATTCCTTTGCGCTCAAGGTGACTGGCAAGGCCGAACCCGAGGTTACGGGCAAGCCCGAACCTGAGGTGACGGGCAAGGCTGAGAATGCAACGGAGGCGTCGCAATGATCGATCTATCCACCTTGACGGCTTACATAGCGGTTGTGCTTGGCTTTGTGTTTATTCCAGGCCCAGCCACGCTTTTGACGGTCGCGCGAGCGACGAGTTCCGGAACCAGGGTTGGCGTCGCGACGGGCGCGGGCGTCGCGGCTGGCGATGTGTTCCATACCATCATGGCGATGGTCGGCATTTCGGCGATCATCGCCACTTCGGCAACGCTGTTCAGCGTCGTAAAATACATCGGCGCGGCGTATCTCGTTTACCTCGGCATCCGCGCAATCATCGAGAGAATACCGGCCGACCCTACTGCCGGCGCACTCGCGATCTCCGCCAGCAAGGCGTTTCGTCAAGCTGTCCTGACCGAAGTGCTTAATCCAAAGACGGCGCTTTTCTTCCTCGCCTTCCTGCCCCAGTTCGTGCGGCCTGAAAACGGATCGGTGATGCTCCAGCTGATGACGCTGGGCATAATCTTTGTTCTGCTCGGCCTTTTCAGCACAGTCGTCTTTGCCGTGAGTGCGGGCCGGCTCGGCACGTTCCTGCGCCGCAATCCGTCGGTGGTGAAATGGCAAGGCAAGGTGGTTGGCGGCATCTACTGCGCGTTAGGCGTTCGTCTGGCCTTGCAGCAGCGCTGATGTCGAAGCGAAAAGCGCGCCCGTCGAGGCGCGCCGGTCGTCACTTTTTGAATTCCGGGCTGCTCATTTTCACTCGCATTTGCAATGGCTGCGCGCTACCCATGCGCGCCACCTTCCAGACCATGACATACGCAAAGGGGCCACTATGTTGCTCGTCGACACCTATCTCGAGAAATCACCGATCCAGGGCATCGGGGTTTTCGCCAGGAACCACATTGCCAAGGGCACGCTGGTCTGGAAGCTCGACCCCAGATTCGACCGGATCATCGACGTCGAGACCTATGAAGGCGAGAGCGGCCCGGTGAAGAACTATCTCGACCGTTATTCCTATCCAGACCGCCGGGATCCGAACTACATCGTCTTCGAAGCCGACGACGCCCGCTACATGAACCATGACGACGAACCGAATTGCGATGTCTCCTCGCCCGAGGAAACCTATGCCTTGCGCGACATCGCACCCGGCGAGGAACTGACCTGCAATTACAGCCATTTCTTCGAGACGGGCTTCGACTTCCTCGGCGATCGCCACCTGTAGATCGCCACCTGTAGCCGGGATCACTTGGCCGGCTTGCTGCGCACCGGGTAGCCGTTGGGATGCGGCGGCACCGCCTTGAGATAGGCGGCTATTGCCGCGCGATCTCCCGGCGGCAGTTCGGCCATGTTGCGCTGCACGTCGACCATGGCGCCGCCTACCGAGTCGAAATCGGGGGTAAAACCGGTTTCGAGATAGTTGGCGATGTCGGCTTCCGACCAGTCACCGAGCCCGCCCTCGCCCGATGTGATGTTCGGCACGACGCCGCTGCCTTCGGCTGCCGGCGCGCCAGCCAGCCACTGGCTCTTCCTAGTGGCGCCGGTGAAGTCGCGCGGCGTGTGGCATTCGCCGCAATGGCCAGGCCCCTCGACCAGATAGCGGCCGGCGAGTACCGGATCAGGCGTGCCATCGGCAAAGGCAATCACCGGCTCTTTGCTGAGATAGAGCCGCTTCCACAGGCCGAGGCCGCGGCGGATGTTGAAGGGGAAACTCAGGGAATTGTCCGGCGCCTTGCCGGCGACCGCCGGCAGCGTCTTCAGGAACGCATAGAGATCGGCAATATCAGCCGGCTTCATGCGGGCGTAGGATGTGTAGGGGAAGGCCGGATAGAAATGCTCGCCCGACGGCGACACGCCCTTCAGCATGGCGTTGGCAAGGTCCTCGACCGTCCAGGCGCCGATGCCGTCCTTGGGATCCTGCGAGATGTTGGGCGGCACGAAGGTGCCGAACGGCGTCTTGAGCTCGAGGCCGCCGACCAGTTGCAAACGGGCGTCACCCTGCGAGCCTGGCTTGGCGTGACAGGAGGTGCAGCCGCCGGCATTGAAAATGCGCTTGCCCCTGGCGGCGTCGCCGGGGCCGAGCTGCGCCAGGGTGTCAGTGTCGAGCTTGACCGGCGCCGACAACAGCCAGCCGGCGCCGGCACCGACGACACCCAGGACAAGGGCGGCGCCGACAAATTTTTTCCACAAGGGCATTGCCCGGGATCAGCTCTTCTTCACCCGATAGGTCTTGTGGCAGGTGCCGCAATCACTGCCGAGCGTATCGATCTGCGCCTTCAACGCATCGACATCGGCGGGGGCGGCGGCGACTGCGGCCTTGACGTCGGCGAGGTACTTGTCTTCGGTCGATTTGAAGCCCGCCATGTCTTTCCAGATTTTGGGCGAGGCGGTGGTATCACCGCTGTCGCTGCCGGCCGGGAACAGCGTGTCGACATCGAACTTTTCCGCGTTGACCTGCAGCGCCTGCAGCGCCGTCAGCACGGCGGCGGCATCGAAGTCCGCTTCGCCCTTGGCGATCTTCGACAGGCCGCCGACGATCTTGCCTCGTTCCTTCATCAGTCCCTGTCGGTCGAGGATCGGGTCGGCAAAAGCCGCCGAGGCGGCGAGGCTGAGCATAGAGATGGCGATAACAAGCTTTCTCATTCAATTGGCTCCAGGATGATGAGGGGTCGCGACCTAACGTTAACGGAGGGCGGGCCGGGATTATTCCCTGTCCGCGGGCCGGATTCTGCCGAATTTTGTGTGCCTGCTGCTTCAGCTGAGAAAGAAAAGCCCCGGAGTACCGGGGCTTCTCTGGGTCGATCAGGCTTTCGCCTCTTCGTACATTTCAAGGACATGGTCCCAGTTGATGAGGCTGTCGACGAAGGCCTCCAGATATTTCGGCCGCGCGTTGCGGTAGTCGATGTAATAGGAATGTTCCCAGACATCGACGCCGAGGATCGGCGATGCGCCATGGACGAGCGGGTTCTCGCCGTTCGGCGTCTTGGATATCGCCAGCTTGCCGTCCTTCACCGAGACCCAGGCCCAGCCCGAGCCGAACTGCGTTGTGCCGGCGGCGATGAAGTCGGCCTTAAACTTGTCGTAGCCGCCGAGGTCGGCGTCGAAAGCCTTCTGCAGGGCGCCCGGAAGCTTGTTGCCGCCGCCGCCCTTCTTCATCCACTTCCAGAAATGGATGTGGTTGTAGTGCTGGGCTGCGTTGTTGAAGAGGCCGGCATTCTTGCCGAACGACTGTTTGACCACCTCTTCGACCGACAGATCGCCAAGGCCCGCTTCGGCGGCCAGCTTGTTGCCGTTGTCGACATAAGCCTTGTGGTGCTTGTCGTGGTGATACTCCAGCGTCTCCTTCGACATGTAAGGCTGCAAGGCCTCGTAGTCGTAGGGCAAGGCGGGCAATTCAAAAGCCATCGGTCATACTCCTCATGGAAAAATCCGGTGCGGATACCGGATTAAGATAGGGCTGCATTGATCTGGAACAACTCCGGAATGAAGCGCCAATTGCCTTTTAGCGGCTCAACCGGCGGAAGTCGAATGCGCCCATTCCCAATAAAGGTCGCGCGCTTTCTTGGCCACCGGCCCGGGCTGCAGATCGCGGTCCTCGATGCGGGTGATCGGCACGACCTTGGAATGATTTCCGGTCGAAAAGATCTCATCGGCTTCAAGAAAGTCGCGCACCGACAGCATCTTCTCCGTGGTCTTGAAGCCGTAATCGCCAAGCAGCGTCATGGTGCGCGAGCGGGTGATGCCGGACAGGAAGGTGCCGTTGGGCGCCGGCGTCAACACGTGGCTGTCCTTGACCAGGAAGATGTTCGAGGTTCCGGTCTCGGCGACATTGCCCAGCATGTCCAGCACCAGCGCATTGTCGAAGCCGCGTCCCTTCGCTTCGAGGATGGCGCGGCCATTGTTGGGATAGAGGCAGCCGGCCTTGGCATTGGTCGGCATGGTCTCGATGGTCGGCCGCCGGAACGGCGACACGGTGATCGAAAAGCCGGTCGGCGAGATCATCGGCGATTCGTAGAGGCAGAGGCAGAAACGGGTCGAGGCCGGATCGGCCGGCACGCCCATGTAGCCGCCATGCTCGGCCCAGTACATCGGCCTGATGTAGACCGCTGTCTTGCCGTCGAACTTCTTCAGCCCGTCCCAGGTCAGTCCAACAATCTCATCGGCGCTCATCGACGGCGCGAGGCCGAGCGCGGTCGCCGATGCGTTCACCCTAGCGGCATGCAGCTCGAGATCGGGGGCGACGCCTTCGAACCAGCGGGCGCCGTCGAAGACGCTGGTGCCGAGCCACATGGCGTGGCTGCGCGGACCCAGAATGGCGACGTTGCCTTCGTACCAGTCGCCGTCGACGAAGGTCCATGTCGCCGATAGCGCCGCAGTCGCCAGTGTCATTGTCGGTTCCGCTTCAAAGCTGCCTGTGCCAAGCATTGGAAGATGCTTTGACCGGCGCCGTCAACCGGCATGGAGCGGTTTTTGTTGAGGCCAGAGCGCCCCAAGAAAGCGATCAAGACTACAATCGATGCTTGCACCTTGCGCCGCCTGCCCTCAAAACTGTCGCCATGCATTACGCGGCTTACGTTTTCGACGCCTATGGCACGTTGTTCGACGTGCACGCGGCCGTGCGCCGTCATGACGGCGAGATCGGCCCCGACGGCCCGCTGCTTTCGGAAATCTGGCGCGCCAAGCAGCTGGAATATTCCTGGGTGCGCACGCTGATGGGCGGCTATGCCGATTTCTGGCAGCTCACCGAACAGGCGCTCGATTTCGCCCTGCTCAAGGTTCCCTCCGCCGACATGGGACTGAAGGCCAAGCTGCTCGAAGCCTATTGGCGGCTCGACTGCTATCCGGAAGTGCCGGCCGTGCTCAAGGCGCTGAAAGCATCCGGCGCCAAGCTCGCAATCCTGTCCAACGGCTCGCCCGAGATGCTGGAAGCGGCGGTCAAGTCGGCCGCCCTCGACCAGGTGCTGGACGATATCTTTTCGGTCGACGCCGTCAGGCGCTTCAAGACCGACCCGTCGACCTACGACATGGTGGCGACGGGCTGGCGACTCTATCCGGGCGCCGTCTCATTCCAGTCGTCCAACCGCTGGGACGTCGCCGGCGCCACGAAATTCGGCTTTCGCACCGTATGGATCAACCGCGCCAACCAGCCCGAGGAATACCGGGATTTCCCGCCGGCGCTGATCCTGCCGTCGCTTGAAGGCCTGCTGACCGGCGGCTGATCACTCTGTTGCCTTCGAGCAACAGTGGCAGGGCGGTCACAGCTTCGCCTTTGTTTGTCCACCCTCAGGCCAGAATCGGAACCGCCTATCGCGTCAGGCATTGGGGGAGGCCGACCACTGCGCCGCTTGAAGGCATTCACGCTTTCTTGCGATTCGAGACTTAAAAAAGGCAACCATGTTGAAGACCGAAATCGACCCCTATCGCCTGAGCCGTCGCGGCTTTCTGAATGCTGCAGCCCTTGGCGCCGCTTCGATTGCGGTCTCCGCCTGCACCACCACCGGACCGACGCCGGCGCCGGTCGAACCGCCACCGCCGACCTATGACGAGCCGCCGCTCGGCGACTATGCGACGATGTACGGCCCGATTTCCGACAGCGGGTTCGAGCTCCCGGCCATCCCGATCAAGAAGATGGACCCGCAGTTCCTGCGCCAGATCGTTCCCGATCCGACCGGCCAGCGGCCAGGCACCATCATCGTCGATACGACCAACCATTTCCTCTATCTGGTGCGCGAAGGCGGCCAAGCGATCCGTTACGGCGTCGGCCTCGGTCGCGCCGGCTTCGAATGGTCGGGAGACGCCGTCGTCCAGTGGAAGCAGAAATGGCCGAAATGGACGCCGCCCGATGAGATGGTCGCCCGCCAGCCTGAACTGGAAGAATACAGCGCCAAGAACGGCGGCATGCCCGGCGGCCTCAAGAACCCGCTCGGCGCCCGCGCGCTCTACCTGTTCCACGACAACGTCGACACGCTCTACCGCCTGCATGGCTCGCCGGAATGGAACTCGATCGGCAAATCCGTCTCGTCAGGCTGCGTGCGCCTGATAAATCAGGACATCATCGACCTCTACGACCGCGTGCCGTCGAAGAGCCCGGTCATCGTGACGTCCGACATAGGCCAGCCGATGGCGGCGAGCGGAAACCGCAGAGCCATCCCGATCGATGGCGGGGTGCCGGATGGCTCGGTCCTGCTCGGCCCGGTGACCTGATCGACTTCATCTATGCCATGAAGCGGCAGGTTCCGCTCCATGCGGCAAAGCTCGTCAGGATCCCGATAGCTTCACGCGAATGCCTGGGGTTCGCATCCAAGATATGCAATGCCGGCAACAGGAGGCCAAAAAAGACGTCCAGACAAACCATGGAGCCGCTGCAATCGGGGCGGCCATGCCCTGTCAATCTCGACGCTGCTGTGTTTCGTTTCCGATTGATGTATATTAGACGGGAGTATGATTGCAGAGACATACATTTCATTAGATCATTGATGGCGGGGGAACGCCGATGGTGGGATTTGATTTCGATAGTCCGCCTGCCGACGGCGCCGAGGCCAACCTGTCGGCCGAATGCGAGCGCCAATTGCTGCCGCTCGTCCGCGGAATTGTCGAGGCGGCGGTTGCCGCCGGGTGGAGCCAGGAAGACGTTCTTCTGGCCATGGTCGAGCTGTCCTGGGATCTGTACGAGAAACGCCGAGGCGATCTTTAGCAGGCCTGCGTGAGCCGGATAGTTCGGTAGCGCCGGCCAAGCCAGGCCATGTTTTTCTCGCGCGAACTTTTTTCTTCACTTACAATGTTTTTTCTATCCGCGGGATGCGCTACGCTGCCTTTGGGCAGGACTATGGGGGATACAAATTACCGTCCGGATTTCCGGGTTGGCTGTTGCACGGCACGGAATTTCGATGCGCTGGCAAAGCGGCTGAGGCAAGGCTGAGTGAAAAATGCGGGCGAGGTTCAGGAACGCAGCGCAAGCGCCGATCGGGTCGATCGGCACGCCCTCGACACAATCCCCGAAAATGCCAATCCCAGAAGAGCAACCATGCGGGGGAGCGGGATATGCTCTGTCCGCAGCCCTGGATCGCTCCCGGAGGGTCGCCATCGCCGAAGTCGCTTACCTCGGGGATTTTCGGATCAAGGCCATTTGGCCACCGCCATGAAGAAGCACAAGGGAAAGAAGCCATGGTTCGGGCGATAACTGCTGCTGGATCGTCCGTGGCAATCACAGATAGTCGACCAGCTCTGTCAATGGCCGCGCGATCTATATTCGGAATACAACTCTGGATTGTGACGCCACACTATGCACAATAACTAGGCAAAAATGGTAAGATAAGATCGGAAAATAGTCAGGTAGCCTTGGCTAAAATTCAAACCTGTAAATTTATAGTCAAAATCCTGGTAAAATTTTCATTTGAGCTCAAATTCTTCTTTGAAATATAAAGCAGCATCTGTAGGATTCGAAGGAACGCCCGGGAGCAAACGTCAATTCTGGGCGCCTCGATACAGCACAGGATTGGATTGATCGGCGCAGCAGTGGCAGAGACGAAGATGCAACATAGAGGCAACGTCCAGGAAAGCGCCGGGACAGAGCGGCGGCGCGCGGATCGTCGCATCTTCGACGGAATACCGGAAAGCGCGGGGCGCTACCTGGTCACGTTTCGAGGCGGCGCGGCTCATGTCGTTCATCGGCCGGGATCACACACATTCAAAGCGGCGGAACATTTCGCTTCGGTTCTGCTTGCACCCTCACCAGGGATAGCGGCATCGCTGGGCAGCGACAAAGTCCACGAATACGACGGCGACGTCGGTATGATCATGATCGTCCCAGCCGACCTCGGCGGCAAGGTGACCCGGTCATCCACTACGGAGAGCGTAATCGTGGCGCTCACCCCCGAGAGTCTCTTCGAGCTGGCAACGCGTGAATTCGACACCGGCCATGCCGAGCTTCAACCGCCGCCGTTCGGGACCGTCGACTTTCAGGCGCTGCAACTCGCGCAGTTGCTGAAGGCGGAACTGACGGATCGGGAAACTCCAAACGAGTTCTATGTGGATTCGTTGGTCACCATGTTCGGCGTCCATTTGCTTCGGAACTACGCAGGAGCGCGAAAGTTGCCACAAGCCCCAAAGGGCGGTCTGTCGAACCGCAGCGCCCGGCGGGTGCGCGAATTCCTGGAGGTAAATTTTTCCAGCAAGATCGCGGTGGCCGAGCTGGCCGCACTCTGTGGCCTTTCGCCGAGCCATTTCATCCTGGCATTCACCAAGACCTTTGGCGAGCCGCCGCACAAATACCTGCTGCGGCTGCGTCTCGATTTCGCCGAAAAACTTCTCATCGAGAGCGACCTGTCGATTGCGGAAGTCGCTCATCTCAGTGGATTCTCGGACCAGAGCCACTTGACAGTCACCATGTCCAGATACCGGAACAGAACCCCCAGGCAGGTGAAGCTGCAACGTTAACGACTGTTGCGGCGCGCATGATTGTCCGCGGCGATACCTCGATTGATCTTCAGTATAGTCGAAGGTTGTGTGGCAGAGCAGTCACAGTTGTCGCGCAGGGACCAAATACCGGATTTTCCTACAAAGATTCCGGATTATTCCAAAATACCTGCACCGCGAATGTGCTCATGGTCGCGATGGAAGTCATTTGGGGCGGGGGAGCAACCAGATGATACAGCATGTCGGATTGTCCCATGGACATTCAATTCGCGGAAATCGAGGTCTTCGCGCCTAAGGCCGAAGCGGCCTGGGCTGCACTGCAACGCCAATACGCCAGCCGGATCAGCGCTGCGGAACTCGACCATCTCCTGGCCTGTTTCGTGCTTGGACTGACCTCTCCGGCTTGTGGTGAAGGCGATCCGGGATTTCATTTCGATCTCTGCCGCGCGCTGGTGGCGGTAAGCCTGCCGCCGGAACGGACGGAGGCTGCACTGCATACGGTTCCAGAACCGACGCAGCCATGGGTCGCGAGCGCCTATCAGCTGATTGAAAAACAAGGCGCGAAGGTTGGTCTCTCGTTGCGGGAGAAGACGCGCAATTTCGAAGATTTTTTGGCCACCGAGGCGAATGGTGCGGCACATCAGGGCGCCTCGGCAATTGCGAGGAAAAACTAGCATGACCAGACGCGTCGAGGGGCGGAGAAGGATCGAACTTTCTTCAAGCTTTGTCGGAAACTGGATCGCGGGCGCGGCCGACAGCCGCTCGGTGCGGCGCCGCCTGATGGCGGTGCTGCGCAACGCGTGCCGCGTGCTCGGCATGCGACGCAAATGTCTGGGGCTTGGCACGCTGGGCAGCGGCAATTGCGGCAGCGGCGCTGGGTGCAATCGCATTCGGGAGCATCGCCACCCCGGCGTCCGCGCAGTATGCCGCCGGCGGCGGCACCGCGACCGCCAGTGGCTCAGTCGCTATCGGCCCGGCCGCGACGGCCTCTCAGCTCAATGCTGTTGCGATCGGGACCCGGTCTGTCGGGTCAACGCAATACGCAGTGGCAATCGGCCAGGATGCGCAGGCCACAGGCACCGGCGGCGCGGTGGCGATCGGCGGCGGCGCGATTTCAAACAACATCAATACGGTAGCCATTGGCGTTCAGTCCGACGCCACTGCGGCCGGGGCCAGCGCACTGGGCACAAACTCCCACGCTTCGGGATCGAACTCCACCGCGGTCGGTGTCGGCGCCACGGCCAGCAACAATTATGCGTTCGCCACTGGCTACGGGTCGGTAGCCAGCGCCCAATACGCATACGCCATGGGCTATCAGTCCAGTGCTAGTGGCCTGCGCGGTATGGCGCTTGGATATCAAGCAACCCAGAGCGGAATCGATTCCCTTGCCCAAGGTACCAACGCCAATGCAGGCAGTCAAAACGCCATCGCGATAGGCTTCCAGTCGGTCGCGTCCGATATCAACTCTATCAATATCGGCGCGCGCACCGTTGCGGGGTCAGGGGCCTTGGCCCAAGGCGCCATCGCCTTTGGCACGGATGTCACAGCAAATCAGCAAAACGCCCTTGCCATTGGCGTCCTGACCAAAGCAACGGGAACGAACGCCGCAGCGGTGGGTAGAGGAGCCAGTGCATGGGGCAACCAGTCCATCGCATTCGGCACGGGCGCGCAGGCGGGCGTTCAGGCCAACACGGCTGTGCCCAACAGCATCGCGATCGGTACCAATTCGCTCTCTTCGGGCGCTTTCGCCACGGCGATGGGTGCTACCTCGGTTGCGAGTGGCTCCGCCAGCACAGCGATCGGCAACACGGCTGTCGCCAGCGGCGCAAACGCCTCCTCGTTCGGTTCCGGCGCGAATGCGACGGGAGACAATTCTCTTGCCGCCGGTGTCAGCGCCGCCGCCAGCGGGATTGCCAGCACCGCGCTCGGCATCGGCTCCAAGGCCAGCGCCACCAACGCCGTGGCGATCGGTAATGCGGCGGTCGCCAATTCCGCCGACGCTGTTGCAGTGGGCACGAATGCAACGGCGACGGGCGGCAAGGCTGTCGCCATCGGCGCCGGCAACACAGCCTTTGGCAACGGCGCGGTCTCCATCGGCGATCCCAGCTATGCCAGCGGCACCGGCGCCTTCACCGGCGGCGCCAACAACATCGCCAACAGCGACGGCACGGCAACCGCCACCGCCGCAAACCAAGCCGCAGGCGCGGTTGCCATCGGCAACAACAACAAGGCCGTCGGGCAAGGCTCCGTGGCGCTGGGCAATGGCTCGACGGCGGGTGCAGCCGGCCTTGCCGGCAATGTCGCGCTGGGCAACGGCGCGACGGCGACGGCAAGCTCCGGCGACGTAGCGCTCGGTTCGGGCTCGGTGACCGCGACGGCGGTCGGCACCAGCGGCGCGACGATCGGCGGCACGGCCTACAGCTTCGCCGGCACGACGCCGACGAGCACTGTCAGCGTCGGCGCGCTCGGCGCGGAGCGGACAATCACCAATGTCGCGGCGGGCCGGCTCAGCAATTCGTCGACCGACGCCATCAATGGCTCGCAGCTGTTTGCGACCAACCAGCAGGTGACGCAGAACACGACGGCGATCGCCGCCAACACCGCCGACATCACCAATCTCGGCAACACGATCAACAGCATCAGCACCGGTGGCGGCATCAAGTATTTCCACGCCAATTCGACGGCGGCGGACTCGTCCGCAACGGGCACGGACTCCGTTGCTATCGGACCAGTCGCGACCGCGACGGGGACAAACGCCATCGCGGCCGGCACCAATTCGAGCGCCTCCGACGCCAACGCCTCGGCCTTCGGCAGCGGCGCCGTCGCATCGGCGCTTGACGCAACGGCGATGGGATACATCTCCAAGGCCTCGGGCCAATACAGCACCGCCGTCGGCGCCAACGCCAATGCCACAGCCACGTCCAGCACCGCGATCGGCCAGAACGCGTTTGCAACCGCCTTTCAAGCGACCGCTCTCGGCGTAGGAGCGAATGCCGGCGCCCAGAATGCAATCGCGCTGGGCGCCCTCGCCAACGCCAGCAACGCCGGCGACGTGGCGCTCGGCTCGGGCTCGGTAACCGCCGCGGCGGTCGGCACCGCCGGCACGACGATCGGCGGCGTCGCCTACAACTTCGCCGGCACGACGCCGGCAAGCACCGTCAGCGTCGGCGCGGTCGGCGCGGAACGCACCATCACCAATGTCGCGGCGGGCCGGCTCAGCAATTCGTCGACCGACGCGATCAACGGCTCGCAGCTCTTCGCCACCAACCAGCAGGTGACGCAGAATACGACCGACATCGCCGCCAACACCGCCGACATCACCAGTCTCGGCAACACGATCAACAGCATCAGCACGGGCGGCGGCATCAAGTATTTCCACGCCAATTCGACGCTGGCGGATTCGCAGGCGCTGGGGACGGATTCCGTTGCCATCGGCCCGAACGCGGTCGCCAACAATGCCGGCGACGTGGCGATCGGCGCGAATGCGGTGTCGACCGTGACGACGGCTGTCGGCGGCACCACGATCGGCGGCGTTGCCTACACCTTCGCCGGCGCAACGCCCGCGGGTGCATTCTCGGTCGGCTCGGTGGGCGCCGAACGCCAGATCCAGAACGTCGCGGCCGGGCAGTTGAGCGGCTCCTCGACCGATGCGGTCAATGGTTCGCAGCTGTTTGCGACCAACCAGCAGGTGACGCAGAACACGACCGACATTGCCGCTAACACGGCTGACATCACCAATCTCGGCAATNACCAACCAGCAGGTGACGCAGAACACGACCGACATTGCCGCTAACACGGCTGACATCACCAATCTCGGCAATTCGATCAGCAACATTACCGGCGACACCTCGCTGGCCTACACCGACGCCAATGGCGACGGCATACGCTATGTGCGCACCAACGACCGGACGCTCGCCGTCGCGGACTCCTTCGCGCAAGGGATCGGCTCGTCCGCCCTCGGCTACCAGGCGACCGCGAGCGCCGACAATGCGCTGGCGCTCGGCCGCGACACCCAGGCCAGCGTCATCGGCGGCGTGGCGCTCGGCGCCGGCTCGGTTTCGGACCGGGCGGTCGCGCCCGTCTCGGGATCGATCCTCTCCGGCACCGGCCTCATTCCCTACAACACCGCGGACATGAGCCTGCTCGGCGCCGTCTCGGTCGGCACCTCCACCTCCTATCGCCAGATCATCAACGTGGCCGACGGCACGCAGGACCAGGATGCGGTCACGCTTCGCCAGTTGAAGGGCGCGCTGAGCTCGTTCGCGGTGACGGGGAGCCTGTACTTCCACGCCAATTCGACGGCAGCGGATTCGCTCGCGGTCGGCGTCGATTCGGTTGCGGTCGGTCCGCGCACCACCGTCAACGGCGACAATGGCATCGGCATCGGCAACGGCGCCATCGTGCAGCAGACGGCGCCGGGAGGCATTGCGATCGGCCAGAACTCGACCGTCAACCAGGCCGACAGCATCGCCCTCGGCACCAACGCGACCACCAACGGAGCGCAGGCGGTGGCGCTCGGCGCCGGCGCAAAGGCCAACGAGCCGGGCAGCGTCGCGCTCGGCGCGGGCTCGACGACGGCGGCGGCGGTCGCCACCACCGGCACCACGATCAACGGCGTTGCCTATACCTTCGCCGGAACAGCTCCGACGAGCACGGTCAGCGTCGGCACCGTCGGCAACGAGCGCACCGTCACCAATGTCGCGGCGGGCCGGATCAGCGGCACCTCCACCGACGCCATCAACGGCAGCCAGCTCTTCGCCACCAACCAGGCGGTCGAAGCCATGCAGGGTAGCGTCGGCGACCTCAACCAGTTCGCCGTCCAGTACGACAAGGACGGGAACGGCAACAAGTCCAACTCGATTACCCTTGCCGGCGGCGACCCGAACACGCCGGTGGTCATCCACAATGTCGGGCCGGGCGTTGCCAACACCGATGCGGTCAATGTTCAGCAGTTCAACAGCGGGTTAGCACTCAACCTGGACAATTCGAAGAACTACACCAACCAGGTGGCGGCCACCACGCTGCAGCAAGCCAATGCGTATGCGGACTCCAAACTCAGCCAGCTCAACATGGACATGGGAGAGGTCAGGGGCGAGGCGCGCCAGGCTGCGGCAATCGGCTTGGCGGCCGGCTCGCTGCGCTATGACGATCGTCCCGGCAAGCTGAGCGTGGCCGCCGGCGGAGGCTATTGGCGCGGTGAAGGCGCCCTGGCCTTCGGCGCCGGCTACACCAGCGAGGAAGGACGTGTTCGAGCGAACCTGTCCGGTACGACGGCAGGCGGACACTGGGGTGTCGGCGCGGGCGTCAGCCTTACGCTGAACTAGAGCCCGGCCATGATCAGGCAGGCAGTCCTTGCTGTCGCGATATCCATGACGTCAATGCTCCTGTCCGGCCCGTTAGCGGCCGGGCAGGAAGCGATCCCTTCCGGCTACAGGGTAAAACCTTCCGACGTAGCGATCCCTGCGGATGCGAAGCTTGGCGAATATCAACGGACCACCCGTCCGTTCGAGAACTGGACGCTGATCTGCGACGAGAACCTGAAGGCGCGCCAAAAGGTCTGCAATGTCACCCAGATCATTGAGGACCAGGCAGGACAGGTTGCGTTCAGCTGGTCGCTTGCCGCCACCAAGGAAGGCAACCCCTACATGATCTTGCGCGCCCCGCCGATCGCCAAGAGCGACGCTCCTGTCTCGCTGACGTTCGAGGGGCGCAAGGAGCCGATAAAAATTCAACTCGACGGATGCAATCAGGCCGTCTGCGTCGGCATGCTGCCGGTTGGTCCGATCATGCGCGAACAGATTTCGAAGGCCGCGGCATCCGTCATCTCCTTTCCGACCACGGATGGCAGGACGATCAACGTAACCGCAACCCTCAAGGGCTTGGCCGCGGCCGTTGCGGCGATCAATTGACGAGGCAATCGCGATGAACCAGCAATCGATCCATGACCGGATAATGTCCCGCAACCAGGGAAAGGGTGCTGTCCGGGTCGGCATCGAAGACCGGAGCAGACCGCAACGAAACCGGGCGAAGACCGCTGTCTTCTCCTTGCTCGCCATTGCCGTCGTCGCCGCGGCCGGCTTCGCGGCCATGCGCTACGACCTGCTCCACAATCTATTGCCGCAGCCGGCGGTCGCGGAGACCAACCAGCCCAATCCGGCTCTGGCCGAAACGCCGTTTCTGCAGCATGCCAAAGAGGCAGGCTTGCAGTCTTGTTCCAACATTTTCCCGGCCCTTGGGCATATGCTGACGACCGGCACGACGTACAGCGTCCAGTCGATCTGGAACAACGAGGCCCCCGACAAACACCTCGTGGAAGCCCTGGTCGGCATGAACTACGCCACGCAGGGCTACAGCGGCCCGGCGGCAGGCTTGGTGTTCGCAGCACCCACCGCATCCGTTTGCGAAGGTACGATGGTCAGGGTGGCGCCATTCGCGGCCAATTGCGCCGATGTTCCGGCCCTGCTTCCGAAAGACAGCAAGCTTGCCAACAATCTTGGACAAATCAGCGTCTATGAACTCGCCAATGGAGGGGGCAACGCGATGCTGCTGCCAACCGGCAACAGCTGCGTCGTCATTTCCGTGGCCTCGGCAGCAGGAAAACAAGGAGGCGTACAATGAGGGTGAATTCCGCCATTGCGGCGATCGGCATGTTGTTGCTTTGCGCCGGGCGGCTGGGCGCGGCGGACCTAGCCCCGGCGGCGGACGTGCCCGAGCCGCCGGCCCAGGAGGAGAGAGGCATCTGGGCTGCGATCGCCTATTCGAGCCCCGACGAGAAGCACGGCTTCTTTTGGGGCGCCGACAAGCGGCAGGAGGCGATGGACATCGCGCTGAAGCATTGCCAGAACGCCGGCGGCGGCAGCTGCGCCGTGGTCAGCGTATTCCGCAATCATCGCCATTGGGATGACGACGACAATACCGGCTTTCCCTACAAGCATTGCGGCGCCCTCGCCGTAGGCGAGAAGCCGGAAGGGCGGCTGACCAGTTGGGGCGCCGAGACGGCGCAAACACGCCGGGATGCCGAAGACCTGACACTGCAGGCGTGCGAGCGGAACGGACAAAAATGCAAGATCCGCGAGTGGGTGTGCACATGACGCATCAGAGCGAAGCAGCGGAACGCCAATCGAGGCGCATGTTTGCACTCAGTGTAGCGCCGTGCTCAAGCGGGGTCAGCCCTTTGCCGTGATGCGCATCGACGGTATGCGACACCGGCTCGAAGCAGAAGAAATCGGCATCCTGCGACGGCGAATAGAGGATGAAGACGTCGAGCAATGGCGAGGCGGTGAGCGAGATGGCGATCCTGTCCTCGGGCCGGGTGATCCTGGCGCGGCGGTCCCAGCCGTCGAAGGCGTTGTTGACCCAGCTTCGCGGCAGCAGGGAGGCGTTCGAGAAATTCCACGCGGGGTAATCGGCCACCGGCGCGACGCCGACCGGCAGATGATGCTTGTCCTCCAGCCAGACCCGCGCCGCCTTCGCCTCGAGCGTCGTTCCGACGCTGCGCGGGAACCAGGGATGAAAGCCGAGCCCGTAAGGCAGGCGAATGCCGGTGCGATTCTCCACCGTGAGCGTGGCATGCAAGGCCCCGTCATGCAGCGCATAGGCGACCCGCGCCTTATATCGGTAGGGGCCGATTTCACCGGCGTCGAGGACCAGTTCCGCCTCGGTGGCGCTGTGGCTGGCAATCCGCCACTCCCTCTGGAAGCCGTCGCCATGGATTGGAAAGGCCTCCCCCGGCACGTTCGGCTCGATCGCATGGAAGCGGCCGTCGAAGGCGAAACCGCCGCCTGAGATGCGGTTCGACCAGGGAACCAGAAGCTGGCAGCCGGAGGCGCCGGTGCCATCGTCGGGGCGGAGCAGCGGCACCGTTGCGCCGCAGACCAGTGCGTCGAAGCGGGCGATCCCTGCGCCCTTTTGCGGCGCCAGGACCAGACGGGCGCGGTCGTCGCGCAGTTCCAGGAGGCCGGCCATCCCTTACCAACCGCCGTCGATGGCGATGTTCTGGCCGCTGATCATGTCCGAGGCGGGCTGGCTGACACTTTTCACCGCCCCCTGGACAGGCTGCCCAGAATCCCGCGCACGATCGCGCGGCCGACCGACGAGCCGACCGAGCGCACCACCGCTTTGATCGCGGCTTCGGCCACCGTCTGGCGGTTGGACGGGCGCGGCGCCGGGGCGCGGCGACCGCCTGATTGCTGCGGCGGCGGATCGTCATTGCCGAAGCCCGGAATGGTCCAGCGCGAGCGCCCGCTGTCGGCCTGCTGCGCCTGCTCGTCCTGCGCATCCCTGGCTTTCTTCTGCAGCATCTCGAAGGCCGATTCGCGGTCGATGGTCTGGTCGTACTGGCCGGCGACCGGGCTCTGGTCGATCAGCTTGCGGCGCTCGTCCGCCGTGATCGGGCCAAGCCTGGACGATGGCGGCCGGATCAATGTCCGCTGCACCATGGACGGCACGCCCTTGACCTCCAGCGTCGAGACCAGCGCCTCGCCGGTGCCGAGCTGGGTGATGGCGGTGGCGCAGTCGAAATCGGGATTGGGCCGGAAGGTGTCGGCGGCGGTCTTGACCGCCTGCTGCTCACGCGGCGTATAGGCGCGCAGCGCGTGCTGCACACGGTTGCCGAGCTGGGCGAGAACCTTTTCAGGGATGTCCAAAGGGTTCTGCGTGACGAAATAGACGCCGACGCCTTTCGAACGGATCAAGCGAACCACCTGCTCGACGCGGTCGATCAGCACCTTCGGCGCCTCGTCGAAAAGCAGATGCGCCTCGTCGAAGAAGAACACCAGCTTCGGCCTTTCGGGATCGCCGACCTCGGGCAATTGCTCGAACAGTTCCGACATCAGCCAGAGCAGGAAGGTGGCGTAGAGCCTGGGGTTCATCATCAGCCTGTCGGCAGCGAGCACGCTGATGGCGCCGCGGCCGTCGCGGGTGGTGCGCATGATGTCGGCGATGCGCAAAGCCGGTTCGCCGAAGAAATGCGCCGCGCCCTGCTGTTCCAGCACCAGAAGCGTGCGCTGGATTGCGCCGACCGACGGCTTGGTGACATTGCCGTAGCGCGAGCTGATCTCGTCGGCGCGCGCTGCGATGTTGGCCAGCAGCGCTTGCAGGTCCTTCATGTCGAGCAGCAGCAGGCCATCCTCATCGGCGATGCGGAAGGCGATGTTCATGATGCCTTCCTGCGCTTCGGAGAGGTTCATCAGCCGCGACAGAAGCAGCGGCCCCATTTCCGAGACGGTGGCGCGGATCGGATGGCCCTGCTCGCCGAACAGGTCCCAGAAGATGACCGGGAATTCCTGGAAGTCATAAGGGTCGAGCTTGACCTGCTCGGCCCGCTTGACCAGGAAATCCTGCGCCTTGCCCATCATGGCAATGCCGGACAGGTCGCCCTTGATATCGGCGCAGAACACAGGCACGCCGGCATTGGAAAACCCCTCGGCCAGGATCTGCAGGCTGACTGTCTTGCCGGTGCCGGTGGCGCCGGTGATCAGGCCATGGCGGTTCCCATATTGCAGCAAGAGCTGTTCGGCGCGCTGATAGCTGTCGTCGGGCTTGCGGCTGGCGCCGAGGAAAATGCTGGTGTCGTCAGCCATATGACCATGTCTCCGCAAACTGATGTGTTAAAAGCCTGTGGCCGTGCCGCAGGGTATAGTCAGGCCATTGCGCAGCGACAATGCTATTCTCCAATTGGGCTATCCATCCAGTTGGCTATTCATCCAGATTGGGCCAATCGTCTAAATTGAACCAATCCTCCAAATCGGTTTTTGGAACTTGCGGATTTTGCCGCTGTTTGGCAATCGTTCCATGGTTCGTCCACGCAGGCTGCCCTATGTCAGGGAAGCGAATCCCAACCGCGCAAGCGCATTGCATTGCGATATCTGGCAGGGAACCGTAGACTGGACGGCTGACGCTGGTGCGGCCGCATAAAAACGAGGAACATGGATGGGCGCCGGAGCCTTGACCAGGACTGTCGAACCCGCTGATGTCGAGCGCCAGCGTTGGCTGGCCTTGGCCGAAAAGGCGCTCGCCGGCGCCTCCTTCGAGGAAAAACTGGTCTCGCATACTGACGATCAGATTCGCATCGAACCGCTCTACGATCGCGCCGGCGGCGCCGAGCCGCTTGTGCGCGCCAACCCCAAATTGCCCTGGATTGTCAGCCAGCGCATTGACGATCCCGATATCGGCCGCGCCAAGGCGCAGGCCCTGGACGATGTGGCACAAGGCGCGACGGGATTGTCGCTTGTCTTCGAGGGTGCTCCGAATGCGTTCGGCTATGGCCTGCCGAGGACGGCGCAGGCGCTGGAGACGGTGCTGGACGGCGTACCGCTCAACCGCACGCAGATCCGCATCGACGCCCATCCCTGGAGCCGTGCCGTTGCCGACTGGCTGGTGGCGTTCCTGAGCAAGCGCCGCTCCGACCCGGCAAAGCTGAACCTTTCCTTCGGCATCGACCCGGCGGCAATCTTTGCCGGAACCGGCCGGCTGCGCATGTCGATCGAGGCGTTGCAGGCATCGATGCCGCAATCGCTGGCGCATTTCTTCTCGCTGGGCGTGCCGGGTGTGCTGCTGGAGGCAGACGGGCGGGTGTTCCACAATGCCGGCGCCACGGAGGCGCAGGAACTCGGCACCATGCTCGCTTCCGCCGTGTCCTACCTCAGGATGTTCGAGGATGCGCGCCAGCCGCTTGTCTATGCCGCTCCCCATATCGGCTTTGCGCTGAGCGTCGACCAGGACCAGTTCCTGTCCATGGCCAAGGTCCGGGCGTTGCGCAGGCTGTGGGCACGTATCCAGGAAACCTGTTCCATCCCGGCATCGACAGCCAACATCCATGCCGAGACGTCGTTCCGCATGATGACGGCGGCGGATGCCGAAACCAACATCCTGCGCACCACCATCGCCAGCTTTGCAGCGGCAGCAGGCGGCGCGGACTCGATCTCCATCCTGCCACACACCATCGCCCTCGGGCTGCCGGCCGGCTTTGCCCGCCGCATCGCCCGCAATGCGCAGTTGATCATGGCCAATGAAAGCCATATCGACCATGTCGCCGACCCAGCATTTGGGTCGGGCGCAGTCGAGGCGGTGACCCTGGGCCTGTGCGAAGCGGCGTGGGAAGAGTTCCAGCGGATCGAAGCGGAAGGCGGCGTTCTGGCAAGCCTCCAGCAAGGGCATATCCAGAAGCGCGTGAAGGCAGCATCCGAGCGCCGCGCCGGGGCCTACCGGTCGGGTGAACGGGCAATCATCGGCACCACGCTTTACCCGCTGAAAAACGATGCCCCGGTCGAGACGCTGGCGGCTGAGCGGCGGCCGCCTTTCACAGAGGGCGTGGCGGTGTGCGAGGCGCTGTTTCCCGTCCGCATCGACCAGGCAATCGGGGCCGCACAGTGATCCCGGATTTCAGCCATATTGGCTGGTCGGCTCCACGGCGAGCGCCGGTCGAGGTCAAAGGCCAGCGACTGACGCCGGAGGGCATCGCCGTCAAGCATCTCTACAGCCAGGGCGATCTCAAGGGGCTGCCGCATCTCGACACCTATCCGGGAATGCCGCCCTTCGTGCGCGGTCCCTACCCGACCATGTATGTCCAGCAGCCGTGGACGATCCGGCAATATGCCGGCTTCTCGACGGCCGAGGAATCCAACGCCTTCTACCGGCGCAATCTCGCCGCCGGCCAAAAGGGCCTTTCGGTCGCCTTCGATCTGCCCACCCATCGCGGCTATGACAGCGACCATCCGCGTGTATCAGGCGATGTCGGCATGGCGGGCGTGGCCATCGATTCCATCCTCGACATGCGGCAATTGTTCGACGGCATCCCGCTCGACGAAATGACGGTGTCGATGACCATGAATGGCGCGGTGCTGCCGATCATGGCGCTCTATATCGTTGCGGCCGAAGAACAGGGCGTTGCGCAGAAGGATCTCGCCGGCACCATTCAGAACGACATTCTGAAGGAGTTCATGGTCCGCAACACCTACATCTATCCGCCGAAGCCCTCGATGCGGATCGTGTCTGACATCTTCTCCTATACCTCCCAGCACATGCCGAAGTTCAATTCGATCTCGATCTCCGGCTATCACATGCAGGAGGCCGGCGCGACCGCGGACCTGGAGCTCGCCTACACCATCGCCGACGGCATCGAATATGCCCGCGCCGGCGTCGCCGCCGGGCTCGACATCGACCGTTTCGCCCCGCGGCTTTCCTTCTTCTGGGCGATCGGCATGAACTTCTTCATGGAGATCGCCAAGCTCCGCGCGGCGCGCCTGTTGTGGGCGACCCTGATGCAGAAGAATTTTGCACCGAAGGACGAACGCTCGCTGTCGCTGCGCACCCATTGCCAGACCTCCGGCTGGTCGCTGACGGCGCAGGACCCCTACAACAACATCACCCGCACCATGATCGAGGCGATGGCGGCGACGCAGGGACACACCCAGTCGCTGCACACCAACTCCTTCGACGAGGCGATGGCGCTGCCGACCGACCACTCGGCCCGCATCGCCCGCAACACGCAGCTGATCCTGCAGAAGGAATCCGGTACCACCCGCATCATCGATCCGTGGGGCGGCTCGGCCTATATTGAACGGCTGACGCACGATCTGGCGGCGCGTGCGCTCGCCCATATCGAAGAGGTCGAGGCGCTTGGCGGCATGGCGGCGGCAACCGAACAGGGCATTCCAAAACTGCGCATCGAGGAAGCGGCGGCGCGCACGCAGGCGCGTATCGATTCCGGCGAGCAGATACTGGTTGGCGTAAACGCGCATCGCCCCGAGAACGACATCGACGTCGACGTGCTGAAGATCGACAATGCCGAGGTCAAGGCCCGGCAATTGTCGAAGCTGCAGAACCTGAAAGGCACGCGCAATGTCGGCGCGGTCGAGAGCGCGCTCGATGCGCTGACCCGCGCTGCGCAGGGTAACGAAAACCTGCTGGAATTTGCCATCCGCGCCGCGCGCGCCTATGCCACGGTCGGCGAGATCTCGCTGGCGCTCGAAAAGGTCTTTGGCCGTCACGTCGCCTCGGTGCAAACGATCTCCGGCGTTTATCGCAATGCGCTTGGCGACAATCTGACGGTCGACCGATTGCTGGAGAAGCTCGAAGCTTTCGAGAAGAAGTCCGGCGGCAAGCCGCGCATCCTGGTCGCAAAGATGGGACAGGACGGCCACGACCGTGGCCAGAAGGTGATCGCCACGGCCTTCGCCGATCTCGGCTTCGACGTCACGGTCGGCGCGATGTTCCAGACACCCGACGAGATCGCGAGACTGGCGGTCGCGCAGGACGTCCATATCATCGGTGCCTCGTCGCTGGCGGCGGGGCACCTGACACTGATCCCCGAACTACGCGACGCGCTGAAGAAGCTCGGCCACGCCGACATACTGATCGTCGCCGGCGGCGTCATCCCGCCGCAGGATTACGGCGCAGTGCTGGAAGCGGGTGCCGCGGAAATCTTCCCGCCAGGGACGGTTATCCCGGAGGCTGCGGATCGGTTGCTGGACCGGCTGCTGGCGAGCTGATTGAAACAGTTGCACTGCTTATCAAAGTTGCGTTACAATATCGGGCGCAACCTATGGTATAGCTATGAACACCATCATTCACGGACTTGAGGACGGATCGGGCGTTGTAATCCTGCCGCGGGAAACTCTCGACAGCTTGGGCCTGCAAATGGGCGATGAACTCCAGATCATCGAAACCGACGACGGCATCATCCTAAGGCCGGTGCCGTGTGACGACGTCGAACGGCAAATACGTGCTGCTCGCGATGTCATGGACAAGTATGAGCCCGCGTTGCGAAAGCTGGCTGTGCAAATAGGGTGAGCTGGCGTCAGGCGTCCGACAGCTTGAGGATTTCCCATTCCTTGCCGTTGACGCTTGCGACGTCGCCGACCTTCTTGCCGAACAGCGCCACGGCCATTGGCGAGACGTGTGAGATGCTGCCCTTTGAGGGGTCGGCCTCGTCCTCGCCGACTATCTTCCAGTGCACTTTCTTGCCGTCATCGCCTTCCAGCGTGACACCCATGCCGAAGCGCACCTGATCGCTGCCCGGTTCCGGCACGGAAAGCTCGGCGCTTTCGCGGCGCGCTGTCCAGTAGCGCAGGTCGCGCGAGACAACGGCAATGCGCTCGCGATCGGCTTTTCGCTCGGCTTTCGCCAAGATGTCGCGCAGATCGGCCAGATTGTCCTCGATCATCGCCAGGCCGCGCTCCGTCACCAGATTGCGGTGTTGGCTGATCGGCCGCTCGCCGATGCCGGCAATGGCGTTTTCGCTGTCTTCCTCGCGGGTAAAAGCCCTGCTCATCGGATAAACTTAGGCCCGCTTCGGCGACTGTACAAGCCAGTTGCCTGACCGATCATTGACCGGGCTACGGCGGAGCGGAGCCTATGCGGCTGGCCCAATTCCTGCGAAGAACCGTTTCATCGCAGGGATCTGTGCCGATGTTGAACAGACGAACGCTTCTCAAGGGGACTGTCGGCTTTGCGGTGCTCGGCCTTTCGTTGGACAACGCCTTGGCGAAGACGGCAGCGCTTGGCTCGATCAATGCCGCCGAGCTTGGCGTGGAGCCGGACGCACCGGACGACCAGAGCAGGGCCTTCGCCAGGATGCTAGCCGAGGCAAGCCAGCGCAATGCGCCGGTGTTCCTGCCGCCGGGCACCTATGTCGTGTCCAACCTGACCCTGCCCGCCCGCGTCAGGCTTTCGGGCGTGCCGGGCGCCTCGCGCATCCTCTATGGCGGCAATGGCCATTTGCTGACGGCCGAACAGGCCGAGCATATAGAGTTCACCGCATTGGTCTTCGACGGCGCCAACGGCGGGCTGGCCGACGATGCGCAAGGCCTGCTCGACCTGCGCCGCGTCGCCCATCTCGTCATCGACAATTGCACGATCACCGGCAGCTGCAAGCATGGGCTGGCGCTGGAGCATGCGTCGGGCCGCGTCGAGCGCTCCGAGATTTCGGGGGCTGCGGACGCCGGCATCTACTCCGTCGAGGCCGCTGGCCTGGCGATATCCGATAATGCCGTATCCGACTGTGGCAATGGCGGCATTCTTGTCCATCGCTGGCAGCAGGCCGAGGACGGCACGATCGTCAGCGGCAACCGCGTGCAGCGGATCGGCGCGCGCAGCGGCGGCACCGGGCAGAACGGCAATGGCATCAACGCATTCCGTGCCGGCAATGTCTCGGTCACCGGCAACATCGTCTCGGACTGCGCCTTCTCGGCAATCCGCGCCAACAGTTCCAGCAATCTGCAGATGACCGGCAACACCTGCTCGCGGTCGGGCGAAACGGCGCTCTATTCCGAATTCTCCTTCGAAGGCGCCATCATCGGCAACAACATCGTCGATGGTGCCGCTAACGGCATCTCGATCGTCAATTTCAACGAGGGCGGCCGTATGGGTGTCTGCTCGAACAACATCGTGCGCAACCTCTCGACCGCCGGCCCTTACCCCGCCGACGCGCCGGGCTTCGGCGTCGGTATCAGCGTCGAGGCCGACACCACCGTCTCGGGCAATGTCATCGAGAACGCGCCGCTCTACGGCATGCAGATCGGCTGGGGCGCTTATATGCGCAATGTTGTGGCGACGGGAAACATCATCCGTCAGGCCGGAACCGGCATCGCCGTCACTGTGGTAGAAGGCGCTGGGAACGCCATCATTTCCGACAACGTCATCGACGGCGCCAAGAACGGCGCCATCATCGGCCAGCGCTGGGCCGAACCGGCGACCGGCGACCTCGCGCGGTCAAGCGTAAGCGGCTATGCGCATCTGACGGTCGAGCGAAACAGGGTCAGCTGAGCGCCGTCGTCGGCCGCAGCGAGCCGACCTTGGCGCCGATGCGGCTTTCGATCGGCGGATTGGCCCGCTCCAGAAGGTTCGCCTCCAGTGCGCCGTCGGCGCTGAGAAGTTTTGCCAGCACAGCGGCAATCATCACCTCGGCGGCGCGGCCGGCGCCGTCATCACATTTTAGCGCGATGCCGAGGCCAAGCTCCGGAACGGCAGCGCAATAGACACCCTCGGCGCCCGTCTTGACGAATATGCGGCCGGGCGCGGCCTGCATCAGCGCCACATCCACTTTGCCGGTGCCGGCGACCAGGAAAGGCTCGGCCATACAGGCAGACAGCAGGCGTTTGGCCGCCTTGGCGCGCTCAGGGCCAAGGCTCCTGCCCGTCGCCATGCGGGCAAAGCCAAGGGCAAAACTTTTCAGCGGCACGGCATAGGTGGGGATCGAGCAGCCATCGGTTGCCCGGTGATCCGCATCGTGGGCAGCGCCGGTCACCGCCTGCATGGCGTCGCGCACCATCTCCTGCAAACCATGGCCTGCCTTGACGTAGCCTTGGTGGGCAATCCCTGAGTGCACGCAGGTGCAGAGAAATCCGGAATGCTTGCCCGAGCAATTGTTGTGCAGTGCGTTCGGCGAGACGCCTGTGCGGGCCAGTGCGATCGTCGCGTCGTGGCTCGACGGCCAATGCGCGCCGCATTCCAGCGCCGACTTGTCGAGCCCGGCCTTGGCCAGCATCGCCTGCGCCAGTTCGACATGCGCGGGTTCGCCCGAATGCGAAGCGCAGGCCAGCGCCAGTTCGCGGTCGCCGAAGCCGTACGCATCGGCGGCACCCGTTTCAACCAGCGGCAGCGCCTGGATCGCCTTGACCGCCGAGCGCGGAAACACCGGCCGCGCCGTATCGCCGATCCCCAGGACAGGCTTGCCGTCACCGTCGAAGATTGCGACAGCGCCGCGATGGGCGCTCTCGACGATCGCGCCGCGCAAGACTTCGACCAGAACCGGATTTGTCATCACCACCCCGAAATATACGGGCCGCTTCTACCTGATCCGGTCGAGGATGGAAACGTAGTTGGCGACGGCAGCGCCACCCATGTTGAAGATGCCGCCAAGCTTTGCGTCCGGCACCTGGATGCCGTCTGCTTCGCCGGTCAACTGCATGGCGGTCAGTACATGCATCGACACACCGGTGGCGCCGATCGGATGGCCCTTGGCCTTCAGCCCGCCCGAAGGATTGACCGGGAGCCTGCCGTCTTTTGCCGTCGTGCCGTCCAGCGCCAGCCTGGCGCCCTCGCCCGGCTTGGCCAGGCCCATCGCCTCATATTCGATGAGTTCGGCAATGGTGAAGCAGTCATGCGTCTCGACGAAGGAGAGGTCGTCGAGCGTCACGCCGGCCTTCTTCAAAGCCTGGTTCCAGGCCTGCTCGCAGCCTTCGAAGGACAGGATGTCACGCTTCGACATCGGCAGGAAATCCTGGACATGCTCGTTGGCGCGGAAGGCGACGGCGCGGCGCATCTTCAACGCCGTCGAGGTGTCGGTCAGCACAAGGGCGGCGGCGCCATCGGAAACCAGGGAGCAGTCGGTGCGCTTCAGCGGACCGGCGACGAAGGGGTTCTTCTCGCTTTCCTGGCGGCAGAATTCGTAGCCGAAATCCTTGCGCATCTGCGCGTACGGATTGTCGACGCCGTTCTTGTGGTTCTTGGCGGCGATCATCGCCAGCGCATCCGACTGGTCGCCATAACGCTGGAAATAGGCCTGTGCGATCTTGCCGAAGACGCCGGCAAAACCGGCCGGCGTGTCGCCCTCTTCCGGCAGATAGGAAGCCTTGAGCAGGTTCTTGCCGATCTCGGGGCCGGGCGTCGTCGTCATCTGCTCGGCACCGACCACCAGCACGATGCGGGCGGCATTGGCGTCGATGGCGCGGATGCCTTGGCGGACCGCTGCCGAACCCGTGGCGCAGGCGTTCTCGACCCGCGTCGCCGGCTTGAAGCGCAGCCGGTCATCGGCCTGCAGCACCAGGCTGGCGGTAAAATCCTGAGGGGAGAAGCCGGCGTTGAAATGGCCGAGCACGATCTCGTCGACCTCGTCCGGGCCAATGCCGGCATGGTCGAGCGCGTCGACCGCGACCTTTGTGATCAGGCCCTCGAGCGTCTCGCCTTCAAGCTTGCCGAAGCGCGAATGCGCCCAGCCGACGATGCATCCGGTCATGGCAACCTCCGTTCGCCGCAAGCCTAACATGTCATAGCGCGGCATCACCCTCTAATATTGTTCAACAGTGAACCGTTTTCCAGTCCAAGGGATGGGCCAGAGCGACACGATCGATTGATCCGAGCGCGAGTTTTTTATTGATTGATCCGTCAATAAAAAATAATCTCTGTTTTGATCTGGATCTCCCAATGCCGAAAGTCGGAATGGAACCGTTGCGCCGCAAGGCGCTCATCGACGCGACGATCTCGGCGATCGGCGAGCGCGGCTCGCTTGATGTGACCATGTCGGAGATCGCCGGCCGTGCCGGTGTATCCTCAGCCCTCGCCCATCATTATTTCGGCGCCAAGGACGAGCTCCTTCTGGCGACGATGCGGCACATACTGGCCGAGCTGACCATCGACATGCGGCGCGCCCTGCAATCGGCCGGCTCGCCGCGCGAACGCGTCTCGGCGGTTGTGGCCGTCAACTTCTCCGACATCCAGTTCCGACCGGAAACCATTGCCGCCTGGCTCGCCTTTTATGTCGAGGCCCAGAAATCATCGGCCTTGCGCCGGCTGCTCAGGGTCTATGCGCGGCGACTACAGTCCAACCTGATGAGCGGACTGATCGGCATACTGCCGCGCAACGAAGCCGACCGCGCGGCGGAAGCGGTCGCGGCGATGATCGACGGGCTGTACATCAGGCGCGCGCTGAAGGACGGCGTGCCGGATGCTCAAACCGCGATCGCGCTGGTCGAAGATTATCTCGAAATCAAACTCGGCGGGCGACAGACACAGTGACAGCCTCAGTGATATCAAGGCGACCCAACATCCTGATCGTCATGGTCGATCAGCTCAACGGCACGCTGTTTGCGGACGGGCCGGCGGACTTCCTGTATGCGCCGCACCTCAAGGCGCTGGCCGCGCGTGCCGCGCGCTTCCAGAACAACTACACGGCCTCGCCGCTTTGCGCGCCGGGCCGCGCCGCCTTCATGAGCGGGCAATTGCCGTCGCGCACCCAGGTCTATGACAACGCCGCCGAATTCGCTTCCTCGATCCCGACCTATGCCCACCATCTGCGCGGCGCCGGCTACTACACTTGCCTGTCGGGCAAGATGCATTTCGTCGGGCCGGACCAGTTGCACGGTTTCGAGGAGCGGCTGACCACCGACATCTATCCCGCCGATTTCGGCTGGACGCCGGATTACCGCAAGCCCGGCGAGCGCATCGACTGGTGGTATCACAATCTGGGCTCGGTCACCGGCGCCGGCGTTGCCGAGATCACCAACCAGATGGAGTATGACGACGAGGTCGCCTTCCACGCGGTGCAAAAACTCTACGATCTTGCCCGCACCTCCGAGGACGAGGCCAGCCGGCCCTGGTGCCTGACGGTTTCCTTCACCCATCCGCACGACCCCTATGTCGCTCGGCGGCAATATTGGGATCTCTATGAAGACTGTCCGGCGCTTGAGCCGGAGGTGGGATTCATCCCCTATGCCCATCAGGACCCGCATTCGCAACGGCTTTACCGGGCCAGCGACTACGACAGTTTCAACATCACGCCGGAGCAGATCCGCCGCTCGCGGCGCGGCTACTACGCCAACATCTCCTATCTCGACGACAAGGTCGGCGAGCTGATGTCAGTGCTGGAGCGAACGCGCATGCTGGACGACACCATCATCCTGTTCTGCTCCGACCACGGCGACATGCTTGGCGAGCGCGGCCTGTGGTTCAAGATGAATTTCTTCGAGGGCTCGGCGCGAGTACCTTTGATGATCGCCGGCAAAGGCATTCCTGCAGGGCTGATCGAGGCGCCGGTCTCCAACCTCGACGTGACGCCGACATTGTGCGACCTCGCCGGCATCGACATCTCCGCCATCGCACCGTGGACCGACGGGCAGTCGCTGCTGCCGCTGCTTGATGGCGAGCCGCGCAGCGCGCCGGTGCTGATGGAATATGCCGCCGAGGGCTCCACCGCGCCGTTGGTGGCGATCCGCGACGGCCGCTACAAATTCATCCATTGCGAGATCGACCCGCCGCTTCTGTTCGATCTCGAAGCCGATCCGCAAGAACGCACCAATCGTGCCACCGATCCGGCGCATGCCGATCTGGTGGCGGCCTTCACGGGAGCCGTACGAGCGCGCTGGGACATGGCCGCCTTCGACGCCGCCGTGCGTACCAGCCAGGCGCGGCGCTGGGTGGTCTATCCCGCGCTGCGCAACGGCACGCATTACCCCTGGGAATTCCAGCCACTGCAGAAGGCGTCGGAACGCTACATGCGCAACCACATGAACCTCGACAATCTCGAGGAACAGAAACGCTTTCCGCGAGGCGAATGATGACAATTGTCCCCTCCCTCGAGCACCTCAGACAGGCCTATGCCGTGACGTCGAAGGCGACGCAGATCACGCCTTTGCTGGAATCGACAGCCTTGGCCAAGGAGACGGGTGCGGCCCGCGTCTTCATCAAACCGGAATCGCTGCAATGGGCGGGATCGTTCAAGGTGCGCGGCGCCTATTGGCGGTTGAAGCGGCTGTCGCCGGATGAGGCCATAAAAGGCGTCGTCGCCTACTCCTCCGGCAATTTCGCGCAAGGGTTGGCAGCCGCCGGCCAGGCGCTCGGCATTCCCGTCACCATCGTCATGCCGCTCGACGCGCCGGCCGCCAAGCGCGATGCGACCGCAGGCTATGGCGCGCGCGTCGTGCTGACCGATCATGGCGAGCGCGCCCGTGAAGAGGTCGCAGCCGCCAAGGCCCGCGAGATTGCCGAGACCGAACGGCTGGCGTTGCTGCATCCATTCGACGATCCGGAGATCGTTGCCGGCCAGGCCGGCGCCGGGCTCGAAGCGCTCGAACAACTCGAGGCAAAGGACGCCAGCGCCGACCTTCTGTTCTGCTCGGTCGGCGGCGGCGGACTGATCGGCGGCATGTCGCTCGCCTTCCACTATCTGTCGCCGGGAACCGAGATCATCGGCGTCGAGCCGGAAGGCTTCAACGGCATGGGTTCATCGCTAGCGCATGGCGCCATCGAGACCATGCCGATCGCGCCGAAATCGATTTGCGACGGGCTGATGTCGCGGCGGCCGGGCGACGCGCCGTTCGCGGCGGTCAAGACCGCCGGCGTGCGCGGCATCACCGTCGACGACCAATCGGTTAGGCAAGCGATGAAGATCGCCTTCGAGCGGATGAAGTTGGTGCTTGAGCCGTCAGGCGCCGCGTCGCTGGCGGCGCTGCTCGGCGGCAAGGTGGATGTGGCGGGTAAAACCGTCCTGGTCATGGCTACCGGCGGCAATGTCTCTCTCGCCGATTTTATTTCGCATATGAACGATGGGCGCATGTGAACCATGCTTGAAGCAGATTTCGTCATCATCGGCTCCGGCTCGGCCGGCTCGGCCATGGCCTACCGGCTGTCGGAAGACGGCAAGCATTCGGTCATCGTCATCGAGTTCGGCGGCACCGATATCGGGCCGCTGATCCAGATGCCGTCGGCGCTGTCGATCCCGCTCAACATGAGCCTTTACGACTGGGGCTTTGCCAGCGAACCGGAGCCGCATCTCGGCGGCCGCGTGCTGGCGACGCCACGCGGCAAGGTGATCGGCGGCTCGTCCTCGATCAACGGCATGGTCTATGTCAGGGGCCATGCACGCGACTTCGACCACTGGGCCGAACAGGGGGCGGCCGGCTGGGGCTTCGCCGACGTGCTGCCCTATTTCAAGCGCATGGAGGACAGTGACGGCGGCGAGGACGGCTGGCGCGGCCACGGCGGCCCGCTGCATGTCCAGCGCGGCCCGCGCAAGAATCCACTCTACGGCGCCTTTGTCGAGGCCGGCCGCCAAGCCGGGTTCGAACTGACCGACGACTACAATGGTTCGAAGCAGGAAGGCTTCGGGCCGATGGAGCAGACCATACGCGACGGCCGCCGCTGGTCGGCGGCATCAGCCTATCTGAAGCCGGCTCTCAAGCGGCAAAATGTCAGCGTGGTCAAAGGCTTCGCCCGCCGGGTGATCATCGAGAATCAGCGTGCCGTCGGAGTCGAGATCGAAGCTCACAAACAGATTCAGTTCGTTAAGGCACGACGTGAGGTGATCGTCGCCGCATCGTCGATCAATTCGCCCAAGATCCTGATGCTATCCGGTATCGGCCCGGCCGCGCATCTCACGGAGAACGGCATCCAGGTCGTGGCCGACCGGCCCGGTGTCGGCCGCAATCTGCAGGATCATATGGAGCTCTACATCCAGCAAGAATCGACCCAGCCGATCACGCTGAATTCGGTTCTCAACCCATTCTCCAAGACGCTGATCGGGGCGCAGTGGCTGTTCTTCAAGACCGGCCTCGGCGCCACCAACCATTTCGAGGCCGCGGCCTTCGTACGCTCGCAGGCCGGTGTGGACTACCCCGATATCCAGTACCACTTCATCCCGGCGGCGGTGCGCTATGACGGCAAGGCGGCGGCTAAGGCGCATGGCTTCCAGGCGCATGTCGGGCCGATGCGGTCGAAGTCGCGCGGTTCGGTGACGCTGCGCTCGCCCGACCCGAAAGCGACGCCGGTCATCCGCTTCAACTACATGTCGCATCCAGACGACTGGACCGAGTTCCGCCACTGCATCCGGCTGACCCGCGAGATCTTCGGCCAGAAGGCTTTTGACGGCTTTCGCGGCAAGGAAATCTCGCCGGGTTCGCACGTCCAGTCGGACGAGGATCTCGACGCCTTCATCCGCGATCATGCCGAGAGTGCCTACCACCCGTGCGGCACGTGCAAGATGGGCCGCGCCGACGACATCATGAGCGTGGTCGATCCGGAGTGCCGGGTCATCGGCGTCGACGGCCTGCGCGTCGCCGACTCCTCGATCTTCCCGCGGGTGACCAACGGCAACCTCAACGCGCCGTCGATCATGACCGGCGAGAAGGCCTCCGACCACATTCTCGGCCGCACGCCACTGGCGCCGTCCAACCAGGAACCCTGGATCAATCCGCGCTGGCAGGTGGCGGATCGATAGGGCATTGTCCGGCCAAGACCATTGGAGAATTCATATGCGCGCCCAGCCAACGGCATCGCACTATGTCAACGGCCGCTACATCGAGGACGAAGGCGGCGCGCCGCTGCCGGTGATCTATCCGGCGACCGGCGAGGTCATCGCCACCTTGCATTCGGCGACGCCGAACGTGCTGGAACTCGCCATCGAAGCTGCGCGGGCCGCACAACCGGCCTGGGCGCGGATGAAGCCGGTCGAGCGTGGCCGCATCCTGCGCCGCGCCGCCGACATTTTGCGCGCGCGCAACGCCGATCTGGCGCGGATCGAGACGCTCGACACCGGCAAAGCGATCCAGGAGACGCTGGTGGCGGATGCACTATCGGCCGCCGACTGCCTCGAATATTTCGGCGGCGCGGTTGCCGCCTTCAACGGCGATGCGATCGATCTTGGTGGACCTTTTGCCTATACGCGCCGCGAGGCGCTCGGTGTGTGCGTCGGCATCGGCGCCTGGAACTGTCCGATCCAGATCGCCGGCTGGAAATCCGCTCCGGCGCTCGCCATGGGCAACGCCATGGTATTCAAGCCTTCGGAAAACACGCCGCTGTCGGCGCTGGCGCTGGCCGAGATCTACTCAGAGGCGGGCCTGCCCGACGGGCTGTTCAACGTCGTGCAAGGCTATGGCGATGTCGGCGCCGGCCTCGTCGGCCATGATGTCGTTGCCAAGGTTTCGGTGACCGGCTCGGTGCCGACCGGCCGCAAGGTGCTGTCGCTCGCCGGCTCGAAGATGAAGCACGCTACCATGGAGCTCGGCGGCAAGTCGCCGCTGATCGTGTTCGACGATGCCGATCTCGAAAACGCCGTCGGCGGCGCCATGCTCGGCAATTTCTATTCGACCGGGCAGATCTGCTCCAACGGCACGCGCGTCTTCGTGCAGAGCGGCATCCATGACCGCTTCGTCGACCGGCTGGTCGAGCGGACGAAAAAGATCCGCATCGGCGATCCGCTCGATCCTGAGACGCAGATGGGGCCGCTGGTCAACAAGGCGCAGCAGGAGAAGGTCGTTTCCTACATCGCGGCCGGCAGGCAGGATGGAGCAACGCTCGCCTGCGGCGGCAACGTGCCGTCGCTGCAAGGGTTCGATGGCGGCTTCTTTGTAGAGCCAACCGTGTTCACCGGTGTCACCGATAAGATGCGCATTGCGCGCGAGGAGATTTTCGGGCCGGTGATGAGCGTGCTGAAGTTCGACGGCGAGGACGAGGTGATCGACCGCGCCAACGACACCGAATTCGGCCTCGCCGCCGGCGTCTTCACCCGCGACCTGCAGCGCGCTCATAGGGTGATCGCCGAACTGCAGGCCGGCACCTGCTGGATCAACGCCTACAATCTGACGCCAGTGGAAATTCCGTTTGGCGGGGTGAAGCAATCCGGCATCGGGCGCGAGAACTCGCTGGCGGCTTTAGCGCTCTATTCGCAGCTGAAGGCGGTGTATGTCGAGACCGGGGACGTGGCGAGCCCGTATTGAGGGTTGAAAGCGAAGTGACAGCTGATCTCCCCCCTTGCGGGGGAGATGGCCGGCAGGCCAGAGGGGGGTGTGACGGATCGCCACCTTTGGTCTGATCTTCGAGTAGCTGAGACGTCGGCGGGACAGCACCCCCCTCTGCCTTGCCAGGCATCTCCCCCGCAAGGGGGGAGATTGGCAGCTCCAACGCCTCACCCCTTCTGCGCCGTGCCGTCCAGATACTGCGTCAGCGCGCAGACCAGATGATAGAAGATGCTGGCCGGCACGTCCGATGCCAAGGAGCGGCCGCGTTCGTCGATGCGGTCAATCCACAGGCCGAGCGGGGCCGGATCGATGTGCCAGCGGAACAGGCGGCCGACGCGCGCCTCGATTTCCGGCTTGAGGTCGGGACCACCTGAACCGTCAAGCGCAATCGCCGCCTTGATCGCTTCGGCCTGTGGCCAGCTCCGCGACACAAGGTCGAGCGGCAGGCCCTGTCTGGAGACCGCGCCGTAGGCAAGGCCGGTGGCGCGGTTGAGGCCGTTGGCGATGGCCGAGGCGTAGAGCTTGCGGGCAAAATTGCTCAACTCGCCCTGGCCGCTGCGGGCGACGAAATCGGTGAGCAGCGAGGCCCATTCGAAATGATGACCGGGCTCGGTCCATGTGCCCTTCTCGCCGGCGGCCGGCTTCCACCCGGCGTCGAAATATTCGCCCAGCGTCCAGCTCTCGGCATCGAAGAAATGACTGCGGAAAAGGTCGATGATGCGCGCGGCGCGGCGCAGATAGGTGCGGTCGCCGGTCGCCTCATACCAGGCGAGGAAGGCCTCGAGCAGATGCATATGCGGGTTGGAGCGCCGCTCGCCCTCCCCGTCCGACGTCTCGAGGAAACCGGTCATGCGGCTGTCCTCGAGATGCGCGTCGAGGAACACGAAGGTCTCCTGGCCCAGCCGCAGCGCATCCGGATCGCCGCACATATGCGCATGCGCCAGCGCCAGCAGCACGCAGGAATGGTCGTAGGCATCCTCGGTTGGGTCGGCGACGGAGCCGTTGACATTGAGCGTGCGCACCCAGCCGCCCCGGTCCGTGCGGCCCTTGCCGGCCATGAAGGCGATGCCATGGGAGATCAGGCGATCGGCTGGACCGTCCCAGCCGCGGGCCTTGGCAACGGCGAAGGCGTAGACTTGCCTCGCCGTCGTGCGCATGCGCTTGGGCTTCAACAGCGCCTCGCCGTCGAAGCCGAGCGCCTCGTGGAAACCGCCATGACGCTCATCGACGCCTGAAGTCGACCACAGCGGCAAGGTCTCCTCGAACAGCCAGTGATGCACGCGCCGACGCCAGGCGCCGCTCTCGATGACGCGGTCGTGTGCCGGCGTGAACCTGGTTTCCAGCCGGCCCGACTTTTCCAGCTGCTCGACGATTTTCTTGACGTGCTGGCTGTGGCTGACCGGGGCGACGAAGGTGGCGTCCGCCGTCGAGACGATGGCGACATCCTTCATACCGATTGCCGACAAAAGCCGGCCGTCGCTTCTGATGTAGGAGTTTTCGCAATCAATGGCGACGACATCGCCGACGACGACATTGCCCTTGGCGTCGGCAGGGCCGACATCGAGCAGCGACTGCCAGGAGCCGAGGTCGTTCCAGCGGAAGCCGGCCGGCACCATGGCGATGTCCTTGGCCCGTTCCATGATGGCGTAGTCGATCGAGTTCGACGGGATGGCGGCGTAGAGGTCGAGCGGCATATAGAGGCCGGACAGGTCGCTCGTTGCCGCCTTGTAGGCGGTTTCGGTGGCCTGCCAGATGTCGGGTTGGAAGGTGGCGAAGGCGTCGCGCATGGCGCCGGCGCGAAACAGGAAAATGCCGGTGTTCCAGTAGAAGGTGCCCGCACTGAGATAGCTCTGCGCAGTGGCGAGGTCGGGCTTTTCGACGAAGCGCGACACGTCGAAGACGCCGCCGCTTTCGGCTGCGACTTCGATATACCCATAGCCGGTCTCGGGCTGCGTCGGCTTGATGCCGAACACCACCAGACGGCCGGCAAGCGCTGCCTGGCTGCCCGCCTCGACGCTCTGCCAGAACTGCTTGGGCGTGGCGATTTCGTGGTCTGACGGCACCACCAGCACCAGGCTGTCGCCGAACTCCGACAATGTGCGCAGCGCGGCCAGCGCCACGGCGGCAGCCGTGTTGCGCCCGGTCGGCTCGAACAGCGGGCCACCGCCGGCGAGGTCGAGGCCGGCAAGGTCGGCATGCACGCGCTCGGCATGGCGCTCGGCGGCGATCAAGAAGATCGGCGTTTCGCCCTCCGGCCGCGCCGTCAGCCGGCGCAGTGTCTTGGCCAGCATCGAGCCGTCGCCGGAAAGATCGTGGTACTGTTTCGGGTTGTCCTCGCGCGACAGCGGCCACAGCCGCGAGCCGACACCGCCGCTCATGACAAAACTGACGATGCGCTCGCTCATGAAAGGTCCAATCAGAACGTCTGGTTGTAAGCGCCGACTTCGGGGCTGCGGCGCAGCACGGCGTCGACGGCCTCGAACATCTGCCGGCGGCGGTCGGACGATGTCGGGCTTTCGACAACCACGACAAGCTCCGGCTTGTTCGATGACGCCCGCACCAGCCCCCAGGTGCCGTCCTCAGCCACGACGCGCACGCCGTTGACGGTGATCAGGTCGGCGATCTTCTGGCCGGCAAAAGTCTTGCCGGCGCGCTGCATCGCCTGGAAGTCCGCCACCACCCGATCGACCACGCCGTATTTCACATCGTCGGCGCAATGCGGGGACATGGTCGGCGTGCCGAAGGTCAGCGGCAGCGCGCGATAGAGATCGGCCATCGAATTTCTGGGGTTCCGGTCGAGCATCTCACAAATGGCTATTGCCGTGATGAGACCGTCATCATAGCCGCGGCCGATCGGCGGGTTGAAGAAGAAATGGCCCGACTTCTCGAATCCGGCGACGGCGCCAAGCTCGGCGACGCGGCGCTTGATGTAGGAATGGCCGGTCTTCCAGTAATCTGTCTTCGCGCCGTTGGCGCGCAGGACGCTGTCGGTGTTGAACAGGCCGGTCGACTTGACATCGACGACGAAGGTCGAGCCGGGGTATTGGGTTGATATGTCCCGCGCGAGCATGACGCCCACCTTGTCGGCGAAGATCTCGTTGCCCTCATTGTCGACCACGCCGCAACGGTCGCCGTCGCCGTCGAAGCCCAGCCCGACATCGGCGCCGGTCTCCAGCACCTTGTCGCGGATGGCGTGCAGCATCTGCATGTCTTCGGGGTTGGGGTTATAGCGCGGAAAAGTGTGGTCGAGCTCGACATCGAGCGGGATCACCTCGCAACCGATGCGCTCCAGCGCCTGTGGCGCGAAGGCGCCGGCGGTGCCGTTGCCGCAAGCGGCCACGACTTTCAGCTTTCGCGCGATGCGCTTGTCGCTCACCAGATCGTCGAGATAGGTCTCGCGAAAACCGGAGACGAATTCGTAGCAGCCACCGCCGGCAAGATCGAAATCGCCCGACAGCACGATCTGTTTCAGGGCGCTCATCTCCTCCGGTCCGAAGGTGAGCGGCCTCGCCGCACCCATCTTGACTCCGGTCCAGCCATTCTCGTTGTGCGATGCCGTGACCATGGCGACGGATGCCGCGTCGAGCGCGAACTGGGCGAAATAGGCCATGGGCGACAGCGCCAGGCCAATGTCTTTCACCTTTGCGCCCGCAGCCATCAGGCCGGAAACCAGCGCCAGCTTGATGGCAAGCGAATAGGAACGGAAATCATGCCCGGTGACGATGTCGGGACCCGCGCCAAGACGGCGGATCAAAGTGCCCAGGCCCATGCCCAACGCTTGGACGCCGATCAGGTTCAGGTCCGGCGGTTGCGTCGAACCGGCATGGCCAAACCACCAGCGCGCGTCGTATTCGCGAAAGCCGGACGCCTTGATCAGCGCTTCGGTTTCGAATTCGAAGCTGTTGGGCCGGGCGTCGCCTACGATTTTCAGGGGCAAGGCAGCAAAGCTCCAGATGGCGAAAACACGATCTATCGGGGCTGCGACTTAGCACACAAGGCTTTAAGCCGGGTTTATCCCGGGAGGGAAAGCCAAGCTTTGCGGCGATGCCCAACGAAAGCCAACGAAATGCGACAGAAGCGCTGCCATTGCCGCTTGCAGGAACGGTATGCGGCAGCTATAAGCCCGCGGTCTGGTCACGGAGTGTAGCGCAGCCTGGTAGCGCACCTCGTTCGGGACGAGGGGGTCGCAGGTTCAAATCCTGCCACTCCGACCAGAAAAAACAGACACTTAGGTGTTTGTTCTCCCGACCCACAAGATAGCTTGATGCAAACCGGCCGCGTCGGCGTCGCTGTCAGCATGGTGTTTTGACGCGACAACCTTCCGCGCTACCTCGATAATAGGAATGCCGCCGAGACAGCGGCCGGAACGAGGTTTGCGGAAGATGAATTTGTTGATTTCAAGCCGGCTGTCAGCGCTGCTCGCTTTGTCCCTGGCGGCAGGCTGCTCATCGCTGGGCAGCGCGGTGAACCCGGCGAAATACGACAGCATGACATGCGCCGAGCTCAACACCGCCGTAGGCGATACCGCGCGCGACATCTCGCAAACCGCCATCACCCGCGGCAAGGTCGCCAACACCAGCGTGCCGAACTGGCTGCTCGGCGGCACGCGCGTGAAGAGCGCAGTGGCCAAGCGTGAGACGGCCAGAATCGAACTGCTGAAGCAGCGGCAAGAGGCCATTGTCGCGACAAGAGCCAACAGATGTCCCAGGTCAGCGGGCTAAGCGAACTGGCCCTACCCTGACTATCTGCTCAACGTCACGCCTTAAGCACTCAGCCGGAAGCGCGTGACATCGATCGCCGCAGCCATCAGCGTCTGGGTGTAGGCGGCCTGCGGGTTGCTGAATATCTGTTCGGTCGGGCCTTCCTCGACGATCTTGCCCTGCCTCATGACGATGATGTAGTCGGCCATGGCGCGCACCACGGAGAGATCGTGGCTGATGAAGAGGTAGGACAGTTCGTGGTCGGCCTGCAGCTTGCGCAGCAATTCGACGATCTGCTTCTGCACCGAGCGGTCGAGCGCCGAAGTCGGCTCGTCCAGCACCACCAGTTTGGGCTTCAGGATCACGGCACGCGCGATGGCGATGCGCTGGCGCTGGCCGCCGGAGAATTCGTGCGGGTAGCGGTTGCGTGCGTTGGGGTCGAGGCCGACCTCGAGCAAGGCCTCGACGGCGCGCTGATCGCGTTGCTTGCCTGACAGGTTCGGCTCATGCACCAGAAGCCCTTCGGTGATGATCTGGCCGACGGTCATGCGCGGCGACAGCGAGCCGAACGGATCCTGGAAGACGAGTTGCATCTCACGTCGCAGCGGCCGCATCGCATGGCGGTCGGCGGTGGAGATGTCGCGGTCGCCGAAGCGGATGACACCGTCGCTGGGCAACAGGCGCAGAAGTGCGCGGCCGAGCGTCGATTTTCCCGAACCGGACTCGCCGACGATACCGATGGTCTGGTTGCGCTTCAGCCGGATCGAAATGTGATCGACGGCGCGTAGCAGCAGCGGTTCGCCGGCAAGGAAGCCGCCGCCGATCTTGAAGGTCACTTCGACATTGCGGCCCTCCAGCAGCACCGGAGCGCTGGGCGGCGGCGCCGCCTTGGTGCCGGTCGGTTCGGCCGCCAGCAGCATTTTGGTATAGGCATGCTGCGGGTTGGCGAAAAGTGCTTCCGCCTCGCCTTCCTCGACCACCTCGCCATAGCGCATGACATAGACGCGGTCGGCAAAGCGCCGGACGATGCCGAGATCGTGGGTGATAAAGACGATGGCCATGCCGAGCTTGCGCTGCAATTCGGCGAGCAGCACCAGGATCTGCGCCTGGATGGTGACGTCGAGCGCCGTCGTCGGCTCGTCGGCGATCAGGATGTCGGGGTCGTTGGCCAATGCCATGGCGATCATGACGCGCTGGCGCTGGCCGCCCGACATTTCGTGCGGATAGGATTTCATCCGCCGCTCGGGATCGGGAATATGCACAAGCCGCAGCAGCTTGAGCGCCTCGTTCCGTGCCTCGGCTGCGTTCAGGCCGCGGTGCTTGCGGATCGGTTCGATCAGCTGGTTGCCGATCGAATAGAGCGGATCGAGCGAGGTCATCGGCTCCTGGAAGATCATGCTGATCTTGGCGCCGCGCACCTTGTTGAGGTCGGGCTTGCTCATGGTCAAAAGGTTGCGGCCGCGATAATCGACGTGACCCGTCGCCTCGCCGTTGGACGCCAGCAGGCTCATCGCCGCCATCATGGTCTGGCTCTTGCCGGATCCCGATTCGCCGACCACGGCAACGGTTTCCCCTGCCTTGACGTGGATGTTGATGCCCTTGACCGCTTCGACCGCGCCGTCGAGCGTGCGGAAGCGGACGCGAAGGTCCTTGACGCTGAGGATCGTTTCGGGCGTTTCCATCGCAACGGTCCCCATCTTATCGGTCCCCATCTTTATCGGTCCCATCTTCATCGGTCTCTCGGATCGAGCGCGTCGCGCAGGCCGTCGCCGACGAAGTTCAGCGCAAACAGCGTCGACACGAGGAAGAAGGCGGGGAACAAAAGCAGCCAGTTGGCGGTGCCGATGTTCTTGGCGCCGACGGAGATGAGCACGCCCCAGCTGGTCATCGGTTCCTGCACGCCAAGGCCGAGGAAGGACAGAAAGCTTTCCAGGATGATGACCTGCGGCACTAGCAGCGTCATGTAGATCACCACTGGTCCGAGCAGATTGGGGATGACATGGCGCAGCAGGATGCCGCGCTGGCCGACGCCCATGGCTTCGGCCGCCTGGACATACTCCTGCCGCCGGATCGACAGCGCCTGGCCGCGCACGATGCGCGCCATGTCGAGCCACAGCACCGCTCCCACCGCCAGGAACATCAGCACGAAGTTGCGGCCGAAGAACACCACCAGCATGATGACAAAGAAAATGAAGGGCAAAGAATAGAGCACGTCGACGATGCGCATCATCACCTCGTCGATCTTGCCGCCGGAAAAGCCGGCCGCCGCCCCGTAGAGGACGCCGATGACCACGGCGACAATGCCGGCAAGCAGGCCGATGGCCAGCGAGATGCGCCCTGCCATCAGCGTTCGCGAGAGAAGATCGCGACCGGTGTTGTCGGTGCCGAACAGGAAGTACTGCTGTTTGACCGACGCAGTCATAGTCAATTCGAGCCCGTCGGCCGATTTGCTCTCTATCTTGGTATCGTCGAAGGCATCGGAGCGGTCAAGATAGCGGATGTTGCGGTCGTCGATCGGTTTGGTCGAGGTGACGGTGACGGTGACGCGACTGCCGTCCAGTTTCCACTCCTTGATGTCGACGCGCATGCGCTTGATGGCATCCTTGAGCGCCGTCTCGATCATGTCGGGCTTCGGATAGGCTGAAAAGCTTGGCGGCGTGCGCACATAGTCGGCATAGATGGTGGTGTACTGATGCGGCACGAACCAGGGGCCGAAGATGCTGATGACGCCAATGAAGGCCAGGTAATAGAGGCTGAACATGGCGGCGCGGTTGGCTTTGAGGCGCGCCCATGCGTCGCCCCAGAGCGAGCGGCCGACGACGGCCGGCGGAGCGGCGGCGGCTGTGATGTCAGTCATAGCGCACCCTCAGTCATAGCGTACCCTGGGGTCGACGACCGCGTACATGACGTCGACGATCAGGTTGAAGACGATGGTGAAGAGCGCGATCACCACCACGGTCCCCATCACCAGCGTGTAGTCGCGGTTGAGCGCGGCATCGACGAAATAGCGGCCGACACCGGGAATGGAGAAGATGGTCTCGACGATGACCGAACCGGTGAGCAGCGCCGCGGCTGCCGGACCGGTGAAGGAAACGATCGGCAGGATGGCGCCGCGCAGCGCGTGCTTGACCACCACCGACCAGTCGGAGAGGCCGNCCGGTGAAGGAAACGATCGGCAGGATGGCGCCGCGCAGCGCGTGCTTGACCACCACCGACCAGTCGGAGAGGCCGAGCGCACGCGCCGTTCGGATATGATGCGAACGCAAGCTCTCGATCATCGACCCGCGCATCAGGCGGGCAACGATGGCGATCTGCGGCAAGGCCAGCGTCAGCACCGGGCCGATCTTGTTGATCAATGCGCCATCACCCCAGCCGCCGATCGGCAACAGCTTCCAGGTCAATCCGAACACCAGCTGAATCACAGGAGCGATGACGAAGGTGGGGATAGTGCTGCCGGCGGTCGCCAGCGCAATCACCGTATAGTCGCCAAGCTTGTTCTGGTTGAGCGCGGCGATGGTGCCGAGCACCGAACCAAGCAGCAGCGCCAGGATCAGCGCGGAGGTGCCGAGCTGGACCGATATCGGCAGCCCCTTGGCAAACAGTTCGGTGACGGTGAAGTCAGGCAAATTGTAGCTCGGCCCGAAATTGCCGCGCAGGAGATTGCCGAGATAGTGGGCATATTGCAGCCAGAGCGGATCGTCGAGGCCGAACTGTGCTTCCAGATTGGCCCTGATCTCGGGACTGAGGCCCCGCTCCTGATTGAAAGGGCCGCCCGGTGCGACGCGTATCAGGAAGAACGCCATTGTCACGATGACGAACAGCGTCGGAATGGCGGTCAAAAGCCGCCGTAAGATGTATCGCAGCATCGGCGCCCCGCTTCGGCCAGAGCGACATACGTCCATGCGGACGCATTGCCACGCTCCGGCGCCAAATCTTCGCACCGGGCTTGCCGAAAATCGACCACGACTTTCGGACCGGTGCGATGACCGACCAGTCCGCCGCGCCCAAATGGGGCGCGGCGGTCCAGTCAAGGATGATTATCAGTCCTTGGAGACGAAGCGGGACGGATGGATGTCCATCACATTGTCATCGAAGCCATGCAGCTTCGAGGAAACGATATCGTGGAAGCTGTAGTAGAGAAGCGGAATGTTGCCGACGTCATCGACAAGGATGCGCTCGGCCTCAGTGAGGTCCTTCATGCGCTCTTCCGGCTTGCCGCCGGCAGCCGCGGCCTTGTCCATGGCCGCCTCATATGCCGGGCTGACGTAGTTCGAATAGTTGTTGCCGCTGGCCTTGCGGGTGATGCCGAGGAAGGTCTCGGGATCCTTGTAGTCGGCGATCCAGGCGGCACGCGCCACGTCGTAGTTGCCCTTCTGCTCGAGGAAGGAATAGTGGGTCTTGGTATCGGTGTTGAGCAGCGTGATCTCGACGCCAAGCGGCTTCAACTGTTCCTGGATGGCAACCGCGGTGTTCTTGTGGTTTTCCGAGGTGTTGTAGCGGATCTCCATCTTCAGCGGATGCTCGGGCGTATAGCCGAGTTTCTCAAGGATCTTCTTGGCGGCGTCCTCGCGGTCGATCTGCGGCATGTCGGCGTATTTGGCCATTGCCGGCGTGTAGCCGGCGATGCCCGGAGGCACCATCGAATAGCCAGGCAGCATGGAATTCTGCCAGACCTTTTCGGCCAGGAAGTCGCGGTCGATAGCCATCGAGATGGCGTTGCGCAGCTCGACATTATCCCAGGGCGCCTTGTCGGTCTTGATCGCGTAATAATAGGTGCCGAGATACGGTCCGACGCGGACCTGATCGCCGAACTTGGTCTTGAGGTCAGCGAGCTGTTCGGTCGGCAGGTCGCCGTAGCTGTCGAGTTCGCCTGCCTCGAAGCGCTTCATCGCCGAAGAGCGGTCTTCGGTCGGGATGTAGTTGACGACGTCCATCTTGACGGTCGCGGCATCCCAGAATTTCGGATTCTTGACCAGCTTCATGTGGTCGTTGGGAATCCACTCGGCCAATGTATAGGCGCCGTTCGAAACGAGATTGCCCGCCTTGATCCAGTCGGCGCCGAGCTTGTCGATCGAGGCCTTGTTGACCGGGTAGGTAGCCTGGTGGGTCAGCATCTCCAGGAAGTATGGCGTCGGCGCCTTCAGCGTCACTTCCAGGGTGTTGGCGTCGATCGCCTTGACGCCCATGTCCTCGGGCTTGCCTTTCTTGGTGTTGACTTCCTCGGCGTTCTTCACGGGATAGAGCATGGAAGCGTATTCGGCGGCGGTCGCCGGATCCTCCAGCCTACGGAAGGAATAGACGAAGTCGTCCGCCGTCACCGGGCTGCCATCCGACCACAAGCCGTCCTTGCGCAGCTTGAAGGTGTAGACGGTGCCGTCATCAGATACCGTCCAGCTTTCGGCGGCGCCCGGGATGAGGTTCGTCTTCTGATCGTGCATGACCAGTCCCTGGAACAGGTCGCGTATGATATCGGCTTCGTAGACGGTCGAGGTCTTGTGCGGATCGACCGTCTCCGCTTCGGCGGCGCTGCCTCTGTTATAGACGGTCTCGGCAAGGGCCGGCGTCAGGAACGTGCCTGCGGCAAAGGTCATGGTCGCGGCGACAAGCGTCGCCTTCAGCATATTTTTCAGCATGAAGTCTCTCCCTGTGGCGCTGCCCATCGGCTGCGCCTTACGAGTGTTGACGCCCCGGAACCGATTTCTGGCCCCTTCGAGCGCGCCGCCGGTTCCCGTTCCGGCAGCTGGTGGCAGGAGACTAGACAGACGGAAATATTATTTCAACCGAGTCTTGCTTGACGCTAAGTGAGCATCCTCACCTTAAACCAGCCATAGCTAATCTATATTACAAGATCCAATTGGGTGCAGCTTGTGGTTGTCCTGTAATTTTGGGTTTTGCCCTCAGCAGTTGTCATTAGCGCAACCATCTGGAAAAATTCCAGGAATGCCGTTCGTGGCCAAGCTCGACGAAAGTACCGAAGAAGCCCGAAAATGAAAAATGTGGCGCCGGTGACGTTGCGCGGATCACTCGGCACGGTTGCATGCGGACACGATCTTTTTTGAAGCCGGACGGCGTCCCTGAAAGATCAGCCTACCTTGCCGACAAACCAGCCCAGGGCCGGCAGCAACAGCCCCTCCTCCTGCAGGACGGCACCGCCACCCAGAGCGATCGCCTCGACAAGCTGGAGATCCGGCGGCAGCCGCCAGTCGGCCGGCTTGTCGGCGAAATTGAAGACGCAGAGCAATATCTCGTCCTCGCCCTGCCGGATGAAGGCAAGGACATCGCCGTCGGTATCGAGAAAGCGGATCGGGCCCTTGACCAGCGCCAGATGCGCCTTGCGCAAGGCGAGCATCGTCCGGTAGCCGGCGAGCACGGACTTGTCGTCGGCGTTCTGGATATCGACCGCCCGAGCGCGGTGGCTTTCCGGCACCGGCAGCCAGGGTTTTCCCGAAGAAAAACCGGCATTGTCGGCGCCCGCCTCCCACACCATCGGTGTGCGGCAGCCGTCCCTGCCCTTGACCCCCGGCCAGAAACGGATGCCGACGGGATCGCGCAGATCCTCGAAGGTCAGTTCCGCCTCCTCCAGCCCAAGCTCTTCGCCTTGGTAGAGACAGATCGAGCCCCGCAGGCAGGAGAGCAAAGCGATAGCGAATGTCGCCACCGCATCTGGATCGCCGCCCGGCCGCGTCCAGCGGCTGACATGGCGCACGACATCGTGGTTGGAGAACGCCCAGCAGACCCAGCCGTCGGCGACAGCTGCCTCGAAGGCCTCGACGCAGCCGCGCACATGGGCGGCTGAGAATTGCTGACCGAGCAGGTCGAAGGTGTAGCACATGTTGAGCTTGTCGCCGCCGGATGTGTAGGCGGCCAGCGTCTGCAGCGAACGGCCTTCGTCGCCGACCTCGCCGACACTGGCGCGGCCGTCATATTCGTCGAGTAAAGCGCGGAAGCGCCTGAGGAAACCGAGGTTTTCCGGTTGCGTCTTGTCGAACAGATGCTCCTGGAAGAGATAGGTGTTGGTTTCGCCATTGGTGCCGGCGACGCTCGACGCCAGCGGCGGATTGCTGCGCAGCCAGCGGTCGTGGACATAGTAGTTGACCGTATCCAGGCGGAAGCCGTCGACGCCGCGCTCGAGCCAGAACCGCACCGTCTGCAACAACGCGTCTTGAACCTCAGGATTGTGGAAGTTGAGGTCCGGCTGCGAGGCGAGGAAATTGTGCATGTAGTATTGCCGGCGGGTCGCGTCCCACTCCCAGGCCGGGCCGCCGAAGACCGACAGCCAGTTGTTGGGCGCGTTGCCGTCCGGCCTGGTGTCGGCCCAGACATACCAGTCAGCCTTGGGATTATCCTTGCTGGCACGGCTCTCTACAAACCATTCGTGCTTGTCGGAGGAGTGCGACAACACCTGATCGATGATCACCTTCAGGCCGAGCCTGTGCGCCTCGGCAACCAGCGCGTCAAAGTCGTCGAGCGTGCCGAACATCGGATCGACCGCCTGATAGTCGGAGACGTCGTAGCCCATATCGGCCATTGGCGATTTGAAGAAGGGCGACAGCCAGACGGCGTCGACGCCGAGCGAGGCGACGTGCGCCAGCCGTGAGGTGATGCCTGAGAGGTCGCCGCTGCCGTCGCCGGTGGTGTCCTGGAAGGAGCGAGGATAGATCTGGTAGATGACGCAGCCGCGCCACCAGTCGGCGCTCTGTTCGGGTTCCGGCTGGGCATTGTCGTCGGCCATCACGGACCCTTCCTGGCGCGGGCCTTTGCGGTCCGGCGCTCGATCATGAAACTGACACTGCGGCCGGGCAGCGGCCACGCGAGGTCGACCGCTTGCGCTTCAACACCCGGCTGCCATTCAAACCCTTGCCGCGCGGGCAGCGTGAAGACGCATTGGCGGCGATCGCCATTGACGATCACAGCCAGGCGGCCTTCCCCGCCATCGCCGAGCAGCATGACGAGGCGATGGCGCGAGCCATCGTTCCAGTCGGCTTCGCCGAGCGGCGCGCCGGTCTCGGTCAGCCACGCGACGTCGGGCACATCAGAACCGTCCGGCGGCTCTCCGGTCAGGAAGCGCGTATCGGAAAGCGCCGGCACCGCGCCGCGCAGAGCTGCGAGCGCCGACACATGGGCTTCCAGCCCGACGTCGCGCCCGGCCCAGTCGAGCCAGGTGATGGCGTTGTCCTGCGCATAGGCGTTGTTGTTGCCCCCTTGCGTGCGGCCGAATTCATCGCCCGCCGTCAGCATGATGGTGCCGCGCGAGGCAAACAGAGTGGCGAGCAGCGCGAAGCGATCATGGGAACGGGCCTCGGCAATCGCCTTGTCCGAGGTTTCGCCCTCGACGCCGTTGTTCCAGGACAGGTTCTCATTGTGGCCGTCGCGGTTCTTCTCGCCATTGGCCTGGTTGTGCTTGGCTTCATAGGCGACGATATCGGTCAGCGTCATGCCATCGTGTGCGGCGATGAAGTTGACCGTGCGGCTGGCGGATTGGCCCTCCCTGCCGAACACATCGGAGGAGCCGGCGAGCCTTGTCGCCAGCGCACCGACCGCGCCGGCATCGCCGCGCCAGAAGCGCCTGACGTCGTCGCGGTAGCGGTCGTTCCATTCGAGGTAAGGCGGCCGGAAATTGCCGAGCTGATAGCCATTCGGGCCGATGTCCCACGGCTCGGCGATCAGCACCCTATCGGCAAGCAGAGGATCGCCAGCGATGGTCTCGAGCAACGGGGCCGCCGGATCGAATACGCCAGCGACGCGGCCGAGGACCGGCGTCAGGTCGAAGCGGAAACCGTCGACGCCGGCATGGCGGACGAAATGGCGTAGCGTGTCGAGTACCATGTCGCGAACGACCGGATGATCGCAGGCAATGGTATTGCCGGTGCCGGTATCGTTGGCCAACCTGCCGTCCGGCTCGCTGCGGTAGTAGGCTTGATTGTCGAGGCCGCGCAGCGACAGCGTCGGCCCGAGCCGGTCACTTTCGCCGGTATGATTGAAGACGAGATCGAGGATGGTGCCAATGCCAGCCTTGCGCAGCACCCCCGCCGTATCGCGCAATTCGGCGAGGCCGCCCGGCGCCAGCCGCGGATCGAGCGCCATGAAGGTGACTGGGTTGTAGCCCCATGCGTTGCTGAGGCCGAGCGGCGGTAGATGGCGCTCATCGATCCATGCCGTCACGGGCATCAGCTCAACGGCGGAGACGCCGATCTTTCTGAGGTGTTCGAGGATGGCCGGATGCGCAAGTGCCGCAATGGTGCCGCGCTGCGCTTGGGGCACGTCCGGATGCAGTCTGGTGAAGGAACGGACATTGAGTTCGTAGATCAGACGGCCCGGCTGGAACAAAGGCGCCTTGGCCGGCAGCGGCTTGGGTAGCGCGCGGGCGACGGTCTTCGGCATCAGCGGCGCGGTATCGGTGCCTTCGTTGCGCCGGGCGGCAAGCCGCCAATGATGCTGGTAGGGCCGGTCTATCTCGACAGCGTAGGGATCAGTGAGCAGCTTGTCGGGATCGAACCACAGCCCGCGCTCCGGCGCATATTCGCCGTCGGCGCGAAAGCCGTAGCGCGTACCCGCGGCAAGGCCGGCGACGAACAGCGCATGGACGCTCTCGCCTTCCGGCTGAAGTTCGAGCCGGTCGATTTCACGGGCGCCGGTGTCGTCGAAGATCGACACCCACAGGCGCCGCGCGGACGACGACCAGGCGGCGAAGCGGATGCCTTCGGGAGTGACCGTTGCGCCGAGCTGGGTCATCGGCGCATCCTCCACCCTCCCCCTTGTGGGGAGGGTCGCGAACGAAGTGAGCGGGGTGGGGGTCGGCGCGGGGAAAGCGCTTTACGAGCACCCCCAACCCGATCCGCTGCGCGGATCGACCCTCCCCACAAGGGCGAGGGTAAAGACGTCACCACCCTCAAGTAATCACGCTCGGCTTGTTGCGCCCGGTGTGGCTCTTGATCCCGGCGATATCATCGGCAGCCGCGATCAGGTCGGCGAGCGCCTCTTGCGTGTCGAGATCATGCCGCGCTCTGTCCGGCTCGTAGCGCTCGATGTATACGCGCAGCGTAGCACCCGACGTGCCGGTGCCGGACAAACGAAACACGACACGCGAGCCGCCTTCGAACAGGATGCGGATGCCCTGGTTCTTGCTCACCGAACCGTCGACCGGATCGTGATAGGCGAAGTCGTCGGCATTGGCGATCTTCAGGCCGCGCACGCTGGTGCCGGGCAGCGAGGTCAGCTTGGCGCGCAACTCGTCGACCAGGGCGTTGGCGCGCTCGGTTTCGACCTCCTCATAGTCATGACGTGAATAGTAATTGCGGCCGTAGGTCGCCCAATGTTCGGTGACGACGTCCTTGCAGCTTTCGCCGCGCACGGCCAGGATGTTCAGCCACAACAGCACCGCCCACAGCCCGTCCTTTTCACGGACATGGTTCGAGCCGGTGCCGGCGCTTTCCTCGCCGCAGATCGTTGCCATGCCGGCATCGAGCAGATTGCCGAAGAACTTCCAACCGGTCGGCGTTTCGTAGATGCCGATGCCGAGCTGTTCGGCGACGCGGTCGGCAGCGCCGCTGGTCGGCATCGAGCGGGCGATGCCTTTGAGGCCGTCCTTGTAGCCCGGCGCCAATTGCGCATTGGCGGCAAGCATGGCCACCGAATCCGACGGGGTGACGAAAATGCCCTTGCCGATGATGAGATTGCGGTCACCGTCGCCGTCGGAAGCGGCGCCGAAATCGGGCGCATCCGGTCCCATCATCTCGTCATAGAGATGCTTGGCGTGGACCAGGTTCGGATCCGGGTGATGGCCGCCAAAATCCGGCAGCGGCTTGTAGTTGCGGCAGGTGCCATTCTCCGCGCCGAGCCGGCGCTCGAGGATTTCCTTGGCATACGGGCCGGTGACCGCATGCATGGCGTCGAAGCGCATGCGGAAGCCGTATTTGAAATTGGCGCGGATGGCGTCGAAGTCGAACAGGCTCTCCATCAATTCGGCATAGTCGGTGACCGGGTCGATAATCTCGACCGCCATGCCGCCGGCGGTCACCGTGCCGATCTTGTCGATGTCGATCTGGTCGATGTCGGCGGTCTTGAAGCTCGAAATCGTCTTGGTCTTTTCGAAGATCGCGTCGGTCAGCTTTTCCGGCGCCGGGCCGCCATTGCCGGCATTGTACTTGATGCCGAAATCCTCGTGCGGGCCGCCCGGATTGTGACTGGCCGACAGGATGATGCCGCCGAAGGTCTTGTATTTGCGGATGACATGCGACGCCGCCGGCGTCGACAATATGCCGCCCTGCCCGACCATCACCTTGCCGAAGCCGTTGGCCGCCGCCATGGCGATGGCCTTCTGGATGACCTCGCGGTTGTAGAAGCGGCCGTCGCCGCCGATCACCAGCGTCTTGCCCTCAAAGCCCTCCAGCGCGTCGAAGATCGACTGGATGAAGTTCTCGGCATAGTGCTCCTGCTGAAAGACAGGCACCTTCTTGCGCAGGCCGGACGTGCCGGGTTTCTGGTCGAGATAGGGTTTGGTGGCGACGGTCCGGATCATGCTTCAGGCAACCCTTTTCGAAAGCAGCAGGCGGTAGAGTTCAACGTATTTGTCGGCGCTCTTGTCCCAGGAGACATCGGCCTTCATGCCCTGGCGCTGGATCTGTTCCCAGACGGCCGGGCTCGAATGCGCATCGACCAGCCGGCGGATGGCGTGCAGCATGGCGCCGCCACTATTGGGCGCGAACTGGAAGCCGGTGGCGACACCGGCCGAGATCGCTGCTTCATTGGCGTCGATGATGGTGTCGGCAAGGCCGCCGGTGCGGGCGACGACCGGCACGCAGCCATAGCGTAGGCCGTAAAGCTGGGTCAGCCCGCAAGGCTCGAAGCGCGACGGGATGACGATGGCGTCGCAGCCGCCCTGCATGGTGTGGGAAAGCCCCTCGTCATAGCCGACGACGACGCCGACACGGCCGCGATGGCGGGCGGTGGCAGCCAGCAGCGCGCCTTCCAGGCCGGCGTCGCCTGAGCCGAGGATCGCCAGCCGCGCGCCGGTGGCGACGACGCCGTCGACCACAGCCGCCAGTATGTCCATGCCCTTCTGCCAGGTCAGCCGGCTGACGACGCAGACGATCGGACTGTCGTCGCGCTCGAGGCTGAAGCGGTCCTCGACAACCGCCCGGTTGGGAAGCCGAGCCTTGAGCGTCGCGGCGGAGTAGGCCGACACCAGATGCTTGTCGGTCTCCGGGTTCCAGATGTCGGTGTCGATGCCGTTGACGATGCCGTAGAGGTCGGAAGAGCGCATGTTGATCAGGCCGTCGAGGCCCATGCCGAATTCCGGCGAGCGGATTTCCTGGGCATAGGTGGGGCTCACCGTGGTGATCGCCCAGGCCGCCTGCAGGCCGGCCTTGAGGAAGCCGACGCCGCCATAGTATTCTACGCCGTCGAGCGCCATCGCCGCGGCCGGCAAGCCGAGCTCGCCAAAAATGCCGGCGCCGAACTGACCCTGGAAGGCAAGGTTGTGAACCGTGATCAGCGACGGCACGCCGACCGCCTTGCCGTAGCGCATATAGGCCAGCGTCATCGCCGACTGCCAGTCATGGGCGTGGACGAGATCCGGCTGGTAGCCGGAAATGGCGCCGCCGGCGATATCGCCACCGACCTGGCTCAGCGCAGCAAAACGCCGCCAATTGTCGGGCCAATCGGCGCCGGCCGCATTGCCGTAAGGGCCGCCGGGACGATCGTAGAGATGCGGCGCGTCGAGCACGAACAGGTCGAGCCCGGCGATCTTGACGGCATGGACCGAAGCCTTGCCGCCCTGCAGCAGCGGGTATTGGTAGACAGCCTTCTTTTTCTTGAAGGCGTCCATCACCTGGGGAAAGCCGGGGATGAGCGTGCGCATGGTCACGCCCCTGGCGGCCAGCGCGATCGGCAATGCGCCGGTCACGTCGGCAAGTCCGCCGGTCTTGATCAGCGGGAATATCTCGGGCGTGACCGACAGAACCTGCATGCGTTTATGGTACCCCGTCTTACAGCTTCAGCTTGTCGATCATGTCCTGCGTGACCAGGCAGATGCCCTTTTCCGAAACCCGGAAACGCTTGGCGTCGAGAACAGGGTCTTCACCAACCACCAGCCCTTCCGGTATCCTTACACCGTGGTCGATGACGACGCGCTTCAACTTTGCGTTCCGGCCGACATGAACGTCGGGCAGCATGACGACCTCTTCCAGCGTCGAATAGGAGTTGATGCGCGCGCCGGTGAAGATCAGGCTGCGCTTCAGCGAAGCACCCGAGACGATGCAATCGCCTGAGACCAGCGAGGAGACGGCCGAACCGCGCCGGCCATCCTCGTCATGCACGAACTTTGCCGGCGGCTTCAATTCGGCATAGGTCCAGATCGGCCAGTCGCGGTCGTAGAGGTCGAGTTCGGGAGTGATGTCGGTCAGGTCGATATTGGCTTCCCAGTAGGCGTCGACCGTGCCGACATCGCGCCAATAGGCTTCGTTCTCGGCCGTCGAGCGCACGCAGGACTTGGCGAAGCGATGCGCGATCGCCTTACCGTGCTGGACGATGTAGGGGATGATGTCCTTGCCGAAGTCGCGGCTCGAACCCGGCTCGGCCGCATCGCGGCGCAGTTGTTCCATCAGGAACTTGGTCTTGAAGACATAAATGCCCATGGAGGCCAGCGCGAATTCCGGCTTGTCGGGAATGCCGGGCGGGTCGGCGGGCTTTTCGACGAACGCGATGATGTTGTCCTTGCCATCGACATGCATGACACCGAAGCCGGTCGCTTCCAAGCGCGGCACTTCCAGGCAACCGACAGTGACGTCGGCATTGGCATCGACGTGCTGGCGCAGCATCAGCTCGTAGTCCATCTTGTAGATATGGTCGCCGGCCAGGATCACCATGTATTCAGGGCCATAGGCCTCGATGATGTCGATGTTCTGGTAGACGGCGTCGGCGGTGCCTTCATACCACTGCGTTTCCGAGACACGCTGCGAGGCCGGCAGGATGTCGAAACTTTCGTTTCGCTCCGGGCGCAGGAAGTTCCAGCCGCGCTGCAGGTGGCGGATCAGCGAATGCGCCTTGTACTGGGTGGCGACACCGAGGCGACGAATGCCGGAATTCAGCGCATTGGACAGCGCGAAATCGATGATGCGCGTCTTGCCGCCGAAATAGACAGCCGGCTTGGCGCGGCGGTCGGTCAATTCCTTGAGCCGGCTGCCGCGGCCGCCGGCCAGCACATAGGCCATGGCATCGCGCGCCAGCGGCTGGGTTCTCTTCAAGTCTGCCATTTTTACCCTCCCAAATTACCAGTCTGGAGCATCGCCCGGTCCGCAACGAGTCGACGGACCTAATCCGTAACGAGTTGACGGACCTAGTCCGCAACGAGTTCAAGCATGATCGTCGACAGCGGCGGCAAAAGCATCGTTGCCGAAATGCCTCCTCCTTCCGCCCTGGCTTCGACCACACCGCCATTGCCCTTGCCCGAACCACCGTAGTCCGAAGCGTCGGTGTTGATGATTTCGCGCCATTTGCCGACCTTGGGCAATGGCACGCGATAATTGTCGCGCGGCACTGGCGTGAAGTTGGAAATGACGGCGATCGGGTTGCCGCCGGGCGCGCTGCGCAGCCAGGCGAAGACCGAGTTTTCCTTGTCGTCGACGATCAGCCAGGAGAAGCCGTCCGGCTCGCAGTCGCGTGCATGCAGCGCCGGGCGCGAGCGATAGAGATAGTTGAGGTCGCGCACCGTCTGCCAGACGCCGCGATGCGGGTGGAAGTCGAGCAGGTTCCAGTCGAGCGCGCGCGCCTCGCTCCACTCGCGGCGCTGGGCGAATTCCTGGCCCATGAACAACAGCTTCTTGCCGGGATAGCCCCACATGAAGGCATAGAAGGCGCGCAAAGTCGCGAACTTCTGCCAGTCGTCGCCGGCCATCTTGCCGAGCAGCGTGCCCTTGCCGTGCACGACCTCGTCATGGGACAGCGGCAGCACGAAATTCTCGGAGAAGGCGTAGGTCAGGCCGAAGGTCAGGTCGTTGTGGTGATGTTTGCGGAAGATCGGCTCCTTGGCGAAATACTCCAGCGTGTCGTGCATAAAGCCCATGTTCCATTTGAAGCCGAAGCCCAGCCCGCCTTCATGCACCGGCGCCGAGACCTTCGGCCATGAAGTCGATTCCTCGGCGATGGTCATCACGCCGGGATGGTGGCCGTAGACCTCCTTGTTCATCTTCTGCAGGAAGGAGACTGCTTCGAGGTTTTCGCGGCCGCCCTTCTCGTTGGGGATCCACTCGCCGGCCTTGCGCGAATAATCGAGGTAGAGCATCGAGGCCACTGCATCCACGCGCAAACCGTCGACATGGTATTTCTCGGCCCAGAACAGCGCATTGTTGACCAGGAACGACACCACCTCGCGGCGGCCGAAATTGTAGATCGCGGTGTTCCAGTCGGGATGAAAACCCTTGCGCGGGTCGGCATGCTCATAAAGTGCTGTGCCGTCGAAATTGGCCAGGCCATGCGCGTCGACCGGGAAATGCGCCGGCACCCAGTCGAGGATGACGCCGACGCCGGCGCGGTGCGCACCGTCGACGAAACGGGCGAAGCCGTCGGGGTCGCCGAAGCGCGCCGAGGGGGCATAAAGTCCGGTTGTCTGATAACCCCATGACGGGTCATAGGGATGTTCGGAGATCGGCAGGAACTCGATGTGGGTGAAGCCGGTCTCGACAGCATAGGGGATGAGCTGGTTGGCGAGTTCGTCCCATGACAGGAAGCTGCCATCATCGTGCTGCTGCCACGAACCGGCATGGACCTCGTAGATCGATATGGCTTCGCGCCGCGGATCGGCCTTTCGCCAGTAATTGCGATGCGCCTCGTCGCCCCATTCATGCGCCGGCGGCACCGCCGTCACCGATGCTGTGGCCGGGCGCAGTTCAGACTTGAAGGCGAACGGATCGGCCTTGAGCGGCAGGCGCACGCCGTCGGGGGCAATGATCTCGTATTTATAGGGGTGGCCGGCGCCGATATCGGGAATGAACAGCTCCCAGATGCCGGTGTCGCGGCGGTCGCGCATCGTATGGCGGCGGCCGTCCCATTCGTTGAAGTCGCCGACCACGGAGACGCGCCTTGCATTGGGCGCCCAGACGGCGAAATTGACGCCCGACGCGCCTTCATGGTCGAGGAGATGGGCGCCGAGCTTGTCGAACAGCCTGAGGTGCGACCCTTGCGCGATATAGTAGTCGTCCATCGGGCCGAGCACCGGGCCGAAGGAATAGGGATCGGTCAGCCACCAGTCGCCGCCGGCATTTTTGGCGTGATAGCGCAGCGGCTGACGCTTCTTGATCGACAGTCTGCCTTCGAAGAAACCGGCGTCGTCGCGCCGCGTGAGTTCGCCGGCGTTCTTGCCGGCCAGCGTGTATGCGGTGACGAACTCGGCATTGGGGACGAAGCAGCGGGCAACCAGACCCTTGCCGGCTTCATGCACGCCCAGGATTGCAAAAGGATCGCCATGCGTGCCTGCAACAATTGCGGCGACATCGCCGGCTGACGCCAGCCCGTCCGACTCGCTCGTCGTCGCGGTCGCGCGCGGTTTCTTCATCAGGCGGTGTCCCTCCCTGGGAACCAGTTCTTGTGCACAAGACCCTTTGCTCGTGGCCTCATGCAATCATATCAGGCGGGCACGTTCCAGATTTCTTTCGCATATTGGCGGATCGTGCGATCGGAAGAGAACCAGCCGACGCGGGCAACGTTGCGGATAGCGCGCGCGTACCAATCGGGGCTGTTGCGCCAGACGGCGTCGACATCGCGCTGGGCGGCGGCATAGGCGTCGAAATCCGCCGCCACCATGAACCAATCGCTGTTGTAGAGACCGTCGACCAGCTCGCGGTAGCGATCCGGCTGGTCGGGCGAGAACACGCCCGACGATACTGCGGCAACAGCCTGCGCCAATTCAGGGGAGCCCTCGATCACGGCGCGCGGGTTGTAGCCATTGCTGCGCCGCTCGGCGACTTCCGCCGTGCTCAGGCCGAAGATGAAGATGTTGTCGTCGCCGACGCATTCCTTGATCTCGACATTGGCGCCGTCGAGCGTGCCGATGGTCAAGGCGCCGTTCAGCGCGAACTTCATGTTGCCGGTGCCCGACGCCTCCATGCCGGCAGTCGAAATCTGCTCGGACAGGTCGGCGGCCGGCATCATCACCTCGGCCAGGCTGACATTGTAGTTCGGCACGAACACCACTTTCAGCAGCCCGCGCACCGACGGGTCGCTGTTGATGACCTTGGCGACGTCGTTGGCCAGTTTGATGATCAGCTTGGCATTGTGGTAGCTGGGCGCCGCTTTGCCGCCGAAGAATTTGACGCGCGGCATCCAGTCCTGTTCGGGATGCGAGCGGATCTGGTCGTAGAGCGCGATCGCTTCCAGGATGTTGAGCAGCTGGCGCTTGTATTCGTGGATGCGCTTGACCTGGATGTCGAACAGCGCCGACGGGTCGAGCTTGATGCCGAGCCGGTCGGCGACCAGATTGGCGAGCTTGACCTTGTTGGAGCGCTTGACGGCGGCGAACTTGTCGCGGAAGGCGGCGTCACCGGCAAAGGCTTCGAGCCCCTTGATGGCGTCGATGTCGTCGAGGAAACGGTCCCCGATCGCCGCGCGGGCGAGCGCGGTGAGGCCTGGATTGCACTGGATCAGCCAGCGGCGTGGCGTGATTCCGTTGGTCTTGTTGTTGATGCGATCGGGATAGAGCTTGTGGAGATCGGCAAACACCGTCTCCTTCATCAGCTCGGTGTGCAACGCCGACACGCCATTGATCGAGTGCGAGCCGACAAAGGCCAGGTTACCCATGCGCACGCGGCGGTCGCCATTTTCCTGGATCAGGGAGATGCGGCTGATCTGCTCATTGGAAAACTGGTTGGTGGCGCGGGCCTCAAGCAAAACCTGCGCATTGATGGCGTAGACGATCTGCATATGGCGCGGCAAAAGCCGTTCGAACAGCGGCACCGGCCAGCTTTCCAGCGCCTCCGGTAGCAGCGTGTGGTTGGTGTAGCCGAAGGTGCGCTTGGTAATATCCCAGGCCTGGTCGAAATCCATGCCATGGACGTCCATCAGCAGGCGCATCAGCTCCGGCACGGCGATCGCCGGATGGGTGTCGTTGAGATGGATCGCCGCCTTGTCGGGCAGCGAGGCGAGATCGCCATACTGGCTGAGATGGCGCTGGACGATGTCCTGCAGCGACGCGGTGGAGAAGAAATATTCCTGCCGCAGCCGCAGTTCCTGGCCGGCCTTGTGGGAATCTGCGGGGTAAAGCACACGCGACAAGGCATCGGCCTTGTTGCTTTCGGCCAGCGCGCCGATGTGGTCGCCGGCGTTAAACTTGTCGAGCAGGATCGGATCGATCGGCATGCCGGACCAAAGCCGCAGCGTGTTGACGCGGTTGGCGCGCCAGCCGACCACCGGGGTGTCGTAGGCGACGGCCTGGACATGCTCGGTCGGCTTCCAGACGTGACGTTCGAGCCGGCCATCCTTGGAGGTGATCGATTCCACCGAGCCGCCGAAGCCGACCTCGAAGGCGCGTTCGCGGCGCTCGAACTCCCATGGGTTGCCGTGGTCGAGCCAGGTTTCGGGCAGTTCGACCTGCCAGCCATCATGGATCTCCTGGCGGAACATGCCGTTGGCGTAGCGAATGCCGTAGCCATGCGCGGGAATGTCGACGGTCGCCATGCTTTCCATGAAGCAGGCGGCGAGCCGGCCAAGACCGCCATTGCCGAGCGCTGCATCCGGTTCGAGCCCGGCGATGAGGTCGAGGTCGACGCCCAGCGACTTGAGCGCTTCTCGCATATTGTCCATCAGGCCGAGATTGGAGAAGGCATCGCGCATCAGCCGGCCGATGAGGAATTCGAGCGACAGGTAATAGACGCGCTTTTCCTGCTGGGCGTAGGCCTCCTGCGTCGCCTGCATCCAGTGATCGACGATGCGGTCGCGCACGACCTTGATCGAGGCTGTCAGCCAATCATATTGCGTGGCAACGGAGGTGCCTTTGCCGACCCGGTATTTGAGAGCCAGCAAGACTTCGTCGGCCAGCGTCTTGGGATCGGGTATTTCGAGATCGGGGGCTTTGGCTGTCATTGTTCGCGTCATACTGCCTCTCGTGATCGTGCTGCGATCATACCGGCTTTCGCTCTCAGTCCCAGCCTATCCTAGTGCATCGCAACATACGTTCAATCGATTTAGACCAGCATGCCGCCAGTTCCCCTGCGGCAATTTATCCGTCGAGCGGATCAGGCAGCGAGTGCAGCCTCCGGCGGAACCTTCGCTCCCGTCATGAAGGCGACGGCGTCGGACATGGTATATTGCTTGGGATCGATGACGCAGAGGCGGCGACCCAGCCGATGGATATGGATGCGGTCGGCAACCTCGAAGACATGCGGCATGTTGTGCGAGATCAGCACGATCGGCAGGCCTCGCTTCTTGACGTCGAGGATCAGTTCCAGCACGCGGCGGCTCTCCTTGACGCCGAGTGCCGCGGTCGGCTCATCCATGATCACCACACGGCTGCCGAAAGCGGCGGCGCGCGCCACCGCCACGCCCTGACGCTGGCCACCCGACAGCGTTTCCACCGCCTGGCTGATGTTCTGGATGGTCATCAGCCCAAGCTCGGTCAGCTTGTCGCGGGCGCGCTTTTCCATTGCGGGCCGGTCGAGCATACGAAGCCAGTCGCCGAGGAAGCCGGGTTTGCGGATCTCGCGGCCGAGGAACATGTTGTCGGCGATCGACAGAGCCGGCGACAAAGCCAGGTTTTGGTAGACCGTCTCGATGCCCGCCTCGCGCGCCTCCATGGGCGATTTGAAAGCGACAGCTTTGCCTTCAAGACGGATCTCGCCTTCGTCGGGCACGGCGGCGCCGGAAATCGCCTTGATCAGCGATGATTTGCCGGCGCCATTGTCTCCGATGACGGCCAGGATTTCGCCGGGGTAGAGGTCGAAGTCGGCATTGTCGAGGGCGGTGACACGGCCATAGCGCTTGATCAGGCCGCGCGCGGTGAGGATGGGTTCCACGGTCATGCCGAAACCTTTCTGATCCATTGGTCGATCGCCACGGCGCCGATGATCAGCACACCGGTGAGCAGCACCTTCCATTGCGGATCGGCGCCCAGCATGTTGAGGCCCATCGAGACGACGCCGACGATCATCGCGCCGAAAAGCGTGCCCAGAATTGAGCCGCGCCCGCCGAACAGTGAAATGCCGCCGATCACCGTCGCGGTTATCGCCTGCAGGTTGTAGTCGGTGACGGCGGCTGACGGCGAGATCGAGCCGTTGCGGCCGATGGAAACCCAGGCAGCAAAAGCGGCGATCAACCCGGCAAGGGTGTAGACCGTCATCAACACCTTCTTGGTCTGGATGCCAGACAGCTTCGCCGCCTCCTGATCATCGCCAACGGCGTAGACATGGCGGCCCCAGGCGGTGTGATTGAGCACGTACCAGAGGATCAAAACGAGCACGACCGTGGCGATGACGCCCAGTGTCAGCACCGCTGTGCCGATCTTGAAACTCAGGGCAAAGAGATGCAGCAGCGGCGCCTGGGCGTCGACATCGGTATCGCGGATCGTCTCGTTGGCCGAATAGATGAAGTTCGTCGCCATGACGATGTTCCAGGTGCCGAGCGTGACGATGAACGGCGGCAGCTTCATGTAGGCGACCAGCAAACCGTTGAGCAGGCCGCAGGCCGCGCCGGCGGCAAGCCCGATGGGCACTGCGAGCACGGCCGGCATGCCGTAGCTGACCGCGCAATTGCCCATGATCACGGCCGAAATCACCATGATCACGCCGATCGACAGGTCGATGCCGGCGGTCAGGATGACCAGTGTCTGCGCGACACCGAGGATGCCGACGATGGCGATCTGCTGCAGGATCAGCGTCAGCGTATAGGATGAGAAGAAACGCCCGCCAATGGCGATGCCGAAAATTACGATCGACAGGACCAGCACAATCAGCGGCACCGCCGCCGGCGTGGAGTGCAGGAAATGCTGGATGCGCTTGACGGCCGATTTGTGCTCGTCAAAGGCGGCAACGCTTGTGTCGCTGCTCGAGAGAACCTTCTCGAATTCCTGTGCTTGAGCCATGTTTCCTCCCCTGGGCTTCAGCTCCATGCCGATACCCGCTCGCGCCTGTCCGGTCTGCTGCCGGGATTATTCGCGTGACGCATCGTCCACCCGAAGCGGCCGGGGATCAAGCCCCCGGCCGTCAGCTTGTCGCTGGCTGTCAGACAGCCATCAGCCCCAGCACTTGGCGAGGCCTTCCTTGGTGTCGATCGACTTCACGCCATTGGCCGGCTTGTCGGTGACGAGGTTGACGCCGGTGTCGAAGAAATTCTTGCCTTCGGTCGGCTTAGGCTTGGCGCCGTCCTTGGCGAAGGCGGCGATCGCCTCGATGCCGAGTGCCGCCATCTGCAGCGGGTATTGCTGCGAGGTGGCGCCAATGACGCCTTCGGTCACCGACTTCACACCGGGACAGCCGCCATCGACCGAGACGATCAGCACCTGGCTTTCGAGCCCGACCGCCTTGAGCGCCTGGTAGGCGCCGACAGCGGCGGGCTCGTTGATGGTGTGGATGACGGTGATGGAGTTGTCCTTCTGCAGAAGGTTTTCCATCGCCTTGCGGCCGCCTTCTTCATTGCCGTTGGTGACGTCGTGGCCGACGATGCGGGCATCGTCCTCATCGCCGATCTTGTTGGGATCCTTCACGTCGATGCCGAAGCCCATCATGAAGCCCTGGTCGCGCAGCACATCCACGGTCGGCTGTGAGGGGGTCAGGTCGAGGAAGCCGATCTTGGCGTCCTTGGCCTTGTCGCCGAGGGTCGCGGCTGCCCAGGCGCCGATCAGCTTGCCGGCTTCCAGATTGTCCGTCGCGAAGGTCGCGTCGGCGGCATCGATCGGGTCCAGCGGGGTATCGAGCGCGATCACCAGCAGGCCGGCGTCACGCGCCTTCTTCACCGTCGGCACAATGCCCTTGGTGTCGGACGCGGTGATCAGGATGCCCTTGGCGCCGTCGGCGATGCAGCTTTCGATCGCCGCCACCTGGCTCTCGCTATCGCCGTCGATCTTGCCGGCATAGGTCTTGAGGTCGACGCCAAGTTCCTTGGCCTTGGCGGTCGCGCCCTCCTTCATCTTGACGAAGAAGGGGTTGGTGTCGGTCTTGGTGATCAGGCAGGCGCCGACCCCGGCGGCCGATGCTGTCGAAGCAAACGCCATCAGGCCGAGGCCCGCCGCGGCGAACACGGTGGACTTCAATAAAGCTTTGGTCACGATCTTCCTCCCATGGAACCATGCGGATGCCGCCAACCGGCATCTCGAGCGCATCCACTGAAGTTCTCCCAGTGTGGACGCGCCCTCAAATGACACCAGCGGGAGCCGCCTGTCAATAATTAAATCACTCTTATTTATTATTGACAGCTTTGCGCGGTTCACTCATTCTGCCGCAAAAGCAGTAAGAATAAACCAAGGGAAGGAACAAGGGTGGAGACCGGCATTGCGAGGCACGGTTCGCCCGAGGCGGCCGCCAGCCGTCTCCACCGTGGCACCAACCAGAGCGGCATGCGCGACCACAATGAGCGGCTGGTGCTGTCGTTGGTTCGCCAGCACGGCAGCTTGGCCAAATCAGACATTGCGCGCATGACCGGGCTTTCAGCGCAGACCGTCTCGGTCATCATGCGCGAACTGGAGGAAGACAGCCTGCTGCTGCGCCAGGCGCCGTTGCGCGGCAAGATCGGCCAGCCCTCCATCCCGATGGCGCTGAACCCCGAAGGCGCCTTCTTCATCGGCCTCAAGATCGGCCGCCGCAGCGCCGAACTGGTGCTGATCGATTTCCTCGGAACTGTGCGTTCCATGCTGCAGCACTCCTACCGCTATCCGGCGCCGCGCGAGACGGTTGAGTTCGTCACCGAAGGCATGAAGACGATGCGCGCCGAACTGACACCTGCGCAGGACAAGCGCATTGCCGGGCTCGGCATCGCCATGCCGTTCGAACTGTGGAACTGGGCCGACACCGCCGGCGCGCCGCGCGACATCATGGACGAATGGCGCCATCGCGACATCCGTGCCGACATCCAGGCGCAGTGCGAATTCCCGGTCTATCTGCAGAATGACGCCACCTCCGCCTGCGGCGCCGAACTGGTGTTCGGCCAGACCGGCGGCTCGCGCGACTTCGTCTATTTCTATATCGGCGCCTTTGCCGGCGGCGGCATCGTGCTCAACGGCCGGCTGTTCGGCGGGCCAACCGGAAATGCCGGGGCGCTGGGTTCGATGCCGGTGCCGGGACCAGACGGCAAGCCGACGCAGCTCATCGACGTCGCCTCGATCGCCATGCTGGAAAAGGCGCTTAACGCACGCGGCATTGACGGCTCCTATCTCTGGACCTCGCCGCAGGAATGGGGCGAGATCGGCGCCGATCTGGACGACTGGATTGCCACCGCCTCGCAGGCGCTTGCCTACGCCATTGTCGCGGCGTCCTCGGTGATCGATTTCGAGGCCGCGGTGATCGATGGCTGGATGCCGCTCGCCGTACGCCGCCGGCTCGTCGATGCCGTCAGGCAGGCGATCGGCACCATTGACGGCGAAGGCCTGAAGCTTCCGGTGGTGCGCGAAGGCACCGTCGGCATCCATGCCCGGGCGCTGGGCGGCGCCAGCCTGCCGCTGTCCGAACGCTTCCTCATCGGTTCGACCACCATTTCCCGGAGCACCTGAATGCTGATCGGTATTCCGTCGCTGCTCGGTCCGGAGCTTCTGGCGACATTGCGCGCCATGGGCCATGGCGACGAGATCGCGCTTGTCGACGGCAACTATCCGGCGGAAGAACAGGCAAACCGGCTGATCCGCGCCGACGGTCTTCACCTCATACCGGTGCTTGACGCCATTTTGAGCGTTCTGCCGGTGGATGATTTCGTGCCGGAAGCGCTGTTTCGTGCCTCGGTCAAAGGCGATCCCTCGGTCGCCGATCCGGTCCACCATGAAATCGAAACGATCTGCACCAGGCGCGCGCCGGGCCGCAAGGTGGTTGCGCTGGCGGGCGCCGACTTCTATGCACGCGTCCGGTCGGCATATGCGATCGTCGCCACCAGCGAACCCCGGCTCTATGCCAACATCATCATCCGCAAGGGCGTGATCTATCCGCCGGAGAACAAGAAATCATGATCCTCTGCTGCGGCGAAGCCCTGATCGACATGCTGCCGCGCACCACGACACAGGGAGAGCCGGCCTTTGCGCCCTATGTCGGCGGCGCGGTGTTCAACACGGCGATCGCGCTTGGCCGCCTCGGCGCGCCCGCCGGCTTCTTTTCCGGCCTGTCGTCGGATCTGTTCGGCGGCCAGTTCCGCGAGGCGCTCGGCGCAAGCAAGGTCAGCTCCACCTATGCGCACACCTCCCCTCGCCCGACCACGCTCGCCTTCGTGCGGCTCACCAACGGCCAGGCGACCTACACTTTCTATGACGAAAACACCGCCGGGCGCATGCTGACGACAGCGGACCTGCCGGAACTCGGCGCCGAGATCGAAGCCATGCTGTTTGGCGCCATCAGCCTGATTTCGGATCCGGCGGGTGCTGCCTACGAAGAATTCATGAAACGCGAGCACGAACGCCGCGTCATGATGCTCGACCCCAACATCCGGCCGAACTTCATCCCCGACAAAGCCAAGCACCTCCGGCGCATCCGCTCGATGATGGCGATGGCCGACATCGTGAAGCTATCGGATGAGGATCTGCACTGGTTCGGCGAGGCCGGCTCGCATGAGGACGTCATCCGCAATTGGCTCGATCGGGGCCCCAAGCTGATCGTTGTCACCCATGGCAGCGAAGGCGCAGTCGGCTACAGCAGGGATCACAAGGTCACGGTGATGCCGCATAAGGTGGAAGTGGTCGACACGGTCGGCGCCGGCGACACTTTCAATGCCGGCATTCTGGCCTCGCTGCACGAGCAAGGCCTGCTCACCAAGGCCGGGATCGGCGGCCTTTCGGAGGACGCCATCCGTCAGGCGCTGGCCCTCGGCGCCAAAGCGGCGGCGGTGACCGTGTCGCGGGCCGGCGCCAACCCGCCCTGGCGGCACGAAATCGCCTGATCCACGCTTAGTCCGCCGCCAGCCGCTGCAAGCAGCCGATCACTTTATGTTTCCGCGAGCCGGAAAGACGCACTGAATCAGCCGGATTAATAGGCGGCGAAGCCCGGATTTCCGGCATCTTGCGGCAATGCAGGGAAAGCCTGAAGTAACAGGCTGCGACACCTAGACAACCCGTCCCGCGGCCGGTCCGGCTTTCTAGACCGGCCCAACTCTGGTACCAGCGGCCCGGTTAAGTTGTTGTTTCTGTGCGTGTCATTGTCCCCGGGGCAGCCCGCACCACACCGTTTTGAGGCCGACATGCAGTTCATCGATCTTGGCGCGCAGCGCGAACGTATCCGCGACCGGCTGAAGGCCGCGATCGACAATGTCGTCGAGGAAGGCCGCTATATCCTCGGACCGCAAGTCACCGAATTCGAAAACAAGCTCGCAGCCTATATCGGCACCAAGCATGTCGTGGCCTGCGCCAACGGCACCGACGCGCTGCTGTTGCCGCTATTTGCCGCCGGTATCGGCCCCGGCGACGCGGTGTTCGTGCCGAGCTTCACCTTTGCCGCGACGGCGGAAGTGGTGGCGCTTGCCAAGGCCGAACCGGTTTTCGTCGATGTGGACGCCGAGACCTACAACATCGACATCGCCAGCCTCGAGGCGGCGATCGCCATGATCAAGAAGGAAGGCCGGCTGAAGCCGAAGGCGATTATTCCCGTCGACCTGTTCGGGCTTGCCGCCGACTACGAGGCGATCATGGCGATTGCCAAGCGCGAAGGGCTGCTGGTGATCGAGGATGCGGCGCAGTCGATCGGCGGTTCGGCCGACGGCACAATGTGCGGCGCCTTCGGCCATGTCGGCTCGACCAGCTTTTATCCGGCCAAGCCGCTGGGCTGCTACGGCGATGGCGGCGCGATGTTCACCAATGACGACGCGCTGGCCGACCAGCTGCGCTCGTTTGCGTTCCACGGTAAGGGCGAGACGCAGTATGACAATGTCCGCGTCGGCATCAATTCACGCCTCGACACGATCCAGGCGGCGATCCTGATCGAGAAACTCGCCATCCTCGAAGACGAGATGGTCGCCCGCCAGGTGGTGGCCAAGCGCTACGCCGAAGGTCTCGGCGACATCGTCAAGACGTCACGCAATCTGGGCGGTGGCCGCTCGGCCTGGGCGCAATACGCCATCGAGACGCCGAAGCGCGACGGGTTGAGGGCGCATCTCGGCGAAAAGGGCATCCCTTCGGTGATCTATTATGTGAAGCCGCTGCACGAGCAGGTCGCTTATCGCGACTATCCGCGCACGCCGACCGGGCTTGCGGTTTCGGAGGAACTGCCGAAGCGCATCCTGTGCCTGCCGATGCATCCCTATCTCAGCGAAGCCGACCAGGACCGCATCATCGAGACGATCCGCAACTACATTGGCTCGAACTCGGCGCATGTAGCGGCGGCGTAAGTTACGCCGCGTCCGCCGCCTTCCCGCTCGCAATAAAATGCGGGTTGGCGAAATCCTCGGCGTCGCTCTGTTTGCGCTTGCCATAGGTGAGCGGCTCGCCGTCCAGCGTGCGCGTCATGCCGCCGGCGGCGCGCAGTACGGCGTCGCCGGCCGCCGTGTCCCATTCCATGGTGCGGCCGAAGCGCGGATAGATGTCGGCTTCGGCTGCGGCGAGCAGGCAGAATTTCAGCGATGAGCCGACCGAGACGATCTCGGCGGCGCCGAGATCCTTGATGAAGGCTTCGGTCTCCGGGGTGTTGTGCGAGCGGCTGGCAACGACCGCCAGCGGCGTGACCGCCCTCCTAACCGAAATCCGCCGGCGGCCGACGATACGGAAGTCGCCATCGACCTCGATTGCTTCGGCCCAGCCCGGCCGTCCAGAGAAGAACCGCCCGCTGCACGGTGCGAAGACGACGCCGATCTCCGGCACGCCGTGCCGGACAAGCGCGATGTTGACGGTGAAATCGGTCCGGCGGTTGACGAATTCCTTCGTTCCATCGAGCGGATCGATCAGGAAGAAGGCGCCATCCAGATCGGGCGGCACAATGCCTTCGGCGACCTCTTCCTCGGCCACGCAGGGAACATCGGGATAGGCCGCACGCAGGCCGGCGAGGATGATCGTCTCGCTCTCGCGGTCGGCTTCCGTGACCGGCGAGGAGTCCGACTTGCTGTCGACCGCGCAGCCGGCCTTGAAGACCCGCATCACCTCGCGTCCGGCTTCGAGCGCCAGGCGCTCGAACACGTCGAGCATCACTTCGTCGTCAGATGCCGCCGCCGCTGTCATATTGGTCTTCGGCAATGTCGCGCTCATTCAGCCAGTGTTCCAGAGCCTCTACCATCTCCTCGGCCGTCTTGCCGAGTGTCTTGAGATGGATTTCGGGATTTTCGGGAGCTTCATACGGGGAATCGACGCCGGTGAAGTTCTTGATCTCGCCATTCAGCGCCCGTGCGTAAAGGCCTTTCGGGTCGCGTCGGGCGCATTCCTCGAACGGCGTATCGACGAACACTTCGACGAACTCGCCGTCGGCCATCAACTCCCTGGCCATGCGCCGCTCGGCGCTGAAGGGGGAAATGAAGGAGACGATGACGATCAGCCCGGCATCGGCCATCAGCTTTGCCACTTCGGCGACACGGCGGATGTTTTCGACCCGATCGGCGTCGGTGAAGCCGAGATCGCGGTTGAGGCCGTGGCGGACATTGTCGCCGTCGAGAATGTAGGTGTGACGCCCCGAAGCGAACAGCTTCTTCTCAAGCAGATTGGCGATGGTCGACTTGCCCGAGCCGGAAAGACCGGTGAACCAGAATACGGCGGGGCGCTGGCTCTTGAGGTCGGAGCGGCCGCGCTTGCCGACATCGAGCGACTGCCAATGGATGTTTTCGGCGCGGCGCAAGGAATGCAGGATCATGCCGGCGCCAACCGTGGCATTGGTGATGCGGTCGATCAGGATGAAGGCGCCGGTATCGCGGTTGTCGGCGAAGGTGTCGAAGGCGATCGGCGCCCGGGTCGAGATATTGCAGATGCCGACTTCGTTCATCTCGAGCGACTTCGCCGCCTCGCGAGCGAAGTCGTTGACGTTGACCCGGTATTTCAGGTCGGTGACGGTGGCGCTGGTCTGGTCGGTCTCGGTGCGCAGTATATAGGAGCGTCCCGGCAGCAGCGCTGCCTCGTCGAACCAGACGATGTTGGCGGCGAACTGGTCGGCGACCTGCGGCCGTGCCGCCGGCGACACCAGCATGTTGCCTCTGGAGACCTCGACCTCGTCATCGAGCACAAGGGTGATGGCCTGGCCGGCCACCGCCTGGGCAAGATCGCCGCCTTGCGCGACGATGCGCTTGACCCGCGAGGCCTTGCCGGATTTGGCGACCACCACCTCGTCGCCCTGCGCGACGGAGCCGGACGCGATGGTGCCGGCAAAGCCGCGGAAGTCGAGATTGGGCCGGTTGACATACTGCACCGGAAACCGGAACGGCAGTTCGACCGCGGCCTCGTCGACCGATATGGTTTCGAGATGCTCGATCAGCGACGGGCCGGAATACCACGCCGTCTTGCCGGAGCGGCTGGTGACATTGTCCCCATAGCGGGCCGACATCGGGATCGGCACGATCGTCTGGAAGCCGAGCTCGTGCGAGAACTGCCGGTAATCCTCGACGATACGGTCGAACACCGCCTGGTCGAAATCGACGAGGTCGATCTTGTTGACGGCAAGCACGATATGGCGGATGCCGAGCAGCGAAGCGATGATCGAGTGGCGCCGGGTCTGGCGCAGCACACCCTGGCGCGCATCGATCAGCACGATGGCGAGATCGGCAGTCGATGCGCCGGTCGCCATGTTGCGGGTGTACTGTTCATGGCCGGGGGTGTCGGCGACGATGAACTTGCGCTTGGGCGTGGCGAAGAAGCGGTAGGCGACGTCGATGGTGATGCCTTGCTCGCGCTCGGCCTCGAGGCCGTCGACCAGAAGCGCGAAGTCGATGTCGTCGCCAGTGGTGCCGTGCTTGCGGGAATCGCGCTCGAGTGCGGCGAGCTGGTCCTCGAAGATCTGCTTTGTGTCGGACAGAAGACGGCCGATCAGCGTCGACTTGCCGTCGTCGACCGAGCCGCAGGTGAGGAAGCGCAGCAGCGACTTCTTCTCCTGCGCCGCCATGTATTCGCGCACGCCGTCGGTGGGAGCGAGGCTCTTGGCCAGGATATGGCGCATGCTCAGAAATATCCCTCGCGCTTCTTCTTTTCCATCGAGCCGGCTTCATCGCGGTCGATGAGGCGGCCCTGGCGCTCGGAGGTGCGCGCCGTCAGCATCTCGCCGACGATGGCTTCGAGCGTGTCGGCGTCGGATTCGATGGCGCCGGTCAGCGGATAACAGCCGAGCGTGCGGAAACGCACCAGACGGTTCTCCATCGTCTCACCGGGGCGCAATTGCATGCGATCGTCATCCTTCATGATCAGCATGCCGTCGCGTTCGACCACCGGCCGCTCCTTGGCGAAATAGAGCGGCACGATCGGGATGTTTTCCTGCAGAATGTACTGCCAGATATCGAGCTCGGTCCAGTTCGACAACGGAAACACGCGGATCGATTCGCCCGGCGCGATGCGGGTGTTGAAGATCTTCCACATCTCCGGCCGCTGGTTCTTCGGGTCCCAGACATGCTGGGCGTTGCGGAAGGAAAAGATGCGCTCCTTGGCGCGCGACTTCTCCTCGTCGCGCCGAGCCCCGCCGAAGGCAGCGTCAAAGCCGTATTTGTCGAGCGCCTGGCGCAACGCCACCGTCTTCATGACATGGGTGTGGGTGTTCGAGCCATGGTCAAAGGGGTTGATACCGTCGCGCACGCCGTCTTCATTGACGTGGACCAGCAGGTCGAAGCCGAGCTTCTGCGCCATCTGGTCGCGAAAGGCGATCATCTCGCGGAACTTCCAGGTGGTGTCGACATGCAGGAAGGGGAAAGGCGGCTTGGCCGGATAGAAGGCCTTCATCGCCAGATGCATCAGCACGGAGGAATCCTTGCCGACGGAATAGAGCATCACCGGCTTGGAGAACGAGGCGGCAACCTCACGGAAGATGTGGATGGACTCGGCCTCGAGCCGCTGCAGGTGCGTAAGCGCGATGTTCATGGACTGTGAGCGTTCTCTCGTGCAATCCAGACCTTGCATCAGATGGATCGGGCGTCCTTTTCAGCCGCCCGGTTCAAGCTTCACTGCTGGACACTATCGGTTCGTGCCGGCGTTCTAGCAGATCGCCACCTGATATAACAACGCTGGAAAGGCGGCGGCCACACCGATCGGCAACGAATTTTCCATGAAAAGCCTAGAATCCGAAAATTCCTGCCCGACGGAGCGATAGCATTCAAAGGCCGGGAAAAATCTTGCCTGGACCGAAAGAAACGCCGGCCCGACCTCGTCGCACTTTCGAAAACCGCACCCAGCCGCTATACCGGCTCCTGAACCTGCGCCGGGCGGCATGCCGCAAATGCCGCCGCCAAACATTGTCCGTCGCCACGCGACCCAGCGCATTGTGAACCAGAGCATTGACCCCGATCTCCGCCATCAAGCAGCACGTTTCGCCGTCACGGATCAACGTCACCTTCTCCATTTTGTGCTTCTTTTTCCCGCCGGTACTGGGATCGGGGGTCAGCTTTTTGTTCAATGGCGGCGGCCTGTGGTCGGTGCTTCTGCTTGCGCTGAAAAGACGGCGTTTCAACATCGACCGGCCGATGACCGCGATGACGGTGGCCATCTATGCCTATTGCGCAGCCAGCGTGCTCGCCTCCATCGTCAACAATTCGATCGCCAGGGATGCGCCGCATCTGGCAGGGCTGATCACCTTCCTGTTTTTCCCTGTCTCATACGCGACCTGGAGCATTACCGAGAAAACCACGCTGACGCGCATCGTCGTGCTGGCGAGCGCCGCCGCCTGTTTTGGCGCCCTGCTGCTGGCGGTCGTGCAATATCACGGGCTGGGCATACGGGCCGAAGGCGGCGCCGGCAATCCGATCGTGTTCGCGACCGTCGCCTGCCTCAGCATGATGATGTGCCTGGCAGGCGCGTTATCGGGTGTCGAAAAGAACAGGGCGTTGCTGGCCTGCGCGACACTGGCCGGCGCGGTCGCCATTGTCTATTCGGGGTCGCGGATCATCTGGCTGGCGATGCTGGTGGCCGGCATCGCGGTCCTGCTGATCAACCGTCGCAAGCTCAACAACAGAAACGCCATTCGGCTTTTGCTGATTGCGGGCGCGATCGGCATCGTCATCGCGGTCATTGGTCTCCCCATCATTTCCGAGCGCGCGGCCTTCCTGTTCAGCGACTGGGATGCGCTCGCCACGAAGGGCGACCACACGACCGCGCTCGGCTTGCGCGCAGCACTTTGGCAGATTGGGCTGAGCGCCTTCCACGACATGCCGATTTTCGGTCACGGCATTGCTGCAAGCCGTGAGCTGATAAAGGATGGATTCCACAATCAGTTCCACATGCCGTCCACGGGCTTCAGCCATTTTCACAATGGCTTCCTGACTGCATTGGTGGAGGCCGGGCTGCTTGGAGCCGTAACGCTCGCGGCTGTGTTCTTCGTTGCCGCGAGAAACGCGGCCATCGTGCTGCGCACCAGCACGGACGCGATCGAGCGGTTCGGCGCCACGATGATTGTCGTCACTGCGATCACCTACCTCATCGGCGGCCTGACCGGCATCCTGGTCGGCCACGACATCCTCGATGCCACACTGATGGTGTTCCTGGTGTCCGGGACATATCTTGCATCGGGCCGGCAACAAATGCTGCCGGAACAACAGGCACCGGCCCCGGCGCCCCAGGCAAGCCGGCCGTGAAAGTGCTGGTCACAGGCGCGACGGGTTTCATCTGCAGGCAGGTCGTCAACCAGCTGCGCGAAGCCGGGTTCGGGGTGCGCATGGCATCGCGCCACCCGGAACGGCTCGATCCCGTGAGCGATGCGGTTTTGTTGCCGGAATTCGACGCGCCGGCCCAGGCATTCCAGGCGCTGATGCGAGATGTCACCCATGTCGTCCACTGTGCGGCGCTCAACAATGACCGCAAGGCGAGCGAAGCCGACTTCATGGCCGCCAACGCGACACTGACCGCCCAGCTGGCGCGCGCGGCCGCCTGGCGGACAAGCGGGCGCTTCATCTATCTGTCGTCGATCCGGGCAGTGGCCGGTCCCGGTTTCAGCGGAACGATCAGCGAGGCGACGCCCCCTGCCCCGCAATGCGCCTATGGGCGCTCGAAACGAGAAGGCGAGACCAGGATGCTCGAAGCCTATGCCTCCAGGCCTACCGACGCCACGACGTTGCGCCTGCCGCCGGTCTATGGCGAAGGCATGAAGGGAAACCTGGCGTACCTGATGCGCCTGGGCGGCGTGCCTATAGCCTTGTCGCTGCCGGCGGCGACCTTCAGTGGCCTCCGATCATTGATGTCATGCGAGAGTGCGGCGCGAACCGCTGTTTATCTGCTCAGCCGTCCGCAGTCGCTTCGCCCCGCCTACGTCGCCTGCGACCTCCCGCCCCTCCCGGTCTCATCCATCATCATGGCCTTCCGGGACGGTTATGGCTACTCGTTGAAGCTGTCCAGAGTGCCCGGCGGCCTGGTGCGGGCAGCACTGACCTTGATCGGCAAACGCAAGGCGTGGGAGGCGATGACCGCGACCCAAATTTGCGATCCGTCCCTGCTGGTATCCGAAGGCTGGGCGCCGCAGACCGATACGCTGGAACAGCTGACCGAGCTCGCACGCCGCTACAAAACGGGTGCCGTTCGGCGGTAGAAAATCGTGCCTATGAGAATGCGGACATCGAGGCCCACCGATGCCGACTTTAAATACTCGGCATCGGTTTCGGCGCAGAGCTTTGGGTCGGACATGTCGATGCCTTTCATCTGCGCGAGCCCGGTAATGCCCGGAAGCGCCGCAAGCACACCCAATTGCCTGCGGCGTTCGATCAATTCGGTTTGCGTGGGCAGGCATGGACGCGGCCCAACCAGGCTCATCTCGCCCTTGAGCACGTTCCAGAGCTGCGGCAGCTCGTCGATCTTGAATTTCCGCAGCACCTTGCCGACGGCAGTGACGGAAATTGCCGGCGCCTGATGCGAGGGCAGAGACGGCGTTCCCACAACCATCGTGCGCAGCTTGTGGCAGGCAAATGGCACCCCGTGCTGGCCGACACGGGTTTGAGAGAAGAGTGCCGGTCCGGGCGACGACAGCCTGATTGCCAGTATGGCAAGCAGGGTGACGGGCGAGGTCAGCGGCAACAGGACCGCCGCCGCGACGAGATCGAACGCTCGCTTGGGTCCCCTCATGGCCATCTCGGCATGCTCTAGATCCGCCGCCAGATGAAGGCCAGATAGAGCCCAAGCGTACCAGTCAGCGTCTGCCGGTAGACGCCGCTTTTCCGGAGAAGGCGCAGGCGTCGCAAGATACCGCCCTTGCGCGCCCTGATGAACAGGCCGAGGCAAGCGGCGGCATCCCTCGAGAGGATGTCGCGATTGACCGCCAGACCGCTCAGATTGTGATCGGTCCAGACGGCGAACTCGCCCCTGAAGAGGCGCCCCAGCCGCGACAGCCTCGCCTTCCACGACACGTTGGCGCCGACCAGGTTTGCCTCATGCTGGCGGTAGCGCACCAGCGGTCGCGGGTCATAGCGGACAATGCCGCCGGCAGCCGTGACGATCAGATAGGTCCACCAGTCATGGCTGACGAACTCGGTCCTTGCCGATGCCTTTGCCAGCAACTTTCGCGCGGCGCGGTTGATCATCATCGTGTTGCCGCCGGCAATGCTTTGCACAAGCGCATTGCGAAATGCGGGTGGATGCTGGAACAGCGGCGAATACCCTTGCGCTGCTCCGGTTTCGGACATGGTCGCGGTTCTGGAGCAAAACAGCAGCGGCGTTCCGGCATCGTGCCCTTGCATCCAGGCAATGGCGCTCTCCAGCCTGTCCGGCTCCCAGATGTCGTCCTGGTCGCAGAAGGCGTAGTAGTCGGCCTCGATGCGCGGATCGATGATCATCGCGCGGAAATTGGCGGCAAAGCCTTGGCGAGGACCATTCGACAGGGTCAACCGGCCCTTGGACCAGCGGCTCTGCCAGGCGCCGATAATGGCCGAGGTGCCGTCTGTCGAACCGTCGTCGGAAACCCAGAGGTCGACAACAGGATGCGATTGCGCAGCCAGCGACGCGAACTGCTCGTCAAGGAAAGCCGCGCCATCTTTCGTGCCCAGCAGCACGGCCACGCGCTGATCTTGTCTGCTCACTGGTTCAAAATCATCTGCAAACGCCTGGGAACGGCCATCGGATCGGTTTCAATAGCCAATCCCGGTCGATCAGGACAGGCTCTTTGTTCTGACGCAATCCCGGACGGGAAAACCGCTCCACACTTTTTCTGGAATTGCTCTAACCAGCTTGCCCGACTGTTTTCGCAACGGTTTCCCGGCGTGCGTCACTTGGAGGCTCTTCCGCCTGATAGAGGCCGGCCATGACGGCGAGCGCCGAGGCCTTGTCCTGATCGCGCATGGCCGCCTGCAGCAATGTCAGCGCCGCTTGGACCCTGGGCCACCCCACGACATCGGTTCTGAGGCCGAAGATCTTGGGGATATCGAGCGCGACAATCTCCTCATTGCCGCCATGCAGCACCTCGTGAAGCTTCTCGCCCGGCCTGATCCCGGTGAAACGGATCGGAATGTCGGTGTAGGGGCTTTTGCCGGCCATGCGGATCATGGTTTCGGCGACTTCGAGGATCGGCACCGGCTTGCCCATGTCGAGCATATAGATGGCGTAGTCGTCCTTGCTCTGGCGCCGCTCGGCATCGGCTGCCGACATGATGACGAGGTCGACGGCTTCGGCCACCGTCATGAAGTAGCGGGTCATGCGGCGATCGGTGATGGTGACCGGACCGCCGGCCTCGATCTGCGCCTGGAAGATGGTGGCGACCGAACCATTGGAGCCGAAGACATTGCCGAACCGCACGGCGATGAACTTGGTGCCGGAGCGACGGCCATTGGGTTCGGTGGCGTGCGTTTCGTGCAGCGAAGAGACGATCTGCTCGGCGGCGCGTTTCGTCATGCCGAGCACCGAGGTCGGATCGACCGCCTTATCGCTGGAAATCAGCAGGAACTGCGGCACCCCGCATTTGGCGGCAACCTCGGCGCAGACGAGGGTGCCCAAAATATTGGTCTGGATCGCCGATTCCCAGTTTTCCTCGAGCAGCGGCACATGTTTGAGCGCGGCGGCGTGGAAGATGATGTCGGGCTTGAAGTCGGTGACGGCGCGGGTGATCTGGCGCCGGTCGGTGACATCGACGATGCGGCTCTTGAGCCGGGCATGATCCTTTTCGTCAACCTGCTGGTCGAGCTGGAAAATCCCGAACTCCGAGATGTCGGCAACCAGAACCGCCTCGGCGCCGAGTTCCAGCGCCCGCTTGACCAGGATGCGGCCGATGGAGCCGGCGCCGCCGGTCACCAGGACGCGCTTGCCGCTGACGAAGCCGCCAATGCGCTCAACGTCCGACGGGACCGTGGAGCGGCGCAGGATCGTTTCCATCTCGACAGCGTCGAGAACCAGCTTTCCGCCCTGCCCGAGCTCCGAGACACCGGAGAACTGGACGACGGCGATGCCGCTGTGACGGGCGACACGGACCAGCTCCGAGTATTCCTCGATCTCGCGCTCGGTGCCATTGCCGAAAATCAGCATGTCGAGGCTTTTGGTGCCTCTTGCATATTCTTCGAGGACCTCGACCAGGCGGGGCCGCACGGCCACCACCGGAACGCCCTGTATCTGCGTGCCCAACGGCGCGCCGTTCTCGATGGCCATGATGCCGGCGATGGAATATTCGGCCGGCTCGGCCGTGCGTGTGAAGCGGATGATGACGTCTGCTTCGCCAAGCCTGCCGACGAACAGCGCTTGTTTGATCGCCGCATTGTTTGCGTTGCGGCTCAGGATTCGCCAGCTCGCCCCGTCGCGCAGGAACCGGTAATAGAGCCGAGGCGCCGATATGATGGTGAAGGAGACGAGGAAAAAGACGATGAACTGGCGCTCGTTGAGGCCGGTCACCGGCTGAAACGATCGAACCGCCAGCGAGACGACATAGAGCGTGACGGTCAGGATGGCGCAGCTCTTCAGGATGTTGAAGAAGTCCGGCGTGGAGGCGAAACGCCACACGGTGTTGTAGAGGCCGCAATAGCGAAACAGCATATGGCTGAGAAAAACAATACTTGCCCAGCACGCCAGGCCGGCCGTGGAGAGCGCGTCGAATGAAAGTCTCGACTGAGAAAGCCCCAGACTCAGCGCCACCGCGACCAGGACCATGACCAGATCCTGGATCATTATAATGGCGCGCCGCATCTTCGGCCGAAGTCCGGACACGACCTCTACATAGGATGTCATTGGGTAGTACTGAACTCCAGGCGCAAGGACTTGGACACTAACGTAGTGCGAGAGCGACGGAAACCCGTCACCGATCACCTGTTTAGAGTGCCAATCCCCAGCCCCGCCGCTTTGTATCGCATAGCGTGGAGTTGTAGTCATCGCCAGATATTTTTTTGGAAATTCCCTTGGCTGACCTTCAATCCAGACGATCGGGCGGGAGGCGCGCACCGAGATCCATGCGCATTTGCTCAAAGCGGGCGTCGCCGGCCAGATTGTTCCACCTCATAGGGGTCGGCGCTCAAATCATAGAGTTCTTCCGACAAGTCGGAGTAGCGCGTGTAGCGCCAGCGGCTTGACCGCACAGAATGATTGCCGCGCAACCATGTCATGATCGCACAATGGTCTTCCATTTTGCCACCCCGCGCCAAAGGCATGAGTGAACGGACGTCTATGTCCGCCGGTGGCTCGAACCCGCAAAGATCAAGAAGCGTAGGAAACAAGTTGACCAGACTGACTGGCTGGTCGACGCGAGCCGACGTCGCCATACCTCGTGGCGGCACCAGAACGAAGTGCACTCGCGTTGCTTCCTCCCACAGCACGAATTTCCGCCAGTGCAGCTTGTCGCCCAGGTGGAACCCGTTGTGCGTCAAGCACACGTCCAATCTGAGTGTCGCAGTAGGAGATGGCCCCGAGATAGGCCTTGGACGGCGTTGCGCCATTGCCCGTGTTTCAGGACGGTTTCGTGATCAGGCGGCGACAGAGCCAAAGCCTTTGCGATGGCGGGAACGTCGTCAAGGTCGTCATTCTTGACGAAGGGCAGGCTGACCTTGTCGAGAGGATAAAGATCAAGGAATTGTTGCGGTACGTACCAGGGCAAATGCGGCTTGTAGAAACCCGTCGCGCAAAAGAATGGCTGCTCGTGCGGTTCTTGCAGGAAGGCGCAAACCGCGTCCGCGGTCTTGAAATCGGGCATCTCCGGCTCGCGAGCGGATTCGATGGCGCCCCAATCGAAGTGATGATTCATCGACGCTACGTTCGGGAAATCATCAAAATCAAACATGCGGTTGAGCGGCCGATGCAAAGGCATCGGCTCGGACGCGGTCGTATGGAATTCGTCCCACAAGGCTGGGCGGTTCTCGATGTCGCTCCATCTTGCCGACGGCGTCCTGTTGCGCCCTGCATCGGCGTAGTCGAAACTTCCATGGAACACTTTCCCCGCACCCATGCAGAAATACCCGGCTTCGCGCAGGCGCTCGAGCAGTGTAACTTTGCGCAGCGGCGCCCCCCAGAATGGCTCGTTCTGATAGACACCCGTTGTCGTCGGCAGGCATCCGGTGAACACGGACATCCGGCTGGCATTGCAATAGGGCGCCGTGCAGTAGGCGCGCAGAAACGTCGTTCCACGCGACGCGAGTCAGGCGTCTTGACGTCCGGATGGCGGCCCAACGGCGCAATCCAGGAATTGAGGTCGTCAGCCACGATGAAGAGGATGTTGGGTCGCTCCATCAGCCTTCTACCGCCAAGCCCGAATCAATAGTCGGCCAGTCGGAAACCGACAGCCCCGAAAGTCGGGAGAATTCGACGGTGTCATCATAAAAAACCTCGCGCAAATAGGTTACGTCCTCCGGTCGAAGCTCGTTCTCACATCGTCTCCCAAGATGATCTGTTCGCGGAGCAAGGGGGAGAAACGGTTGGATGGAAAGGAACCCAGCAACGGCATCCAGCGTAGGTTGGTGATCCCTCAACAAATCCAGTGAACGCAGGAGCAGAACGTTCTCCCTCGGGAACAAGGCAAATAGCCGGCGTAGTTGGCGTGCGTAAAAGCCCCGTTCGACATAGCTATACACACGCCATGCCGGATCGGTCTGATCCAATCCCTTTAGTCGCCAGCGGCCTTGCCGGATCGCCAGGTGAAAAGGCAGATGCTCCGACCGGTTACCGGTCTCCATACGCATTGCGACCACGCTCGCTCGATCGGATCGCGAAAGATGAAGACAAGCTTAATTGCGGGATTGTATCGCTTTATCCGTTCCAGCGATGGCGGCCAGAAGAGATAGATCGGGGTCACGTCAAATCCGATGCCTCTCCCAGCATCGTCGGAAAAAAAGCTTCCCAACTTGCGATAGTCCGGCTCCGTCCAGTTCTGCGTCTCGTCGTCAAAGAAATGCATCTCCTTGACGGACGGCGTCGCCAGCTGTGGGTGTTGGCTGAGATAGCCGAACAGGCTGGTCGTGCCGGACTTCTGCACCCCACCAACGATGAAACCCAACACAGGCTGGTCCAATGCATGCGCCCCCATGCCAAGGTTACGTCCTTGTTACCACTGTCTCTCGCCCCCCGACGAAAGTGCCCGGCAAGCCATCAAGGAAGCCTAGACAGCGGCGTTTGCCAAGTCCAGTTCCTGATAATCCCGCCCGGAAGCGAACTGCTTGATGAAATCAAGCTGTCTTTCGCTGGGGGGCTCAAGTCCAATAAAATCTGCGATCTCGCACAACAGTGACTCCGGGTTCAACAGCGAACGCTCATAGCTGACAAGGAGCGTCGGCCACTGCAATCGCTGCAGCAATTCCCAATATCTGCTGTACCTGATCAGCGCCAGGTCATAGGCTTGCTCGATCGAGGACTGCATCTGCTTGACTTCGGACTGGGCGACCGCAGCCATGTCACGGTTGACGAACACGATGAACGGGTTCCTCACGACCTCCGCTATCGCCCCGAGGTAAAGATCGGCAGACGGATCTTTCCAACCCCATAGATCATTGGCATCATTTCTCGCCTCGATGATCTCTTCCAGCTTCTTCAAGCCATCATCTGCCGAATCATCGATCAGGCGGCCATCGATGTCCCGACCCTGGGCCGCATAAACGAGCTCCATATCCTCGTGGATGATGGAATCGGGTGACGATCCCATGGGCACGCCCAGGATTATGGCCGCACCGGCGACGAGACTTGTGCCGCCCCGGCCACATCCGACCACTATCAGGGTTCGTGGCCCCCGCGGCAACGCGAGTCTGACCGCCTTGTGTGATGTAGCCATCGCCACCGTCTTACGCTCCTAGTGTCCCAATGTTCGCAGTCGCCCCGACCGCGGCGCCGGCAATCGAAAAAATTCATGACGGTTATTGTTTGCCTGTTGCTGCTTTTTCCGCGCGAACCTGCAGGCGACGCTTGAAAAAATTCAGATGTTTGGCAGTGAGCGACTGGTCCCAATCCCGCGGATACTTCATTGCCTTGGCGAATTTGTACCTCTGCTCCAGGTCCTCGCTCCTCGACTTTGCCAGCTCCAAAGCTGAAACGATTTCATTCAATTCCGAAGCAGCCGGGATGATATTTCCGCTGAGGCCCTTCAAATAATCATCAGTTTTTGTCTTGAAGGTATTTGTCACAACGACACAGCCGGATCCGGCCAGATCCATCGGGATCATGCTCGGATGCGGAGAAGCCATCAGCGTGAGACAGATATCAAAACCCGAGACCTCCTCGATGTATTTGCTGAGGTCCATCCTTGGCAACGAAACCGATCGAACCCCGGGCTGCAGCTCGACAACACCTTCTCCCAAGCCCATGCCCACGCAATCCCATTCCTCGGGGTCGAAAATGCCCCGCCTGAAGGCCGTCGTAAGAGCTAACGCTGTAAGTTCGAACATATTCCGATCCACCACCGGCCGAGAATAGAAGACGATCGTCTTCTTTTTCTTTGCAAGATTGCGTTGGATGAACATGTCCTTGGGCAGGAGATTGGACGAGCAGGCGTTGTTGAAAAACGTATGCGACATGCCGCGAGACCTTATGCCGCCGACATCATTCGAAATGAAGAACTGCATAAGGCTTTCGCTTGAAAATATCGCGTCGTAGTCCATCGCGTATGTACGATCTGCAACGGCATATAGACTATTTGCCGGATAAAATGCAGCCTCATAGTCCTGTATCAGGTATATAAACTTCTTTCTCTCTGTGCGCGCTGTAATCTTTTCTGCAAAATAGGCTGAATACCAAACGGTTGCCACGGCATAATCGTAGCGCGATATAGCAAGAGGTTTCCGCCTCTCGCCGATATACTCGACTTCGAGTTCGTCGAAGACACCCTCCATACCGGGGTATTTCAAAACCTTTTCTCTGAAGTCGGCGATATTGAAATAGAAATTATCAAATAGGACGAGGCGAACATTGATGCCCGTCTTGCGCAAGAACAGCGCCATCTGGAAGACGCCGAAGAACCCGGCCGAGATCGATTTGAAGTCGAAAGCAGGAACCAGGACATTGATCGTCTGCGGCCGGCGCTCGTCTATCTCGACGTCCGGCATGTCGTAGATTCGATTCAGCCGCAGGTTCAAGAACTCGTGATCATAGACATGGTTTGGCGGAGCGACCGCCGGGACGAGCGGCAGCTGCGACAGGTAGGACAGTTGCAGGTCGGAGAGGAAGCCAAGGCGGTGCGCCGCCGACATGCACCAATAGGCAAGCCTGCCCCTATAGCTTTGCAGGGGAACGTCGGGGTCGAAGACCTTATGGTAGGATTGTTTCAAATCCTGGTGCCCGAAGATGCGGGCGCCGGCGCCGGCGAGCGTTGCAGTCAGCTGACGACGCATTAGCCAAAGGTCTCCTCTCTCACGACGCGACCTTTCTCGAGAAACACCGCGGAACTGCACATCGACCGGATCAGGGCATCGGAATGCGATGCCAGCACGACAATGGCGGCATTGTTGAGCCAATGCTCCATTCTCTCTCTGGCCTTCTTTTGAAATGACGCGTCGCCCGTGCCCAGCCCCTCGTCAAGAAGCACGATATCGGTCGGATATGCGGTGACAACCGAAAACGACAGCCGTGTCTGCATGCCGGACGAGTAGGTGCGTACCGGCAAATTTATGAAATCGCCCAGTTCCGAGAACTCGATAATCGATTCGGTCTGGCGCTCGATTTCACGGGGGGCGATACCGGTCATGAGGCTCTGGAGCCGGATGAACTCTCGGCCCGTGAGTTCGGGAGATAAACCCATGGAGGGCGTTATCAGGACGGCCGAGTCCCCGTTGATCACAGCTGTCCCGCTGGTGGGTTTGAGAATGCCTGCCAAGACGCGCAACAGTGTCGTCTTGCCAGCACCGTTGTGCCCGCTCAGCCCCAGCCGGGTGCCGGGTTTAAGATCGAGCGACACGCCATCGAGAGCCGCGACTTCGAAACGGCCGGAGTCACCGGCCAGCAAACGCCCGCCCGTGGTGAAACGGAGCGCGGCTTGCTTGAGAGAACGATTTGCCGGAGCGGACCAGACCGGAATTCGGACGGTGACGTCGCTCAGATGAATGGATGGCGGTGACATGGGGCTTCCAATATAATTGTGTGACGGCGTCAGAATTCAAAGCCAGTACGGAATTCGGTGCTCCGTCCTTCGATAGAGAAGATAGGCGGCGATGCTCCCCGCGCCGGCAATAATGGCGGACACGAGCACGCTCATGTAGTCGGTGCCGTCGCTCATCAGTGGAGTTCGCGCTGCATCGATGATGTAGGCGACAGGATTGTAGACCAGGAACGGAGAGCTGGTAGGGAGAACCTTTGCCGTCCAGATAATCGGCGAAAGCATGAACAGAAGCTGCATAACGGCAGCGGTGATCAGCGGAACGTCTCTGTATCGCACAGAAACAATCGCTACGATGGTCGATATCCAGGCGGCATGGGCAGCCAACAGCGCGGTTCCGACGATGAACATTGGTATGTTCAAGCCGGAGTTCGGATAGGCAATAATTAGAGTTATGAATATAATTAGCACATTGTGCATCAATATTATTATGTTCTTAGAGACACAACGAAATATGCATGAGGCCGGCGAGATCTTCGTATTTAGAAGAAGATCGTGAGATCCAATTAAAGTTTCCGAACCTTCAATTATTGCTCCAGATAGAAATTGCCACAAGACTACACTCGTAGCCAAGTGATGTATGAACTCCCTGATAGGCTGCTTAAACAAGACAGCATATAGAAGCCCAACTGAAAGGGCAAATATTGCCGTGTTCAGCGTAATCCAGAAAGGCCCGAAAGTCGAATTCCGGTAACGAAGCCGTATGTCAAACTGCGCGAGCCGAAGCCAAACCATTGATACACCCGACATTATGATACTTCCTTCAGTGTAACTTGCTCAGGCTTGGTAATTTCCGCGACAGACATGAAGGCGCCGCGATATGGCGACTCGGCCGACATAAAGATAGCGACAAGCTGTTTCATCGCTTAACAGACACAATCGCTACGTCTTTCCATGCTGCCGGCTGGGCTTGCAAGATGCGGCGCACCACAAGCCCTGTCGATTGCTGCCACCCCTGTGCCTCCGATCCGAATGCGGCTGTGAATTTTTGCGTCGAAAGACGCGAATTAGCCGGGCGACGCGCTTTGGTCGGGTAGTCGCGCGCCGTAATATCCCGTACCGCAGCATACGGCCCGCCATGTGACAGGCTTGCCTCCAGAATGTGGCGTGCAAAGCCGCTCCAGTTGACGTCTCCGGCTCCGGCGAGATGGTAGATCCCATAGCCGTCGAAGCTGTCGTCGCCGCGCAACACCGCCGCCGCATGCAGGATCGAGTCGGCAATATCAAGTGCGGATGTCGGATTTCCCCATTGGTCGGCGACCACGGCGATCTCGTCGCGGTCGCCGGCCAGCCGCAGCATGGTTTTCACGAAATTCTTGCCGAACGGGCTGTAGACCCAGGCGGTGCGCAGGATCAGATGGCGCGGATTGACGGCGGCCACGGCCAGCTCGCCGGCAAGCTTGGAGGCGCCGTAGACGCCGAGCGGTGCGGTGGCGTCGGTCTCGACATAGGCGCCGTCCTTGGTGCCATCGAAGACGTAGTCGGTCGACAGATGGATTACGGGCACGCCGAGCTTCGCGGCCGCCTCGGCGACCTTGCCGGCGCCGACGGCGTTCACAGCGAAGGCAAGATCGGGCTCGTCCTCGGCCTGGTCGACGGCGGTGTAGGCGGCAGCCGACACCACGATATCCGGCCGCGCTGCCGCGAGTGCGTCGAACACCGTATCGGGCCGCGCCAGATCGAGCACTGGGCGGCCGAGGGTGACGACCTCGATGCCATCGCGCCTCTGCCCGGCCTCCAGCAGGCTGGCAGCGACCTGACCGTCGCGTCCGGTGACAACCAGCCTCACGCCGCGCCCTTCCTGCCTTCAACCTGGCCGCGCGACCGGACTTGCCCCAGCCGCTCGCCGGCGTAGCGCTGCTCGCGGATCGGTCCCCACCACCATTTGTTGTCGAGGAACCAGTCGACGGTCCTTGCAAGGCCGCTGTCGAAACTCTCCGCCGGCGCCCAACCGAGATCCCGGCCGATCTTGGAGGCATCGATTGCATAGCGGCGGTCGTGGCCGGGCCGATCGGTGACGAAGCTGATCAAATCGCGGTAGCTCCTGCCGCCGCTGCGCGGACGCCTGATGTCGAGCAGGCCGCAAATCGTCTCGACGACGCCAAGGTTGGTACGCTCGGAATTGCCGCCGACATTGTAACTTTCGCCGGGCTGGCCCTTTGTGGCGACCAGTTCCAGAGCACGGGCGTGATCCTCGACGAACAGCCAGTCGCGCACATTGGCGCCAGCGCCGTAGACCGGCAGCGGCTTTTCGTCGAGCGCGTTGAGGATGACCAGCGGGATCAGCTTTTCGGGGAAGTGATAAGGCCCGTAATTGTTCGAACAGTTGGAGAGCACGACCGGCAGGCCGTACGTCTCGTACCAGGCCCGCACCAGATGGTCGGATGCGGCCTTGGAGGCGGAATAGGGCGAGGATGGCGCGTAAGGCGTCTCCTCCACGAACATGCCGCCATCGAAGGGCAGATCGCCGAACACCTCGTCGGTCGAGACATGGTGGAAGCGGAAGCGCGCCTTCCTGTCCTCGTCAAGGCCGCGCCAATATTCGAGCGCCGAATTCAGCACCCGGTAGGTACCGACGATGTTGGTCTCGATGAAGGCGCCGGGTCCGTCGATCGAGCGGTCGACATGGCTTTCGGCGGCGAGGTTCATGACGACGTCGATCTCGTCGCGGTGGAGGATGTCGAGAACCGCCCGCTCGTCACAGATGTCGGCCTGCGCAAATTTGTAGTTGTGTGCATTCTCGATGGTGCGCAGCGAGGCCAGATTGCCGGCATAGGTGAGCTTGTCGAGATTGGTCACATGGTAGGCCGGATTGGCGCACAAATGCCGGCACACGGCCGAGCCGATGAAGCCGGCACCGCCTGTCACCAGAAAATTCATGGCGCTCTCCTCACATCGTCGCGCGTCATGCGAACACCTCGGCCTCAGCAAGCGCCGACGCCTTGAGGTCCTTGGCCGAGAGCTCGAAGGCGCCGGCCGGCGACGGCCAATCGATGCCGATATCAGGATCGTCGAAACGGATCGATCGATCATGCGCCGGCGAATAGGTGTCGGTGACCTTATACAGAACCTCGGTGTCCGGCACGAGCGTGACGAAACCGTGCGCGAAACCCTTCGGCACGAGGATCTGGTTGCCTCTCTCGGCCGATATTTCGAGCGCGACCCATTTTCCGAAGGTTTTCGAGCTGCGGCGGATGTCGACCGCCACGTCGAGAATGCGGCCTCTGATTACGCGCAGCAGCTTGTCCTGCGCGTGTGGAGGCAGTTGATAGTGAAGCCCCCGCACGACACCTGCGGCAGCCGAATAGGAATGATTGTCCTGGACGAAACGCAGATCGATGCCGGCCTCGGCAAAGGCCTCGGCATTCCAGGTTTCGATGAAATAACCGCGCGCATCGCCGTGCCGCTTCGGCACGATTTCCAGCACGCCGTCCAAACCGAGCTGCCTGACTTCCAGCACCCTATGTCTCCGTCAGCTCGGTGACACGCCGGCGCAGATAGGCGGCGTATTCGTTCTTGCCCAGGCGCGTGGCGCGCTCAAGCACCTTGTCGGCGGTCAGCCAGCCCTGCTCGAAAGCGATTTCTTCAGGACAGGCGACCTTGATCCCCTGGCGGTGCTCGATCGTGCGCACGAAGGAAGAGGCTTCATGCAGGCTGTCATGCGTGCCGGTGTCGAGCCAGGCATAGCCGCGGCCGAGCTGATGCACATGCAATTTCCCGCGCTCGAGATAGACGTTGTTGACCGCCGTGATCTCGAGTTCGCCGCGCGCCGAGGGCTTGATCGTCGACGCGATGTCGACGACCTCATTGTCGTAGAAATAGAGGCCGGTGACCGCCCAGTTGGACTTCGGCTCCCGCGGCTTCTCCTCGATCGTCAAAGCCGTGCCGCTGAGCTTGTCGAACGACACCACGCCGTAGCGCTGCGGGTCCTCGACATGGTAGGCGAACACCGACGCGCCGCTTTGGCGCTGCGCAGCAGTGCGGCAGAGCTGCGACAGGCCCTCGCCGAAATAGATGTTGTCGCCGAGAATCATTGACACATTATCCTTGCCGATGAAGTCGCGGCCGATGATGAAGGCCTCGGCAAGCCCGTTGGGCTGCGCCTGCTCGGCATAGGAGAATTCGACCCCGAATTCCGAACCGTCGCCCAGCAACTCCCGAAACACCGGCAAGTCGCGAGGTGTCGAAATGATCAAAATCTGGCGGATACCGGCGAGCATCAAGACGCTCAGCGGATAAAAAATCATCGGCTTGTCGTATATCGGCAGAATCTGCTTAGAGATCGCTAATGTAAGGGGATACAGACGCGTCCCGCTGCCTCCTGCAAGGATTATTCCCTTCAACAAGCTCTCCTTGAATTACCGGCCCCCGCCTCGAAATCAAGTTGCCCGTGCTTAGGTTTCGCGCAATGGCTTGTCAATTCAATCTCGGCCGTGGATCGGCGCCAGAATTGCTCTGCATCTGCCGCCTCGCGGCAATTTGACCGACCAGGCACAAGCTGACGGTGCAAATGGGCGTGGCGATTTGGCAACCGGCTTGCACCATCGGCTGGCGGACGCGTGACAACAAAAAGCCGGCGGGCCTTGGACCCGCCGGCTCATTCATTTGTCCGGTTTCAGGGCTGCTTGGGCAGCAGCGACCATACCGCCGGCACCAGGCTGGCGGCGAGCGCAACCTTGATCAGGTCGCCGAGGACGAACGGCAAAACGCCGAACTGCCACGCCTTTTCCGCGCCGATGAGGGTGGCCAGCCAGGCAAAGCCCATGGCCATCATGACGATTTCGGCGACCAGCATGGCGTTGAACAACTTGATCGGGTGGCGGTCCCAGCCGCGGTCGGCGGCCCAGCCGACAATGGCCGCCATGACGACGAAGCCGGCGAGATAACCGCCGGTGCCGCCGATCATGTAGGCGATGCCGATGCCCTTTTCAGGCGTGCTTTGGAAGACCGGGAAGCCCATGGCGCCTTCGGCCATGTAGAGAAGCAGGGTAGCGACGCCAAGCCGCAGGCCAAATGCAGTGGCGATCAGCAGGACGGCCAGCGTCTGCAGCGAGATGTCGACCGGCCCGAGCACGACTTTCGTCTTGGCCGACAGGGTCAAAAGCAGCGTTCCGGCGATGGCCAGCAAAAGCTGGGTTGCCAGGCGCTGCGCGCCCTCCTGGGGCAAAGCGAGAGAAACAAGCGGGCGCATCGTCGTTGCAAGTGCCATGGTCTTCCCCAATCCGGATTGCCGCAGATCGCGGCCTTGCGTTTTTCTATATTGGCTTCCGTGTTATGCGGCAATCAGTTTTGCCGTCTTCCTGAACAGAGATTCAACGACACCGCCATGGCGCTCAAATTCGACACCAGCTTCGATCCGGCATATGGCGAGGGCGTCACCGTTGCGCCGGACGTCTTGCGCGTCACCGCCAAAAACCCCAGCCCGTTCACCTTTCACGGCACCAACAGCTACATCGTCGGGCGCGATACGCTGGCGGTGATCGATCCCGGCCCCGATGACGAGGCGCATTTCCAGACGCTGCTCAAGGTGATCGCAAACCGGCCGGTCAGCCATATCTTCGTCAGCCACACGCATCGCGACCATTCTCCGCTGGCCGCCCGGCTGAAAGCGCACACCGGCGCTATTGTACTGGCCGAAGGCCCGCACCGCCCGGCAAGGCCGCTGCGGATCGGCGAGATCAACCCGCTCGACGCCAGCGCCGACACGGTTTTCGTCCCGGAGATCGCGTTGCCCGACAATGCGCTGGTCGAGGGCGATGACTGGACGATCCGGACGGTGCTGACGCCGGGCCACACCGCCAATCACGCGGCATTTGCGCTCGAAGGCACCGGCATCCTGTTTTCAGCCGACCATGTGATGGCGTGGGCGACATCGATCGTGGCGCCGCCGGACGGAGCGATGGCCGACTACATGGCCTCGCTCGACAGGCTGATCGCGCGCGGCGATCGCCTGCTGCTGCCCGGCCATGGCGGCCCGGTGACCGCGCCGCGCAGCTTCATGCGCGGCCTCAAGACCCATCGCAAGATGCGCGAACGGGCGATCCTCGAACGGATCCGCGACAGCGACCGGACGATCCCGGACATGGTCAAGGCTATCTACCGGGACACCGACCCGCGCCTGCATGGCGCCGCCGGCCTGTCGGTGCTTGCCCATCTCGAGGACCTGGTGGCGCGCGGCCTGGTTGCTACCCAGGGTGACCCGGCCATCGACGGCGTTTTTGTGCCGGTGGGGTAGAACTACTCAGCCGGCGCGGCACCCACCTGCCCTGCAACCTCCTGGTCGAGTTCGGCGAGGAACCCGACGATGCGCGCCGCATTGTCGCCGAGGTCGTAGCGGCCGTAGCGGGAGGCTGAGCGCATGTCGACGACGATGGTGTCGCCATCATTGCTGACCCGGATGGCGACGTCGGCGGGCAGGCCTACGACGAAGCTCCGGGCAACGGCCGATATCGTCACCTCGTCTTGACCGTCCGTCACCGGATATGGCGCAGTAAGTTGCCAATCGCGGCGGTCGAGCACGGTTTCAACGGCGTCGACGACGGTTTCGAACGGCAGATTGTAGCTGTGCCCGGTGACCAGCGGATAGGCGTCGGCCTGCAGGCGCACTTCGCCAGGCGTTGGCGGCGCGAGCACGTTCATGTCCTTGGTGCGGTCGCTGGTCTCGAGCACCGGCGGATTGTCGAGGTCCGTCGAAATGTCCCTCAGGGGCGGCGTGGTCGCCGCCAAATAGGTGGCAAAGCCGTAGGGCGTCAGCACCAGCAGCGCCAGCAGGGCGCCGACCGAGAGGTCGCGGCCGCCACGGTCACCGAAATGCCACAGCCGGGACAAAGCGAGGCCGGCAAACAGCAAAGCGAACGCGGCAAGCAAGGCGACGATCGCCAGCACCCACAGGAAGGCCGGCGTTTCGACCAGTTCGAAATGATGGCCGGCCAGCACGGTGAGCAGCAGGACCAGGGCAAAAGCGCCCGTGCGCCGCGACCAGCCGGCCGCCTTCGATGTCTGCCGCTCGTCAATTTCCATTGTCTTCAGCACCGCCCCAACCCGCACAGACGCTTAGAGCAAAGGATGCTCAAATTGAACATCCCCTGCCCTAACGTTTTTGCGGCCGGTAGCTTGAAGGTCAAGGAAACGCACGGTCCCGGTCAATCCGTCGGCAGGCGGTAGTCGCTGAACTGCTTGCGCAAGGTGATCTTCTGGATCTTGCCGGTGGCGGTGTGCGGGATTTCACTGACGAAAGCGACGTCGTCGGGTATCCACCATTTCGGCACCTTGCCGTCCATGAACGCCAGTATATCGGCCTTGCTCGGCTCCTTGCCGGGCTTGGCGACCACGACCAGCAAGGGCCGCTCGCCCCATTTCGAATGATGGACGCCGATCGCCGCGGCCTCGGCGACATCGGGATGGCCGACGGCGAGGTTCTCCAGGTCGATGGTCGATATCCACTCGCCGCCCGACTTGATGACGTCCTTGGCGCGATCGGTGATCTGCATGTAGCCGCCGGAATCGATATGGGCGACATCGCCAGTGTCGAACCAGCCGTCCTTGTCGAACTGCTCGGCTCCGACGCCGCCATAATAGGCGCTGGCGACGGCTGGACCGCGCACCTTCAGCCGGCCGAAGGTCTTGCCGTCCCAAGGCAGTTCCTTGTCGTCGTCATCCGTCACCTTCATCTCGACCCCGAAGGGCGGGTAGCCCTGCTTGCCCTGGATATCGAGCCGGTCCTCGCCCTCGAGCGCTTGATACTGCGGCTTCATGGTGCACAGCGTGCCGAGCGGTGACATTTCGGTCATGCCCCAGGCATGGATGACTTCGACACCGTAATTGTCCTGGAATTTCCTGATGATGGCGCGCGGGCAGGACGAGCCGCCGATGACGACTTTGCTGAGATAGGGAAGCTTCTTGCCGGTGTCTTCCAGATGCTGCAGCAGCATCATCCAGACGGTCGGCACGGCGGCGCTGAAGGTCACCTTCTCGGTGTCGAGCAGCTCGTAGATCGAGGCGCCGTCCATCTTGCAACCGGGCATGACCAGCTTGGCGCCGATCATCGGCGCGCTCTGGCCAAGGCCCCAGGCATTGGCATGAAACATCGGCACGACGGGGAGGATCGTGTCCCGCGCGGAGAGGCCCATGGCGTCGGGCATGGCAGCAATCATGGCATGCAGCACATTCGAGCGGTGGCTGTAGAGCACACCTTTGGGATCGCCCGTCGTGCCGGAGGTGTAGCACATGCCGGCTGCGGTGTTTTCGCCGAAAACCTTCCAGGCGAAGTCGCCATCGGCCTCGTTCAACCAGTCCTCATAGGCAACCACATTCGACAGCGTCGTTTCAGGCAGATGCGCCTTGTCGGTCAGGACGATCACCTTTTTCAGCGATTTGACCGCGCCGGCGATCTTTTCCAGCAGCGGCATGAAGGTCAGGTCGACGAAGATCCCTCTATCCTGCGCATTGTTCATGATCCAGACGATCTGCTCGGGGAACAAACGCGGGTTGAGCGTATGGTAGATGGCGCCGATGCCCATGATGCCGTACCAGGCCTCTATGTGGCGCGCCGTGTTCCAGGCCAGGGTCGCGATGCGGTCGCCGAGCACAAAGCCATCGCGCTCCAACCGTTGAGCGACCTTGAGCGCGCGGCGATGAACTTCAGCATAGGTGGTGCGAACGACAGGACCTTCGATCGAGCGCGAGACGATCTCGCGCGTCCCGTGCTGCCGCTCGGCATTGTCGATCAGCTTGTGGCAGAGCAGCGGCCATTCCTGCATCAGTCCGAGCATCTGGTTCCTCCCATTGCTTCCTCGTTTTTCCCGTCTTTTGTTCCATTGTGGGACGAACGGACGGATTGTCCAGCCATGACGTCTCCAACCGTTAACGGCTGAAGCAAGCAGTGATCGAAAGGCGGGGAAAACCGCCACAATCCGGCCATCGTCGACGTTAAGGTTCGTTAACGGGGTAGGGGTGCGGATTGGCGACTGAAAGAGGTTCGCATGGACACGCAGCTCGACGGCAAGCAGATCGACGGCAAGCAGATCGATTACAGGCAGATCGACGACAGGCAGCTGGATGACAGCGAGGCCCAAGACGTGCAGTTGGACGATATTCAACTCGACGACAAAGAGCTTGAAGACACGCTTGCCGCAAGTCTGGCCGATCTCGTGCCGGAGGCCAAAAAGGTCTCCGAAGACGAATTTGTCGAGGTGGTCGGCGGCGCCCTTGAAGCGGTCGGCGGCACGCTGCTGTTCAAAATGTGCGTCCAGAACGAAGGCGAAGGCCAGCATGTCGCCGCCGCATCGATCGGCGATGGCGGCAATCGCCAGTTCCTGCTGCTCACCTTGCCGACAGGCGGCGGCCCACTGAAGGTCGAGACGACGTCAAGAAGCACCAACCCGGTAGCCGGTATTGCCGCGGCCTATGCCGGCCTCATGGACGTGTTCAAGACCGCAGCCTGAGCATTCCACGCGGGATCGTTTTTAGTGATCGGAAGGCCAGCTCTGGGCTACTGGCGAAGGCTTGCGCAACGGGTTCTCCAGACACATTTTAGAGACATGGGAAGCATCCCGCACGCTCTCAATCGGACTGTGCTCCCAATCGAACAAGGAGAACCCCGCATGGACCAGATCGCCAACCCCGCCCCCGGCTTTCAGAGCAATCCCGGCAAGGTCATCACCGTCGAACCCTATCGCGGTACCGTGGTCGTGCGTGCCGGCGATACGGTGATCGCCTCATCGACGCGGGCGAAGCTTCTGTCCGAACCGCCCTACCGCCAGGCATTCTACATCCCCTTCGAAGACATCGACTTCACCCAGCTCGGCAAAACCACCCTGTCGACCCACTGCCCCTACAAGGGCGACGCCAGCTACTGGAGCGTGCTGCCGGCCAGCGAGACCGGCAAGGACGCAATGTGGGGCTATGAGCAGCCGTTCGACGAAATGGCTGAGATTCGCGACCACGGCGCCTTCTATCCCGACAGGGTGACGATCGAAGCAGCACCGGCCTGAGCAAGCGACTCAAGCCGCCGTTGCTCGCTTCGTCATCCCAGGGTCTTCGCGACGGAGCTTCGCTCCTGTTTCATCCTGGGATGACGAAGCTCAGAGGCCTCGGCTAATCTCAAACGTCGGCGACGTCAGTCCAAAGGCGGTGAAACTGCCTGCCGCCGCCTGATCCTAATCAGTCGTCCCGTCGTTGCCGACACCGTCGGCGTCATCCAGCCGCACGAACATCAGCCCCTTGGCCTTCAGCGCGAGCAGACCTTGCACGACGCCCTCGCCGGCGGCGTGGGTCGGCTGGTTGATGTGGGCGATGATGACATCGCCATCCTTGGCGGCGGCGATGCGCCGGGCGGTTTCTTTTGCGCCGAGCAACGAGCCGCCATCGCCGTTGATCGAAAAGCCGGCGACCTTGAAGCCAAGCTTGCGGATCATGGCGATAGCCGACGGGCTGTATTCGGCGGTCGCGCCGCGAAACCATTTCGGCGCCGGCTCGCCGGTGCCAGCGAGAGCGGCAGCGCCCGATTCGACTTCGGCCTGCACCGCTTCCGGGCTGCCGGCGCTGCGGATGCCATAGATCTTGCGCGGCGTGTCGACGGCCGGGATGTGATGGCCGCCATGGTTTTCCAGTTCGAACAGGTCCGGATGCGCGCGCATGATCTCGACGGCGGCGGCGTTGCGCTTCAGCCAGATACCGGTGACGAAGATCGTCGCCGGAATCCGGTTCTCCACCAGCGCCGACAGGATCCTCGTATCGGTCTGGCCGCCGCAGGCGTCGAGCGTAAGCGCGACGCGGCCGACACTGCTACCGTCCTCAGCCTTCAGATGCAGCGCCGGCTCGACAAGCGGCGCGGCCTGGGCCGAGGACACGGCCACGATAGATAGCGCCAAGGCGCAAAACAGCTTTTGCAAGGGATGCCTGTCTTGTCTGAGAATCGGCGCTGTCATAGCCGCATCCCAGGACCCGCAACAAGGCGGAAATCGGGATAGTGGCCGTGAGAAAGCTGATATCCCGACAATGTGACCGCCGCGCACCGTCAGACGGCGTGTTCCAGTTCCACATGCGTGCGTGACAGGACTTCGCGCACGGCCGCGACGACCGGTTCGACCTCGAGGCGCCAGACGCAGCAGGCCTTGCTGGGATCGAGCGGATTGCACAGGCTGCCCGCCACGCAATTGCACGGCATGGATGGCTGCAAGGCGAGGCTGGGCACGCCGACCGGTCCCCAGACGGCCGGGCTGGTCAGGCCGAAAAGGCCGACAACCGGCGTTCCGGCCGCTGCTGCCATGTGCATGGGGCCGCTCTCATTGCCGACAAACAGCCGCGCCTGCTGCAACACCGCCAGCAGCGTTTCCAGCGACAGCGCGCCGACGAGGTTGACGATCGACGCGGCACTGGCGAGGATCTGCTCGGCCGGCTTGCGCTCGTCAGGGCCGCCGACGAGTACGAAATCCAGTCCGGTTTCGCGCGAAATCGTGTCGATCACGGCGGCAAAGCGTTCATGCTGCCAGCGCCGGCCGTGAAAACTTGCGCCGGCATGCACCGCGATAAAGCCGTTTGGCCGCAAATGGTGTTTGTCCAGCAATGCCTGGGCCCTCGCCGTCTCCATCGGCAATGGCCGAATCGACGGCACCCGCACGCGCAGGCCGACGCCGAGCGGCTCGAGCGGCGAAAGGTAGCGGTAGAGATAGTGACGTTCGCCAAAACCGAACGGCTCGGCAAAGACATTGGCGGGCTGGCGCTCATGCCAGCGCAGCGGCCTTTCCGGAGGATTGTAGCCGATGCGGGTGCTGGCGTTGAGGAACCTGACGATGAGCCGCGATGTCTTTGAATCGGTGAGGTCGATGGTCAGGTCGAAACGGAATTGGCGCAGCTTGCTGATCATAGAATAGAGCTCGCGCCCACGCTCCAGCGGGGTGCCGCGCATGGCGGCGCGGCGGAAGCTGACGACCTCGGCGGCGATGCCGTGCGCGGTGACGAAACTGGCGAGGCGCGCCTCGCAGAGAAAGACGATCCTGACACCGGGATATTCGAGCTGCAGGTTCTTGGCGAGCGTGGAGGACAGAACAATATCGCCGATGAACTTGGTCTGGATAATCAGGATCGAGCGGAAGGGTCTGGGCGAAATCTGTAACATCTTTTTCTCGGCACCGGGCGGGTTGGGGGGCCGTGAAATTGGGAAGAAACGATGTCGGGATTGCGTGTTGGGGCGCGCACATCAGCGTGAATTTGCTTACAAAATCGTAAGCTTAGCGCCAAACGGCCACCCACGGGTGGCCGTTTCATCGATACCGAAAGGACTGTGTCGAAATCAGGATGCCGCGGCGCTCTTTTTGGGGCGCGGCACTGCTGTTTTGGCAATCTGCACCGCGGCTTGGGCTGCGGCCAATCTCGCGATCGGCACGCGGTAGGGAGAGCACGAGACATAGTCGAGGCCGACCTCTTCGCAGAAGCGGATCGAGGCCGGATCGCCGCCATGTTCACCGCATATGCCGAGCTTGATGTCGGGCCGTGTCGCCCTGCCCTTTTGCGCAGCCATGCGCACCAGTTCGCCGACGCCCTCGATGTCGAGCGAGACGAACGGGTCCTGCTCGATGATGCCTTTCTGCCGATAGGTCTCGAGGAAGGACGCCGCATCGTCGCGCGAGATGCCGAAAGTGGTCTGGGTGAGATCGTTGGTGCCGAAGGAGAAGAACTCGGCCGTAGCAGCGATGACGTGGGCGCGGATCGCCGCGCGCGGAAGCTCGATCATCGTGCCGGTGAGATAGTCGATCTTGACGCCGGTCTCGTCCATGACAGCCTTGGCGACCGCATCGATGCGCGCCTTGACGTAGTCGAGCTCCTTCACCAGGCCGACCAGCGGCACCATGATCTCGGGAACGACCAGCGCGCCGGCTTTCTTGCCGGCCTCGACGGCTGCCTCGAAAATGGCGCGCGCCTGCATCTCGGCAATCTCGGGATAGGAGACGGCGAGACGGCAGCCGCGATGGCCGAGCATCGGGTTGAACTCGTGCAGGGCTTCTGTGCGCTGCCTGAGCTTGTCGGGCGAGACGTTCATGGCGGCGGCGACCTCCGCCACCTCCGCTTCCGTCTTGGGCAGGAATTCGTGCAGCGGCGGATCGAGCAGCCGGATCGTCACCGGCAGGCCGGCCATAATCTCGAACAGTTCGAGGAAATCCGAGCGCTGCATCGGCAACAGCTTGGCAAGCGCGGTGCGGCGGTCCTTCTCGGTATCGGCCAGGATCATCTCGCGCATAGCGACGATACGCTCGCCGTCGAAGAACATGTGCTCGGTGCGGCAGAGGCCGATGCCTTCGGCGCCGAAGGAGCGCGCCATGCGCGCATCGAGCGGCGTCTCGGCATTGGTGCGCACCTTCATGCGGCGCACCGCATCGGCCCATTCCATGATGGCGGCGAAATCGCCCGACAGTTCCGGCTGCAGCATCGACACGGCGCCCTTCAGCACCTGGCCGTTGCTGCCATCGATGGTGATGATGTCGCCCTTGCGGAAGGTCTGGCCCATCGACATCAGCGTGCCGGCCTTGTAGTCGACACGCAGCGAGCCGGCGCCCGAAACGCAAGGCTTGCCCATGCCGCGCGCGACCACGGCGGCGTGGCTGGTCATGCCGCCGCGCGTGGTCAGGATGCCTTCCGAAGCATGCATCCCATGAATGTCTTCGGGGCTGGTTTCGATGCGCACCAGGATTGCCTTGCGACCTTGCGTCTTCAGATCCTCGGCATCGCCCGAGGAGAAAACAATCTCGCCGGTCGCCGCGCCCGGAGAAGCCGGCAGGCCGACGCCGATGACATCGCGCGCGGCCTTGGGGTCGATGGTCGGATGCAACAGCTGATCGAGCGAGGCCGGATCGATGCGGGCGACCGCCTCCTCCGTCGTGATCAGCTTGTCGCGCGCCATCTCGACGGCGATCTTCAGCGCCGCCTTGGCGGTGCGTTTGCCGGAACGCGTCTGCAGCATCCACAATTTGCCGCGCTCGATGGTGAATTCGAGGTCCTGCATATCGCGGTAGTGCTGTTCCAGGCGGTCGGAGATGTCGACGAAGGAGCGAAACGCGTCCGGCATCAGTTTCTGCAGCGACGGCTTGTCCGAGCCGGCGGCAATGCGCGCCGCCTCGGTGATGTTCTGCGGCGTGCGGATGCCGGCTACGACATCCTCGCCCTGCGCGTTCACCAGGAACTCGCCATAGAGCATCTTTTCGCCCGTCGAGGGATTGCGGGTGAAGGCGACGCCAGTGGCCGACGTCTCGCCCATATTGCCGAACACCATGGCCTGGACATTGACCGCCGTGCCCCAGCTTTCCGGGATGTCGTGCAGGCGCCGGTAGGTGATGGCGCGGTTGTTCATCCAGCTGGAAAACACCGCGCCGATCGCCCCCCACAGCTGCTCGTGCGGGTCCTGCGGAAACGGCTTGTCGAGTTCCTCCTCGACCTTGGCCTTGTAAAGGGCGATGACGCTCTGCCATTCCTGCGCTGTCAGTTCGGTGTCGAGCTCGTGGCCGAGGCTCGCCTTCTGGTCCTCCAGGATTTCCTCGAACACTTCGTGGTCGAGACCCATGACGACATCGGAATACATCTGAATGAAGCGGCGGTAGCTGTCATAGGCAAAGCGGGCATCGCCGGAATCGGCTGCCAACGCCTCGACCGTCTCGTCATTGAGGCCGAGATTGAGCACGGTGTCCATCATGCCCGGCATCGAGGCCCTGGCCCCGGAGCGGACCGAGACCAGAAGCAGCTTCGACGGATCGCCGAAACGGCGCCCCGTCAGCTGCCCGATATGGTCCAGCGCCTTGACGACATCGGCCTGCAACGCGGCCGGATAGCTGTTGCTGTTGGCGTAATAGGCGTTGCAGACTTCGGTGGTGAGGGTGAAGCCCGGCGGCACGGGCAGGCCAAGACTGCACATCTCGGCCAGATTGGCGCCTTTGCCGCCGAGAAGGTTGCGGTCGCCCGCACGTCCCTCCGCGGCGCCATCGCCGAAGGTGTAGACCCATTTGGTCATGCTCGCCCTCCAAGTCCTCGGAAGATAGAACACCGGGGCCAAGACCCGGTTCCCCCGCGTTCCGACCCGAGCGTTATTATGCTGCAGTGCGAAAGGCAAGGTGTGGCAGCGAAGCCCGGCGACTACAATCGATTAAGCAAAAGCTGCGTCGAAAAGACTTGCCGGATCGCTGCCCAAGATATAGAACATATAGGGAACAAGTTGGGAGCAGCGTGATGAAACTCAACGGAAAACTCGACTATCTCGAACTGCCCGCGACCGGCGCAACGCTGGACAGCGTCAAGGCTTTCTACAGCGCCGCCTTCTCGTGGTCGTTCACCGATTACGGGCCGACCTATTCGGCCTTCGGCGAAGGGCTCGATGGCGGCTTCCAGGCCGATGCAGCGGAGGCGCCGGCGAAACCATTGCCGGTGCTCTATTCGCAGGATCTGGAAGCAACGCTCGACGTTGTCGAAAGCGCCGGCGGCACGATCGTCAAGCCGATATTCTCGTTCCCGGGCGGCAGGCGGTTCCATTTCACCGATCCCGCTGGCAACGAGTTGGCGGTCTGGGGCGAATAGCGCGTCCCCGCGCCAAGCGGTGGATCAGTTTTGCACAGTGGCCAACTCGGCATTGAGCTTTCGTGCCGCTCGTCCTATAAGGCCGCGCGCAGCGGGCAAAGCTCGTTTGCTGGGGCGTCGCCAAGTGGTAAGGCATCGGTTTTTGGTACCGACATTCCCAGGTTCGAATCCTGGCGCCCCAGCCATCCCTGTTCGTCGGTGTTCAAGCACTTAGAAATTACGAATTCTAAGTGTTACACCCAAGCGGATAATCGACATGGCATCCGGCCTGTGGGAATCGTTCTACCCGCGCCGTGTATGGGTTGCGGTTGGCCGACATTTGGGGAAACTTTAAAAGCATCAAAGTTAAGAGGAAAAGACGAATGCGCGCTGTTGCGGTTGTGCCGTTTCTGGCCGTAGTGACTTCCTTGGTGGGCTGCACAACAGACCAGGGCAATGCCGGTCAACAGTCAGAAAACAAGCGCCAGTGTGCCGGGTTTGGTTTTCAGGAAGGCACCGATGCCTTTGCCAACTGCATGATGCAGCTTTCCCTGAAGCAGAAAGACCAACAGCCGCCCGACCACGATGCGCTGTTGCGCCAATACAAGTCCCTTAGCATGCGCCGCCAGGGTGACGATCGTTATCCGGTATGTAGCGCCGCCGACATGGGAAATGAACTCGACACCTCGATGAACAAATGGGTCGGCCCGAACTGCCAGATTGCGCCAGACTAGCAGACTTAACCTGCAACTTGATGAGCGGGCGCAATTCGGCTGGACGAAATTTCGAAAGCTCCAGGAGCCCCAGCCAATTTACATGAAATAAAATTTACCGACCTTATGGATGGCTGCCGTCAGGAGCTATCTGACTCCCACGCGACCCCGACTCCGTCGACAGAGCCGGGGCCGTGCGGAGAGGATCAGTAATCGTTGTCGTCCTGGATGACGACGGGATGATGCCGATGATGTCGATAATAGCGATGATGGCTACGCTCGATCGAGCCGGTCACTATAACAGTATCCCGGCGATGATGTCTGCGGCCGTGGTCGTAGAAGGCAACCGTGCCATGTCTGCGGTGATGAAGGCGTTGACCTTGGTCATTGATGATTCTGACGTTCCTGTGATGATGACGATGGTGGGTCGTGATGACCACGTCAGCTTCAGCTGCCGGAGCTACCGTCGGCATGGCAAGGAACAGCGCCAAGGCGCTCACGATCATTGTTTTCATTGTAATATCTCCATCTGCTAATTATCCCTTCGCGGGGATAACCGCGCCCCATCCCTTTGGTTCCGAGTAGCGTCGTCGGTCCACGGGCGCGATCAGTGACGGCTGCTCCCGCGCAACACGGCGTGTGAAGGAAGTAATTGCGACAACAGCTCTTGTTGGCAAATTCTGGTGAGCACGCTCTTTCAAGCCGGCCACCAAGGTTACGCAACTCGACAAAGCAGCCCTGCGCGCGACCATTCTATGTCGTCGCGTTCGATCTCATGATCTGTAACGGGAAACACTTGTCTTGCGAGGAGGACTGTCGGCACAACTTTTCAGATTTACGAGAATACGACCAATCAGGCCATCTTAGATCTCCTAGGTCGGGCCGTCTCAGATCCCGTAAGAAAGTGCAAGGTAAACCACCGGCGCCAAGATCAGCAGAACCGCGATTCCGATAACCACTGCGATTGCCAGGCGCTCTGTTCGCCTGACAAGCTCAGCGACCTTGTCGTCGTCAGCCGATGGTATGAGGTCAAGAACGGAAGAAACTTCCGCAGGACTGTCGTTGTCGTTTGCGGGTCGGGTTGCGCCGTCACGCACTGATCTCTGGACAAAGGTCACTGTCAGCCTCTCTATTGAACGAACACCGCTTGGCGGTGTCACGACAATCGGGTGCCCGCTAACCTCTCAGGAATGGCGGGCACCCGATTGACCACCGATGAAGGGACTCATGCTCGGCAGCCCGGTTCCAATGTATCGGGAGGGCATAGGTTGCCCGCCTTCAGGCCTATGGCTCGGACGTCAGGACTTCAGTCATACCCTGTTCGGACCTTGGTCTGGCAATCGACGAAGCGATGGCCGCCATTTTGTTTCGACGCAGAAAATGCGGGAACATTAGTAGGCTCTTACGAGTTCACTCCCAGCAACTAATTCGGGAGAGATACGGTGAACAACATAATCTGGCTCATCGGAGCAGTCGTTATCGTGATTGCGATACTGAGCTTCCTGGGCTTCCGATAAACGTGGCAGCTGAATTGCGGTGGGAGCCTATTGCCATCTGTGCCTTGTTGGCATCGCTTTCGCGTTGGCCGGGCGCTTTGCAAGTGGACTTTGGCGTTCGCTCTCAGGTGGCGCTTAAATTCCTCTTCGAACCTTAAAGAATGCGCGTCGCAAGCAGGTCGCAAGGGCGACGGTCCTGTTGCAACAGTCGGATCGAGGCCATCGCCGACGAAATCAACAAAGCATGCTGCGTCAGCTCGCCTCGCGCATCGCCTCGGCGGCCTGCAGATCGACCGAGACCAGTTGGCTGACGCCCTGCTCGGCCATGGTCACGCCGAACAGGCGGTTCATGCGCGCCATGGTGATCGGGTTGTGGGTGATGATGACGAAGCGCGTCTCGGTGGTCGCGGCCATTTCGTCCATAAGGTTGCAGAAGCGCTCGACATTGTGATCGTCGAGCGGCGCGTCGACTTCGTCGAGCACGCAGATCGGCGCCGGATTGGTCAGGAACACGGCAAAGATCAGCGACATCGCCGTCAGCGCCTGCTCGCCGCCGGACAGCAGCGTCATGGTCTGCGGCTTCTTGCCGGGCGGACGTGCCAGGATTTCGAGCCCGGCTTCCAGCGGGTCGTCGGATTCGATCAGCTGCAATTCGGCCGTGCCGCCACCGAACAGATGCGAGAACAGCCGCTGGAAATGGCCGTTGACCACCTCGAAAGCGGCAAGCAGCCGTTCGCGGCCTTCGCGGTTCAGGCTCTGGATCGCTTGCCTGAGCTTGCGGATCGCCTCGATGATGTCCTCGCGCTCGGAGACGATGGTCTCCAGCCGGTCCGACAATTCCTTCTGCTCTTCCTCGGCGCGCAGATTGACGGCGCCGAGCCGCTCGCGCTCAACCTTCAGCCGGTCGAGCTGGCGCTCGATCTCGGCCATTTCCGGCATCGGGCTGTCGGCTTCCAGGCCAGTATGGCGAATGACCAGATGCGGCGGCGTGTTCAGCGTTTCCTGGATGCGCGCCTCGACCTCGAGCCGGCGCTCATCGGCGGCGGTCAATCGCTCTTCGGCGCGGACGCGGGTTTCGCGGGAATCGGCCAGCGACTGGATGGCCGCGGTGGCGGCCTTGTCCAGCTCGGCCTGCTTGTTCTCGGCCTCCTGCAAACGGTCGGCGGCCGCCTTGCGCAAGGTCTCGGCCTCGGTCAGCTGCGACAGCAGCGCGCGCCGCCTGGCGTCGATCTCGTCGGGGGCGTCGGCCAGCGTTTCGCGCTCGGCCTCGGCCTCGGCCCTGCGCTCGCCCAGCGAGGCAATCTGCGTCGAGGCGTTTTCGGCCCGCTGCAACCAGTTGCTGCGCTCGGCGCCGATGGCGTCGAGCCGGCGCGTGCGCGCCTCGG
>NZ_AYWZ01000010.1:0-188167 GCF_000502335.1 Mesorhizobium sp. L2C066B000
CCGTCATCAACAAGCGATTCGTGTGTCATCGCAGTGTAGAATCACACCCGATTCCGCAGGGCAACACCTATCTTAGCGCCTATGCCCGCACGAGGAGGTGCCATTCTTTTGAAGCCGTCTTCGACACCACCGGGGTCCTGCTTGTCCTTCGCAGGGCCCCGTTTTTTTTGTTTCAGGGCGCCTTAGCCGACGGCGGCGGTCGACCTGATCGTGATCTGCCGCGGCACGAACTGAACATCGAAGCCCAGCAGGGCTCGCTCATCGGGCGATTGGTGCTATAGGGCGGATCACGCCATCTCGAATGGCGGCTTTAATTTGCGCCACTCTCGACGGATCTCGCCATGGACGGACCCAACCCAGACATCAAACACCCGATCCCGATGCACACCCGCGTCGGCTTCCTCAAGCCCCTGGTCACCGCGCCGAATATCGAGATCGGCGAGTTCACCTACTATGACGATCCTGACGGACCGGACAAATTCGCCGAGCGGTGCGTGCTGCATCATTATCCCTTCATCGGCGACAAGCTGATCATCGGCAAGTTCTGCGCCATCGCCGAGGGCGCGCGCTTCATCATGAACGGCGCCAACCATGCCATGTCCGGCTTTTCCACCTATCCGTTCAACATTTTCGGCCATGGCTGGGAGCAAGGCTTCGACCCGAAGACGTGGTCGCAGGAACTGCGCGGCGACACGGTGGTCGGCAATGATGTATGGATCGGCATGGATGCGGTGATCATGCCCGGCGTGTCGGTCGGCAATGGCGCCATCGTGGCGGCGAAATCGGTGGTGACGCATGACGTGCCGGCCTATGCGATCGTCGCCGGCAATGCGGCAAAGGTGGTGAAGATGCGTTTCGACGACAGGACGGTCAGGCGGCTGCTTTCCGTGGCGTGGTGGAACTGGCCGGTGGACAAGATCGGCCGCAACCTCAACGCCATTCGGGGCGCCGATATTTCCAGGCTGGAGGCAGCGATTTGAACGCGCTGGGCAACGCTGTCATCGGCACCGACCTGTTCACCAAGGGGTGGATCTTCATCCGCGGCGTACCGGCGATGAAGTTCCTGCCGCCGGAGGGGCCGCCGGAGATCGCCTTTGCCGGCCGCTCCAATGTCGGCAAGTCGTCGCTGATCAATGCGCTCGTCGGCCATAACGGGCTGGCGCGCACCTCCAACACGCCGGGGCGCACGCAGGAGCTCAACTATTTCGTGCCGGGCGGGTTTTCCGGCGAAGGCACCGACCTGCCGCCAATGGCGCTGGTCGACATGCCGGGCTACGGCTATGCCAGCGCGCCGAAGGAAAAGGTGGACGACTGGACCAAGCTGGTCTTCGACTATCTCAAGGGCCGCGTGACGCTGAAGCGGGTCTATGTGCTGATCGATTCCCGCCATGGCATCAAAGCCAAGGACGACGAAGTGCTGTCGCTGCTCGACAAGGCGGCGGTGTCCTACCAGATCGTGCTGACCAAGACCGACAAGATCAAGGCCGCCGGCGTGCCGCAGCTGATCGAAGAGACATTACTGAAGATCAAGAAGCGGCCGGCGGCGTTTCCGTTCGTGCTCGCCACGTCGTCGGAAAAGGGCGAGGGTCTGGACGAACTGCGCGCGGCGATCGTGCTGGCGGCCAATGGCGGTTGAAAGCAACTCCGGGAAAAGTGTGAAGCGGTTTTCCGTCCGGAGTTGCGAAAAAAGACCTTTGGCTAACTAGGCCTTTGCCTTGGACTTCGCCTCGAGCGCGATCATCTGATGGCTTTCTTCCTCGGCAAGCTTTTCGGTGCCGTAGGACTTCAGGAACAGGCTGACGCCCGACCGCACGATGTGGTCGATTTCATCCTGGCTCGGCGCCGTGGTGCGGTAGGCGAAGATGCACTGGCGAAACAGGCCGGCGAGGCACAGTTCGGTGAATTGATAGGCGGCAAGATCGACATCATCGATCTTGAGCAGGCCGCGTTCTATGGCTGCATTGAGGAACTTGACCACCTTGTCGTGGCCGCGTTTGGGGCCACGTTCGTAAAACCGCGCGCCCATGTCCGGTATCCTGTCGGAGGCGCCGATCACGGTGCGTTGCGCCTGGATGACCTTGGCCGAGGTGATCTTCATCGACAGCACCTTGCCGAATTTCACCAGCGTCTGGCGCAGATCGTCGGCGCGGTCGAGCATGTCGTACATGTTCTTGAAGATGGTGCCGCGCTCTTCCTCGATCAGCGCCTCGAACAGCTCTTCCTTGTTGGCGAAGTAGACATAGATCGTGCCCTTGGAGACGCCGGCCTCGCGGGTAATGTCGTTCATCGACGCCGCTTCGAAGCCCTTGTCGATGAACACGCGCCGCGCGCCCTCAATGATCTGGCTGCGCTTGACCGGATCCTGGCCCGCCGCCGGGCGGCCGCGACGCGCACTATCCAGCACATCGCACCGATCATTTTCGACGTCGGGTAACGTGTCGGCCATTAAAGTCACACCTCGCGAAATAATTCGAACCGAGCGGTTCGATTGCTCTTGATATGGGCCTGCTTTAGCGCTATGTCAACGTTCGCATCGAACCGAACGGTTCAGTATAACACATTTTCCTTATGTAGCTACGGTAGCGAGATATCATGTCCTCGAACACGCCAACCACCGCCGAAGTCCGCCCCTTTCCCAACGCCAAGGTCTCGCCGGTTATCGAAGCGCCGGAAGCGCCCATCAAGCCTGCCGCCGAAGTTTTGGCCGAGGTGCCGGCCAAGAAGAAGCGGTCGGCTCGCTCGTTCATGCTGCCGATCATCGGCCTCGCTCTGCTCAGCGCCGGCGCCTGGTATGGCTATAATTACTGGACCGACGGCCGGTTCCTGATCTCGACCGACGACGCCTATGTCCAGGCCGACATGTCGTTCGTCTCGCCGAAGATTTCCGGCTATGTCGATCAAGTCAAGGTCTCGGAGAACCAGCAGGTCAAGGCCGGCGATCCGCTGCTGACGATCGACGACGGCGACTACAGAATAGCCGTTGCCCAGGCGGAGGCGCAGATCGCCACGCTGGCCAAGACGCTCGACCGTATCGACGCGCAGACCAAGGCGGCGCAAGCTTCGCTGCAACAGGCGCAGGCGCAGAAGGTCGCCGACCAGGCGGCAGCCGACAACGCCGCTCGCGCCCAGCAGCGCGCCGCGCAACTGGTCAAGACGCATGTCGGCACACAGGCGCAACTGGACGATGCCCAGACCGCTCTCGACCAGGCCAATGCAGCCCTCGTCGGCGCCGACGCGCAGATTGCAGCCGCACAGGCCAATATCGGCGTGTTCGAAGCGCAGCGCGCCGAATCGGCCAGCACGCTGGCTTCGCTGCGGCTGAACCGCGACAAGGCCGCGCGCGATCTTTCCTTCACCGTGCTCAAGGCGCCTTATGACGGCGTCGTCGGCAACCGCTCGGTCGAGCAGGGCGACCTCGTCAGCCCCGGCCAGAAGCTCGCCGTCGTGGTGCCGCTGGACAAGCTCTACATCGTTGCCAACTTCAAGGAGACGCAGCTGGCCAAGCTGGTGCCCGGTGAGAAGGTGCGGGTCTCGGTCGACGCCACGGACGGCCATGATTTCGAAGGCACGGTGTCGTCGCTGGCGCCGGCTTCGGGTGCGGTGTTCTCGCTGCTGCCGCCGGAAAATGCCACCGGCAACTTCACCAAGGTGGTGCAGCGCATCCCGGTTCGCATCGACGTGCCGGCCGATGTGCTGAAGGCAGGCAGGCTGCGCGCCGGCCTGAGCGTCGTCGTCGCCGTCGACAGCCGCACGGCTCCGGCTACGGCGAACTGAGCGAAAGCCGGGAGCAACGCCATGGCAACCGCAACCATAACTGCAGGAGCGGCTCCGGCGCCTGCCATGCCGGCGGTACCGACGACCATCTCGACGCGCCGCCTCATCGCCTTCCTGGCGATGGTGTTCGGCATGTTCATGGCGATCCTCGACATCCAGATCGTCTCAGCCTCGCTGGCCGAGATCCAGGCCGGCCTCAGCGCCAGTTCCGACGAAATCCCATGGGTGCAGACCGCCTATCTGATCGCCGAAGTGGTGATGATCCCGCTGTCGGGCTTCCTCAGCCGGATGCTGTCGACGCGCGTGCTGTTTGCAGGCGCCGCGGCCGGCTTCACGGCGGCCAGCGCGCTGGCCGCGACCGCCACCAACATCGACCAGATGATCGTCTACCGAGCCATCCAGGGCTTTATCGGCGGCGGCATGATCCCGAGCGTTTTCGCCGCCGCCTTCACCATCTTCCCGCCGTCGCGCCGCGCCATGGTGTCGCCGATGATCGGCCTGGTGGCGACGCTGGCGCCGACCATCGGCCCGACCGTCGGCGGCTATATCAGCCATGCCATGTCGTGGCACTGGCTGTTCCTCATCAATGTCATTCCAGGCATTCTGGTGACGGTCACGACTTGGACCCTGATCGATTTCGACAAGCCCAATCTCGGCCTGTTCAGCAAGTTCGACTGGTGGGGCCTTGCCGGCATGGCGGCGTTCCTCGGCTGCATGGAATATGTGCTCGAGGAAGGTCCGAACCATGACTGGCTGCAGGAACAGGCCGTGTTCATCTGCGCCATCATCATGGTTGTCGGTGCGGCGCTGTTCTTCTGGCGCGCCTTTACCGCCGAGGAGCCGATCGTCGATCTCAGGGCCTTCACCAACGTCAATTTCGCCTTCGGTTCGCTGTTCTCCTTCGTCATCGGCATCGGCCTGTACGGTCTGACCTATCTCTACCCAGTGTTCCTCGGACGCATCCGCGGCTACGATTCCTTGATGATCGGCGAAGCCCTGTTCGTCAGCGGCCTGGCGATGTTCGTCACCGCGCCGATTTCCGGCATCCTGTCGAGCAAGATGGATTTGCGCATCATGATGATGATCGGGCTGTTCGGTTTCGCTGCCGGCACATGGTGGATGACGCATCTGACCGCCGACTGGGATTTCTGGGAATTGCTGATCCCGCAGATCCTGCGCGGCAGCTCGATGATGCTGTGCATGGTGCCGATCAACAACATTGCGCTCGGCACCTTGCCGCCGGACCGGCTGAAGAACGCGTCGGGCCTGTTCAACCTGACCCGCAACCTCGGCGGTGCGGTCGGCCTTGCCGTCATCAACACCGTGCTGATCGATCGCAGCGCCTTCCACTACGCCAGGCTGGCCGAGCATGTGGAATGGGGCAGTGCGGCGGCGCAGACCAAGCTGCAGAACATGACGTTCGACTTCCAGCAGACTCCCGGCCTCGACGCCACCAAGGCGGCGATCTCCAAACTGTCGGGCATGGTCCAGCAGCAGGCGTCGCTGCTGTCGTTCATGGACGTGTTCACCATGCTGACCGTGCTGTTCGCGACCATGGCGGTCTTCACCCTGGTCATCGCCAAGCCGGCGCCGCCCGCGGGCAGCGGTGGCGGAGGCCATTGAGCGCGCCGGACCCCCGCCTGGCGCCCTCATGTGTGACCCCGGAAATCACCCCCGATTTCCGGGGTCACGCTTAAGCATCGATCGTTATCAAGCTCCTTGGTCGAACACCCGGCGCGCTATGCTGCGGCAGGCGCCCCAAACCATTTGGTCAGCGAGTCGGTTAGCCCGGCTGCTTCAGGGCCGCCGACCCAGGCCACATAACCGTCAGGCCGGACCAGCACTGCGCATGGGGCTTCGACTGCCCCCAGCACCGGAAGCTCCCAGACGCCATCGTAGCTGGCGTCGACAGACCGAACCCGATCAGCCCACGGGCGGATGTCCAAAGCGCCGGGTTTTTCAAAGTTGAGCAGCAGCGGCCGGGCGTCGTGCAGCAGGGCAAAGACCCGCGCCGGCCCAGCAGCGGTGACGAGGTCGAGATCAGGCATGCGACGTCCCAGCAGCGGATGCCCTTCGCCAAGATCGTAGTGAATGTCCAGGCCGGACATCATCCCGGCAAAACGCTTGCGCGGCTCTTCCATGGCGAGCAGTTCGGCCATTGTATCGCGCAACGCTTTGGTACGCTCGTCTTCGCGACGGAGCGCGACTGACGCCATGGTGTTTTTCGATACGCGCGCGGCAACCGGGTGGCGTTCTGCCTGATAGGTGTCGAGCAGGCTTTCCGGCGCGGTATTTGTGACCACCTGGGCGAGCTTCCAGCCCAGATTGACCGCGTCGTGCACACCGGTCTGCAGACCCTGTCCGCCGTCCGGCGGATGGACATGCGCGGCGTCGCCGGCGAGCAGCACCCGCCCCTTGCGATATGAGGCTGCCTGCCGGGTCATGTCGGTGAAGCGGGCCAGCGATGTTGGATTGTGGACGCCGTAATCGGTGCCGTAGACGGCAATGAGCGCCTCGCTGAGCTCATGCAACGTGGGCACGCCGCCGGCCCCGACCTCGCGTTCGGTCACCAGCACCCGCACCGTACCGTCTTCCAGTCTGCTGAGGCCGTGAATTCCGATGGCATCGCGGTGGATACCCCATTGCGGCTCTTCCGTTACCTCGACCTCGGCGATCAAATTGCTGGTTGTCGGCTCGGAACCGGGGAACTCGATGCCCGCCGCCTTGCGCACGAGGCTTCTGCCGCCGTCGCAGCCGACAAGATAATCGGCACGAAGCGACCCGCCATCGCTCAGTGCGACATCGACGCCGCCGCCATCCTGCACGAAGCCTGTCACCTCGCGGCCACGGTAGACCGTGACGCCAAGTTCATCGACCCAGCAGGCAAGGATGCGCTCTATGTGCTTTTGCCACAGCGCCAGCCCGTAATTGTGGCGGGTGGGGAAGTCGCTGATATCAAGCGAAACGCCGGCGAAGCCTGCGACCTGTGCGGTCTGGCCTTGCGACAGGAACCGATCGGCAATGCCGCGCTGGTCGAAGATCTCGATGGTGCGCGAATGCAGGCCGCCCGAGCGCGCGCCGGCGAGATCCTGGTTCTCGCGCCGCTCGACGATGGCGACATCGATGCCGTCCAGGGAAAGCTCGCCGGCCAGCATCAACCCGGTCGGGCCGCCGCCGGCGATCACCACGGAATGGGATATTCGCGGCCGGTCCGCATCAACACCGTCGGTCGATTTGGCGGTCGATTTGGGCTCGCCGTCGCGAGCCCGTGCTTTGGTTGGTTGCATAGATTCTGGCCCTCTCGTTAGGGCTGCGGAATCTACGCATAAAAAACCGTCTGCCAATTCTTGAAGTTGACTGTTTTCGCCCCATTTCAAGAGATAGGAGGCGGTCGTCACGCCGGCTCCAAATCCCCACCCCGCTAAAAGACGCCGAACGGTCAGGCAGTTGCCGGCTTGAAGCTGAGCGCAACGCCGTTGATGCAGTGGCGCAGGCCGGTCGGCGCCGGGCCATCGTCGAAGACATGGCCGAGATGACCGCCGCAGCGGCGGCAATGAACCTCGGTGCGGGTCATGCCCAGCGAACGGTCCTCGGTCTTGCCGACGGCGTTGGCAATCTCTTGCCAGAAGCTCGGCCAGCCGGTGCCGGAATCGAACTTGGTCTCCGAGGAATAGACCGGCAGGTCGCAGCCGGCGCAGGCGAAAATGCCCTTGCGGTGCTCGTTGAGCAGCGGGCTGGTGCCGGGATACTCGGTGCCTTCCTTGCGCAGCACGTTGAAGGCTTCATCCGACAGGATGGCGTGCCACTCGGCGTCGGTCTTGGTGACCTCGAAGGTTTCAGCAGCTCTGGCGGGTTGGGGTCCGCCCATGCGCAGCGTTGCCACCGCGCCGGCAAATGCGGCAACGGCGACGCCACTCAAAAGCAAGTCGCGACGGTTCATGACAGAAATCCTCCTGCGGGTTGTTTTGCCAGATTTGGCCGCCACTGGAAAATCAAAAGCCGGTGACGGTTGCCCTGCAAACGAACGCTCCACACCGGCTCCGCGCTTGTTGCGGACGGGATGGAGCGCTCGGTCGTTTGCTCGGCCCACGGGGGCGGGGCCGCGCAATCTGCAGGAGCTTACCGCCTGTTCGTCGGCGGCAGGGCTTTGTTACATCTTCGGCAGCAGGACCTTGTCGATGACGTGGATGACGCCGTTCGACTGCTCGACATCGGCGATCGTCACATTGGCGACATTGCCGTTCTCGTCGGTCACGGTGACCTTGCCGCCGTCAGCCTTGAGCGACAGCTCGCAGCCGCCGACCGTCTTGACCTTATGGGTGCCGCCATCGGCCTTGGCCATCGAGGCGACATCGGCGCCCATCGCTTTAGCGCCGATGACATGGCAGGTCAGGATCTTGGTGAGCTTGTCCTTGTTCTCGGGCTTGAGCAGCGTCTCGACCGTGCCAGCCGGAAGCGCGGCGAAGGCCTCATTGGTCGGCGCGAAGACGGTGAACGGGCCTGCGCCCTGCAGCGTCTCGACCAGGCCGGCAGCCTTGACGGCGGCGACCAGCGTGGTGTGGTCCTTCGAATTGACGGCGTTCTCGACGATGTTCTTGTTGGCGTACATGGCGGCGCCGCCAACCATCGGATTCTCGGCATAGGCGATTGTGGCGAGGGCGGAGACGGCAATGGTACCGGCGAGCAAAAGGGTGGCGATTCTACGCATAGTGTTCGAACTCCTCGGGGTTATTGTTTCCTCTTTCGGAACATGAGGAGATACGAAATAGAACTGCCTGAGTTTCCGCGCGCCGGGAAAAATTTCCTTTATTTTGTCGACGAATTAATCTCCGGAGATCGAACCTCTAATCTCCAGCAGCGTATCCAAAACGAAAACAGCGGAAGATGTACTTCCGCTGTCTTCATTGTGACGTCATGGTTTTACGATTTATCAGATGCCCTTCAGGTCGCCCGCGGCAACGACCGGTCCGGTCGGCTGTCCGGTCGTCGAACCGCCCGTCGGCTCGACGCTGACGGCAAGCACGGCGCCTTGCGCCAGCTTCTGCTGCACTGCCGGGGTAACCGGAATGTGCGTGACCTGGCCGGCGGGAATGACACCCATCGAGACCGGCGCATTCTTGCCTTCGATCATCCACAGTTCGAAGTCCTTGCCGGCGGCGCGTTCGCCCGAAACCAGCGACAGGCCGACATCGCGGCGGGAAGCGTCGTAGACGACGAGGTATTTGACATCGCTGCCTTCGGCAGCCAGCGAGGCGACGAGGCGCTCCTGCGGCACGACGACCGGCGACCTGACGTAAGGCACGGCGACATAGAGCACCAGGGCCGCGAGAGCCGCTGCGGTGAGGCCGCGCCAGAAGCTAAGGCTGGACCACAGGCTGCCGCTCGGGGCCGTCGTCGACGCCGCGGTGGAGGAGAACAGCCGGCGATCGATAGCCGGCTTGATGGTGGCCGGCGGCTCTACCTCAGCATAAGCGGCAGCCATCGGCGAGAGATTCACTTCCCAGGAATCGACGAGACGGGCAAAGCCGGTCTCCGCGTCGATGCGTCCGGAGGCTATCTGGCGCTCATCCGCCGGCAGCACGCCGAGAACGTATTCGGCTGCGAGCAGGTCGTCGCCTCCACGTTCCGGTCCATTTTCTTCTGCCAGGGTCATCTTTCCAGACATTCTCTAAGTTTCAACAGGCTGCGGCGCAGCCATGTCCGCATCGTGTTGAGCGGAACCTTGTGACGTTCCGCGAGCTCGGCGTAACTTTCGCCGTTCAAATAAGCACCCCGAACGGCTTGCGCCCGGTCTTGTTCCAACTCTTCAAGGCACTGATAGATGCGCTCGGATTCACCGCCCGCAACAACCATAGCCTCTGGCCCCGGACCGGGGTCAGCCACGTCGAGCGCGGCATCGATATCGGCAGCGGGCTTGCGTCGCGACCGGATGCGATCAATCGCATGATTGCGTGCTATGGCCACCAGCCAGGAGATTGGGCTTAGATCGGAAACAGCGAAACGGTCCGCCTTCGTCCACACTTTGACGAAGACCTCTTGCAGCGCTTCTTCCGCATCTCCGCGATCCTTCAATACACGAAGGCACACGCCGAAAAGTTTCGCACTGGTTTGCCGGTAAAGCAGATCGAACGCAGTCCGATCCTTCATCGAGGTCCGGACAATCAGGGTGGAGATATCCTGCGGCGTCATACGGACAAGCTAAGCGATCACGATTTATTTGCAAAGGCAGAAATCTTGTTGTCCACGCAAACGATGTCCGCGCCCGATCGCCAGTAATCGCCGGTCGGTGCCAAGGAAATCGGCTGTCGTTAGCCTCCCGCAGAAAGGGGAACAGCAATGTCGGCCGAACAGATGCTGTGGGAGAACGATGCAACCGGCTTGGCGGAGCTGGTGCATAGAGGCGAGATCTCGCCGCCGGACCTTGTCGATGCTGCGATCGCGCGCGCCGAGGCAACCCGATCATTGCGCATCCGCCGCTTGCCTGAGGCGCCATGGACCCGAAGGGGGCCGCGAGCTCATCGAAAACCTGCTCGACAAATTGCATTTGACCCGTCTCTTGGAGATCAGATCCCTGTTTGGGCAATTGATGGACAAGAGCCTGTGGTTCACCACTGGCCGGCGATCCAGAATGGCCTGCCGCTCGACATCCAGGGCGTCGGCCGCCCCGGCGACGAGCAGACGTTCTTGTCGCTCGCCGCGCAGATGGAGAAGATTTCCGGCTGGCTGACGCGGCGGGCGCCGCTCAAGGTGCCGGCCTGATCCGGCAGATTTCATCATCGTGATAGCAAAGCTGTTTGCGGCCTAGGCCAATTCCCGCTAAGACGCCGCCGTCCTTACCCGCATCCAGGGAACCATGCCGATGACGGAGATCACCGCCACCGCCGAAATGCAGGCCGCCCTGCTCTCGCGGGCCCTGCCCTATATGCAGCGCTACGAGCACAAGACGGTGGTGGTGAAATATGGCGGTCATGCCATGGGCGATATCGAGCTCGGCAAGGCTTTCGCCCGTGACATCGCGCTGCTGAAGCAGTCCGGCGTCAACCCGATCGTCGTCCATGGCGGCGGGCCGCAGATCGGCGCCATGCTGGCCAAGATGGGCATCGAATCCAAGTTCGAAGGCGGGCTGCGCGTCACGGACCAGAAGACGGTCGAGATCGTCGAGATGGTGCTGGCCGGTTCGATCAACAAGGAGATCGTCGCGCTGATCAACGCCGAGGGCGAATGGGCGATCGGCCTGTGCGGCAAGGACGGCAACATGGTGTTCGCCGAAAAGGCGCGCAAGACCATGATCGACCCGGACTCCAACATCGAGCGTGTGCTCGATCTCGGTTTCGTCGGCGAGCCGGTCGAGGTCGACCGCACCCTGCTCGACCTGCTGGCACGCTCGGAAATGATCCCGGTGCTGGCGCCGGTGGCGCCCGGCCGCGACGGCCACACGTACAACATCAATGCCGACACCTTCGCCGGTGCCATCGCCGGCGCCTGCCAGGCGACGCGCCTTTTGTTCCTGACCGACGTGCCCGGCGTGCTCGACAAGAACAAGAAGCTGATCGACGAGCTGACGGTGGCCGAAGCCAAGGCGCTGATCAAGGACGGCACGGTGTCGGGCGGCATGATCCCCAAAGTCGAGACCTGCATCGAGGCGATCGAGCGCGGCGTCGAAGGCGTCGTCATCCTCAACGGCAAGACGCCGCATGCGGTGCTTCTGGAACTGTTCACCGAACACGGCGCCGGCACGCTGATCGTGCCCTGATCGGCAACTGGCTTGGCGGCCAGTTGGTCGGCTGGCCAGCCCTTAGGCAGGCTGGGGCAGGCGCGCGATGACCTTTATCTCGAAGTCGAAGCCGGCTAACCAGTTGACGCCGACCGCCGTCCAATTGGTGTAGGGCGGTTCACCGAACACCTTCAGCCGAACGGCATCGATCACGGGCCATTGCGTTGCCGGATCGGTGTGGAAGGTGGTCACGTCGACTATATCGTCGAACGTGGCGCCCGCTGCTTTCAGCACTGCCGCGAGATTGTCGAAGGCAAGCTGGACCTGCTTTTCGAAGGCAGGTTCGGGCGACCCGTCCTCGCGGCTGCCGACCTGGCCCGAGACAAACAAAAGATCGCCCGATCGGATTGCAGCAGAATAGCGATTGATCTCGTAGAGAGCCTGCCTGCCGGCAGGAAAGATCGCGTCACGTTTGGTCATTTTCACTCCATTGTCCGGGGCACTCACATACGTCCCGTATGCATGAGGTGGGTACATACGCCGCGTATGTCAATACGCATACGGTACGTATCTATGAATGGCAGCGAGCCGGTCAGGTGCCGGCCGAGATCGCGACAGCCGCTTCGGCCGGCTTGAGCGGCGGGCGCATGACGACCATGGATTCCTCATCGGCATCCTGCGGCGCGCCCCAGAACTCAGCCAGCGTCGGACCATCCTTGAGGCGGCGGTCGCGGGCCAGGAAACCCCAGACCTCGCGGAACCACACGCGGCGGCCCATTTGGGTGTACCAGCGCATCGAATGGCGCTGTTCGGGATCGGGGTGGAAGAGAATGCGCGCCAGCGCCTTCGGCCGCGACTGCACCGCGACCTCGATCAGCTTGACCGAGAAGAACAGCATCCACGGTTTCAGCCGGGTCATCTGCAGCACCTGGTGCTTGTAGTCCCACAGCCGGGCATCCGTCTGGATCACCTTGCGGTCCTTGGCGATGCGGAAGAACGGCGTCCAGCGGTGCGGCGTGACATAGAGCGCCTGGATCTGGTCGGGGTCGTAGGCAAGCAGCTGGCGAAAGCCGCGCCACAGATCGCGAAAGGTCTCATCCTCGAACCCCGCCACCCAGGTCGCCATGGACAGTATGCCATGCTGGCGGAGCAGCCGGATCGCCTCGCGGTCGGATGAGGTGCTGCCGCCCTTGCGGATCAGTTGAAGCGTCTGCTGGTCGGTGTTTTCCATGCCGAGCAGCCAGCGGATGACGCCGGCCTTGCGATAGAGGTGCAGGATGTCGGCATCGCGCACGATGTCGTCGGCCCGGGTCGAGCCGACGATCAGCACCGGCACGTTCTCGGCGATCAGCGCATCGAGAAAGGCGCGCCAAACCTTCTTCGATACGGTCGGGTTTTCGTCGGCGAGGTTGATCAGTTCGACGCCGTGCTGGCGGTGCAGCCAGGCAATCTCCTGCGCAAATTTTTTGGGGTCGCGGTGCCGCCAGCGGGTCCAGAAACCGCGCTGGCCGCAATAGTTGCACAGATGCGGACAGCCCCGCGAAAACTGCATGACCACGGCGCGCTTGCCGCCCCAATAGCTGTAGCGGCGGTGATCGATCAGCTCCCAGCCGACGCGGTACTCGTCCAGATTGGCAGTGGTCCCGGCCGGCCGCGTCGCGAAGGGGCGGCCGAGATCGTCGCGATAGGCGATACCCGCGACATCGCCCAGCGGCCGGCGATTGTCCAGTGCCACGACCAGGGCAAGGATGGTTGCCTCGCCCTCGCCGCGCACGATGAAGTCGAAGACATCGCTCGCCGCCAATATGTCGCGCCAGTGATAGGTCGGGAACACGCCGCCATAGATCACCAGCGTCGCCGGCTCGAGCGCCTTGACCATGCGGGCGATCGCGAGCGCGGTGGGATGCGCCGAGGTCGAGCCGGAGTGGCCGATCAGGATGCAATCGGGCTGGCCGCTGAGCGCATCGCGCACCAGAGTTTCCAACGGCATCGGCCCGAATTCGGCATCGACCAGCCGGACTTTATGGCCGGCGTCGATAAGCGGGCCGCCCAGTGCCAGCAGGCCGAGCGGTGGCAGATGGTCATCGGGCACGCGGCTGCCGATGGCGGTGTGCGGCGGATTGATCAGCACGATGTTCATGACGGACCTTTGAGCGACGGTCCGCATGGCGTAGCCGGCGTTTCAGTTTCGCATTTGGGCTCCGTTCAGCAGTTTGCGTGCAGCTTTTCCGCAGAAATGGCGGTGCGTGTCCTACCGCCTGAGGTGGGCGAGCGGCACGTGGCCCGGGCCCTTGATGTTCTGCAGCACCAGCTGGGTGTGAACGTCGCGCACGCCGGCAAGGCGCATCAGGCGGTGCATGACGAAGGCGTTGAGTTCGTCGACCGACGGCACCATGACGTGCAGCAGGAAATCGTGGTCGCCGGTCATCGTCCAGCATGACGACACTTCGTCCATGCGTTGCACGGCGGCGATGAAGGTTTCGGGCGAACCGTCGCTGTGGCTGGTGAGCCGCACCTGGATGAACACCTCGACCATCAGGCCGACGGCGCGGCGGTTGAGCACGGCGGCAAAGCCCTTGATGATGCCGGCCTCCTGCAGCGCCTCGAAGCGGCGGGCGCAAGGCGTCGTCGACAGGCCGATCTCCTGCGCCAGTTCGGACACGGGCTTGCGTCCATCGCGCTGAAGCACATCCAGCATCTTGATCTCGAAATCGTCGAACTGAGGCATTTTCACTCTCTTTCAGCTTCTGCTTGGTGATTTTTACCTCAAATCATGGACCCAAGCCATCATCAAAGCTGAATTGCCTCGCCGGCCGCCGCTAGACTCTGCGGACAGATTCAAGTGTCACGATCAGGGGAGAAGAACCATGACGACGATGAGCGTTGCCGAATATGCCCGTGATTGCGCGGCGCAAGGCCTGCGAGGCGACTATTCAGTGTGCCGTTCCGATTTCACCGTGGCGCAGGGCTATGATTACAGCGCCGACGAACAGGCGGTGTGGCGCACGCTGTGCGACCGGCAAACCAAGCTGACACAGAAGCTGGCGCACCATTCCTATCTCGATGGCGTCGCCGCACTCGGCCTGCTCGACAAGATCCCGGATTTCGGCGCGGTCTCAGACAGGCTGCGCAAGCTGACCGGCTGGGAAATCGTCGCCGTGCCTGGCCTCATCCCGGCCGCGCCCTTCTTCGACCATCTCGCCAACCGGCGCTTTCCGGTGACCAACTGGCTGCGCACCAAGGACGAGCTCGACTACATCGTCGAACCCGACATGTTCCACGACTTCTTCGGCCATGTGCCCATCCTGACACAGCCGGTGTTTGCCGACTTCATGCAGATGTATGGCGAAAAGGCCGAGAGCGTGATTGCGTTGGGCGGTGACGAGATGATCACCCGGCTCTACTGGTACACCGCCGAATACGGGCTGATACAGGAGGAGGGCCAGAAGCTGAAAGCTTTCGGCGCCGGGCTGATGTCGTCGTTCACCGAATTGCAGTTCGCCGTCGCGAGCCCGGACGCGCACCACGTGCCCTTCGACCTCGAAACGGTAATGCGCACCGGTTACGAGATCGACAAGTTCCAGCGCGCTTATTTCGTGCTGCCGTCCTTCGACGTGCTGCGCGATGCGTTCCGGACCGCCGATTTCAAGGCGATCGTTGCCCGCCGCAAGGGGCAGCCGACCCTGGATCCAGCGACGGTTTAGCAAATCCTGAAGGGTTTGCGCGGCACCTATCCCCACCCTTAATCCTCCCCACAAGGGGGAGGGAGATCTCGTTGGCGCTGATTTCCGAGGGTTTCGACACCAAGGCATGGGTAGCGCCGGCAGCAATCCTGTCGCGCCGTTCGCTTTTTTGACATCAGACGGTAATGACTTCGTCACACCGTGGATGACTTCGTCACACCGTGATTACTTTGGTCAGATGGTCGCCTAGCCGGCAGGCAAGTGCGGTGATTGTCGTCGTCGGGTTGCATTCGCCCGACGTGCAGAACACCGACGAGCCGCCGACATAGAGATTGTCCATGCCGTGCACCTTGCAGTTGGCGTCGACCACGCTCTTGGTGATATCGGTGCCCATGCGCGTGCCGCCCATGTGGTGGTGGCCGGCCAGTTCCTCATCCGTCGGGTAGTCCTCGCCATTGGTCAGCCAGTCCATGATGCGGACGCGGCCGAGGTCCTTCTCGATCAGCGTCGTTCCGAACAGCTTGAGCCCCTCGAGGATGGTGCGGCGCTCCAACGGCGACTTCTTCCAGTGCAGCTCGATGCGCGGCACGCCGGCACGGTCGACATCGGTCTTCGACAATTCGATATGGTTCGAGGCCAGCGGCGCCTGTTCCCAGGCGACGTAGAGCTGGGCGGCGCAGCGCAGGTTCTGGCTGAGCTGGTAGGCGACCCATTCGGCGGCCTCGGGCGCGGTGCAGGCGAGGTCGGCAATCAGGCTCTTGACGCCGGCATAGGGCGTCTCGATCAGGCGTATGCCGAAATTCATGATCTGCAGCCGCTCCATGGCGGCGAGCGTCGGCGAGAAGAACGCCTCGTTGACGGCATCAACCTCGAACTCCCTGTAATCGGCCAGGATGGCATTGCCGCCCTCGAAGGTCGGGTGCTCCATCCAGTAGCGGCCAAGTGCCGTGGCGTTCGGCACCACGCCGCCATTCGAGCGCTGGTTCGACCATAGAAGCAGCCGCGAATTCTCCAGCCCGCCGGCGCAGACGATGAAACAATCGGCGCTGAAGGCGCCGGCATCCTTGCCATTCGACCACAGCCTGGCGCCGGTCACTCGCTTGCCGTCCCCGGCAAGTTCGGTGGCATAGGTGTTGAGCACGAGCGCTATGTTCTTGCTCTTGTCGAGCTCGTCGGAGAATTTCTCGCCAAAGCGCACGGCCGGGCTCTTGATCAGCTGCACCCAGCGTATGTCGTCTGAAATCGGCACATCGGGCTTGAAGTCGGGAAGCTCGAGTATGTCGTGCACCTCGGACAGATAGGGCTCGATGTCGGTCCGGGCGATTGGCCAGCCGGTGTCCGGCGCCCATGCCTTGGGCTCAAAGTCCTGCTTGTCGAGCACGCGGCACCAGCCGGCCCAGTGGTTCGACGACCCGCCCATGAAGCGCAGCCGGGTGATGTCGAGATCGAAATATTGATCGCCGACCGTGAAGCCGCGGTAGAAATCCTGCGACTCGTCGCTGAATTCGCGTGCGCCGGCCTCCAGCACCACGACCGGAATGCCGGCGGCGCCGAGCTTTCTGGCAATGGTGGTGCCGGCCGGCCCGGAGCCGAGAATGCAGACCTTGGGCTTGAAATCCGAGGCTCGAAACGCCTCATAGCAGTCGAAGATCATGCCAGGTCGCTCCGCTTCAGGATCCAGCCATTGACCACGACGATCTCGTCGGGATCGGCCGGGGGGCGGTCGCTGTCAGGCAGCTTGCGAAAAAGCTGTAGCGCCGGCATCGCAATCAGCGCCTGCACGATGGTGCGGCGCGACATTTTCCTGATGAACAAACTCATGACACGTCTCTGGATGGGGGCTTCGATCCACGCATGGCGTTCCCTGAACGGCACACGTACCGGCCAGACATGCCATTCCCGTGCCAAGCCTTGCCTGTAAACGAGTTACAACCCGGTAAACGGCGCAGTTGCGTGGAAACAATGTTGGCGAACCGTTAACAGCCCCACCACCAACACCTCACGCAGCTTCGGAAATGTCCCGGTCGAGGATCGACAAATTGCGGCCGCGGTGCTTGGCCTCGTAGAGCCGGCGGTCGGCGGCGCGCATCAGGTCCGAGACATCGGCATCTTGCGCACAGGTGATGCCGCCGATCGAGACGGTCAGCGGCACCGTGCGCTCGTCGACCGGACGAAAGCGGACCAGCTCGACTTCACGGCGGATGCGCTCGGCCACGCGCCGGGCTTCGGCTTCCGTAGCGCCGACCAGGAAGGCGCCGAACTCCTCACCGCCAATGCGGCCGAGCACGTCGCCGCTGCGGACGCCGCGCTCGATGGCGCTGGCGATCAACACCAGTGCGTCATCGCCGGTCAGATGGCCGAAACTGTCGTTGATCGCCTTGAAATGGTCGGCGTCGATGATCAGCAGCGCGCCGCGATCGGATTTGCGCCGCGAGCCGTCCAACGCGGCAAAGAAGCTCTCGCGGTTGAGCATGCCGGTCATGTCGTCGCGGCTCGCCTTCGCCGACAGGCGCCGATGCGCGGCGGCGAGCTGGGCATGCGCGCGGGCGAGATCGCGATGCGCGTTTTTCAGTCGGTCGCTCTGCCAGAAGGTGCTGGCGCAGGCGATCCAGGCGAGCGCCAGCGGGCACACCGTCGATGTCAGCCAGACAGTGCGGTCGACCGGAAAACCCATGGCGGGAACGATGATCAGCGTCAGCAAAAGCGAGATGGCTACCGAGCCGAATGCGACCGCGGCGGACTTTAAGACTATGCGACTCATCGCTGGCTCCCACTGAACCGTCTCTGTGCCAGCAAGCCCTGAAGGCCACCTTTCCGTGATGGCTAAAATTTGAATGGTGAGCCCATTTTTTACAACTCTAGATGCACATAGGTTGTGGATAAGCTCTACATCAGAAAGGGGTTCGAACGGCAGATATTTCATGCCATAAGGACGCCATGACCACGCTGCCCGATCCCGCCCGCTTCGCCCATGTCACCGACTGGGTGTTCGACCTCGACAACACGCTTTATCCGCACCATTCGAATCTGTTTTCGCAGATCGACGTCAAGATGACGGCCTATGTCGGAGAACTGCTCACGCTGCCGCGCGAGGAAGCGCGCAAGCTGCAGAAGGAACTCTATCTCGAATATGGCACGACGCTGAACGGGCTGATGACGCGCCACGGCATCGACCCCGACGATTTTCTCGAAAAGGTGCACGACATCGACTATTCGTGGCTGGTGCCGGATCCGGTGCTGGGCACCGCCATCCGCCAGCTGCCCGGCCGCAAGTTCATCTTCACCAATGGCGACCGCAGGCACGCCGAGCGCACCGCGCGCCAGCTCGGCATACTCGACCATTTCGACGACATTTTCGATATCGTCGCCGCCGGGCTGACGCCGAAGCCGTCGCGGCAGACCTATGAGAAGTTTGCCGAACTGCACGCCGTCACCGGACACAATGCGGTGATGTTCGAGGATCTCGCCCGCAACCTGGAGGTGCCGAAATCACTGGGCATGACCACGGTGCTGGTGGTGCCGCGCAATTTCGAGCCGACCTTTGCCGAGATCTGGGAACGCGATCCGGCCAATGAGGACGACGTCGATTTCGTCACCGACGATCTCGCGACGTTTCTGACGGGGATAGTGGAGGGGGTAGAGGAATTGAGGAGCTGAAGAATTGAAGAACTGGTGAAAGGGAGACCGATCCGGACCTCCTTTTCCTCAATTCTTCAGTTCTTCAATTCCCGGTTCCCCTACTCCCCCAACTTGTAGAAGCGGCTGATGATCCCCCAGGCCTCGTCGGCGGTGTCAACAAAGTCGATGATATCCTGGTCGCCGGGCGTGATGGTGCCTTGTTCGGCCAGGAAATCGAGGTCGATCGCGCGCTGCCAGAACGCCTTGCCGAACAGGATCACCGGCACGCGCTCCATGCGGCCGGTCTGGATCAGCGTCAGCGTCTCGAAGAATTCGTCCATGGTGCCGAAGCCGCCCGGAAACACCGCGACGGCCTTGGCGCGCATGACGAAATGCATCTTGCGGATGGCGAAATAGTGGAAGTTGAAGCACAGCTCCGGGGTCACATAGGCGTTCGGCGCCTGCTCGTGCGGCAGGACGATGTTGAGGCCGATCGACGGCGCGCCGACATCGTCGGCGCCGCGATTTCCCGCCTCCATGACGCCTGGACCGCCGCCGGTGACGACGACGAATTCGCGGTAGTAGGACGTGGCCGATTGCTGTGAGCAGAGGCGGGCGAATTTGCGCGCCTCCTCGTAATATTTGCTGTTTTCCTCGAGGTTTTTCTTCTGCGTCTCGTTCTTGGCGGCCCAGGCCTCGCCGCCGGGCTCGGGAATACGCGCGCCGCCGAACAGGATGACCGTCGAGCGGATGCCGCGCTCGGCCAGGATCATTTCGGGCTTCAAGAGCTCAAGCTGCAAGCGCACAGCGCGCAATTCCCGGCGCGTCATGAAGTCGGGATCGTTCCAGGCCAGCCGGTAGGTTTCGGCGCGCGTCTGCGGCGTGTCGGGAACGCTTTTCGAGCGCTCCAGATCCTCGTCCGAATGCGGCAGCGGCGTCCATCCCGCCTTTTCCATAGGAGTCATATGCTTTCTACCCGTCCCAACAGTTCACTTGCGCCGTCCCATGGCGCACGCGCGATTGACCCCCAATACGCCTTAACATAGGGTCCGCGCGACTTTCAAAACAAGGTTAAGGCCGACGGCCTTAACAGCGTGGTAACGGAGCGAATTCATGTCGAAGCCTGATCTGGCCAGCCTCGAAAAGACGATCGAGAAGGCCTTCGAGGAGCGCGACACGATTTCGACCGCGACCCGGGGCGAAACGCGCGACGCCATCCAGTCCTCACTCGACCTGCTCGACCGTGGCACCGTGCGCGTTGCCGAGCGCCAGGCCGATGGCAAATGGCATGTCAACCAATGGCTGAAGAAGGCGGTGCTGCTCTCGTTCCGGCTCTATCCGATGGAGATCATCAAGGGCGGCCCCGGCCAGGCGGTCTGGTGGGACAAGGTGGCGTCGAAGTTCGACGGCTGGAGCGCGGTCGATTTCGAGAAGGCAGGCTTCCGCGCCGTGCCGTCTTCGATCGTGCGCCGCTCGGCCTATGTCGCGCCGGGCGCGGTGCTGATGCCGTCCTTCGTTAATGTCGGCGCCTATGTCGATAGCGGCACCATGGTCGACACCTGGGCCTCGGTCGGCTCCTGCGCCCAGATCGGCAAGAATGTGCACCTCTCGGGCGGCGTAGGCATCGGCGGGGTGCTGGAGCCGATGCAGGCCGGCCCGACCATCATCGAGGACAATTGCTTCATCGGCGCGCGCTCCGAAGTGGTCGAGGGCTGCATCGTGCGCGAAGGCTCGGTGCTCGGAATGGGTGTGTTCATCGGCCAGTCGACCAAGATCGTCGACCGCGCCACCGGCGAAGTGTTTTATGGCGAGGTGCCGCCGAATTCGGTCGTCGTCGCCGGCTCGATGCCGGGCAAGGCCTTTCCGAACAACGATCCGGGCCCTGGCCTCTACTGCGCCGTCATCGTCAAGCGCGTCGATGCCAAGACCCGGTCGAAAACCTCGATCAACGAACTGCTGCGTGATTGATCCTGTCCGAGCAACCAGAGCGCTCCAGATTGCCCAAGACACCACCACTTCCCTGGCTTTTCTTCAGCCTCTCAGGGCGCGTCAGCCCAAGTGCCTACGTGCTCGCCGGGCTGCTGCTGGTGCTTGCACAGTTTTTCCCGCTCTACCAGTTGTCGAGACTGGAACCCGGCACCGCAACCAGCCAGAACTGGGCACTTGTGTTCTGGGTCGTTTTGCTCATCTCGACATGGTCGAGCTTTGCGGTAACCGCAAAGCGGTTTCATGATTTCGGCAAGCCGACTTATTACGCGTTGATCTCTCTTGTCATCGGCCCCATTCTTCTCATCGTTCTAGCGTGTTTCCGGGGTGACCCCGGTCCGAACCGCTACGGCAAACGCAGCAACGCGCCGGCTGAACCATGAGCGCCGACCGGATATCTCGCCATGCGCTACCGCACGCTTGATCCGAAACTGATCATCGACACCGCCGAGCGGCTGGAAGAGCGCGTCGCCGAGCGTTTTCCCGATGCCGGCCTGCGCGGCGTCGCCGCCGAACTGGTGTCGCTGTCGCGCGACCTGGCCAAGGCGGCGCAGGCGCTGGAAGCGCCGATCTGGTGGCTGCGCGGCGCCATCGTCGCCGCTGTTGCCGCCGGCGCGCTGACCTTCCTATTCGTCGGCACCATCCTGCCGCTCATCCATATCTCGCAGGCCGACGATGCGGTGCAGTCGGTGCAAGGCATCGAAGCCACGATCAACATGATGATCCTTGCCGTGCTCGGCCTGCTGGCGCTGATCCGCACCGAGGAGCGCATCAAGCGCAAGCGGGTGTTTCGCCAGCTGCATGGGTTGAGATCGCTGATCCATGTCATCGACATGCACCAGCTGACCAAGGATCCGGCAGCATTGTCCGCCAATTTCAGGCCGACCGCGCATTCGCCGGCTCGCATCACCAATGCCGCCGACCTGGCGCGCTACCTCGACTATTGCTCGGAAATGCTGTCGATCACCGGCAAGATCGCGGCGCTGTTTGCGCAGTCCGTCAATGACGATGTGGTCATCGACGGCGTCAACGACGTCGAGAACCTGGCGTCCAACCTGTCGCGCAAGATCTGGCAGAAGATCACGCTGATCGAGAACCACCCGGCGGCGCAGCCCGTGCCGGCGCCAGGCCCGGCGAGCAAAGCGCCGGCTCCGAGGCGCGCACCAAAGCTGTGACGCGGCGGGCCCACGCGCCTGTTTTCGGGCTATGCGGGCCAAGGCCCGAGGCTCGCGGCAAGTAGACTATCCAGTGACGGCTTCCGGCGTCAGCCCGGGTGAGCCGCGCGTTTCCCGCTCGGCCTGCCGCACCAGCGCGGTGACCCGCTTCAGCAGAGGCGCCGGCGTGCCGGCCTTTTCGGCGAGGCTCAGGACGGCCCCCTGCAGGTCACCGATCTCGGTCGGCCGACCGCGCTGGAGGTCGTCCCACATCGACGAGCGCGCCTGCGGGTCGATGGCGAGCATGCGGCGGGCGACCAGCCGGAACAGCCAGTCCGGCAGCCGGAGCAGCTTCGGCAGCAGGCCGGGACGCAAGCCGCCGATCCGCGCCGGCGCGATATGTAACGCCTTCATCGCCGCCAAGGCCTCGTCGATCTGACCGGCCAGGATCCGCCGCCAGCGGCGGTCGGCAAGTTCGCTCGCCAGCGGCAGGCCGGACAAGGCGACAAGCGCGTTGTTGAGGTTGATCAGCAGCTTGCCCCACTGAACGGCTTTCATGTCGGGATGGGTTTCCACGCCAAGCCCTTCGACATCGAGAAGGCCGGCAAGGCCGGTCACGCCATCTTCGATCATGACCTTGCCGTTGCTGGCGCGATGCACGTGAAGCGGCAAATTGCCTATGGCCGACTGGACGACATTGAACGGCACCATGCCGGCGAGCACAGTCCGTCCACCGAGCCCGGCGCGTAACCGGTCGGCATTGCCGACGCCGTTCTGGAGGCTGACCACCACGACTTCGCCGCGCGCATGTCCGGCAACAAGCGACGCCATCTCCTCGGTAGCGCCGTTCTTGACCGTCACCAGCACCACGTCGGCACTGGCCAGGGCAGCGGCGGGATCAGTGGTGACGGACTCCGGCCGGATGGATCGGTCGCGATTATCGAGATCGGTGATGCGCAGGCCGCCGTCCAGCAAGACCGTCGCGATGCTTGGCCGCGCCAAAAACACCACCTTGCGTCCGGCCAGCGCCAGGCAGCCGCCGACATAGCAGCCTATGCTGCCGGCGCCGGCAATGACGATGATCTTTTCGGCGTTGGCCATGCGATTATCTCGTGTTGGCCTGCACTATACGACAGGAAAACCATAATGTCGGCGGCAGGACCGGTCATCATCTCTGGCCGTGACAGGCCTTTCGCTTTCGACTATCGCTTTGCCCATGAAACTGCCGACCGATCCCGCCGCCAACCTCGCGACCCTCATACGCTGCGCCTCCGTAACGCCCGCCGAGGGCGGCGCGCTGGCTGCCCTGGAAGGCATGCTGAAGCCGCTCGGCTTTTCCGTCGAACGCCCGGTGTTTTCCGAAGACGGCACCCCCGACATCGAGAACCTCTACGCGCGTCGCTCCGGCAATGGGCCGCATCTGATGTTTGCCGGCCATACCGACGTGGTGCCGGCGGGCGACGAGGCGTCGTGGACGCATCCGCCCTTCGCCGCCGAGATCGCCAAGGGCGAGATGTATGGCCGCGGCGCCGTCGACATGAAGGGCGGCATCGCCTGTTTCATCGCCGCCGTGGCGCGCCATGTCGAGAAAAAGGGTGGTCCGAAAGGCTCGGTCTCGCTGCTGATTACCGGCGACGAGGAGGGGCCGGCGATCAACGGGACGACAAAACTGCTCGACTGGGCGGCGGCCAGGGGCGAGAGATGGGACGCCGCGATCGTTGGCGAGCCGACCAATCCGGACACGCTCGGCGACATGATCAAGATCGGCCGGCGTGGCTCGATGTCGGGCAGTGTCACGGTCAACGGCCGCCAGGGCCATGTCGCCTATCCATTGCTCGCCGACAATCCGGTGCGCGGCCTGATCAGCCTGGTCGACGCCTTGCTGTCGCCCGTCTTCGACAAGGGCACGAAGGATTTTCAGCCGACCAATCTGGAAGTGACCTCGATCGATGTCGGCAACCCGGCGACCAATGTTATTCCGGCCAAGGCGACAGCCACCTTCAACATCCGCTTCAACGACACATGGACTGCCGAGACGGTGCAGGCCGAGATCCATAACCGCCTCGACCAGGCGGCGAAGCGCAAGAAATACCGGACCGGCAAGACGCCGGTCGACTACGAGCTGATCTGGCGCGACCGGCCGAGCCATGTCTTCCTGACGCGCGACGACAAGCTGATCGAGACGCTGCGCGGGTCGATCAAGGCGACAGTCGGCAAGGAGCCGGCGCTGTCCACCTCGGGCGGAACCTCGGATGCGCGTTTCATCAAGGACTATTGCCCGGTGGTCGAGTTCGGCCTCGTCGGCAAGACCATGCACATGGTCGACGAGCGCGTCGCACTGGCCGACCTCGAGACGCTGACCCAAATCTACCAGCGCTTCATCGATGACTGGTTCGAGCAGGGCTGATCATGCTTTCGGTTGATGAGACCTCTTCATCGCTTAACGGCGCCTGGCGGCTGATGCTCGGAAAGGCCGACGGCTTGCGGCTGCTCGACCTTTCGGCGGACGGCTTCTGGAATTCCTTCTTCGCCATCGTCGTCGCCGCGCCGGCGATGATCGTCGGCTGGGTCGGCACGGCCAACGAGATCGGCGATCCCAATGCGTTCGCCGGCCGGCTGGGCATGTTGATTCGCCTGGCGACCGTCGACCTCGGCTCGTGGCTGCTGCCCCTGGTTGTGCTTGCCCTGGTCGCATCGCGCGCCGGCATCGGCGACCGCTTCGTCCACTATGTCGTCGCCAGCAACTGGGCGTCGGCGATCACTGCCTGGATGCTGCTGCCTTCAGCGCTGATCAGGCTTTTCCTGCCGTCCGGCAACCCGGTTGCCGAATTGGTGTGGCTGGTTCTGGTGGTGCTGTCGCTGGTACTCTCCTGGCGGATGACCAACGCCGCGATCGGCAAGGGCGCGGCTGTCGGCAGCGCCGTGTTCGCAGGCATGTTGGTGGTGTCTCTGGCCGTCTTGTTCGGCCTGGTGGCGCTGCTCGGCATCACTGTGCCGACCGCCGCTCCGGCTTAGAACTTTTCCGGATAGTCTACACCGACGAGAAAAAGCCCGTCGGGCGGCGCCACCTGGCCGCAGGCGGCGCGGTCTTGCGCCGCGAGCGCTGCCTTGAGGTCGGCGGCGGTCCAGCCGCCGTCGCCGACGCGTTTCAGCGAACCGACCATGGAGCGCACCTGGTTGTGCAGGAAAGAGCGCGCCGAGGCCCTGACTTCGATCAGGTCGCCCTGGCGGCTTACATCGAGCCGCTCCAGCGTCCGCACCGGACTGTTGGCTTGGCATTGCGTCGAGCGGAAGGTGGTAAAGTCATGTCGGCCGAGCAGGACTTTCGCCGCTTCGTGCATGGCGTCCGCATCGAGCCGCTTCGGCACCCACCAGACCTTGCCCTTTTCCATCGCTGCAGGCGCGCGCCGGTTGAGGATGCGGTAGAGATAGTGCCGTCCGGTGGCCGAGAAACGGGCGTCGAACTCATTGGGGACAACCGTGGCCTGCAGGATGGCGATGCGCGCGCCTGCCGCCTGCAGGTGCGCGTTGACGGCGTCGCGCACCTTGTCGTTTGGCCATGCCTTGGCGAGGTCGACATGCGCCACCTGGGCGGTCGCATGCACGCCGGCGTCGGTGCGGCCGGCGGCGCGTATCCGCACCGCCTCACCGCAAAATTTCTCGATCGCCTGCTCTATCGCCTGCTGCACCGAAGGCTGATCCGCCTGGTGTTGCCAGCCGGCGAAGAGGCTGCCGTCATATTCGATATCGAGACGAAAACGCGGCATACACCCTTCGTTCAGGCGGCGAGTGCGGTAAAGGCCTGGGCGTAGACCAGTTTGCCTTTTTCGGGTGCGTCACCCCAGGCCAGCGCCTGCAGCGCTTCGCCCTGATATTCGCTCTCGAACTCTTCGGCCCGCGCATGATTGTAGCCGAAGCGGCCGTAATAGGCCGGATCGCCCAACACAACGGCGAGCGTCTCGCCGGCATCCCTGAGGCGGATATGCGCCTCGCGGATCAGCGCACCGCCAATGCCCGAGCCGTGGAACGAAGGTTCCACCGCCAACGGCGCCAGCGCCACGGCTGCGAACTGCTTGCCGCCGTTCTGGACGAACAGCCTGGAAAACAGGATGTGGCCGACCACCTGGCCGTCTTCTTCCGCCACCAGTTCGACAACGGCGTCGCCGCCGGTGACCAGAGCGTCGACCAGCCCGGCCTCCGCCTGCTGGCCGAATGCGTGTTCCTCGACCAGGCGTATGGCCTCGCGGTCCCGCGGCGTCGCGCCGCGTATCGACATCATGCTCATGAGAACTTCATTCCTTTTTCGATCTTGGCCCCGCGCAGAAACTCCTTCGCGGCAGCAGGCTTTCCGCCCGCCCGTTGAACTTCGACCAGCCTGACCGCGCCCGACCCGCAGGCGACCGTCAGCCGGTCATCGAGAATTCCTCCCGACTCGCCCATGCTTTCAGAAAGCGTACCTTCAGAAAGCGTGGAGCGAAGCAGTTTCAGCCGTTCCGTGCGGCCGCCGATGTCGGCCTCGCACCAGGCGCCGGGGAATGGCGACAGCCCGCGAATGTGATTGTGGACCTCCGCAGCCGGGCGCGTCCAGTCCACACGTGTCTCCGACTTATCGATTTTCCTGGCGTAGGTCACCCCGTCAGCCGCCTGCAAAGTCGATGCCAGGGTATTTGTCTCGAATCGGGACAGCGCTTCCACCATCAGCGTGGCAGCAATATTCATCAAGCGGTCGTGCAGATCGCCGGCCGTCATATCGGGCTCTATGGCGCATTTTTCAACCAGTGCCACCGGACCGGTGTCCAGGCCCTCTTCCATGCGCATCACCATCATGCCGGTCTCGACGTCGCCGGCCATAATGGCGCGCTGGATGGGAGCTGCACCACGCCAACGCGGCAAAAGCGAGGCGTGGCCGTTGAGGCAGCCGAGGCGCGGAGCCTCCAGAATAGCCTTCGGCAACAGCAAACCATACGCGACGACGACCGCGACATCGGCACGCAACGCCTGGAAAGCAGCTTGCTCGGCCTCGCCCTTCAGCGACAGCGGCGTGCGCACTTCGATGCCCAGCCGCTCAGCCTCGCGCTGCACCGGCGACGGTGTCAGTTCCAGCCCGCGGCGGCCCGCGGCGCGCGGCGGCTGGGTGTAGACGGCTGCTATCTCGTGCCCGGCCTCGGCAATCGCGCGCAGCACCGGCACCGAAAACTCCGGCGTGCCCATGAAGATGACGCGAAGCGGCATTTTTCGTCCAGTATCCTGTTCTGCGCGCGGCAGTCCGCTCAAGCGTCTGCTTCAAACGGGTTTACGATCTTGAGGTCAAGCTCTTCGAAGTCCTTAATATTGCGCGTCGCCAGCATAGCGTCGTGCGACAGGCAGATGGCAGCGATCATGGCATCGGAAAGGCTGATCGGCCGGCCGATAGTTTCCCGCATTGCCCGGAGCTTGCCCGCCAGACGGGGAATGGGACCGGCAAATTCGACGACACGTCCCGAAAACTGCTTCGAAACCAGGTGGTCAAGTGCACGGACGTGGCGGTCCGAGCCGGTCTTGTTGAGAAACCTTTCGGCTCCAAAGGACTGCTCCATGACAACAGGACCGCAGAGATAGAGGTCGAGCAGGTCCTGTCTGCGAAACCACTTAGCGACGTTTGGATCGGGCGCGGGCCGGCTCGCTTCCGAGACGACATTGGTATCGAGGATTATCACTCGAAATTCTCAATGGTGCGGCCAAAGTCGCGTTTCCGTTCCGCTTCGATCTCATCCATCATCTGCGCAAATTCGTCGCTGATTGCATTTTCCGAGGCGAAGGCAGCGCGAATCGCATCCCAAGCCGTGAGTCCAGGCTCGGCCTTGCCTTCTTTTTCCGCAACCATGCCTTTTCGCAATAAATCGATCGCCTTGATCGAGAGGCTTTGGCCGCCCTTGCGTGCCGCATGCTCGATTTCACGCTTCAACGGCTCGGGAATATCTCTGATCAACATATCGCCCATCTGAGTCTCCAGTCTGATATCAATGATATCACGCTAGGAAGCGTCTCTCAATAGGGGCGGGTCGAGACGGGATTTTGTGCGAGTCGCCGAAAGCAGGGCCTATCCCACCAGCTTGCCCGGCGCCTTGTCCTTGGCGAGCTTCTTGAACTTCTTGACCACCATGTCGCGCTTCAGCTTCGAGATGTGGTCGATGAACAGCACACCGTTGAGATGGTCGATCTCGTGCTGCAGGCAAGTCGCCATCAGGCCTTCGGCCTCGATCTCCTGCAGCTTGCCGTCGCGGTCGAGATATTTCACGCGCACCGAGGCGGGACGCTCGACCTCGGCGTAATAGTCCGGGATCGACAGGCAGCCTTCCTCGTAGACCGAGCGGGCGTCGGCGCTTTCGAGGATTTCGGGATTGATGAAGACATGCGGCGCCGGCGGCTCGTCTTCTTTGGCGAGGTCGATGACCAGCATGCGCAGCGGCTCGCCGATCTGGATTGCGGCCAAACCGATGCCCGGCGCATCATACATCGTCGCCAGCATGTCGTCGGCCAGTTTGCGCAAAGGCGCGTCGACGCGTTCGACTGGTTTGGAAACCTGGCGCAGGATGGGATCGGGAAGGATGATGAGCGGCTTGATCGACATGGCGCCTCACCTAAAACGTCGCAGGAGAAGCGTCAACCGGTGCGAATCGGTCTCGTTCACGTTTTGATCTGTGCCAGGTCTGCGAATCGGCTATGCTGGCGGGATGAACGACCTGAGCACCATCCTTTCCGAACCCGTTGCCCGGCTTGGCGCCACGACGATCACGCTCGGCCATGCACTGGCCCTCGGCGCGCTGGTGTTTCTCGGCCTGTTCCTGGCGCTTGTCGTGGCGCTGTGGCGATCGGCCAAGGCGCGCACCATCGCCGCGGCGGAAGCCGCCGACCACGCCCGCGACGCCGAGGCGCGGATGGCCGGCATTTTGCAAAGCCAGGCCGAGATGCAGGGCCGCATGGGCGCCATCGCCGACGTGTTCGGCGCAAGGCAGGCCGAACTCAACCAGTTGATCGGCCAGCGCCTCGACGCCATGACCGGCAGGCTCGGTCAAACCATGACCGAACAGACCAAATCGACGCATGAGAGCCTCGCCAAACTGCAGGAACGGCTGGCGGTCATCGACACCGCGCAAGGCAACATTCAGTCGCTGGCCGGCCAGGTCGTGCAATTGCAAGCGATCCTGTGCAACAAGCAGACGCGCGGCGCCTTCGGCCAGTCGCGCATGGAGGCGATCGTCGCCGACGGCCTTCCGATGGGCGCCTACGAGTTCCAGGCAACGCTGTCAAACGGCAGCCGTCCCGACTGCCTGGTCAGGATGCCGAACGGTGCGCCGCAGCTTGCCATCGACGCCAAGTTTCCGCTGGAAGCCTGGAACGCCATCCGCGCCGCCGATGGCGCCGAACACCAGAAGATCGCGGCCCAGGCTTTCCGCCGCGACATCGAAATTCACGTCCGCGATATCTCGGAAAAATACCTGATCCAGGGCGAGACGCAGGACACCGCCTTCATGTTCGTGCCGTCGGAATCGGTGTTCGCCGAAATCCACGAGAATTTCGACGCCGTGGTCCAGAAGGCGCACCGGGCGCGTGTCATCATCGTCTCACCGTCGCTTTTGATGCTGTCGATCCAGGTCATCCAGGCCATCCTCAAGGACGCCCGCATGCGCGAACAGGCGCATCTGATCCAGGGCGAGGTGATCCGGCTGATGGAAGACGTCGCGCGCGTCGACGAACGCGTGCGCCGGTTGCAGACGCATTTTGGCCAGTCGGCCAAGGATATCGACGAGATACTGGTGTCGACGTCGAAGGTGACCAAGCGCGGCCAAAAGATCGAAGCGCTGGAGTTTGGCGAAAGCGAAGCCGAAGTGCGCGGTGGCGGACCCGCCAAGGCCGAAGCCGGGGTGCGGGTGGCGGACTCCAAGACGGGGCAGCTCAGGCTACGTGTCGTCGAAGGCGACGATTAAAGTCTTTGTTTTGATGCATGTCGTTGTCCCAGAACCGCGGCACACTTCTGGGCGGCATGCATTAAAGCGCGTCGCGCTGAAACGGATTCATACGACGCGCTTTAAAAGTCTTTGTTTTGATGCATGTCGTTGTCCCAGAACCGCGGCACACTTCTGGGCGCCATGCATTAGACCGTAGCCACGATCACGTGCGCCTGGATCTTGGCCGCAACCTCGCCGCTGCCGTGTCTGGCTGCAATCACGGACGCGGCGTGATCGGTTGCGGCTTCCAGTTTTCCTCTAGCCTCGATTTCGTTGCGAAGCGGAGTTCCCTGGCAATAGGCAACCGCCGGAAGGCGCGGCGAGGAGGCACGGCTTTGTTCGGCCCTCGTGTCGATCACCACACGGGAGAAACCTGCGGCTTCCAACTCGCCGCGGATCAATGCAATGTCATTGTAGCCGTGCGGCGTGCGGGCGAGAAAGCGGGGCGGATCGTTCGGAAAAATCTCCGCAAGAGCATTCGTCACATCATTGGCGAATACATTCTCTTCGATGCGATCCCACACGTTGAACAGGAAATGGCCGCCGGTCTTCAGGACCCGCTTTGCTTCGCGATAGCCGGCGGATCGGTCGGGAAAGAACATCGCGCCGAACTGACAGCAAACGAGATCGAAAGCCGCATCTTCGAACGGCAGCGCCAGAGCATCCGCCTGACGCCATTGTATACGACTGTCGGGAGCTTGTCGCGAGGCCGCGTAGTCGAGCATAGGCTGGTTGAGGTCGGTCACGACATAGCTTGCGCCGGGAGACAGTTTTGGAGCCAATGCGCGGGTGACAACGCCGGTGCCGGCGGCGACTTCCAGGACGGCGCCGGGCGACAAGGACGCTGCCCGTCGTGCCAAATCCGCGGCGAACGGCTCGAAGATCAGCGGCACCATGTAGCGGTCGTAGTTTTCCGGAATCGAGCCGGCAAACACTTTGTCCGTTTCCGACATTGCTATCCCCCGCCATCCGTTTGATGGCTAGCCTAGCACATTATTGGCTGGTTTGGGCCGCGTTTAACCGGGAGGCAGGTGCTACTGCGCCTCTACGATGCTTACGCCCTCGAATTCCGGAAGCCAGTGCAGGGCCGATCGGTGCCATTTCTGTTGGGTCGGAACGAGATCCTCGCGTTGCCGCGCGGTCCCCGCCCTGATCCCATAGACCTTCGGCCCGTCGCCAACCGACGTTGCGTAAAGATGCGAACCGCAGTCGCCGCAGAACGCCTGGGCACGCTTGGCGCCGCTCGATCCCGTCTTGATATAAACCTTCGGTGTTCCCTTGGTGATCCTATAATGATCCTCAGGCGCGGGAACAGTGACACGAAAGGCGGTGCCGGTCAGTTGCTGGCAGTCGGTGCAATGACAGATAGAGGTCTTTTCCGGGTCGACCTCTGCTTCATAAGCTATGGCGCCGCAATGACACCCACCATCGATTTTCATGGTTGATTCTCCGAATTCCGTCGAGTGATCTTAGCGGGACCAGGCGATGGGGCCAACGGTGGACTGCTGGTCCAGAACTAGTCCGACGCCGCCTCGACCTGCTTGCGCCGGTGCTCCCAGGTTCCGGTCGTCTGCGGCTTGACGAACAGCCTGGTGATCTCCGGCATTTCTTTTTTCAAGAGCGCCTCGATGCGCTCGACACAGGCTTCGATCTCAGGCGCCGTCAGATGGTCCTCGAATTCGATGCTCAGCCCAGCGACGATCTGTCGAGGGCCGAGATGGACGGTGAGAACGCCGTTGGCCCGCTGCACTGCCGGATCCTGCTGGGCGATGGCCAGCACCTTGGCCTGCACTTCTGGGGAGGCCGGCTCACCGATGAGCAATCCCTTGCTTTCGCGCGCCAGAAAGATGGCGGTGGCGCCGAGGATCATCGCGATGCCGATCGAGGCGACGCCGTCGAGTTCGGGCATGTCGAGGAGTTCGGCCGCCAATATGCCGGCGAAGGCGACGAACAGACCGAGCAGGGCGGCGCTGTCCTCGAACAGGATCGTGTAGACGCTCGGATCCTTGCTCGATTGCACGGCCTGCAGCCAGCCTTGCTTGCCCTTCTGCTGGCGGAACTCCTTCAGCGCCACGTACCAGGAGCTGCCCTCGAACAGCATCGAGAGGCCAAGCACAATGTAGTTGATTTTGGGATTGGCGACCGGCTCAGGCGCCATGATGTGGACGACGCCTTCATAGAAGGACACGCCAGCGCCGAGCGCAAAGACGAGCAGGGCGACAATGAAGCTCCAGAAATACAGCTCGCGGCCATGGCCGAGCGGATGCGTGCGGTCCGGCGGGCGGGCGGCGCGGTGCATGCCGTAGAGCAGCAGCCCGCCATTGCCGGTATCCACCAGCGAGTGCACGCCTTCCGACAGCATCGCCGAGCTGCCGGTGAAGAAGGCGGCGACGAATTTGGTCACAGCAATAGCGAGATTACCGGCGAGCGCCGCGTAGATGACCGTCTTCGACCCGCCATGTGCTGCCATGCTGTCCCTCCAAGGAACCTGATGTAACGCCCCTGCCGCCGAGCTCCACAGGCATCACAACGCACGAATCGCCCGGTCGTTCAGGGTCTTGTAGGCCAGCTTGCGGAAAGACGCCCCTATTCGATGATCTCGTCCGTCCACACCTTGAAACCAGCCAGCGTGCCCGGTCCGAAGATGTGGGTCAGCGGCACGTCGGCGGCGTCGCGGCCGGAGGCGATCAGGATGCGGCCGATGCGTGGCGAATTGTTGCGCGGGTCAAAGACATGCCAGCGGCCACCGAGATAGACCTCCATCCAGGCTGCGAAATCCATGCTCGCCCAAGGTTTGGGCAGGCCGATGTCGCTGATGTAGCCGGTGCAGTAGCGGGTCGGGATGTTGAGCGCACGGCAGAAGGTGACGGCGAGGTGGGCAAAGTCACGGCAGACGCCGCTTTGCTCCCGATAGGCTTCCGCCGCGGTGCGGGTCGGCCGCGCATTGCCGTAGCTGAAGACGATGTGGTTGTGGACGAAATCACAGACCGCCTGGACGCGGGCAATGCCGAGCGGAGTGTGCCCGAACAGCCGCCAGGCTTCGCTGGCCAGCAGATCGCTCTCGCAAAAGCGGCTGGGCAACAGGAACAGCAATGTGTCCGACGGCAGGTCGCGCACCTCATGCTGCCAGGCCATCAGGTCGCCCATCTCGAAGGTACCGGGGTCGCGGATTACCGAATCGGTGCCGAAGGTGAAGCGTCCGGGCGGGGCGACGAAACGGTTGCACCAATTGCCGAAACTGTCGCGGTAGCTCTGGATCGGCACCGGCGGGTTGGAGGTCAGGAAATCCGGGCGCTCGAGATCGGAGGCCCTGGAGTAGTGGACGTTGAGCATCGCGATCAGCGGCGTTTCCTGCGGAAAATCGAAACTCATCTCGCTGCCGATGCGGATTCGCATTGTCGTCCTGACCGCACTTCCTGATCATCGCCGGGCGAAGGCATGGCCGATGCTGCAGTGCGAAGGCAACCATGGCACGGACCGGAATGGTTTACGAGCAAATTAGAAACCGGTTGAAAGCGGCCCGCCGGCGCCGGCGACGGACGCCCGCCCCCTTGCAGTCCGGCGTTTCTCTTGTTTCACTTGGCCTCCCAGCAACTGGAGGAACGAATCATGGCTAAAGGTGCGATGAAGGCGGGCAAGGAAGCTCGCAAGCCGAAAAAAGACGCCAAGAAGCCCGCCGCGGCTCCGGCACTCAAGGCGCCGCCCGTCAAGGCGATGAGGCTCAAGGAAAAGTAAGCCCGCCTTAGGTCGTCAATATCTTGGGACGGTTGAGATCCGGGCAAACCGTTTCGGCGCAGATTTTGACGCCGGCGGCATGAACGATGCTGCCGGCGTTTTGTTGATCGGACCGGCGCAGCCGCTTATGCCGAAGCGGCGAGGACGACCTCGCGCCTTTCTCAAAAGTCCGGCCGGGACGCCCCGCCATCCTCATGGAAGGAGTGCATCCCGATGTCGTGGATTTTTCTGTTCTTCGCTGGTCTGTTCGAAATCGGCTGGGCGATCGGCCTCAAATACACCGACGGCTTCTCGAAGCCGCTGCCGACGGTGCTCACTGTCGCCTCGATGATCATCAGCCTGGGGTTGCTCGGCCTAGCGCTCAAGACGCTGCCTGTCGGGACGGCCTATGCGGTGTGGACCGGCATCGGCACGGTCGGCACGGCGCTGCTTGGCATCTGGCTGCTGGGCGAGCCGGCGACGGCCATCCGGTTCGCCTGCATTGCGCTCATCGTCTGCGGCATTATGGGGCTGAAGCTCGCCGCCTGAGCAAAGCAACCAAGGAAATCGACGCACAAACACATTCAGGGCCGCTGGAAGGCGACCCTGATGTCCGATCGTTTCGATCGAAGCGTTAGCGGGCGGAGAAGCCCGGAGGCGTCCTGCCGGTACGCTGCTTGCGGGCCGCATAGCGTGCGTCGCGCTTGGCCTTGCGTTCGGCTTCGTCGGCCAGCAAACGGGCGATGCGCTCGTTTTCTTCGGCTTCCTTGATCTTCGCTTCAGCCTGCGCTGCCTCTTCGGCCGCAATACGCGCCGCTTCGGCTGCTGCCTCGCGCTCGGCCTTCTCGACCGCCTCGCGTGCCAGCTTTTCCTGCTTCAGCCTGGCCTTTTCGGCCTCGCGTATTTTGCGAGCCTCAAGAATCGCCTTGCGTTCGGCCTGTTTGGCCAGAACCGCAGGATCATCAGCCGCCGGCTTCGACTTGAAGCGCTCCAGAAGCGCCTTCTTTGCCTCGTTCGCGGCATTGCGCCGCTCGAAAATGTCTTTTTCCCTGTAGATAGCCAAGTCCACTTCCCTGAAGTCAATTCGCGACGCTTACATACGCGCGAAAACCGAGAGTTCAAGCGCCAAAACGGTATGCCAGCCATGAAAGTTTATGCTGTTGCAGCCGGGAGACGCGTTTTCCCTGAAACAAAGCCGGCCGAAACCGACATGCACTGTTCACTATCCGCCCCTCTGGCGGCCGGGGCGGCTCGCCGCTACCTCTAGCGGGCAAATCAGAACATTTGGATGACATGCCATGGAACTCGGTCTCTACACTTTCGCCGACGTCAGCCCGGAGCCCAGCCCCGGCGCGATCGGCCCGCATCAGCGGCTGCGCAATCTGATCGAGGAGGTCGAGCTGGCTGACCAGGTTGGCCTCGACGTCTTTGGTCTGGGCGAACATCACCGCCCCGACTATGCCGCGTCCGCGCCGGTGGTGGCGCTGGCCGCTGCCGCCGAACGCACCAAGCGCATCAAGCTGACCAGCGCGGTCACCGTGCTGTCCTCCGACGATCCGGTTCGCGTCTTCCAGCAGTTCGCAACGCTCGACCTTTTGTCGGGCGGCCGGGCCGAGATCATGGCCGGGCGCGGTTCGTTCATCGAATCCTTCCCGCTGTTCGGCTACAATCTCGAGGACTATGACGAGCTGTTCGCCGAAAAGCTCGATTTGCTGCTGGCCATACGCGACGGCGTCAAAGTCACCTGGTCCGGCAATCTGCGCGCGCCGATCAACGACCGCGGCGTCTATCCGCGGCCGCTGCAGGACAAATTGCCGATCTGGATCGCAATAGGTGGAACGCCGCAATCTGCGGCGCGCGCGGGCGTGCTCGGTTTGCCGCTGGCACTGGCCATCATCGGCGGCGAGCCGGCGCGGTTTGCACCGCTGTTCGACATTTATCGCGATGCCGCAAGGCGGGCCGGTACCGACCCCTCGGGCCTTGCCACCAGCATCAATGTGCACGGCTTCATCGCCGGCACCACTGAACAGGCGGCCGACGATTTCTATGGCCCGCAGGCCGAAGTGATGAACCGCATCGGCCGCGAGCGCGGCTGGGGCCCGACCTCGCGGGCGCATTTCGATCAGTCGCGTGGTCCGAACGGCGCGCTGTTCGTCGGCGATCCGGAGCAGGTGGCGGAAAAGATCGTCGCCCAGCACAAGATCTTCAACAATGACCGCTTCCTGCTGCAGATGGCGATCGGCGCCATGCCGCACGCCAAGATCATGAAGGCGATCGAACTGTACGGCACCAAGGTGGCGCCGATCGTACGCAAGGAGACCGCCAAGCCCGGCGTCGCCGTCGCAGCGCCAGCCGCCTGAGCGACGGGCGGCCCGGATTGAGGGCCTTTCCGGCTAACGGAACCTTGGGCTTGCAGAGGCGTTTCCGTCAGGGGAAAGCACCAATTGCGGTGCGCCGCTGAGGGAAAATCATGAAAGCCGAACCCGCCGCTTTGGGTGCTGGCCTTGCCGAGACCGAAGAGGCGAGAGTTGTGGCGCGTGCCGACACGCATCTGATGCGTTCGCTGCTCATCGGGATCTTCCTGTTCATGGCCATCTACGCGCTGTATTTCGCGCGTGCTTTCTTCATGCCGGTCATCCTCGCCTTCCTGCTGACGCTGACGCTGACACCAATCGTGCGCTTCCTGCGCAAGCGCGGCATTCCGGAAGTGGTTTCGGCGACAATGTTGGTCGTGCTGTCGATCTGCGTCTTCGGCGTTGCCGGCTATCTGCTCAGCGGCCCGGTCATCGACCTTCTCAACAACACCTCGTCGATCGGCCAACAACTTACCGAACGGCTGGCGCAATTGCGGCGTCCGCTCGAGAGGATCATGCAGATCTCGCATCAGATCGAACAGATGACGGAGACCTCGCAGGAGCCGGGCATCCAGAAGGTGGCGATGGCGCAGTCCGGCGTCCTGTCGGCCGCCGCCAGCAACGTCCTGTCGGCGGGGACAAGCCTGACCATCATCTTCGTGCTGTCACTGTTCCTGCTGGCGTCAGGCACGATGTTCTATGAGAAGATCATCCAGTCCTTCGCCAGCCTCAGCGAGAAGAAGCGGGCCTTGCGCGTCGTCTATGACGTCGAGCGCGAAATCTCGCATTATCTGCTCACCGTCACCGTCATCAATGCCGGTCTCGGCGCGGTTATCGGCCTTGGCCTGTGGGCGCTCGGCATGCCCAACCCGCTCGTCTGGGGAACGATGGCGGCGCTGCTCAACTTCCTGCCCTATGTCGGCGCGCTGATCACCATCGTGCTGGTCAGCGTCATTGCGATGATCAGCTTCGACTCGATCACCTACGCCCTTTTGGCGCCGGGCTTCGTGCTTTTGTGCGACATCGTCGAAGGCCAGTTCGTTACGCCGATGGTTGTCGGCCGACGCCTCGAGATCAACGCCGTGGCGATCTTCATCGCCATCGCCTTCTGGTCCTGGCTTTGGGGCTTTGTCGGCGCGCTGATGGCGGTGCCGCTGCTGGTCGTCGTCAAAGTGTTCTGCGATCATTTCGATGGCCTCAGCCATGTCGGCAATTTTCTCGCCGCACAGCAGACGGCCGTGGTGGAGGAGGAAGCGGCCGAAGAGAACGGAAAGGCCGCGCCATAAGCTTGCCGCGCCTGTCCGTCATCTCGCATTTGTTGTCTTCAGGCGGAGTGCCTATATCGAGCCGGTCAACCCGGACCCTGCGATGAACGATGCCTCCTTCGACCTCGATTCCTATTTCGACCGCATTGGCTATCGCGGTCCGATCGATGCGTCGGTCGACACGCTGAGCGCGCTGCATCGCCAGCATCCGCAGGCGATCCCGTTCGAGAATCTGGACCCGTTGCTTGGCGCCAGCTCGACATCGTCATTCCCGACCGCGCCTTCGAAACCAGGGTCAGGCAGTTGAACATCGTAAAGGCTTGAGGCCCATGACCGCACTTTCCGTTCTCGACCTGTCGCCGATCGTCGAAGGCAGCGACGCCTCGCAATCGCTGGCAAATTCGCTCGACCTGGCCCGCCATGCCGAGCGGCTCGGCTACAGGCGCTACTGGCTGGCCGAGCACCACAACATGCCGGGCATCGCCAGCGCGGCGACCGCCGTGGTCATCGCCCATGTCGCCGGCGGCACCAAGACCATCCGCGTCGGCGCCGGTGGCATCATGCTGCCCAACCATGCGCCGCTGGTGATTGCCGAGCAGTTCGGCACGCTGGCGGCACTGCACCCCGGCCGCATCGACCTCGGCCTCGGCCGGGCGCCCGGCACCGATATGGGAACAGCGCGCGCGCTGCGCCGCAATCTCGAGGCGTCAGACAATTTCCCCCAGGATGTCGTCGAGCTGATGGGCTATTTCCAGCCGGCCGCGGAAGGCCAGCGTATCCACGCCGTGCCCGGCGAAGGCCAGAAGGTGCCGGTCTGGATCCTCGGTTCCAGCCTCTATGGCGCGCAGCTCGCCGCCATGCTCGGCCTGCCCTATGCGTTCGCCTCGCATTTCGCGCCGGCCGAACTCGACCATGCGCTGGAGATCTACCGTTCGCGCTTCCAGCCTTCGGAACAGCTGGACAAGCCCTATGTCATGCTCGGCCTCAACGTTTTCGCCGCACCGACCGATGGAGAGGCCAAACTGCTGTTCACCTCGTTGCAGCAGGCCTTCGTCAATCTGCGCACCGGGCGGGCCGGCCGCCTGCCGCCGCCGGTCGAGGGCTATGACCAGACGCTCGAGCCGATGGCAAAAACCATGATTTCGCAGGCGCTGTCCTGCGCCGTCGTCGGCTCTCCCGAAACCGTCCGGCAAGGCATAGACGCGTTCGTGCGCCGCACCGGCGCAGACGAGCTGATGGTGACCGCGCAGATCTTCGACCATGCGGCACGCGTGCGCTCGTTCGAAATCCTGGCCGAGGCGCATAAATCGCTGTCGCAGGCCGCGTGACGCTTTTGCCTGTGTCTGCTGTGGGCAGGCGCCTTCCTCAGCCAGGAGCCGCCTCTCTCACGCATCGGTGACGTTTTCTTGTGGTTTCGAAGCCCTGACTGGGCGCTTCGCCGGGGGATCGCGCAGATCCTGGGGTTTTGAGCGCGGTTTGAGCACATCCGGGCCGCCGGGCGGCTGTTCAAAGGCGCCAAGCGCGGCGCGGTGGATGCCATGCGCAGAATGCTTGCGCCCGATGCCGCCTGTTCTTATATACGCGCCAAGCCGCCCAGTGCCGGAATGCCGGTTGCCGGAGCGGAATTTCTTGTGAACAGGGGCTTTCGTCGGAACGCCTTACGGGTCCTGAGAGCCTGCTTAGCGGAGAGACTAGAAAAATGGCAAAAGTAATCGGTATCGATCTCGGCACCACCAACTCCTGCATCGCCATCATGGATGGCAAGGAGCCCAAGGTCATTGAAAATGCGGAAGGCGCGCGCACGACGCCTTCCATCGTCGCCATCTCGGGCGACGGCGAACGTCTCGTCGGCCAGCCGGCCAAGCGCCAGGCGGTCACCAATCCTGAAAACACCATCTTCGCGGTCAAGCGCCTGATCGGCCGCCGCTATGACGACCCGGTGACGGAGAAGGACAAGAAGCTTGTCCCCTACAAGATCGTCAAGGGCGACAATGGCGATGCCTGGGTCGAGGCCGGCGGCAAGAAGCAGTCGCCCAGCCAGATCTCGGCCATGATCCTGCAGAAGATGAAGGAAACGGCGGAGGCCTATCTCGGCGAGAAGGTCGAGAAGGCGGTCATCACCGTTCCGGCCTATTTCAATGACGCCCAGCGCCAGGCCACCAAGGACGCCGGCAAGATCGCCGGCCTTGAGGTGCTGCGCATCATCAACGAGCCGACGGCTGCAGCACTTGCCTACGGCCTCGACAAGAAGGATGGCAAGACCATTGCCGTCTATGACCTTGGCGGCGGCACGTTCGACATTTCGGTGCTCGAAATCGGCGACGGCGTGTTCGAAGTGAAGTCGACCAATGGCGACACCTTCCTCGGCGGCGAGGATTTCGACATGCGTCTCGTCGAATATCTGGCGGCCGAGTTCAAGAAGGAACAGGGCATCGACCTGAAGAACGACAAGCTTGCGCTGCAGCGCCTCAAGGAGGCGGCTGAAAAGGCCAAGATCGAGCTGTCGTCGACGACGCAGACCGAAATCAACCTGCCCTTCATCACCGCCGACGCGACCGGCCCCAAGCACCTGACGCTGAAGCTGACCCGCGCCAAGTTCGAGCAGCTGGTCGACGATCTCGTCCAGCGCACCATCGAGCCCTGCAAGGCGGCGCTCAAGGATGCCGGGCTGAAGGCTGGCGAGATCGACGAAGTGGTCCTGGTCGGCGGCATGACCCGCATGCCCAAGATCCAGGAGATCGTGAAGCAGTTCTTCGGCAAGGAGCCGCACAAGGGCGTCAACCCGGATGAAGTCGTCGCTTTGGGCGCCGCCATCCAGGCCGGCGTGCTGCAGGGCGACGTGAAGGACGTGCTGCTGCTCGACGTGACGCCGCTGTCGCTCGGCATCGAGACGCTGGGTGGCGTGTTCACCCGCCTGATCGAACGCAACACGACCATCCCGACCAAGAAGAGCCAGGTGTTCTCGACCGCTGAAGACAGTCAGTCGGCCGTGACCATCCGCGTCTTCCAGGGCGAGCGTGAAATGGCTGCCGACAACAAGGCGCTCGGCCAGTTCGACCTGGTCGGTATTCCGCCGGCGCCGCGCGGCGTGCCGCAGATCGAGGTCACTTTCGACATCGACGCCAACGGCATCGTCAACGTTTCGGCCAAGGACAAGGGCACCGGCAAGGAGCACCAGATCCGCATCCAGGCCTCTGGTGGCCTTTCGGACGCCGACATCGAGAAGATGGTCAAGGACGCCGAAGCCAATGCCGAGACCGACAAGCAGCGGCGTGCTTTGGTCGAGGCCCGCAACCAGGCCGAGGCGCTGGTGCACTCCTCCGAGAAGTCGCTGAAGGAATATGGCGACAAGGTTTCGGAAACCGAGCGCACGGCGATATCGGAGGCTATCGCGGCGCTGAAGGCTGCTGCCGAAGGCGACGATGCCGCCGACATCGAGGCCAAGTCGCAGACGCTTGCCGAAGCATCCATGAAGCTCGGCCAGGCCATGTACGAAGCTTCGCAGAAGGAAGCGGCGGAAGCCGACGCCAAGGCGGACGCGGCCAAGGATAGCGATGTGGTCGACGCCGATTTCGAGGAAATCGACGAAAACGACGAGAAGAAGAAGTCGGCCTGACCGGTTGACGGCAAATAAAGCGGAAAGCCCGGCGCAAAGCCGGGCTTTTTTGCAACCCTCGCTGAAAAAGTGCGGGCCTTGCCGAAAAAGTCACTGAAAAACACAGGCACAAGCGCGCCGGCCCTAGCATCCGGGCATCACCGCTCCTAAATCGAGACAACGTGCCGGCAAACGACGCAACATGCATCAAGACGTTGAGCATCCGGACTGCGGGAAAAGATGAAAGCTGATTTCTACGAGACGCTGGGCGTGCAAAAGGGCGCCGACGAGAAGGAGCTCAAGAGCGCTTTCCGCAAGCTGGCCATGCAGTTCCATCCCGACCGCAATCCCGGCGATCACTCCTGCGAGCACAAGTTCAAGGAAATCAACGAAGCCTACGAAACGCTGAAGGACCCGCAGAAGCGCGCGGCCTATGACCGTTTCGGTCACGCCGCCTTCGAGCAGGGCGGCATGAATGGCGGCGCGCAAGGTTTTGGCGCCGGCGGCTTCGCCGACATTTTCGAAGATATTTTCGGCGACATGATGGGCGGGCGCCAGCGCCGCTCGTCGGGCGGCCGCGAACGCGGCGCCGATTTGCGCTACAATATGGAAATCACGCTGGAAGAAGCGTTTGCCGGCAAGACCGCGCAAATCCGCGTGCCGGCCTCGATCTCATGCACGGAATGCTCCGGGACCGGCGCCAAGCCCGGCACCCAGCCGGTGACCTGCTCGATGTGCCATGGCCACGGCAAGGTACGAGCGACGCAAGGCTTCTTCTCGATCGAGCGTACCTGCCCGCAATGCCAAGGTCGCGGCCAGACGATCAAGGACCCGTGCCCGAAATGCGCCGGCCAGGGCCGCGTCACCGAGGAACGCTCGCTGTCGGTCAATATCCCGGCCGGCATCGAGGACGGCACCCGCATCCGGCTTGCCAATGAGGGCGAGGCGGGCCTGCGCGGCGGCCCATCGGGCGACCTCTATATTTTCCTGGCGGTGAAGCCGCATGAATTCTTCCAGCGCGACGGCGCCGATCTCTACTGCAAGGTGCCGATATCGATGACGACGGCCGCCCTTGGCGGCTCGTTCGAGGTGACGACGCTGGACGGCAGTCAGACCAAGGTGAAAGTGACCGAAGGCACGCAGAACGGCCGCCAATTCCGCCTCAAGGGCAAGGGCATGCCGGTGCTGCGCCAGCCCAATGTCGGCGACCTCTATATCCAGACCGCGGTCGAAACGCCGCAAAACCTGTCGCGCCGCCAGCGCGAGCTGCTGGAAGAGTTCGAGCAGCTGTCGTCGAAGGACAATTCGCCCCAGTCGAGCGGCTTTTTCGCCCGCATGAAGGACTTTTTCGAATCCTTCGGCGAGCACTGAACCCAAACCAAGGCCGCCACGCTTCCCGAACGTCATCAACATCTTATGCCAGATCGCGCCTTGCCTTGGACCTGTTAGCTGCTAAGTAGCGTTCGGGGAGTGTTGAGGAGAACTTGCATGGCACGTGGTCCGGGATTGCGGAAGGCGCTGGCGGAAAAGTTCGACGACGAACTCAAATTCTTCAAAGGCTGGATCGACAAGCCGAAGTCGGTCGGTTCGATCGTGCCGACAAGCTCCATCACCGCCCGCAAGATGGCTTCCATCGTCAATCCGAAGTCCGGCCTGCCGGTGCTTGAAGTCGGACCCGGCACAGGCGTCATCACCCGTGCAATCCTCGCCCAGGGCGTTAAGCCCGAAAACCTGTACGCGGTCGAATATTCCACCGATTTCGTGCGCCATCTGCGCCAGCTCTACCCCGGCGTCAACGTCATCGAGGGCGATGCCTTCAATCTCAACGCCACGCTTGGCGAGAAGAGCGGGATGGTTTTCGATTCCGTCGTCTCCGGCGTGCCGCTGCTCAATTTTCCGGTCGCACAGCGGATCGCCTATATTGAAAGCCTGCTAGACCGCATCCCGGTTGGACGGCCGATCGTGCAGCTGACCTATGGGCCGTTGTCGCCGATCCCGCCCGGCCGCGGCAATTACACGGTCAAGCATTTCGACTTCATCTTCCGCAACATCCCGCCGACGCAGCTGTGGATCTACCGGCGCGAAGCGCATTAGCTGGTATTGGGGGCGGGAGAAGTCTCTGGCGCCTTGTAGAGGATCGACGTCTCCCGAAGGAAGCTCGATTGAGGGTCGATCCACATCCTTGACTGTTATCCGCCTCGCAAACTCGTGGCGACCTCTCTGATCGCCGCGCACATGGCCCGCACGGCCGTTGCTTCGGCGCTGCTGGAGAACAGAAGCAGCAGAGGCCGACGCGCACGCGGCTCCAGAGGACGCCTCGCGACGGTTCGCTGCCAATCGGCCGGAAACGCCAGGCCTGGCGCAATCGACAAACCGCGCCCGGCCCCAACCAGAGCAAGCAGCGCCGCCATATCGCTCGCCGACAGGATGACAACTGGCGCAACGCCAAAATCCTTGAACAATTCGGCAAGCATTGGTCCGCAGCCGCCGCTCGACATGATGAATGGCTGGCCGTCGAGAGCGCGGATCGGAAATGACCCGCCTTGGACTGAGTTCTTTTGCGATGACGCTACAAAGAGTTCGTCGTCGACAAGTTCCTCGGCTTGGCAATTGCCGGCGATGTAGGACAGTCCAATATCGGCGGCACCGCGATCGACCCACTCCGCCACCTCGGTATCCGTGCCCAAGAGCAGTTCGACAGCAAGCTCCGGGTGCCGGACGGAAGTAATGTTCAACGCATATGGAGCAATCTTTACCGAGGCGCTGCTGACCAGCGCGAGCCGTACTCTGCCTTTGATGGAGTGTTCCCGTAAGCCGACAAGACGGCCTAAAGCATGCAAAGCGGCGCGCGCCGCGTCCAAAGCCGCCTCGCCGGTTGCGGTGAAAGCGACACCGCGCCGATCACGTATGACGAGGGGCGCGCCAACGATCTCCTCCAGCGCCTTCATTGCATGGCTTATGGCCGATTGAGAAAGACAGAGCCGCTCGGCGGTTTTGGTGAAGCTGCGCGTCTCGCTGAGCGATGTCAGGACGCGCAGCATCGTGATGTTGATATTAGCTTTGTTCATGGCTGCCGAAATATCTTTCATTTCACTCATATTAAAGAGCGCTGTAGGTTTTGTGAAGGTGAGGGAAACGACCCTCGAAATCGGCGAGCGGCTTTCCTGGCCTCTCCGGCATGCAGGCGTGCGGTACGACGAGACTGAAACTGGAGTATCGCATGAGCTACCTTCCGCAATTCCTGACCCTTGCTTCGGTCTTCCTGCTCGGCGCCATGAGCCCAGGACCCGATTTTGTAGCCGTGACTTCCCATGCGCTGATCAGCCGTCGCGCGGGGTTCCATGTGGCGCTTGGCATTGCCGCAGCGATCATGGTGTGGGCGGCTCTCGCGATGTGTGGCCTGGGCCTCGTACTGACGCAGATTGCATGGGCTCACCTTGCCGTCCGGATCGCCGGTGCCGTGTATCTCGGTTACCTGGGCAGCAAGATCCTTTTGTCGGCTTGGCAGGCGCGGCCACCGCTGGCCGTCGGTGGCGCAGAGACTACGGCTCCTTGGCGAAGCGGATTCGTTGTCGGAATTACAAATCCGAAGACGGCCGCGTTCTTCGCGAGCCTGTTCATATCGGTATTGCCGATGCAGGCTCCGATCTGGGTCCAGGCAGTGTCGCTGGCCATAATCGGGCTGGTCGCGATGGCGTGGTTTGGGCTTGTCGCGCTAATGTTCTCCACAAGAAGGGTTCGGTCGGTATATGGCAGCGTCCGCAGGCCGATAGATGCCTTGCTCGGAGTTGCACTCATCGCGCTGAGTGCAAGAATTGCGGTCACCCACTAGCAATAGCCCAGCTGCTCGGCACACCTTCGCGCGCCTGCCCCCCGATCGTTTCCGTTTTTTGAGCCAGTGCGTTGATTTGCGCAGCCTCTGGCTGTACCTGTCCGGGAACAAGAGTGGCCAATGGCTGTGATCGCGAAAATCCTCGTCTTCGCCGGCTCGGTGCGCAGCGGCGCCTTCAGCGGCAGGACCGCCGATGTGGCGCAGAAGGAGCTGGCCATGCAAGGCGCCGAGGTGACGCGCATTTCGCTGGCCGACTATCCGCTGCCGATCATCGACGAGGACCTCGAAAAGGAAAAAGGCGTTCCCGACAACGCCGTGAAGCTCGGCCGGCTGATCGCCGCCCATGACGGGCTGCTGATCGCGACGCCGGAATATAATGGCTCGATCCCGCCACTGCTCAAGAACACGATCGACTGGGTAAGCCGGGTGCGCCTCGATGGCGGCTGGCCGGTGAGGCCGCTTGTCGGCAAGGTCGCCGGCCTGTGCTCGTCTTCCAACGGACATTTCGCCGGGATCCGCTGCATCAACCATCTGCGCGCCGTGCTGGTGCGCTGCCAGTTGGAGATGGTGACGCCGGAATGCTCGGTATCCGATGGCGGCAGTGCCTTCGACGGCGACGGCAATTTCAGGGATGAGAGACTGACCAAATCGATGGAGCACCTATGCCGCACGCTGATCGAAACCTCGCGCATGCTGTCGACCAGGACCGGGGCATGATTTCCACAGCCATGCAGGCCCATACCATGAGAGAAAGGCTGATCGTCGGCCTCGACGTGCCGACGGTGAAAGAGGCCGAACAGGCGGTGCAGGAGCTCGACGGCGTCGTCTCCTTCTACAAGATCGGCTATCAGCTGGCCTTCGCCGGCGGGCTCGACTTCGCCAGGGAGTTGGCCAGCGGCGGCACGAAAATCTTCCTCGACATGAAGCTGCTCGACATCGACCACACGGTGGCGAAGGGTGTCGAGAACATCGTGCGCATGGGCATGACCATGCTGACCATCCACGCCTATCCCAAGGCGATGCGGGCCGCGGTGGAGGCCGCCAGGGGCAGCGACCTGTGCCTGCTGGCGGTCAGCGTGCTGACCTCGATGGACGAGCAGGACGTGATCGACGCCGGCTATGAATATGACCCGCACACGCTGGTGCTGAGGCGCGCCGAACAGGCGCTGCATGCAGGCATGGGCGGCGTCGTCTGCTCGGCCGAGGAGGCGGAAGCGGTGCGCCGCATCGTCGGACCCGACCTAGCGGTGGTGACGCCGGGGATACGGCCCAAGGGCAGCGACCATGGCGACCAGAAACGCGTGGTGACGCCCGGCCGGGCGATCCGCAACGGCTCCAGCCATCTTGTTGTGGGCCGGCCAATCGTGGCGGCAAGCGACAGGCGCGCGGCTGCCGAGGCCATACTGGAAGAGATGCGCGCGGCGTAACGAGGAGAAGAAAATGCCCAAGGGATACTGGATAGCCCGCGTCGATGTGCGCGACGCTGAAGGCTACAAGGACTATGTCGCTGCCGCCAAGCTCGCTTTCGACCGTTTCGACGTGAAGTTCCTTGCCCGTGGCGGTGAGCATGAAAAGGCCGAGGGGCCTGGCCGCGCCCGCAATGTCATTATCGAGTTCGAATCGCTGGCGATGGCGCATGACTGCTACCACTCGCCGGAATACCAACGCGCCGTCGCCATCCGTCAGAAAGTGGCCGATGGCGAGATCGTGCTGGTCGAGGGTATCTGACGCGCGAAGCTGCGCTGCTCAGTGCGGCGCTTCCTTCTGCGCCAACACCTCCAGTTGATGGCGGTGCCCCGACAGCTCATAACCGACAACGGTAACGGCCGGCGCTAGCGTGAGTAAGATGAGGCAGACCGCCATGTCGACGCCCGCAAGGGCGGCGATGATGGCAAGTGCGACGACCGCAGCCGTTCCCGCCAGCAGCCAGACATGGAGGGGATCGAAGCGCTGGACGAGATAATAATACAGCGCGTAGATCGCCCCCAGGAACACGCCTAGCGGAATGGCGACCGAGAGCAGGGTCGCTACCGGGCCGATATGGGCCTTGTGCTCGATGAAATAGGCCGCGACATGCAGCCCGGCGCCGGTGGCGACGATGGCCGCCACGATCAGCATCTGGCCATAGCCCCAGACAAAAGAGCGATTGCGGTGCTGGTGCAGCACCGTCCCCGAGGGCAGCATGTAATAGACCCACCACATGCCGAAGGTGAGACCCATTCCGGCAATGCCGATCAAGGCGGCATCGAGGTTCCAGCCCTGCTCCTCGACCGCGGCCGACAGCGTCGCCAGCGTGCCGACCACCCCTTCGCCCAGCGCGATGATGGCGAACAGGCTGTAGCGCTCGGCGACGTGGTGCGCGTGCCAGGGCGTGCCGCCATCCCGGCGTTCGGCGATGACCGGTCCGGCAAGCTCGATGAGAAGCAGGACCGCGCCGAAAGCCAGGCTGGTCTCCAGCGAGAAATCGACCAGGATCTGCACCACCCAGCCGATCTGGGCGATCGCGATGGCGATGGCATAGGTGAGACAGGCACGCCGCCGCCCAGGGTCCTGCCGCGCCGCGCGCAGCCATTGGAAGATCATGGCGACGCGCATGATGACGTAGCCCAGCACCATCACCGAATTATTGAGGTGTTCGCCATGCTCGATCGAGGCGAACATGCGCGGCAGCCCGATGGCCAGCACCAGCACGCCGATCATCTGCACCATGGTGACGAGGCGGAAGACCCAATCGTCAGTGTCATAGGCGGAGGAAAACCAGGAGAAGTTGATCCAGGCCCAGCAGATCGCGAAGCTGGCAAAGCCGAAGCCGATCAGCGCCGCCGCGTAGTGGCCCTCGGCCAAGGCATGCGCCAGTTGCGACGAGGCAAGGCTGAAGGCGGTGACGAAGGTCAGATCGAACAGCAACTCGAGCGGCGTGGCGACGCGATGCGCCTCATGCGGATCGCGCCCGGCCATGTGCCTGATGTGATGGTGGAGGGAGCTTGCTGGTGTGCTCATCGCGCGGCCGTGCCTGAGGACTGTCCCGCGACACTAAAGGTGGAGCTAAAGCCGTCAAGGCGCGGTAGGTCGGGCTGGTCCCCGCGACCGTTCAGATCGCCTGTCGGTCCAGTCGGTTCGCCGCCGTCTCGGCAACCGCATCGGCCAGCGTCATGCACCATTGCAGCCAGCAATAGGCGCGGAAATCGAAGCAGGGCAGGCCGGGACAGACCTCGAACTCGATGAGGTTGACATGGTCGTCAGCCTCGACCCTGAAATCGAGGGAAAACACGTCTCGCAGGCCGAGCCCGCTGACCAGCCGCTCGGCGATGCGCCGGATGGTTGCCGCGGCTGCTGGCTGGGTGTCGGCGACCGGCTCCAGCACCGGCTCGCTGTATAGTCCAGCCGCCTTGGCGGCCTCGCCGGTGTCGCCGTAAAGCGCCATCGAGTCCGCCATGGTCTGGAAATCGCCGCCGGAGTCGACGAACGCAATGCCGAGCGCTTCCGCCCCGGCATCCGTGTGCAGCCCAAGGAAGCTGGCGCGGACATTGCGACCGCCGACATAGGGCTGGACGACGACATCGTCGCGATAAGCGGCATAGACCCGCCGGCTAAGCTCCAGCGCATGGGCCAGGTCGTTGCAGCGTGAATCCGGCCAGATGCCTACCTTGGAGCCGAGCCGGTTCGGCTTGACGAACCAGCCGGCTTCCGAAGCTGGCGGGTCGGCCAGCCAGCGGCCGTCGCGGGCCAGGCCTGCCTGCGGCGCCGGCAGGCCGAGCGCGCAAAGCACGGCGCCGGAGCGGAACTTGTCCTGGCAAAGCGCGAACAGCGCATCGTCGGCTCCGATGGTTCTAAGCCCATTCAGCCTGGCAAGTGCGGGCGCTGCAGCACCGCGGAAATAGGCAATGCCGTCGGTCAGCGTCCAGACCAGCGTGGTTGCGGGATCGGCCTTCGCCAGCGCGCTTGCCGCATCGTCGAGTGCAACCGGCATAAAGGCGAGGCCGCGCTTTTCACAAGCGGTCGCCAGTTGATCGAACTCAGGAGCGAGATCGGTCGACTGCGCCAGATAAGACGAGATTTCCAAGGCGCGCTCGGCGGGAAAGCCGTCGGCGACCAGCCTGTCGAAACAGGCCTTTTCCGGCTCATGGACGAGGATCAAGGTCGGGCGCGGCATGGGTCAACGCTTCTCGGTGATGCAGCCACACCATCGCACGGCCAATGCGATCGGCTTGCGCGAAATCGACCCGCGCCCGACGCCTGCACGACAACCGGTACGCTCAGGCGATCAGCACGCGCGGCTCGAAGCGGCCGTTGACGGGGATGTCGAGCAGGAAGGTCATGCCGGCCTGTGGGTCAAGCTTGCGCTGCTTGTCGTCCTTGCCTTTCCAGGCCGAGGTCACCGCCAGCCGATCGGCCTTGGCGCCGACAAAGGCCGGGCACGAGGACTGCCCCGCCGGCGTGGCAATTTCGCGCAACAATGTGCCGTCCGGCGCATAAGCCTTCACCGCCTTGCCGCCCCAGACCGCGTTCCACAGCACGCCGTCACGGTCGACAACCGAGCCGTCGACATAGCCCCGCGACGAGCGATGGTCGACGAACACTTTCGACTCGCCGATCGGCAGGCCCGTCGCCGGATCGCAGGCGACGCGCATCAACAGGCCGGTCGAGGTATCGGTGTAGTAGGCGATCGTTCCATCCTGCGAGAAACAGATCGAGTTCGACACGGTGATGCCGGTGTAAAGCGTGCGCAGCTCGCCCTTGAAGAACCAGTAGATGGCGCCCGCGCCCTTCTCCTCACCCTTGCCCATCGTGCCGACCCAGAAGGCGCCACAAGGGTGGACGCGCGAATCGTTGGAGCGGGTCAGCGCATTGTCGGCCTCGATAGGCGTATGCAGCGTCAGCTTGCCGGTCGAGACGTCGCGGACATGCAGGCCGGTCTCGGTGGCGATGAGCTGGCGATTGTCGTCGATAATGGCGATGGCGCTGGCCATCTGGCCGAGCTCATGGACCTTCCGCGCGCTGGACGTGACACCCTGCTCCAGCAAAAGCCCGTTGACGATGTCGAACCAGAACAGCGTGTCGGTGGCGGGATCGTAGCTCGGCCCCTCGCCGAGTTCACAGACATGGTCCGAAAAAACCGAAACCTTGTCCATCATGCCGCTCCGCCGAAGGCCGCATCCCAGGCCGTCACCGCCGCCTGCGCGCGCGAGGCCACCTCGTCGACGCTCATGCCGGGTTTGAACAGGCTGGAGCCAAGACCAAAAGCAGTCACCCCAGCGGCTTTGTAGCCGGCAAAGTCTTTGTCCGAAACGCCGCCGACGGCGCCGACCACGGTATCGGCCGGCAGCACGGCCCGCATCGCCGAAATGCCGCTAGGCCCGAGCACGCTTGCCGGGAAGAATTTGAGCGCCGAAGCCCCAAGCCTAATCGCCTGAAAAGCTTCGGTGGGGGTGAACACGCCTGGCATCGTCACCATGCCATGGTGCATGGCGCGGGCCATGACTTCGGCATCGATGTTGGGGCTGACCAGCAGCCTCCCGCCGGCCTTGGCCAGGGCGTCGACATCGGCTGAAGTCAGCACCGTGCCGGCGCCGACCAGCGTTGTCTTGGGCAATGCGGTGACAATGCTGGCGATCGATGAAAACGGCTCCGGCGAATTGAGCGGCACCTCGATGGCTTCGATGCCGGCGTCAAACAGCGCCTGGCAGATGGCAACCGCCTCGCTGGGTTTGAGGCCGCGCAGAATGGCGATAAGACCACGCTTGAGCTTCGGGAAGGGGGCGGTCTGGGTCACGCTGTCACTCCACTCTGGTGAGTCATTTGGCGATCATGCCATTTTCCCGCGCTGCCTCGATAAGGCCGGCACGCACCGCCTCGTCGGCGTCGACCGTCCTGACGGCAAGCCCTGCAACGTCGAGCGCCTGGCGGTAGAGGGCTGCTAGCGGCCCCGAGGCGACCAGCACGATTGCGGTGGTGCTTTCGCCATAGCGGCGGCCCGCCGAGGCGATCTCGCCGCCGATCAGCAGGCCGGACAGGCAAGCGGCGGCATCGTCGGCCTTGAGGTCCTGCAGCAGGCCGGCGGCGCGGATCGAGAACAGCCGCGAGGTGACATCGCCGCCCTCGGCCAAAGCCTTGCGGCACCATTCCTGGAAGAACGGATTGTCCGGAATGACCGGCTTCGGGCTCTCGCCCAGCGAATGGCGCAGGATCGAGTGAGTGGCCAGCACCGAAAACAGCTCGCCGGTCGGCCAGGTGCAGAAGCCGTCGACCGCGCCGTCTTCGACCAGAACCCATTTCGAATGGGTGCCGGGCATGCAGACGAGATGGCGACCTTTTGCCGGCAAACCGGCGCCGGCAAGCTGGGTTTCCTCGCCGCGCATTACGTCCGGCGCATCTTCCAGGCGCTGCGCCAGGCCAGGCACGATGCGGATGTCGCGGCGCTGGCCGGGAATGCGGGCGGCCCCCGCGAGGATGGCACTGAGCGGCGCCGGCACGGTGACGTAAGGCGCTTCCAGCCAACCCTGGCGCGAGCCGGCCATGCCGCAGATGATGACCGGCAGTGTGTCAGGTGCGCCGAGCGCCGCCAGATGGCCCTCGAGGATGGTCGAAAAGCCTTTTTGCTGCGCGGTGATCAACCCATCATCGCCGCGACGCTCGGCAAGCACCCCGCCCGCCTCGTCGACCAGCCAGACCCGCATGCGGGTCGTGCCCCAGTCGACGGTGGCGACTGCTGGCGTGCCTTTTGCCGGATTTTGATTCACCGGGCTCACAGGAAACCCCCGTCGACGATCAACATCTGCGCCGTCAGCATATGCGAGGCGTCGGAGGCCAGGAACAGCACCGTGCCGACGATGTCGTCGGGCTGCATGACCTGCTTGATGCATTGCTTGGCGACATGGGCGGCGAGCCTCTCCTCGGTGACCCAGAGTTCCCTTTGCCGGTCGGTGATCACCCAGCCCGGCGCAACGGCGTTGACGCGAATGCCGTCGACGCCGAGCTTGCCGGCCAGCCCCTTGGTGAGGCCCAGAATGCCGGCCTTGGCGGCGGTGTAGGCCGGCATATCAGGATGGTTGATCAGATAGGAGGTCGAGGTGAAGTTGATGATCGACCCGCCGCCGGCCCGCTTCATGCCCGGCGCCACCGCCTGTGCGGTGAAGAAATGCGGGCGCAGATTGACGGCGAGATTGTTGTCCCAGAACTCGACGGTAACGTCGGCGACGTCGTGGCGTTCGTCCCATGCGGCATTGTTGACCAGCACGGTGACGTCGCCATGCGCCTCAGCCGCTTTGGCGGCCGAAGCGCGCAACGCCTCGACGTCACGCAAATCGGTCTTGAGGTAGAGCGGTCGCCGGCCAAGTTCTTTTTCGACGCGGTCGGCAAGCAGCGTGCTTGGGCCATCGGCGATGTCGATGAAGGCGACATGGGCGCCTTGGCGAACGAAGCCCTCGGTCAGTGCCGCACCAATTCCGGAACCGCCGCCGGTGATCAGCACCGAGGCTCCCCTGAGGTCGGCAAAATCGGCCGATGGCATCATATCTTCATCTCCCGGTCCGGTCGGCGCGCATCCTATCCAGCCAAGTCCGGGGAGCAAGGGCGAAAACGGCGATTTGATTGGCTTATGTCAGACAAAAGGCCGCAAGATGGCGCGCACAGTCGATCTGGCTCGCGCCGCTGACTTGCTCGACGCAGGCCAGACCGCCGGTCAGACTGCCTTGGCGTAGAGGGCGCCGCGATAGGAATCGCGGAGGTAGCCGAGCGTGGCGTCGGCGTCGACCGGTTTGCCGAAGAGATAGCCCTGGCCGCCGGCGCAGCCGAACTGGACGAGGCGGTCGGCCTGCGCCTCCTCCTCGATGCCTTCGGCGACGACATCCATGCCGAGCCCTTCACACATGGCCAGAATGGCGCGGATGATGTGTTCCGACGGTCGGTCGTCGAGGATCGAGGAGACGAAGGCGCGGTCGATCTTGAGCTTGTCGAAATGGAATTCGCGCAAGCGGCCGAGCGAGGACTGGCCGGTGCCGAAATCGTCGAGCGAGACGCGGATGCCGACGCGACGCAGGTCCTCGACGATCTTCTCGGCCGAGGCCGGATCGTTCATCAGGCCGGTTTCGGTGATCTCGATCTCCAGCCGTCGCGGATCGAAGCCGGTGCGGTCGAGGATCGACAATATGTGCAGGCCAGTGTTCTGGTCGACGAGCTGCGAGGGCGACAGGTTGAAGGACAGGAACAGGTCCTTCGGCCAGCTGCGCGCCGCTTCGGCCGCCTTGCGCAGCACCAGCTGCGACAGCGGGCCGATGATGCCGCGCTCTTCGGCGATGGGGATGAACACGGTCGGCGGGACGACGCCGAGGTCGCGATCGGTCCAGCGCGCCAGCGTCTCGAAGCCGATGGTGCGGCGGGTGGTCAGATCGACGATGGGCTGGAAATGCGGCTCGACCTCACCGGCCGAGACGGCGCGGCGCAGCGCCTGTTCGATGCGGGTGACGCGCTTGGCCGCCTCTTCCATTTCGCGGGTGTAGACGACGACCCGGCCACGGCCCGAACGCTTGGCGTGGTAGAGCGCCGTTTCGGCCTTGTTGACGAGGATTTCCGTGGTTTCGTCGCCGGAATAAAAGAGCGAGCAGCCGACCGAGGCCGAAAGCCTGGCGGTGCGTTCGCCGACATCGTAGGGCGCCGACAGGATTTCGATCATCATGCGCGACTTCTCGGCCGCCGCTTCCTCCGAGAACACCATCGGATACAGGAAGGCGAATTCGTCGGCGCCGATGCGGCAAACGGTGGAGTGGCTGTCCATCGAAGCGCGCAGCCGCATTGCCACCTGGATCAATATGTCGTCGCCGGCCTTGTGGCCGAACAGATCGTTGATCGGCTTGAAGCCGTCGAGGTCGAGAATGCCGACCGTGAACGGCGCGGGATCGTCTGCACGGTCGCTGATCAGGCGATCGACCTTGTCGAAGAAGCGGCGATGGTTGCCAAGCCCGGTCAGCGCATCGGTGAACGCCAGATCCGAGTTTTCCCTGCTTGCCTGCCCGGTGCCAAACGTCGTTTGCATCGGTATCCCTGTTTGTGACGCCCGAAATTTAGGCTGAGACTGGCAGCAAAGCGTTTAGGAAGCGTATCGCGAAATCGATTTTTCGCTGGCGAATGATGCTTTAGCGGACGCGGTAGAGTTCGACCGGGGTTCCGCGCGTTTCGGCCACCGGTTCGAGCCAATCGGGGACGCTTCCCTGCATCAGCCTGGCCAGGAAGCCTTGCGGCGCCTTGGCGGCAAGCATCTTGCTTTCGGCGCTGCCGCGGCAGAGCGCCATCAGGCCGACGTGGTGAGCCGCCGCGATCATCCTCGCCTGGTCCGCCGATCCGAGGAAGGCATCGAGCGCAAGCAGGTCGCCGGCGATGTTGCGATGATAGGGGCCGGCAAAGACGCGGTGCCCGGAATAGGCAAGGATGGGCGAGCCGAGATTGGAAATGGCAAGCACCGTGGTGTCCGGCAGCCGGGCCAACGCCGCGAAGGAGGCCTTGCGCTCGCAGGACGGATCGCTGTCGGTGTCCTGTGCCTCGACCGAGACCTTGCTGGCCTCGAATACGCTCGACGTCGCGGCGGCAGCGCCGGCCCAGACGGCATTCACCGACACCAGCCAGACCGCCGCCATGCGCAGCGATACGCTGCGCGCAGGGCTGATCCTCGCCCGTTCGCGCCAGCTTGCGATCCAGGCCGACAGCGGGATGACGGCAAAGGCGATCGAGAATGTCGAGCCGCGGACCTGCCAGGCGCTGACGATGAAGGCGCCGACCAGCAAGGCGCCGACGAGGCTGTCCTGGCGGCGCCATGGTCCGCGCAGGCGAAGCGCCATCAGCGCGATCGCCACCAGCGGCGTGACATAGCGCGCCGCCAGCGACGCCGGCTCATTGACGGCAATACTGAACAGCGACTGCGCCTCGTCGATGTGATCGAGCCACAATTCCTTGAGGCGCGGATCGAGGTTTGCGTAGGGAGCCGCAAGGCATTGCGGAAACAGCGCCACGATGACGGCGCCCAGCCCAAGCGCGAGCAGGCTAAGCGAGATCAGGCGGCGGCTGGCCGTGCCATTGGACACCGTGAGCGACGTCACGGCGGCAAGCCCCAGTCCGGCGATTGCCGCCACCACGAACTGCACAGCCGAGAAGGCATCGCACTGCGGCTGGCCCATGGCCGATGGCGGGATGGTGGTGACGAAGACGAGGGCTGAAACCCCGGCAAAGCCGAGACCGAAATCCCTGGCGATCCGGCGTTCGCCGCCGGGATCGACGACGAACAGCAAAGCGATGCAGGCGCCGATGGTGGCGACATAGGGCGCGGTTTCCATGCCGACGGCCAGCGTCAGGGCCGCACACAGCCCGGAAATCAGCGCCGCCCAGCGACGCGCCGGCGCCTCGAGCAGCAGGCTGAGGCTGGCCATGGTCAGCGTCAGCTGGACATTGTGATGATCGAGCGCACCCGGCAAGAAAATGCCGATGAAATGCAGCGCCGCCGCGCCGATGACGATAGCGGGCAGCACGGCGCCGACGCCGGCGAAGCTGCGTGCCGCACGGGCTGTAAAAAACACCGCCAGGCAGAACAGCAGCGACGGCCACAGCACCTGTGCGATCGCTTCGGCCATGGCCATGCTGCCGGTCAGCGCCGAGGCGGCGAGGATGATGACGGCGAGCGGTGCGTCGACCAGCCGCGACCAGTGCATGACGAAACCGCCTTCCGGCCCCATCCTGTACTGATGCAGGTCGAACCAGCCCTGGCCGGCCAGCATGTCGCGAACCTCGACCAGCCGCAGCAGGCTGTCATTGTCGCCGCCGGCATTGCTCAATTCGCGAAAGCCCGTGGCGGCATTGACAGCCAGCACCACCAGCATGGCAAGCAGCGCCAGCGTCATATCGGACTTCCAGGAGGAAGCACCCGCCTTGGCTGCGTTCATCATCATGACCTTCGTCGGAAAGACTGCGGCCTTAAACCTAGCCTTAACAGCTTCAATAAATAGTAAAGTCGCCTGAGCGAGGCCGCATATGAGCGCGGCCGGAGGCTCCGCCGGGTGTCGGGAGACGGAAATGCCGCACGAAGTCCGCCATGAGCCGGCCATTGCCGTGCTCCTGCCTTGCTACAATGAGGAACTGACCATCGCCGAGGTGGTGCGGCGCTTTCGCGAGACGCTGCCATCGGCCGAGATCTATGTCTATGACAACAATTCCAGGGATTTGACCGCGCTCAAGGCGCGCGCAGCGGGCGCCATCGTCGTCCGCGAGCCGCGCCAGGGCAAGGGCAATGTCGTGCGGCGCATGTTCGCCGACATCGATGCGGACATCTATCTGATGGCCGATGGCGACGGCACCTATGCGCCGGAAGATGCCTCGCTGCTGATCAACATCCTGCAGACCGAGCGCTGCGACATGGTGGTTGGCACCAGGCGCGGCGTCACCGACGATGCCGGCCGTTCCGGCCATGCCTTCGGCAACCGCATCTTCAACAGCCTCTACAAGCGGCTGTTCGGCGCCGACTTCACCGACATCTTCTCCGGCTACCGCGTCTTCTCGAGGCGTTTCGTCAAGAGCTTTCCCGCGGTTTCCGGCGGCTTCGAGATCGAGACCGAAATGTCGGTGCATGCCTCGCAGCTCAAACTGCCGGTGAGCGAGATCGCGCTCGATTATGGCCGCCGGCCTGAGGGATCGTCGTCGAAGCTGTCGACCTATCGCGACGGCGCCAGGATCCTGTGGATGTTCGCCATGCTGATGAAGGAAACGCAGCCGCTGCGCTTCTTCGGCGCCTTCGCGATTTTCTTCCTGGCGTCGAGCCTTGCCCTGATGACGCCGGTGCTGATCGAATTCGCCCAGACCGGCCTCGTGCCGCGCATGCCGACCTGGGTGCTGTCGGTCGGCCTGCTGCTGCTCTCGATGCTTGCGATGGTGACCGGATTGATCCTCGATTCGGTATCGCGCGGACGCGCCGAGCAGAAGCGCATTTTTTATCTCTCGGTGCCGTCAGGCCGGGTCGAACGGCGCGAACGCACTGGTGAAATCCCGAAGGCCGAACCGGGCAAGACGCCCCGGGCCGCCTGAGGCCGTGAGCCGGCTCGTCCGCTTCGTCCTGGCCGGCGGCGTTGGTTTCGTCGCCGATGCCGCGGCGCTCTGGCTGCTCTTGGCGGTGACGCCGCTCGGTCCCTTCGTCGCCCGTGTCCTGTCGATCGGCTTTGCGCTGTGCGTCACCTGGCAGATCAACCGGCACCTGACCTTTTCGCCGTCGAGCCGCGGCGTGGCGCAGGAGGGCGCACGCTATGGCGGCGTCGGCATCGCCACCAGCATCGTCAACTATCTCGTCTACTGCGCCATCCTGTTCGCGCTGCCGGCAATGCCGCCGCTGGCGGCACTTGCGATCGCCTCGCTGGTAGCGATGGCGCTGTCGTTCCTCGGTTACTCCCGGCTGGTCTTCGACCGTTAGGGGGTCTGGGCCAAGCAAGCGCGATTGGCAGAAGCCGCCAAGTTCCGTATATCGGCGACTTGCCTTGCCGCAATTCCGGACGGAAAACCGCTACGCACTTTTCCTGGACTTGCTCGACCCGCTGGAGACCAGAAGATGACCCTGAAGATCGCCGTCCAGATGGACCATGTCTCCACCGTCTCGATCGCCGGCGACACGTCGTTTGCGCTGTCGCTGGAGGCGCAGCGGCGCGGGCACCAATTGTTCCACTATACGCCGGACCGGCTGTCGATGCTGGGCGGCAAGGTGTTTGCCCGCATCGAGGAGATGAAGCTCCGCGACGAGAAGGGCAATCATTTTTCGCTGGGCGACAAGGTGCGCACCGACCTGTCGGAGATGGATGTGATCCTGCTGCGCCAGGATCCACCCTTCGACATGAACTACATCACCACGACGCATATTCTGGAGCGCATTCACCCGAAGACATTGGTCGTCAACGACCCGGCCTGGGTGCGCAACAGCCCGGAAAAGATCTTCGTCACCGAATTCCCCGATCTGATGCCCGAAACGCTGATCACCAAGGATCCCCAGGAGGTCGCGGCCTTCCGCAAGGAATTCGGCGACATCATCGTCAAGCCGCTCTACGGCAATGGCGGCGCCGGCATCTTCCATCTCAAGGAGGACGACCGCAACCTCGCCTCGCTGCTCGAAATGTTCGCCCAGCTGTCGCGCGAGCCGTACATCGTGCAGCGCTATCTGAAGGATGTGCGCAAGGGCGACAAGCGCATCATCCTGATCGACGGGGAGGCCGCCGGCGCCATCAACCGCATTCCGTCCGAGCACGATTCGCGCTCCAACATGCATGTCGGCGGCCGCGCCGAAAAGACCGAGCTGACGCAACGCGAACGCGAAATCTGCGCCCGCATCGGCCCATCGCTGAAAGAGCGCGGCTTCATCCTGGTCGGCATCGACGTGATCGGCGACTACATGACCGAGATCAACGTGACCTCGCCAACCGGCGTGCGCGAAGTGCAGCGCTTTGGTGGCGCGGATATCGCCAGCCTGTTCTGGGACGCGGTGGAGGAAAAGCGGCGGAATTCGACCGCGTAGTGTGCGTTGCTACGGAGGACTTTGGTGGGTCCAGAGAAGCATCGAAAGATGCTCTTTATCGGGTAAGACTGCCGAGCAAGCGGCTCATCAGATCAAACTATGTCCCGGAAGCGCCGAGGCCTCAGTTTCGGAGGAAGGAGACCGATAAGTCTGGTCTGCAATTTTAGCTGTGGTGTTGCCCAGTCTTTCAGCAGAAAACCCGCATCGGCGTTCTTTTCCAGCAATGCAAAAGCCGCAGACAGTCCGATCAGGTCGACCAAGGTCCTACGCATTGAGTGGCGGGAGATTAAATGCTCCAGTCCCGGCGCCACTTCGCACCAACGATTGGCCAGTGCCCGCCGTATCGCTATTTCAGTATCAGGCGACATCCTGCCGAGGCCAACTCCGGTACCCAGGATGCGCCCGTCCGCCCAGCCATTGCCGCCGTGAAGCCGATAACTGCCAAGAGCCCGCCCAATCCTCACGGTTCCGCCGATCATATGGGCGGCACGAGCCATATAACCATCGGCACATATCTTTATTTCGTCCGGATCGGATGGACGCATGATTTCAAGCGGAGCTCGACGAAACATCATCCCCGATGTGGTTGACCAAAACCAACCCACGGTGCCCCGATCAATAAATAATAATGTCGGGTCAGCTTCGGTGTCGACATGCAGGTAGCCGCTCATTTTCGGCATCGATCGCGGGTCGTTCAGGTGGAATACGGGATGACCGCCCGCAAGCAGTTTGCCGGCCGTATCTATCACCACCTCATCGGAGCTCGACATCGCCGCGATACGGGTGTGGCTGAGATGCGCTCTCACATGGCATTCTATGAAGTCAGGGTGCCAAGCATCGTCACCGTCAAGAAAGGAGATCAGGGGTCCGGCCGTCGCGTCAAGCCCGGTCATCATTGTTGCCAACTGCCCGCCATTTTGCAGTCGGGGCAGAAGGCGGAAACGACTGTCGCCAAGCTGAGACAGACACTCTTCAATCCTTCGGCGGGAAGCGTCGGTCGAAAAATCATCGACCACCACGCACTCGAACGCAGTGTATGTCTGCGCCGCTACGGATCGGATCGCAGTGTCGATGAATGCCTCTTGATTGAAACAGCCTACGCAAACGGATACGGTTGGTAGCGCGATGTGAGAACCAGCCCCGCTTGGGACGATGTTTTCTTTCAAGAGGCGCTTCTCCGTACACCAGATTTGATCGCCTGAGATATTCCGTCGATCAACTGGCGATGTTTCTTTGCCAAATTTCTCTCTGTCGAAGCGAGTTTTGCCCCGCACTCAAGATCGCAATTGCCGCATGTTGACCCTACAGCACGGGTATCGCCCTCCTACCAAATTCGAGATTGTCAGAGCCATGCTGCGTCATGGCCACAAAGTCAGAAAGGGGCACCCTTCCGCGAAGTCGCAACCTGCTCTTCAGGCCAGTTTGCTGTCTGACGATCCGTTCATATCCTATTCGGGAATGTCCGGTACGCCGCTCGGATTAGCAAGTCATATGCCTTTCCTTCCACGCGGCCACCGCGCCTGGTTTCTCATCTCGCCAACCTGGTCCATCGAAAACAGTGCTAGCGTCAAAACCATCCGGACCTATGCCGTTCTGCATAGACTCAAGAACCCCCGTCACTCGCTAATCTTCCTATCCAACACTCAGGCCGAGGCTGATCTGTTGAATCAGTCCGGCGAGGCCGCCGTCCTGCACAACAAGACGTCAACAACCTCCGAACACATATTCAGGCCTCTCGATGACGTCCCTGTAGAATTTGATGCAATCTACAATGCGCAGCTGGCTCCGTGGAAGCGCCATGACTTGTCGCTTGGCATCCAGCGTTGCGCATTTGTCTTCTATCGAGATTCAAGCGGATCCTCCACGACGGAGTCGGAAAGAGCGCGAATAAATCGGCATAGGGAGCTCGCGCCGCATCACGTCTTTATCAACGAGTTTGACGGCACCGGCAAGCCTGTCCGATTGGCACCGGCTCAGGTGAACACGCATCTAAATCGTGCAGCCGTGGGAATCTGTCTCTCTCACCTGGAAGGACCAATGTTCGCCAGCACGGAATATCTTCTCGCGGGCCTTCCAGTGGTCACGACGCCGAACCATGGCGGCCGAGACCTTTATCTGGATGACGACTATTCGCTCACAGTTCCACCCGATCCTCGATCCATCGCGGAGGCTGTCTTAGCGCTGAAGGAGCGACGAATTCCCCGGGATTACATTCGTTCGCAAACTTTGAAACGAATCGAACGAGACCGCGGGCGGTTCATAGACCTTGTAAACGAGATTTTTCTGGAGAGCGGCTCTTCGCGCCGGATCGCCCTGCCTTGGCCTTTCAGATATCCTGTCATGGAGTGGCTTCCACCGCAGGTCGCGATCGATCGATCGCTTTCAGGTTCGGTCGATGCCTTCATCACCGCTTAGAAGCAACACCCTCAGATCGCCGAAGGGCCTAGTCGCCCTTGTTAAACGCGGTCGAGGAGGCGGAGCAGCCGTTCCATTTTGCTTGACCATCTTCCTTTTTTGCAACCGGCACAGCGCGCTGCAGCCACCACGAATGCATGTTCCTGTAATGTTCTTGCCTTGGCCTGAAATCTATGGTTGTCTTGTCCTGACGTCGCTCGCGGTCTGAACCACAAGGCCGAGGCGAGCCGATATCCGGGGGCAGAGCAAGATGGTGGCGCGGGTTCGCACGGTTGCTTTCCAGGGCATCGAGGCCGTACCGGTCGATGTCCAGGTGATGATCGCGCCGGGCAAGGTCGGCATGCAGATCGTCGGGCTGGCCGACAAGGCGGTGGCCGAAAGCCGCGAGCGCGTGCAGGCGGCACTGCATGCGTCGGGGCTGTCGATGCCGTCGAAGAAGGTGACGGTCAACCTGGCGCCTGCCGATCTTCCCAAGGAAGGGAGCCATTACGACCTGCCGATCGCGCTCGGCCTGATGGCTGCACTCGGCGCCATTCCGGGCGACATGCTGGCCTCCTATGTCGTGCTCGGAGAATTGTCGCTCGACGGCACCATTGCCACGGTCGCCGGCGCGCTGCCGGCGGCGATCGGCGCCAATGCCGAGGGAAAGGGCCTGATCTGCCCGTTCGGCTGCGGGCCGGAAGCGGCCTGGGCGGGCAAGGATTTCGACATATTGGCGCCGCGCAGCCTGATTGCCATCGCCAATCATTTTCGCGGCACGCAGGTGCTGTCGCGGCCCGAGCCCGGCATCCATGTCTCGGCCCGCGACCTGCCCGACCTTTCAGACATCAAGGGCCAGGAAAGCGCCAAGCGGGCGCTGGAAGTGGCGGCGGCCGGCGGCCACAATCTGTTGATGGTCGGGCCTCCCGGCTCGGGAAAATCGATGCTGGCGCAGAGGCTGCCTTCAATTCTGCCGCCACTGGCGCCCAAGGAACTTCTTGAAGTCTCGATGATCGCCTCGGTGGCCGGCGAGCTCGGCGAAGGCAAGCTCACCGACCGGCGGCCGTTCCGCGCCCCGCACCATTCGGCTTCGATGGCGGCAATGGTCGGCGGCGGCATCAGGGCGCGGCCGGGCGAAGTATCGCTTGCCCATAACGGCGTGCTGTTCCTCGACGAGTTTCCCGAATTCACGCCGCAGACCTTGGATGCGCTGCGCCAGCCACTGGAGACCGGCGACTGCATGATCGCGCGCGCCAACCACCGCGTCACCTATCCAGCGCGCATCCAGCTGGTGGCGGCGATGAACCCGTGCCGTTGCGGCATGGCCGGCGAGCCCGGCTATCGCTGCCTGCGCGGTGAGCGCTGCCGCACCGACTACCAGGCGCGCATTTCCGGCCCGCTGCTCGACCGCATCGATCTCAGGATCGAGGTGCCTGCGGTTTCGGCCGCCGATCTGATCCGGCCGGATCGGGCGGAGAAAAGTGCCGCCGTTGCGCAGCGCGTCGCGCGCGCCCGCACCATCCAGCGCGAACGGTTCGAGCGGCTCGGCGTGACCAGCGCGACCACCAACGCGCATTGCTCGCCTTCTGTTATCGAGGACATCGCGATGCCGGATGCCGCCGGCCTGTCGCTGCTGAAAGACGCCAGCGAGAAACTCGGCTTTTCCGCGCGCGCCTATCACCGCGTGCTCAAAGTGGCGCGCACACTGGCTGACCTCGACGCCAGCGAAACCGTCGGCCGAATTCACCTGGCCGAGGCGATTTCCTACCGCATGATGTCGGAGCGGGTAGCGCAGGCGGCGTAACGCTCCTCCTTGAGGGGAAGGTGGCCCCGAAGCGGCAGGGTGGGGGTCGCCGAAGAATGGTCGATCTTTTTGGAGCCGAGCCGAGAAGGGGCCTCTGCAATGACATTGCTTGTAGTGTCGTCCGAAGGGAGTCGCCGCACTTCACGCAGGACCCCACCCGGCCCTTCGGGCCACCCTCCCCTCGAGGGGGAGGGAAACGCAGGCGCTAATTCGCCCGCTCTTTCGCCTTCAGCTCCAGCCTCCGCGCGTGCAGCACCGGCTCCGTATAGCCGTTCGGCTGTTCGCGGCCTCTAAACACCAGGTCGCAGGCGGCCTGGAAGGCTATGGAATTGTCGAAATCGGCGGCCATCGGGCGGTAGAGCGGGTCGCCGACATTTTGGAGGTCGACGATCGCTGCCATGCGCCGCAGCGAATCCATCACCTGGATCTGCGAGCACACCTTGTGGTGCAGCCAGTTGGCGATGTGCTGCGAGGAGATGCGCAGCGTGGCGCGGTCTTCCATCAGGCCGACATCGTTGATGTCGGGCACTTTCGAGCAGCCGACGCCCTGGTCGATCCAGCGCACGACATAGCCCAGAATGCCTTGCGCATTGTTGTCGAGCTCGCGCTGGATCTCGTCGGGGGTCCAGTTCGGCCGCACCGCCACCGGCACCGACAATATATCATCGAGCTTCGCCTTCGGCCGGCTCTTCAGCGCCGCTTGGACGGCGTGGACATCGACCTTGTGATAGTGCGTGGCGTGCAGCGTCGCCGCTGTCGGCGACGGCACCCAGGCGGTGTTGGCGCCGGCCTTGGGATGCGCGATCTTCTGTTCCAGCATCGCCGCCATCAGATCCGGCATCGCCCACATGCCCTTGCCGATCTGGGCATGACCGGCGAGCCCGCATTCGAGCCCGATGTCGACATTCCACGCCTCATAGGCGGAGATCCAGGCGGCCTGCTTCATGTCGCCCTTGCGGATCATCGGCCCGGCTTCCATCGAGGTGTGGATCTCGTCGCCGGTGCGGTCGAGGAAGCCGGTGTTGATGAACACGACGCGCTCCTTCGCCGCGCGGATCGCCTCCTTGAGGTTGACGGTGGTGCGCCGCTCCTCGTCCATGATGCCCATCTTGATGGTGTTTGCCGCCATACCGAGCAGCGCTTCGACGCGGTCGAAAATCTCGACTGCGAAGGCGACTTCCTCCGGCCCATGCATCTTCGGCTTCACCACATACATTGAGCCCGCGCGGGAATTCATCCGACGCCCGTTGGCGCCGACATCGTGCAGCGCGATCAGCGCCGTCATCGCCGCATCCAAGATGCCTTCCGGCACCTCGTTGCCATCGCGGTCGAGGATGGCCGGATTGGTCATGAGGTGACCGACGTTTCGCACCAGCATCAGCGAGCGGCCAGGCAAGCTCAGCGCGCCACCACTGGGCGCGGTCCAGGCGCGGTCCGGATTGAGCTTGCGCGTGAAGGTTTTGCCGCCCTTGCTGATTTCCTCCGCCAGATCGCCCTTCATCAGGCCGAGCCAGTTGCGGTAGACGATGACCTTGTCCTCGGCATCCACCGCCGCGACCGAATCCTCGCAGTCCTGGATGGTGGTCAGCGCCGATTCCAGGATCACGTCGGCAATGCCGGCCGGGTCGGTGCGGCCGATCTGGTTGGTGCGGTCGATGAGGATCTCGATGTGCAGGCCGTTCTGGACCAGCAGGATGGCTTCCGGGTTGGCACCGTCGCCGCGATAGCCGGCAAATTGTTTCGGGTTGGCCAGCGTGGTGCCGCCGGCGCCAGCGCCGAGCCGCAAGGTGCCACCCGAAACCGTCAGCCCGTTCACGCCGGCCCATTTGCCCGAGGTGAGCGGCACGGACTCGTCCAGAAAACTCTTCGCCCAGGCAACCACCTTGGCGCCGCGCACGGGGTTGAAGCTTTTGCCCTTCTCGGCGCCACCGGTCTCGGCAATGGCGTCGGTTCCGTAGAGCGCATCGTAGAGCGAGCCCCAGCGAGCATTGGCGGCGTTGATCGCATAACGCGCATTCATCACCGGCACCACCAGCTGCGGCCCGGCAACGCTGGCGATCTCGGGGTCGACATTGTCGGTCGTCACGGAGAAGGCCGGCCCTTCGGGCACGAGATAGCCGATCTCACGCAAGAAGCTTTTGTAGGCCTCCATATCGATGGGCGCGCCATTGGCGCGGTGCCAGGCGTCGATCTGTTCCTGCATGGCGTCGCGTTTGGCCAACAACGCCCGGTTCTTCGGCGCGAGATCATGGACGATAGCCGAAAAGCCGTTCCAGAAGGCGTCGGCGGCAATGCCGGTACCCGGCAGCGCTTCGCCGACAAAGTCATGCAGTTCGCGGGCAATCCGCAATCCGGCGATCTCGACGCGATCGGTCATCAGGGCTTCTCCAGATGAAAGGCTTTGCGGCCTTTGGCATGTCAGGGGTGAAGGGTCAATTCAGCTTAGGGTGAAGGCGGGGAATTTGAAGCTGCTGATCTCTCCCCTCGTGGGGGAGATCACCTAAACCGCAATCCTCGGCCGACCCGATGCAACCGCCACCACATGCGCTTCGATAAACATCCGTTGGGCCTCAACCGTAGACACCTTGAACTCGGTCGAAACGTCGATCTCGGCATTATCCGTGCCGGCATCCTTCGCGCGCGCGGCTACGATCGCCCGCACATCAGCCTCCGCTGCCGCGATCGCCTCGGCCTCGTCCGTGAAGTCGCGCACCGTTTGCCCCGACGCCAAACGAAACAAACCTTCCCTGGGCTGGCTGACGCGGGCTTCGGCGGAGACGCGGACCTGGCCGACGACAGCGCCGAGCGCGTTGGCGACATCAGTATCCTCCGGCACCACGCACTCATTACCGACCAGCTCGGCCAAGCCGGCATAGTGCAGCGGCGCCGAGGCGCCGAGGCCAATGACCGGACGATCGAGCGCGACGCTGAGCCTTGCGATGCCGGGATGGGAATCGACGGCGCGCTGCACCAGCGCATGCGCGACGGTGGCGGCGCCATCCAGCCCATCCTCGGCAAAGGCTGTCTCCAGAATGTATTCGGCCGACCAGCGCGTGAGCGTCAGCAGCACGCGTTCGGAAATCACCTCCGGAGACGGCGCGATGTACTGGCCTCGCCCATCACGCTTGCGGGCAAACAGTTCGGCGCCGAGCCGGGCCGCAAGCGGGTCCCAGTTGGCCTGCTTGCCGAGCACATGGGCGGCGTCCGAGGGGGTGAAGCCCGAGATATGCACAAGACCGCGCGAGACCAGCCGGTTCAGCGTGGCGTTCTGGGCGTTCGAGGTGAGCAGCCTGTCGATGGCGAGCGGCACGGCACCAATCAGTTCATACAGTTTCGCCTCGGGCGCGGTCAGGCCGGCGGCGAGCCTGTCCGGCACGCCGGTGCGCAACGCAAAGCGGCCGTCCATGCGGCCGGGGTTGGGCGCCCTGAGCTGGCGCTCGAGCTCCGATGTCACGGAAACACCATGCATCATGCCGGCCAGCGCCAGTGGCACCAGGCGGCGCGGCCCGAGCAGGATCTTCGGGTTGAGCGCGCCATCTTCCAGCGCCACTTCGGAATCGCCGCCGAGGCCGAAGGTGCGCATGGCGACCGCCTCGACCATGGTGCGGAAGCCACCGACGGTGGCGCCTTCGGGGTCGAGCCGGGGCCGGCCACCATCGAGCACGGCGACATCGGTGGTGGTGCCGCCAATGTCGGACACCATGGCGTTGTCCAGGCCCGTCATGTGGCGGGCGCCGACCAGGCTGGCGGCCGGGCCGGAGAGGATGGTCTCGATCGGCCGCTGGCGGGCAAACGCCGCCGAAACCAGCGCGCCATCTCCGCGCACCACCATCAGGGGCGCTGCGATGTTGCGGGCTTCCAAAAATCCGTCGGTTGCCGCCACCAGCCGGTCGATCATCGAGATCAGCCTGGCGTTGAGCAAGGTGGTGAGCGCGCGACGCGGACCGCCGAGCTTGGCCGACAATTCATGGCTGGCGGTCACCGGCAGGCCGGTCTTTTCGCGGATGAGGTCGCGCGCGGCGAGTTCATGCGCCGGGTTGCGGGTGGCGAAATAGGCGCAGACGGCAAAGCCCGACACCGAGGCGCCGAGTTCAGGGAGTGCTGCTTCCAGCCCCGACAGATCGAGCTTGGCCGCATTGCCGTGCACGTCATGGCCGCCCGGACAAAACACCACCGGATCGGTGCCGAGCGCCGTCTTCAGCCCGTCGCGCGCAAGGTCGGCCCCGGTAAAGCCGATCATGATGAGCGCCACACGCCCACCCTGGCCCTCGACCAGCGCATTGGTGGCGAGCGTCGTCGACATCGACACGAGTTTGATAGCGGCCGGATCGGTGGCGGATTTTCCCAGCACCGCATCGACCGCGCCGGAAATGCCGACAGCAAGATCGTGCCGCGTGGTCAGCGCCTTGGCCTTGGCCAGCACCTTGCCTTTTGGCCCGCCTTGTTCCGACCACAGCACGGCATCGGTATAGGTGCCACCGGTGTCGATACCGAGAAACAGGGGTTTTGGCTTGGCGGTCATGTCTGGCGGTCCGGGATTCTGCTCCCCCGCCCTTAGCCGATACGGCCCAGCTGATAAAGGCGGGAGAGGTGGGCCAGTTTGACCCTCGTCGCCGCTCATGCCCGCCAAACTTTGTAACGGTCACATTTTTTCATTGGTGCGTGGCCTGCCTTTGCGTGCACCATGCGCCGATCTCATCCCTTTCAGGACTTCGCCATGACCACGCTTCCCGGGATCGCCGACATCCATGCCGCCGCCGCGCGGCTCTCCGGCCTGATCGCCGAAACGACCTTGATCGAATCGCTGGAACTCAACAAACGCTTCGGCGGCCGCATCCTGTTCAAGCCGGAGACGCTGCAGCGCACCGGCTCGTTCAAATTCCGCGGCGCCTACAACAAACTGTCTTCGCTGAGCGAAGAAGAGCGCAGCCGCGGCGTCGTCGCCTTCTCCTCAGGCAACCATGCTCAGGGCGTCGCCGCGGCGGCTGCCATGTTCGGCGTCAAGGCGGTCATTGCCATGCCGGCCGACGCGCCGGCGATGAAGATCGCCAATGTCCGCAAGATGGGCGCCGAAGTGGTGCCGTTCGACCGCTTTCGCGACGACCGCATGACGGTGGTGCGACCCTACATGGACAAGGGCATGGTGCTGGTGCCTCCTTTCGACGATCCGGCCATCATCGCCGGCCAGGGCACGATCGGTCTCGAACTGATGCGCCAGGCAAAAGCGCTCGGCGTCAGCCTCGATGCGGTCGTCATTCCCTGTGGAGGCGGCGGCCTGACGAGCGGCATTTCGATCGCCGTCAAGGATGCCTCGCCGGCCACAGCAGTCTGGGCCGTTGAGCCCGAGCATTTCGACGACACCCGCCGCTCGCTGATCGAGGGAAAAAGGGTTTCTAACGAGCCCGGCCACAGTTCGATCTGCGATGCCATCCTCACCGCAGAGCCCGGTGCCATCACCTTCGAGATCAACCGCAAGAACCTCGCCGGCGCCATCGCCGTCTCCGACAAGGCGGCCGCACAGGCGGTGCGCGACGCCATGGCCCATCTCAAGCTGGTGGTCGAACCCGGCGGCTGCGTGGCGCTGGCGGCGCTCTCGTCAGGCGAGATCGAACTGTCGGGCAAATGCGTCGCCGTCGTGCTGTCAGGCGGCAATGTCGATTTCACCACCTATGCCGAGATCATGGCCGCGGCCTGAGAACCGATATGGCAGACGCTGAGATAAGGGCGGCTCTCGATCGCCATTGGGCTGCCTCCGATGCCAATGATCTGGAGACGGAGCATCAGATCTATCGCGAGGACGCGGTGCTCGATTATCCGCAATCAGGCGAGCGCATCAGCGGACGGCACAACATCCAGTCGTCGCGCGCCACGCAGCCCAACCGGAAGCGCTTTGCCGTGCGGCGGATCACCGGGTCAGGCGACCTCTGGATCACCGAATATGTCCTGACCTATGACGGGATTCCGTCCTATACGGTGAGCATCATGGAGTTCGTCGATGGCTAGGTGGTTCGCGAGACCCAGTATTTCGGCGATCCGTTCGAGCCGGGGCAGTCGCGCGCGCAATGGGTCGAACGGATACCTTGAAACACGGCGGCGGTAGCATGACCGGCCACCATCCGCTCGATCGTGCCGAACTGCCTGATGATACGGCCGATCTCGCCCGCTATCTCATCGGCAAGCTCGTGGTGCGGGAGCTGCCGGAAGGCATCGTCAGCGGCCGTATCGTCGAGACCGAGGCCTATGTCACCGGCGACGCCGCCGGGCACGGCTATCGCGGCATGACGCCGCGCAACCGTTCGCTGTTCCTCGGGCCCGGACACGCCTACGTCTACCTCGCCTATGGGGTCTCCTGGATGCTCAATGTCTCGAGCGAGGGGCCGGGCACCGGCACCGGCGTGCTGATCCGGGCGCTGGAGCCGCTCGAAGGCATCGCCATCATGCGGCTGAACCGGGGCGTGGAGCGCCTGCGCGACCTGGCGCGCGGGCCGGGGCGGCTCGCCCAGGCATTGCGGATCGACCGTTCGCTGGACGGCCTCGATCTGTGCCGCCAAGGCCCGCTATGGCTGGCAGCCGACGAGCACGAGCCCGGCGACATCGGCCAAGGCATCCGCATCGGCATCACGAAGGATGCGGACCGCCCGCTGCGGTTCTATGTCAGGGGCAGTCCGTTCGTCAGCGGTCCGCCATCGCTCAATTCCTGAACGCTCAGTCGAGCGTGCGCCTGAACCGCACCAATGCGACGCCGGCAAACAGGGCCACGAACCCGACCAGCCAGGCGATCTCGCCCGCAACCGCCGGCAGTTCGGCGCCCTTCAGCATCACCGCGCGGGTGATGCGCAGAAAATGCGTCAGCGGAAAAATCTCGCCGAAGGTCTGCGCCCAGCCCGGCATGCCGCGATAGGGGAACATGAAGCCGGACAGCAGGATCGACGGCAAGAAGAAGAAGAAGGTCAGCTGCAGCGCCTGCATCTGCGTGCGGGCGATGGTCGAGATGGTGTAGCCAAGCAGCACCAGCGCCAGCACGAACACCAATACGGCTGTAAGCAGCAGCGACATCGAGCCGGTGAAAGGAATGGCGAACAGAAGCTTCGACGCCGCCAGCACCACCACCACCTGGACGCCGCCGACCACCAGATAGGGCAGCACCTTGCCCAGCATGATCTCGAACGGGCTGGACGGCATGGCGAGCAGGTTTTCCATAGTGCCGCGCTCGGTCTCGCGGGTCAGCGCGATCGAGGTCATCATCACCAGGGTCATCTGCAGGATGACGCCGAGCAGGCCGGGCACGATGTTGTATTGCGAGATGCCTTCCGGATTGTAGCGCTGGTGCACCACCACATCGAGCTGGCCCCTGGCGGCCTCACTCGCCGCCTCCTGCATGCCTTGCGCCCGAAGCAGCGCCTGGCTGGCCGCTTTGCTTAGCGTCGAGATGGCGCCGCTGGCGGCGGCCGGGTCGGTGGCGTCGGCCTCGATGAGTATCTGCGGATTGTCGCCGCGCTCCACCCGGCGGCCGAAATCGGCCGGGATGGTGACGACGAAGGCGACATCGCCGCGCGCCATCAGGAATTCGGCAGCCTCGGCACTTTGCGCAACATGGTCGAAGCGGTAGTAGCCGGTCGTCTGCAGGGCCGCGACAATGGCGCGGGTGTAGGGGTCGTTGCTGGTCGCCACCAGTGCGGCAGGCAGGCTTTTGGGATCGTTGTTGATGGCGTAGCCGAACAGCACCAGCTGCAAAAGCGGCACGCCCAGCATCATGGCGAAGGTGATGCGGTCGCGCCGCATCTGGATGAATTCCTTGATCAGCAGCGCACCGAGCCTGGCGAAGGAGAAGACGCTGTTCATGCCATATTGTCCTTCGAGCCGGACATGAACTGGATGAAGACGTCCTCGAGGCTGGTCTCGCCGGGTTTTACGCTGACGCCCTTGTGCTCCTTCTCGACATCGGCGAGCGCCTTTTCGAGCTTTGCCTTGTCGGAGCCGACGACATGCAGCGTCGCGCCGAACGGCGCCACCTGGTCGACGCCGGGCCGGTCCCTGAGTGCATCGGCGACCTGGTCGAGGCGCGGTCCCTGCAGCACGAAGGTGGTCAGACCGGCATTCGTCACCACCTCGTCCACCGTGCCGGTGGCCAGCATCTTGCCGTAGGAGATGTAGCTGATTCGGTGGCAGCGCTCGGCTTCGTCCATGTAGTGGGTGGACACCAGCACGGTCAGACCGCCGCTCGCCAGCCGGTGGATCTCGTCCCAGAATTCGCGCCGCGCCTTCGGATCGACGCCGGCGGTCGGCTCGTCGAGCAGCAGCAGCTTCGGCTTGTGCATGATGCAGGCGGCCAGTGCCAGCCGCTGCTTCCAGCCGCCCGACAGCGTGCCGGCGAGCTGGTTGCGGCGGCTCGTCAGGCCAAGCTCTTCCAGCGTTTTCGACACATGCTCCTCGACCGGCTTCAGCCGGTAGAGCCGCGCCACGAATTCGAGATTCTCGCCGATCGTCAAATCCTCGTAGAACGAGAATTTCTGCGTCATGTAGCCGACTTCGCGCTTGATGCGGAGCGACTCGGTGCGGATGTTGAAACCCAGCACCGTACCTTCGCCCTCGTCGGGCGTCAGCAGGCCGCACATGATGCGGATGGTCGTCGTCTTGCCGGACCCGTTGGGCCCGAGAAAGCCGACGATCTCGCCCTCTGCCACCGTCATCGTCACATGGTCGACGACAGTCTTGTCGCCGAAACGCTTGACCAGGCCATGAACGTCGATGGCGTTCATTTTGCGGAGGCCGCCAGCTCGACATCGACGATCTGTCCCGGCTGCAGCGCTTGCGCCTTGCCCTCAGGCCGCGCCTCGACGAGGTAGACCAGCTTCTGCCGGTTCTCGAGCGAGTAGATCACCGGCGGGGTGAATTCCGGGTCGGGCGAGACATAGCTGACGCGCGCCTTCACCTCCGGCCCGCAGCCGTCGCAATGGACGACAAGCAGCGTGCCGACCTTGATCGACGAGAACGCACTTTCCGGGACATAGACGCTGAGCTTTACCGCACCGTCCGGCAACATCGAAATGACAGGCGCGGTCGGACCAGCGGTGTCGCCGGGATTGCGGATGACGTCATTGATGCGGCCGGGCGAGGGTGCCGCCAGCACGCGCTTCGATAGCCGCCACTCAGCCTGTTCCAACGCCGACTGTGCCTGTTTGACCTGATTGTCTGCCGCCTTGATCGTTTCGGGACGCGCAGGCAGACCGCCGACGGCGAGGTTGGCCTGCGCCTGGCCGACCTGCGCATTGGCGGTCTCCAGCGTCGCGGCGGCGGTGTCGTAGTCGGCCTGCGTGCCGGCGCCGCGCTTGAACAGGTCGGCGGCGCGGTCGTATTTGCGCTTGGCATCCGTGGCCTGGGCCTTGGCCATGTCGACCTCGGCCTTCAGCACCGCGATCTCCTCCGGCCGCTTGCCGATCTGCAGGTCGGCCAGCTGCGCCTGCGCCTGGGCGAGCGCGGCCTCTGCCTGGGCGACGGCGATTTTTGCGTCGGCGCTTTCGAGAGTCACCACCGGCGTGCCTGATACAACACGGTCGCCGCGCTTGACCGCGACGGTCTCGACCTGCGCCACTTCGATCGGCGCCAGCAAGACATAGTCGCCCTCGACATAGCCGACGGCAAGCGGCGCTGCCGGCGCGCAGGCGCCGAACAGCTGGGCTGCGAGCGGCAGGGAACAGAGAAAACTCATCGCTTGCTCTCCTTGCGGGCGACCGGATTTCGGGCCGCCAGTATGGCGCCAAGATTGCTTGTGACCGCCGCCACCACCTTGGCGGCTTCGGTGTTACCGATCTCGCGCCAGCCCATACGACGCATCACTGCTTCGCGGCCGATGCGGAAATAGATGACCTGGCCGATCAGCGTGAAGACCACGAGCTTGGTGGCCTCGCTTTCGGCCGGCTCGCCCGTCGCCTGTTCCCAGATCTGGCAGAGGCGGCGATGCGTCGGTTCGAACACCCCGTCATAGATGCGGTCGAGGGCGGCCGTCGGATGCGACAACTCTCTAAGTACGAATTGTACGATATCGCCCGCCTCCGGCCGGGCGACGATAAATCCTACCATCCGCTCCAATGCGGTCGAGAGCTGCGCCCGCGCCGTCTCTGAACTGGCTTGGCCTTGCAGCTGCATGCCGCCGAGCGCCTGGCCGGCAACCGCCTGGATAGTCTCGACGATGTGGTCGGCGGCGGCCCCGCGGAGCCCTTCCTTGCCGCCGAAATGATAGGCGATGGAGCCGATGTTGGCCTTCGCCTCCGCCGCGATCTCGCGCGTCGAGGTGCCGTCGAAGCCCTGCCGCCCGAACAGTTTGAGCGCGGCCAGCACCAGTGCGGCGCGCGTCTGCTCGGCGGGCGATGTCTCCTGGCGGGGCATTTTGTCGGGCGCGGATTTGATCATGTCGGCGTGTTTAATCAATCGATTGATTAAAGTCAAATTGATTATCTACGGCCGCTTGCCATGTCGGGCCGCAGACGCTTTAGTGCGCGGCCATGGGCAAGGAAGTCGAACGCAAGTTCCTGGTCTCCACCGCCGAATGGCTAGAAATGGCCGAGGCGAATATACGCATTCGCCAGTTCTACCTTGCCGCAGCACCTGGCCGCACCGTGCGCGTGCGCATCAGCGACGGCAGTTCGGCGAAGCTGACGCTCAAATTCGGCAGCAAGATCCGCGAGCGTGACGAATACGAATATGAAATTCCACTGGCGGACGCAGAGGAGATGCTGGCCTTCGCCATCGGACATGTCATCGAGAAGACACGCCACCATGTTAGGCATCGCGGCTATCTCTACGAAGTCGATGTTTTCGGCGGGATTCTAGCCGGCCTTGTGGTGGCCGAACTGGAGACGCCGGAGGATGTACCTGACGAAATGCTGCCTGATTGGCTCGGCCGCGAAGTGACCGGCGAGCAGAGATTTTACAACGCGTCGCTCGCCCTAGAGCCGGATGATTTTAGGTCGGGTCGACCTAAAATCGGAATCCGGCTCTAAATCAAAAGAGATGGACCATGATGTCGTCCGAAAACCGCTTCACACTTTTCGGCATCATGCTCTAGGNAGAGCGCGCGCGCCTTGCTGCGGCTGGTCCGTTCCGGAAATGAAACATTCTGTCGGACTGAGAACCAATGCTACCGTCAGGTGGCGGCGCTGCTTGCCGGGCCGCGCGAGGCGACCGCGCTGGTCGAGACCGTCGACCGGCTGGCAGCCGCCTTTCCCGAGCAGGTTGCCGGCGGCGGCCTCGACAGCGTGCGCGACCGGCTGATTGCCCGCCAGCATGAAATGCATGCCGGCGCCGGCCTCGACGCCGCCATAGGCGGGGCCACCGCCGCCTGCGAGGAAGGCCTCATCAGGATAGAGCGGCTGCTGCTCCCCGATCTGCCTGAGCATGCAGCCGATGTGGTTGCGGAAGGCGCTCGCAAGACCTTGCGCCGTGCCAGGAAGGCGCTGGACCGGGCGGGATCGCGCGGCGAAGCAGAGGATTTCCACGATCTGCGCAAGGCTGCCAAGACCCACTCGATACATTTGTCGCTGCTCGGCCGGCTATGGCCGACGCCGATCAAGGTGCGGCGCAAGGCGGTCGACGAACTTGGCGAAGAACTCGGCGAACTGCACGACGTCTTCGTCATGCGCGTGCTGCTCGAGGCCGACGGTGAGCCGCTCGGCGATGCGCAGGACACAAGGCTTCTTGGCAAGCTTTTGAAGCGCTCGGAAAAAAGCCTAAAGAAGAGCTGCCTCGCCGGGTCGGCCGAACTGTTCGGCGACAGCCCCAAGCGCTCGACGAAGAAACTCGCCCGCAATGCGCGCGACGACCTCGCCGGCGCGGTATTGTCGGAAGAGGTCCCGGTCGGTTGATCATGGCCGAGGACGTCACCTCGTGCTAGTCACACTTTGCCATGACCGCGCCGCGCGATACGATTCTCGACCGCCTTGGCCGCTGGCTTGCCGGCCGGCTGCAGGACGAATCCTCGGGCTATGAGCCCTACACGCCGTCCGACGCCGAGACGTTGCGGCGCACGCTCGAACCCGGCGACATCCTGCTCATCGAAGGCAACCAGAAGATCTCCGCGGCCATCAAATACCTGACACAGTCGACCTGGTCGCATGCGGCCTTCTATATCGGCGATGCGTTGTCCGAACCGGAGGACGGATCGGAACGGCGTCGGCTGATCGAAGTCACGCTCGGCGAAGGCTGTGTCGCCGTGCCGCTGTCGCGCTACCGCACCTACAACACCCGTATCTGCCGGGCGAGCGGGCTGGCGCCGGAAGACCGCGACCATGTCGTCGCCTTCATGATCGGCAAGCTCGGCCTGAAATACGATCTCAAGAACATCTTCGACATGCTGCGCTTTTTCCTGCCGACGCCACCGGTGCCGGTGCGCTGGCGCCGCCGCATGCTGGCTTTCGGTTCCGGCGATCCGACGCGCGCCATTTGCTCGACGCTGATCGCCGAAGCCTATGGCGAGATCCGCTACCCAATCCTGCCCGAGATCACCCGCGCGCCCGGCCGCGCCTCGGCGCAGTCGAACTATTCGCGCCGCGAAATCCTGCACATCCGCCACCACTCGCTCTACACGCCGCGCGACTTCGACCTGTCACCATTCTTCCGCATCGTCAAACCGACGCTGGAATATGGTTTCGACTACCGGGCGGTGACCTGGGAGGACAAGGCAGGCACCGACGCCGCAGCCGCGAAGGCTGGCGCAATCGCCTCAGGCACGTGATGGCTTCGGCCTGAGTCATGAGGTGCAGGCGTCTCACATGGCGGCTGCATCACGCCGAAACCGCAATAGCGCCCTGGTTTTCGGCCCTGTGTTCGACCCAGACATGGACCGGTTCGTCCCGGCCGCGGATGCTAACCGGTCCATGATCGCGCGCATTCAACCGTGTCGTTGGCGATTCCGCCTTCGCGGCCTCAATCAGTCGTGACCCAAAGCAAATATTCGCCTGAAGTTCCCGGCAGAGCGCCTGCAAACGGCTGGCGACGTTGACGGTGTCGCCCACCACCGCGAAGGACAGGTTGCGCTCGCTGCCGACCGCGCCGAGGACGACGGCGCCATATTGTGCACCGATCCGAACGTCCAGCGGCGGATATCCCCTGGACACACGCTGGACATTCCAGTCTTCGATAGCGGCGATCATCGCTTCAGCGCACCGGATGGCCCGGGTTGCGTCGTCATGGCTGGCTTGCGGAACCCCGAAGGTCGCCATGATGCAATCGCCGATATAGTTGTCGACGGTGCCATGGTGGTCGAAAACGACCTGCTCCATGCGACGGTGGAACTGACGCAGTAGTTCGAACACTGCTTCGGCCGGATGATCCTCGGAATAGTGTGTGAAGCCGACGATGTCGGCGAACAGCACCGCGATATCCTGCCGGCGGACCGGACCGAAGGGCTCGTCATCCGAGGCGAGCTGGTCGACGACATTGGGCGAAAAATGCCGGGCGAGATTGGCGCGGGCGCGCTCCGCCTTGACATAGTCTTCCGACAGATGCCGGGAACGGGAGACGACCAGCGCCATGATCGCGCCGATAATCAGGACAACCAACACATTGGTCGCCTGCGCGAACGTATCGACGAAATTGGGGTTGAGATAGAGATTCAGTCGCTCTGTCATCGGCAGCGAATAGAGGTTCGTTGCCGGAATGACGGTTCCCGCATGAAAAACCACCCATCCCACCCCGATCGTCCACGTCAAGGCCGCGAGCGCGCCGAGATAGAGCGCCAATCGTGTCGAAAGGGTCAGCGCGCCAAGGCATACGAAAATCAGCAGGAATTTGAAGCTGCCCTCGCGCAGTTGCATCGCGGCCGGCGCGACCTCGAGGGAAAACGGGTTGGGCGTTACCAGCAGAACGGTCAACAGAATGATGTCCAGCGTACCGACGAGGTAACCGATCCACCATGGCGCGTTACGACGGCGCGCAAAGCGAAACTGGATCAGGCCGACGAGTTGGAACAGCGCGAGGCCCGCCAGCACGAAGAGCAGCGAGGCATCCCAGCGGCTGATCAATGAAAAGAAGCAGGAGATCACGGCGAGCGATGCCGTGCGCGCCCAGAACTGCAATGCAGCACCCTGGCGTTCTGCGCGCTCCCGCAAATTTTTCAGGCGCGAATAGCGGCGAAGTTCAAGTGTTGGCGCGGTCGGCATAGGATCACTTCGATTTTGCGGGGACGGTCACGCATTCGGCAAACCCGCCCCGTACAGTCTGGCAAATCAGCGCGCGAACTCTATCATGAATGTGGCTTCATTTTTGAAGCACCTCCGGACTGGAGCGCGACAAGCTCAGCCGCCAGATGCAATCCTGCTCGGATGATGGCCCAGTCAGGCCGGCAACGGGCGGCGTCCCTTTGCCGGAGCGGTGGGCCGGTCGGACGCACCGGCATCCCTGGGGTGCGGGCCGATCGGCATGATCGCCGGAAACGGGGTTGCGCCAAAAGCAAACGTCCATTTGTAGCCGGTCAGCCCGTCTTCCGGCGTCGTGTGCTGGTCGTGATGGGCGAGCAGTTTGGCGCGCTCGGCCAGTTCCTCCGCCTCGCGCTTCACCATCTCCGCCGTCTCCGGCCGCATCCGCCTGGAGAAAGAGACGAAGGTCGCTTCCCGCTCCAGATGGGCGATCGCCCAGCCGATGAAATTCTTGTTTGTCATCTCGAACAGCGGCCTGAGCGGCCCTTCGAAATTCCACTGGATCGGTGTGTCGACCAGCAGCCGTGCCGACAGCCCGCTGCCCAATGCGATCAGACCGAGCGCTTCGAGATCGCGCAGATAGAGGAACATCGAGGCTTCGCTCAAGCCTTGCGAGCGCATGACGCCTTCGGGCGTGAACTTCTCCGACAGCATGACGAAGATGAACAGCAGCGCCGGTCGTCCCGCGAGCTTGCGCTCGATCTCCGGCGCGATGCGATTGACCGGTCCCGGCCCCCTGTTCATCGATCCGAGCACGTTTTCCAGCTCGACGCCGGCGGCGGCGCAGATCCCGACGAGACGGTCGAGCTTGCAGTTGCGCTCGTGGAAGATGCGCTTCACCGTCGGCTCGGAAATGCCCATACGCCCGGCTAGCTCACGATAGGTGACGCCCTTGGCCTTCATCGTCCGCTTCAGCGCCTCGAAGATCAGGCCGTTCATGGAATGCACCTCTTTTGCGCCATTTCGTATCGAATTTCGATACTAGCTCGAATCGTCCTTCCGGAAAAGTATCGAAACTCCTAGCTCTCCGCTATCCATCACAGGAGACCTGGCCATGAAAACCCTCATCACCTCGATTTGCGTCGCCGCCTTCGCTATCGCGCTCGCACCTGCGGCCGAGGCTGCCGAACTCTGGCGCGCCTCGGGCTTCGAGCAACCGGAAGCGGCGCTGTTCGACGCCGCCAACAATCGCATCATCGTTTCCAACATCGTCGGCAATCCCGGCGAGGCCGACGGCAACGGCTATCTCTCGGTGCTGTCGCTGGACGGCAAGGTCGTTAGCCGGCACTGGACCGCCGGCATGGATGCACCGAAGGGCTCGGCGATCTCCGGCGGCAAGCTCTACGTCGCCGACATCACCAAGGTGCGCATCGTCGATCTCGCCAGCGGCAAGCTGGTCTCGACCATCGATGTGCCCGGCGCCGTGTTCCTCAATGACGTGACATCGGACAGTTCGGGCAAGGTCTATGTCACCGACATGCTGGCCGATGCGATCTATCGTATCGACGGCAACAAGCCGGACCTGTTCGTGAAGGATGCGAAGCTCGCCGCGCCCAACGGCATCTTTGCCGATGGAGGTCGGCTGATCGTGGCGTCCTGGGGCAAGGGCATCAAGCCTGATTTCAGCACCGTCGAACCCGGCGGCCTGCTGTCGGTCGATCTCGCCAGCAAGGCAATCACACCGCTGCCCGGCGCGCAAAACTTCGCCGACCTCGATGGCGTCGTCGCCATCGGCGACAGCATCTACGCCACCGCCTACATGACCGGCAGGCTCTATCGCTACAAGGTTGGCGGCACGCCGGAGGCTGTGGCGCAGTTCAAGCCGGGCAGCGCCGACATCGGCACCGACGGCAAATCCGTGATCTATGTGCCGCTGATGAACGAAGGCAAGATCGAGGTGCTCAGTCTGGACTGACGGCGCACATTTGCCGGCTCAGCCAACGGGCGCGGTTTTGAGTTGCGCCCGCGAATCCTTGATCGAGGCGGCAAAGGTCACCAGCGGCCGTTTGACGCCGTGGTTGATCAGCATGCGCCGTGTCTGCGGCGAGGCACCGGCGATGATGAAACGCACCCCTGCGCGCTTCGCCTTGTGCGCCGCGCCCTCGATGACATTGGCCGCGGTGGAATCGAAGAACGGCACCGCCGAGCAATCGAGGATGAAGTTCTTGCGCTGGTCGGCGATGCGGTCGAGCACCGTGCCGACAGTCGAGGCGGCGCCGAAGAAGAAGGCGCCGGAGATGCGATAGACGACGGTGTCGGCGTCGCTTGCCTCGCTTGCATCGTAGGCGCGGCCGCTGCTGTCGGCGACATCGTCCTGCACCAGCGGCAAATCCGCCTCCACGGCGATCGACTTGGCCATGCGGTCGATGAACAGGATCGAGCCTAGCGCGAAGCCGACGACGATGCCTTCGGTGAGATCGCGGAAGACGACGATCAGGAAGGTTGCCATCAGCACCAGGGCGTCGCCGCGCGAAGCGCGCAGCAACGTGGCGAAGGCCTGCTTCTCGAACATGTTCCAGCAGACAACCGCCAGCACCCCGGCAAGGGCGGCAAGCGGGATGTAGCTCGCCATTGGTGCGGCCACCAGCATGAAGACCAGCAGAAAAAGCGAATGCAGCATGCCGGAAACCGGCCCATGCGCGCCGGCCCGCACATTGGTGGCGGTGCGGGCGATGGTGCCGGTGGTGCAGATGCCACCGAACAGGGCAGACGCGATGTTGGCAAAGCCTTGCGCGACAAGCTCGCAATTGGAACGGTGCCGCCGCCCGGTCATGCCGTCGGCGACCACGGCCGACAGCAGCGATTCGATGGCGCCGAGCAGCGCAAAGGCCACCGCATCCGGCAGCACCGCAAGCGCCTTGTCGAGGCTGAGCGCCGGCAGCGCCGGAAATTGCAGGCTGCGCGGAATGCCGCCATAGCGGGTGCCGATCGTTTCCGCCGGCAGCGAAAGCAGCGCCACGACAAGGGAGGCCAGTCCGACGGCGATCAGCATGCCCGGCCAGCCGGGCCGCCAGCGCTTCACCCCGACGATGGTGGCGATGGTCAGCGCCGCCACCAGCGTTGCCGAGATATTGAGCGTGCCGGCCGCGTGGCCGATCGCCATCAGCTTCGGCAGCAGCGGCCCGGGCTCCGGCCCGGCAAGCCTCAGCCCGAACAGTTCCACGATCTGGCCGGAGAAGATGATGATCGAGATGCCGGCGGTGAAGCCGACCGTCACCGGGTAAGGGATGAATTTGATATAGGTTCCGAGCCGGAGATAGCCGATGGCGAGCAGGAAGATGCCGGCCATCATCGTCGCCAGCAGCAGTCCGTCGACGCCTTCGCGCTGCACCGTCGCCGCCACCAGCACGATGAAGGCGCCGGCCGGGCCGCCGATCTGGAAGCGGCTGCCGCCGAGCGCCGAGACGATGAAGCCGCCGACAATGGCGGTGAACAGGCCGCGCTCCGGCGTCACGCCCGAAGCAATCGCAATCGCCATCGACAGCGGCAACGCGACAATAGCGACGGTCAGCCCGGCCATGAAGTCGGCCTTGAACTGCGGCAGGCGGTAACCTTCGCGCCAGACCGTCACCAGCTTGGGCGTGAACAGCTCTGAAAATGTCGGCTTTGCCGACTTCTGGGCCGGTTGATGCACTGCCCGCCGGATCTGATCCATGGACTGCCTTCCGCTTGCGTGAAGGCGGCGGGATCGTCGGCAGGACTGTCGGCGGTCGCCGTCGCGACTATATGCCGGCTCAGCCTTGCGGGTTCGGCGGCGCGACCGGCTTGAGGCGCACGCCCCGGCCGCCGCGCTCGCTGGTCTGGTTCTCGCCGATGAGCTCCACCCCGGCCTCGTCGAGAGCCTGGATAACCTTCATCAGCGTATCGACCACACCCCTGACCACGCCGTCACTCGCTTCCATGCGCTGGATTGTCGGAAGCGAAACGCCGGCACGCTCGGCGAGCGTCTTCTGATCGATGCCGGCCAGCGCCCTCGCGGCGCGCATCTGCGCGGCAGTGATCATCGGTCGGAACCCCCGTCTGAGTCTGCGGAGACGACGTGTAATACAATCATAGTGATGTTTCAACCATCATAAAGCATACATGAAACATGATCTCTCCACAAAGCCGGATGGCGGGATACGGGATGAGCATGCTACGCTACCGCCTTGGCTCTTACTGGCGGGGAAATATCAGTTGAAGATTTTCAGGACCTTGACGACTTCGGCAGCCTTGCTGTCGGCGGTTTTTCTGCTGGCAGGCTGCGGACACGGGCTGATCAACCGGCTGATTTGAATGTCGCTCCGGATCGTCAGTCTTCGGGCTCGTTGCCATCGGCCACCGCCTTGTTCCGCTGCAGCATTCGCGCCGCCAGCCAGCACAGCGTCGCCCAGGTGAAGCCGGCGCACCATCCCGCCAGCACGTCGGAAGGCCAGTGGACGCCGAGATAGACGCGGCTGACGCCGACCAGCAGCGTTATCAGCACCGCCAGGCTGAGGACATAGATTTTCGTCGTTCGTCCCGGCAGGAAGCGCGCTGCCAGCGAGCCCAGCGTGAGATAGGTCACCGCCGACAGCATGGCGTGGCCGCTGGGAAACGACAGCGACGTCTCGTTGGCCAGGTGCGAGACAAGATCGGGGCGCGGCCGGTCGATGCCGGCCTTGAGCAAGGTCGACAGCAGCTGCCCGCCGGCCACCGCGACAAAGATCAGCAGCGCCGTCCTCGGCCTGCGGATCAGCAGGAGGTAGACGATCACCGCCGTTACGATCAGCACCAGCACGCTGGAGCTGCCGAGGCTGGTGATGTCCCGCATCGCGCCTTCCAGCCATGCCGGGCCGACGGGAACATCCGGCTGACCCACTTTTCGGAAAGCGAGCAGGATCTCTGTATCGAAAGCGTGCGGCGTGGTGGCCCTCGCCACCTCCATCAGTTCCTCGAAGCCCCACAGCCCGGCGGCTATCACCAGCCCAGCCAGCAGCACCGGAAATTCAAGCCAGTTGGTGAACGCACGCGGGGTCTTCATCGGATTACAGTCGCCCCTGCAGGTAAGGCCCGAGCGAGATCAGCACCACCGCCGCGATGGCCAGCACGATGCCGGTCGCCTGCAAGGCATTGACGCGTTCGCCGAAGAACACCAGCGCCACCACATTGACCGCCACCAGTTGGATCACCGCCGACAGGCTGAACGACACCGACATGCCGAACTCACGAACCAGCCGCAGCATCATCAGATTGCCCGCCGTATAGAGCGCCAGTGTCAGCACGATCTTGCCAAGGCTTGGCGCCAGCCCCCATTGCTTGGCCGCGATTGCCGCCAGCAGGAAGATCACCGTCGAAACGACGATCTGCGCCAGTCCCCAGAAACTCACTTTTGTGCCTCGCTGTCGTTTGTGGCAGCCCTTGTTTCGCAAGCGCGCCGACACGTCAAGCAGACTGCGGCGAGACAGGCCCGACGATGACGAGAGGTGGCTGAATGAATGGCAGCACGATCGCGGTCTGATTGCAACGCTCGGGCCGGATTAACGCAAACCCAGGCAGCTGCCCACCCAAGCCCCGGAAAAGAATGGACATTTAAACATGGCGCCCTACCTCTTCTGGAGGAGAGTGCCATGCCAAAGTCCGTCTATGACCGTGGCCTGCTGAAACCCGACGACATCGCCAGGCTGCAACGCGTGTTCGACGAAGCCTGCCGCAGGCGCGACGTGCATCCCGATTCGGCGGAGGCGCGGGAGATCGCGCTGAACCTGCTTGCGCTGCACAATGCCGGGATGGTCGAGGAAGATATGCTTATGGAAACCGTGGGTTTCCGCCGGTTGGAGCCGAAATCAGCCTGAGGCCCGCAAGGCGGCCTGGAGCAATTCCAGGAAAAGTGTGAAGCGGTTTTCCGTCCGGAATTGCGTAAAAATAAAGGCCTAGGAGCGGTTCGCCGTTTCCGTGAAACGGTGAAACGCTCTAGCCGGCGCGCTGCACGACGGCCACATTCATCTCTGCCCTCAGCCTGAAGCCGATGGACTCGTACAACCGGACCGCGCCGGCATTGCTGGCATAGGCATGCAGGTAGGGAACTTCGCCGCGCGCAAAAATTCGGTTGGCCACGAACACCGACAGCAGCCGGCCGAGGCCGCTGCCGCGAAATTCGGGATGCGAGCAGACGCCGCTGAGTTCGCTGTAGCCGGGCTGCTTCATGCGCTCGCCGGCCATCGCCGCCAGCCGGCCGTCGATCTTCACGCCCCAGAACTCGCCGAGGCTCAGCGCCTTGAGGGTGAACGGGCCGGGCTTGGTCAGTGACGCCAAAGCAAGCATCTCGGCCGCGTCGTCCTGCGTCAGCTGCTGCACACGCTCGTCCGACACGGAAGGCAATGGCGCCTCGGCAACCATCTGAACGCCGAAGGCGGTCACGGTCGCGGTCAGTTCCGGCGGCAGGGCAATGGGGTCCGCCTGGAGCATGAACACGCTCTCACCTGCAGGAATGAGGCTTGCGAGCGCCTGCAGGCTCTCAGCGTCGTCTGCCCCGGAAGCCGCGAAGGGGACGATCGAGGAGGGATAGCGCCTGGCGAGCCTGTCGCCATACGCAAAGATCCGATGCCGCGTGTCGAGCGCGCTCCAGACCGGACGATCGAGGACATGGCTCATGGCGCGACATCCTGTTTCACACGACGGTCGAGTGGGGCCGCCGCCAGGCCGTCCTCTATTGCCGAGAGTTGTTCGAGAAGCGGCCCCGCAAGGCCTTTGCACAAGTCGGCAACGGCGTTCTCGATGCGCGGCCAAACGTCCCGCTTCGCCACATCGACCAGGCGCTGGCCGTTCGCGGTCAGCGAGATCATCCTGCGGCGCTGGTCGTCGTTCGATGGCGCGGCCTCGACCAGCCCCAGTTCGGCCAGCAGCGCCACGCTGCGCGTCACCCCCGGCTGGGTGATCCCCATTGACTGCGCCAGTTCGCCGACAGGCAGCGGCCCAAGCCGGTCGAGCGCGGCCAGCAGAGGATACTGGCTGGACTGCACCGGCACCTCCAGCCCATTGAGCATGCGCTGCGTATCGGCCTGCAACTGCTCGCCGATGCGCTTCAGCCTGCTGCCGAGGGTTAGATAGCCAAGGGATCGAATGATGTCTTCCATGGTCGGTTTGTCCGATTTTGATAACATCTTATATAACAAGACATGAAGTGGATTCAAGCGCCTGCGTTGGGAGATTGGCCGCAAGCTCTCAGCTTCGTCATCCCACGGGCGAAGCAGCCGCGCAGCGGCGTCGCGAAGACCCGAGAATGACGAAGGGACAGGGCGCTTCGGCTAACCGCCAAAATATACGATCCCGCCATGCAGATGTGTCGGACCAAGCGCACCGAAGCGTCTACAACTCCCTGGCGATCTGACGGGCAATCGCTTCGGCCTGCAGTCCGGCGCTGTGAAAATAGCTGGTCAGGCTTGGCCGCATGCCGATGAACCACAGGCCGGGCTGGCCGCTCGGGGTGCCGCCATTGGCCTTCGGCACGCCCTTGGCGTCGAGCACGCCGAGATCGCCCAGCATGGCCTCCAGGCCGGTGCGATAGCCGGTTGCCGCGATCACTACATCCGGCTCGAGCACCGTGCCGTCGTTCAGCCGCACGCCGGCGCCTTCGAAAGCCGCCACCGGCGCCACCACCGAAATCCGTCCGGCCTTCAGCGCTGCGACGGCGCCGTCGTCAACGGCAATAGCGATCTGCTCGACGCCGAGCCGGCTGGCGCCGCCCTTCGGCGCCGGCGGCAGGCCGAAGCGGGTGAGGTCGCCGAACACCAGCCGCTGCGTCGCGGCAATCGCGGCATCGGCAATCCACGTCGGCAGCATCGCCATGAAACCGCCGAAGCGCGCCACGGCGACCTTGCCGATCCGTTTCGGCATCAGCGACGGACCCTGCCTGGCTGACAAGCAGATGGCCTTTGTGTCGGCACGGGCGAGGTGGTTGAGCACGTCGAAGCCGGAATTTCCGGCCCCGACCACCAGCACGCTTTTGCCCACATAGTCCTGCGCTGTGCCGAAATCGGCGGCGTGGACAAGTTTGCCGGTGAAAGTCGCCTTGCCTTGCCAGTCCGGCGTCCATGGCAAGCGGTCGCGGCCGGTGGCGACGATGACATTGCGGGCGCTCAGCGTTTCCCGGCCCGTATGGACGAGCCAGCCATTGCCTCTGCGTCCGATCCGCTCGGCGGCGGTGCCGAATTCGACCCTTACGCCGCGCGCGCGGGCAAAATCCTGGAGATAACCGACGATGGCATCCTTGTTCGGAAAGGCGGCGGTGCGTGGCGGATAGGCAAGGCCGGGCAGGGCCGATAGCGCGCGATGCGTGTTGAGGGTCAGCTTCTCGTGCCGCCGTCGCCACGGTTCGGCGATCCGCGGCTCCTTTTCAAGCACGACGACCCGCACGCCGNCCCGCACGCCGCGCCGGCCAAGCGCGTCGGCGGCCGCCAGCCCCGCCGCGCCGGCGCCGATGACGATAACCGTATCGTCGGGTCCTTTCGGCCCCAGGACGATAGGCATCGTTTCGCTTGTCGTAGCCGCCATTCGGTCGAGATTTCCTTTTAGGTGCGCCATGGGGGACCCGTCCTATGTGGCACGTCCCATATGGCACAGGGGCGATATGATCGATAATGAGGTCGCGTCAATGCGACTGATTCGAGGCCTTGGGGGCAAGCCTCTGTTTATCATCGGCACGCGGAAGCTCGACCATGCCCTCCTTGCGTATCTTTCTCGACAGACTGCTGGAGGGCGCCGCAGCCAAGGTGCCGCGCCAGGATTTTTCGCATGTCGAGCGGCTGGCGCTTGTCCGCCGCCACGGCGACTTCTCGCTGGCCTATTCGACCGCCGTGCAGCAAAAACTGTCCTATTTCGGTGACGCCGACGGCTACATCGCCTTCGGCACCAAGATGAAGCACCATTTCGCGCTCGGTGACCCGGTGGCCCATCCGGCCGATCGGCCCGACTATATCAGGCGCTTTGTCGAAGCCGCCGACAGCCCGTGGTTCGTGCAGATCGGCGAACCGACGGCGCGCGTGCTGGCCGGGCTCGGCTACCAGGTCAACCGTCTCGGCGTCGACACGCGGCTGGAACTGCCGGCTCACGATTTTTCCGGCAAGCGCAACGAAACCGTGCGCTATTCCGAACGCTGGCTCTTGAAGAAGGGGTTTTCCTTTGGCGAAGGAGCGGTCTATCTCGACGAGGTCCAGCGCCTGTCACAGAACTGGCGGGCCGACCGCATCGTCAAGCGCTGGGAGATGGCGTTCCTCAACCGCCCCTTTGCCGATCATCTCGGCATCGATATGCGCCGTTTCGTGCTCTACAGCCCGGAAGGCGAGCTCGTCGCCCTGCTCGATTTCGATCCGATGTTCAGCGGCGGCAAGGTGATCGGCTACACCACCTCGTTCAAGCGCAAGCACATCGATGCCTCGCCGCATGCCGAAATCGGGCTGACCAAATTCGCCGTCGACCGGTTTCGCAATGAGGGCATTTCGGTCGTCACGCTCGGCCTGTCGCCGATGCTCGACGTCGGAGCCAACGGCTTTGCCGAATCGAGCTTCTGGCGCAACGCCTTCGAGCGGGCCTATGAGTCGCCCTGGGTCAACCGCAGCAAGTTCAACCTCAAGGGCCAGGCGGCGTTCAAGCGCCGCTTCCATGGCGTCGAAGAACCGACCTACATCGCCTTCCGCCAAGGCAGGCTGATCGAGATGCTGGGGTTGCTGCGCCTCATCAAGGCGATCTAGCAAGAAGCGTGGCGGCCAACGTGGCCAATTTGCCCCCAGCAAAACTGTTGATTTGACCGGCGCACGGGCGATCGCCTATTTGCATGTCGCTCAAAAGTGGTCCCCATTTTGAGCAAACGACATGCGCGTCGCCTGAGTCCGTTCAAACGCGACGCGCTTTAGAGCGGCAAGGTCAGTTGCGCAGCCGGTAGCCGGTCCGGAAGATCCAAGCGACGATGGCGATGCAGATGGCGAGGAACACCATCGTCATGCCCAGGCTGACGGCGACCGAGACATCGGACTTGCCGTAAAAGCTCCAGCGGAAACCGCTGATCAGGTAGACGACCGGGTTGAACAGCGTCACCGTGCGCCAGGTCTCGGGCAGCATGTTGATCGAATAGAAGCTGCCGCCGAGGAAGGTCAGCGGCGTGATGATCAACAGCGGCACCAGCTGCAATTGCTCGAAGCTTTTCGCCCAGATGCCGATGATGAAGCCGAACAGGCTGAAGGTCACCGCCGTCAAGACAAGGAAGGCCAGCATCCAGAACGGATGCTGGATGGTGAGCGGCACGAACAGCGAGGCCGTCGCCAGGATGATCAAGCCGAGGATGATCGACTTGGTCGCGGCGCCGCCGACATAGGCGATGACGATCTCCAGATACGACACCGGCGCCGACAAGAGCTCGTAGATGGAGCCGACGAATTTCGGGAAATAGATGGCAAAGGAGGCGTTGGAGATCGACTGCGTCAACAGCGACAGCATGATCAGGCCGGGCACGATGAAGGCGCCGTAGCTGATGCCGTCGATCTCGGTGATGCGCGAGCCGATGGCCGAGCCGAAGACGACGAAATAAAGCGATGTCGAGATCACCGGCGAGACGATGCTCTGCAGCACGGTGCGGAACGCACGCGCCATCTCGACCCGGTAGATCGCCCATACTGCTCGCCAATTCATGGCTCTTGCCTCAACAGATTGACGAAGATCTCCTCGAGCGAGCTGTTTTGCGTGTCCATGTCGCGAAACTGGATGCCGGCCGTCTCGAGTTCGCGCAGCAGCGATGCGACGCCGGGGCGTTCGCTCTGGTTGTCATAGGTGTAGGTCAGCTGTGTGCCATCGCCCGACAGCTCCAAGGCGTAGTGCGAGAATGCATCGGGAATGGCGGTGAGCGGGTTGCGCAATTCCACGATCAGGCGCTTGCGGCCGAGCTTGCGCATCAGTTCGGCCTTGCCCTCGACCAGGATGATCTCGCCGCGGTTGATGACACCGACACGGTCGGCCATCGCCTCGGCCTCTTCGATATAGTGCGTTGTGAGGATGATGGTGACGCCATCGTCGCGCAGCCGCCGCACCATCGCCCACATGTCCTGGCGCAGTTCGACGTCGACGCCGGCCGTGGGTTCGTCGAGGAACAGGATGCGCGGCTCATGCGACAGCGCCTTTGCAATCATCAGCCGCCGCTTCATGCCGCCCGACAGCGTGATCGCCTTGGCGTCCTTCTTGTCCCACAACGACAGGTCGCGCAGCACCTTTTCGACGAAGCCCGGATTGGGCGCCTTGCCAAACAGGCCGCGGCTGTAGGTGACGGTTGCCCAGACGCTCTCGAACGCATCGATGGTCAACTCCTGCGGCACCAGCCCGATCAGGCTGCGCGCGGCGCGGTAGTCTCGGTTGATGTCGTGGCCGTCGACGGTCACCGTTCCCGACGAACGGTTGACGATGCCGCAGACGATCGAGATCAGCGTCGTCTTGCCGGCGCCGTTCGGCCCCAGCAGCGCGAAAATCTCGCCGCGTTCGATGTCGAGGTTGATTTCCTTCAGCGCCTTGAAGCCGGTGGCGTAGGTCTTGGTGACCCCGGCAATCGAAATGATGGAAGGCAAATTCGTGGAAGACATGAGGCCGAAAACGACTGTTTGAAAGAGGCGGGGATTATTATTGCGCTGAATGTCGGTGTGCAGGCTCGGAAGTCAATGCCGCTGCTGACAATTGTGGACAAACGTTCCCCTTTTGCCGTTTCGTCATGGGGGTGTCGGGGCGCTGACGGTTTGATACGATCTGCTGCGACAACGCGCCCCGCGTGACGCCAAGCCGCTTTGACCGGACCGCATCCGCCGCCTATTCTGCGCCAACAAACAGCAGCCGGAGCCCGCATGGACCCGCTCATCCTGTCGCGAATGCAGTTCGGGGCGAATATCTCGTTCCACATCCTGTTTCCGACCATCACGATTGCGCTTGGCTGGGTGCTGCTGTTCTTCAAGCTCCGCTACAACGCCACCGGCGATTCCGCCTGGATGCGCGCCTATTTCACCTGGGTAAAGGTGTTCGCGCTGTCCTTCGCCATGGGCGTGGTCTCGGGCGTCACCATGAGCTTCCAGTTCGGCACCAACTGGCCGGGCTATATGGAGCATGTAGGCAACATCGCCGGGCCGCTGCTTGCCTACGAGATCCTCACCGCCTTCTTCCTCGAAGCGGCCTTCCTCGGCATCATGCTGTTCGGGTTCCGCCGCGTCTCCAACCGCGTCCACACGCTGGCGACGGTATTGGTCGCCGGCGGCACCACGCTGTCGGCCTTCTGGATCATTGCGCTGAACTCCTGGATGCAGACGCCGGCCGGCTTCGAGATGATCGATGGCAAGGCGCATCCCGTCGACTGGTGGGCGATCGTCTTCAACCCGTCCATGCCCTACCGTCTGACGCATATGCTGCTTGCCTCCGGCCTGACGGTGTCGTTCCTGATCGCCGGCCTGTCGGCGCTGCGCTATCTCACCGGCGACCGGTCGGAATCGATGTGGAAGGCGCTGCGCACCGGCGTCTTCACCGCCGCCATCCTGATCCCGATCCAGATCTTCGCCGGCGACCAGCACGGGCTGAATACGCTGGAGCACCAGCCGCAGAAGATCGCGGCCATGGAGGCGAACTGGAACACCGGCCCCAACGTGCCGCTGGTGCTGTTTGCGCTGCCCGACGAGGCGGCGAAGAAAAACAAATTGGAGATCGCCATTCCCGACGGCGCCAGCCTGGTGCTGCGCCATTCCACCAGCGGTATCGTGCCGGGGCTCAACGACTATCCCGGCCTGCATCCGCCGGTCTTCCCGGTGTTCTGGGGCTTCCGCATCATGGTCGGCACCGGCATTTTGATGCTCATCGTCTCGTGGTCGGCGACCTTCTTCCTCAAGCGCCGCCACAGCCTGCCGAGGCCGCTGGCCATGCTGATGGTGCCGATGGCGCTCTCCGGCTGGCTGGCGACGCTGGCCGGCTGGTACACCACCGAAATCGGCCGCCAGCCCTGGCTGGTCACCGGCGTGCTGAAAACCGCCGACGCTATCGGCCCAGTCGCCGGCAGCCATGTCGCGCTGACGCTCGCCATCTATCTCATCCTCTATGTGCTGCTGTTGATCGCCTATCTCGGCGTGCTGGTGCACCTGGCGCTGAAGGCGGCCAAGGACGGCGACACCTCGCCGCTGCCGGGCGTCATGAAGACGGCGATGTCGCAACCGGCCGCAGCGGAGTGAGGAATGGTCCGCGTAGCGGACGAAAAGCCAACGATTTGGCTTTTCGAATGACGAACGCCCGGAGCCATAGCGAAGGGCAGAACCGTTGATGAGGGGGATGACAGACCGATGACCTTCGACTGGCCAACCGCGCTGCCCCTGATCTTCGCCGGCCTGATGGGCCTCGCCATCCTGATCTACGTCATTCTCGACGGTTTCGATCTCGGCATCGGCATCCTGTTCTCGGTCGCCGAAGATGCCGAGCAGGACACCATGATCGCGGCAATAGGCCCGTTCTGGGATGCCAACGAGACCTGGCTGGTGCTGGCCGTCGGCCTGCTCCTGGTCGCCTTCCCGCTGGCGCATGGCGTCATCCTCACCGCGCTCTACATTCCCGTCTTCGTGCTTTTGGTCGGCCTCATCCTGCGCGGCGTCGCCTTCGATTTCCGCGCCAAGGTGCCCGCCGGCAAGAAGCATCGCTGGAACCGCATTTTCTTCCTCGGTTCCGTCATCGCCTCGCTGGCGCAAGGCTATATGCTCGGCGTCTATGTGCTTGGCCTCGATGTCGGTTTTGGCGGTATCGCTTTCGGCGCGCTGGTGGCGCTCTGCCTGTCGGCGGCCTATGCAGCGATGGGCGCGGCCTGGGTCATCTACAAGACCGAGGGCGAATTGCAGAGGAAGGCGGTGGCCTGGCTGCGCACGGCCCTGGTGCTGACCGCGCTCGGCATGGCGGCGGTGTCGCTGGCGACCCCATTCGCCAGTCCGCGCATCTTCGCCAAATGGTTCGTCTGGCCCGAAATGCTCTATCTGTCGCCGCTGCCGATCCTGTCGGCGCTGCTGTTCCTGTGGCTGTGGCGGCAGACCTTCCACCTGCCCAAGCCCGACGATCGCCACGCGCTGCGGCCGTTCCTGACGCTCGCCGCCATCTTCGCGCTCGGCTTTGCCGGGCTTGCCTGGTCGTTCTATCCCTTCGTGGTGCCCGACAGGCTGACCATCTGGCAGGCGGCGTCGGCGACGGAAAGCCTGGCCATCATCCTCGCCGGCACGGTGGTCGTGCTGCCGGTGATCATCTTCTATTCGTTCTATGCGTATCGGGTGTTCGGCGGGAAGGCGACGGATCTGACGTATGATTGAAGGGCTCTCTAATCGCGGTTTGCGCGAGGCACCCCCCTCTGGCCTGCCGGCCATCTCCCCCTTTCGGGGGGAGATCAGCTCCTCACTGCGGCCTTCGCCAACCTTGCAAGATGAGCACCGTCAGCGACGCTGCCAATCTCACCCCTTGAGGGGGAGATGCCCGGAAGGGCAGAGCGGGGTGCTGTCCCGCTGGCGTCTCAGGTAGGGCGTCGCCGCTCTCTGCGTCCGGCCAAGTCCTATCGCCCCTCAGCTCTTCCCCGCCAGCACCAGCACCGGCTTCTCGCTGTACAACCCCGGGAACAGCGCCTTCAAATTCGCCACCTTGGGCAGGTCGTTGTAGACGATGTAGGGGTAGGTCGGGTTCAGCGTCAAAAAGTCCTGGTGATATTCCTCGGCCGGATAGAAGGTTTTGCCCGTCTCCAGCGTGGTGACGATGGGCTTGGCAAACACCTTCGCCTGGTCGAGCTGGGCGATGTAGCTCTGGGCGATCTTCTGCTGCGCATCGTTCTCGGCAAAGATGGTCGAGCGGTACTGGGTGCCCGAGTCGGGGCCCTGGAAGTTCAACTGCGTCGGGTTGTGGGCGACCGAGAAATAGACCTGCAGCAGCTGGCCGTACGTCACCTTGGACGGATCGTAGGTGATCTCGACCGATTCGGCGTGGCCGGTGCGGCCGCTGCCCACCGTTTCGTAGACGGCGTCATCCTTGGCGCCGCCGGTGTAGCCGGAGACGGCCTTGGTCACGCCCTTGACGTGCTGGAACACGCCCTGCACGCCCCAGAAGCAGCCGCCGGCGAAGATAGCCTTCTCGCTGCCGCTGGCGGCCTTCTCGTCCACTGCCGGCGGCGGGATCACCACCGCGTCCTCGGCCGAGCGCGCCGGGCTCTGCCAGAAGGCAGCCGCGGCGGCGGCGACGATGAGCGCGGCAAGCGCGCTCTTGAAGATCGGCGTTCTCGTCCTTGCAATGCCGGTCATGTCTGATCTCCTTGATGGTGGCGAAGACTATACGACAGAACGTCCCGCCTGGTTTCTCAAATTGCCGTGCGCCGGCCCGGCCATTGTGCGGCCGGGCCATGGGACCAAGCCTTATTGCGCGGGCGCCATGGCGTCCGCCGGCTTCATCGCATCCGTTGCGGGCTTCATCGCATCGGCCGGCTTCATGGCGTCGGTGGCGGGTTTCATTGCATTCGTCGCCATTGGGTCGGCGGGCTTCATGGCACCGGTCGCCGGCGCCATGGCATCGGTCACGGGCTTCATCGCATCGGTGGCCATCGCCGGCTTCATGGCGTTGGTCGCTTCGTCGGCACGGGCGCCGGCGGCGAAGCCGGTCATCGAAAGCGCAAGGGCGAGCGCGGTCAGGGTCTTGGTCATGATGGTATTTCCTCCTTGAAGAGGGCGCGCGGATGCGAGCCCGGTTATGCCGCGCTAGCGGCGTTGCGTAGAAAAAGAATCAGTCGGCGGCTGCAGCCAGGATCGGCCCGCCACCCGGCGACTGCACCAGCACCGCGGTGCTCAGCCCGCCGCTTGCCGCCGGCAGCGGCAGTGTGGTGGCGTCGCCGCTCCAGCTGCCGAGTTTCTCCAGCGAGTGCACGACATTGGCATGCGGCAGCGTGCGGCCGGTGTTCTCGCCGCGCGCCACCGGCACTTCGACGACGCCCTTGTTGTAGCGGACCAGCCAGACATCGGCGCGGCCGGCCGGCGCGGAACCGGCGCCGATGCTGATCTTGCCGCCGTCGAGCGACAGCGTCGGCCCGTTCGTGCGGCCACTTGCGGAAATCAGCTGCTCGATCTCGCCTGATGCCGCGCCCACCGCATCGGCACCGCCATTGACCACCACCTGCGGCGTGAACGGGCCGGAGCGGCCGAGCGACGGCTCATAGCGCACCTGGCGCTGGGTAAATTCCTCGCGGCCGAAAATGTCTTTCCAGCCGAGATAGTCCCAGTAGGTGACGTTGAACGACAGCGCCAGAACGCCCGGCTGGTCCTTGACCTTGATCAGGTTGGCATTGGCCGGCGGGCAAGACGAACAGCCCTGGCTGGTGAACAATTCGACCACGGTGAGCGGCTGGGCGAAGGCGGTGCCGCCAAGCATCATCAGCGCCGCGCCTGCGGCAGCCAGCATGCCGGCGCGTTTTGGGTTAAGTCCAGTCATCGGGGGTCTCCGTTGCGGCGGGTTCATCCCACACTTCGTCGCTGCCCGAGGCTTCGTTACATGGTTCACCGCTTCGTGATTGGGGGCGGACGCGTCGTTGCCTTCTCCCCTTGTGGGAGAAGGTGGATCGGCGCGAAGCGCCGAGACGGATGAGGGGTGTTCCAGCGGAGTGAGACGTTGGTTAATCTAACGTCATGCCACATCAGCCCGTCGCTCCTGCCAAACGAAACTTTGCCCGTTCGCTCCGACGTGAAATGACGGAGGCGGAAGACAAACTGTGGCACGAACTACGTGACCGCAGGCTCGATCGGATTAAATTTCGGCGCCAAGTTCCTGTTGGAAAATACGTCGCCGATTTCGCTTGTCTTGAATCACTCCTCATCATCGAGATCGATGGGAGTCAGCATGCGGACTCAGAGTCAGACCAGGCCCGTAGAACGGAACTGGAGGCGAGAGGCTTTCGTGTGTTGCGCTTTTGGAACGACGATGTCCTGAAAGACATGGACAGCGTCTGCACCACGATAATCGCTTATGTAAGGGATGTCAGTTTGCAGCCATGGCGGTGAAAGAACGCCGGCGTCAAGCTGGAACACCCCTCATCCGTCTCGGCGCTGCGCGCCGATCCACCTTCTCCCACAAGGGGAGAAGGCAAGGGCACCGCCACCCCGCTTGCCCCTGCAACCCGCCCCTGCTAAAGCCGCCCCATCATGAGCACGCCTCTCGACCACATCCGCAATTTCTCCATCGTCGCCCATATCGACCATGGCAAATCCACGCTTGCCGACCGGCTGATCCAGTCCACCGGCGGGCTGGAGCTGCGCGACATGAAGGAGCAGGTGCTGGACTCGATGGACATCGAGCGCGAGCGCGGCATCACCATCAAGGCGCAGACGGTGCGGCTGAAATACCGCGCCAACAATGGCGAGGACTATATCCTCAACCTCATCGACACGCCCGGCCATGTGGACTTCGCCTATGAAGTGTCGCGTTCGCTCGCCGCCTGCGAAGGCTCGCTGCTGGTCGTCGATGCCTCCCAGGGCGTCGAGGCGCAGACGCTGGCCAATGTCTACCAGGCCATCGACAACAATCACGAGATCGTCGTGGTGCTGAACAAGGTCGACCTGCCGGCCGCCGAGCCCGAGCGCATCCGCGAGCAGGTCGAGGAAGTCATCGGCATCGACGCCTCCAACGCCGTGCTGATCTCGGCCAAGACGGGTCTGGGCATTCCCGATGTGCTGGAGGCAATCGTCCACCAATTGCCGCCGCCGCGCGAAGGCGATGCCTCGGCACCGCTGAAAGCCATGCTGGTCGACAGCTGGTACGACGCTTATCTCGGCGTCATCGTTCTGGTGCGCATCATCGACGGCGTGCTGAAAAAGGGCGCGACCATCCGCATGATGGGCACCGGCGCAAAACACCTGGTCGAGCGCACCGGCGTGTTCACGCCCGCCCGCATCAATGTCGACGAGCTCGGCCCCGGCGAGTTCGGCTTCTTCACCGGCTCGATCAAGGAAGTGGCCGACACCCGCGTCGGCGACACCATCACCGAGGATAAGCGCCAGACCGCGCATGCTTTGCCCGGCTTCAAGCCGGCGCAGCCGGTGGTGTTCTGCGGCCTGTTCCCGGTCGACGCCGCCGATTTCGAGGATCTGCGCGCCGCCGTCGGCAAACTGCGCCTCAACGACGCGTCCTTCTCCTATGAAATGGAAACCAGTGCGGCGCTCGGCTTCGGCTACCGCTGCGGCTTCCTCGGCCTCTTGCATCTGGAGATCATCCAGGAGCGGCTGGAGCGCGAGTTCAACCTCGACCTGATCGCCACGGCACCGTCCGTCGTCTACCGGCTGCTGCTCAATGACGGCTCGGTGAAGGAACTGCACAACCCGGCCGACATGCCCGACGTGGTGAAGATCTCGGCCATCGAGGAGCCGTGGATCCGCGCCACCATATTGACGCCCGACGACTATCTCGGCGGCATCCTGAAGCTCTGCCAGGACCGGCGCGGCATCCAGGCCGACCTGTCCTATGTCGGCAAGCGCGCCATGCTGATCTACGACCTGCCGCTCAACGAAGTGGTTTTTGACTTCTATGATCGCCTAAAATCGATCTCCAAGGGCTACGCCTCCTTCGACTATCATCTGACCGACTACAAGGAAGGCGACTTGGTAAAAATGTCGATCCTGGTCAATGAGGAGCCGGTCGATGCGCTGTCCATGCTGGTCCACCGCACGGCGGCGGAAAAGCGCGGCCGCCAGATGTGCGAAAAGCTGAAGGAGCTGATCCCGAACCATCTGTTCAAGATCCCGATCCAGGCCGCCATCGGCGGCAAGGTCATCGCCCGCGAAACCATCTCGGCGCTGCGCAAGGACGTCACCGCGAAGTGCTATGGCGGCGACGTCTCGCGCAAACGCAAGCTGCTGGACAAGCAGAAAGAGGGCAAGAAGCGGATGCGCCAGTTCGGCAAGGTGGATATTCCGCAGGAGGCGTTTATCCAGGCGCTTAAGATGGGCGATTAAGCGGTCCGGCCTTCGGCCGGACGCATCGACCCGGTGGGTGTTCCATCGCGTAGCGCAGCAGAAACTTGCCGTCAAAAATCTCAGCGTCTAACGGGCGCAGGCCGCCTTGGGCCGAGCTCTGCGAGGAAGCGGCTTGCTTGTGCGTTCGCATTTCCGTTATTCAGATTGAATGCTTCCGCATATCCAAATTGTCGAAAGCTCGACAACGTCAGCTCTCCTGGCTTATTTTCGTCCGGTACGGATTTAACTCGCGTCAGCGCTACATAAAATAAGCGCCTTTGTTCTTGTCGCTTTCTTTCTACCTCTGCAGGGGTGTCATCTGCGTCCGGAAACCTAGGGAGCAAGCCATCGACAAGGCTAGTAATATATAAGATGGGGCTCCCTAGCCCCTTGCTTCCATAAAGCGTCATTATGCGAACGTAGTCGACGTCATCCGGATAATTGGGCTCATAGATTTTCTCCAAAATGAGCTTCCGGACGTCGCTAATCTCGGTATCCTCGTCGATTTCGCCTTCGAACAGCTCGCGTATGCGCGTAAACGAGGGGTCACCCGGAGGGAAAAGTGCATCTAGCACATCAGAGGCGCTGTCCAGCTCCGAGATCATTTCGATTTCATTCTGAATCTCTCTAAATCGAGTTCTCAGCGTCTGGCACTGCGGCAACTGCAAAGTACCAGCCTCAGACCGCTCAAGAGCTTCCCATGGCGATATGTCATGTTCCGTGCATTTCGCACGTAAGCGTCTGTATTGCCCCGCTCGAAAATCATTACTCCCGTACCCTAGGAGCCATCTAAGTGCTGGCCGGTCATCTCGATCTCCTGCCACCATGAGGAGCGCCAATTTCTCCGTAACCTCATCCGTTTCAAGCTCGCTTTCGGATAGGTAGTCGCGACAAGCTATGCCTGCCTCGCGGAGGGCATCTGAAATTTTTAATCCGAGCTTCTTTCTGGGAGTTAGAACGATAATATCGCCGGGATCGGAACCGGCGGCGATCTTCTGTACAATATCAGCTGCAATCCCATTGGCCTCCTCATCAATTCCTGCGAATTGGACTATGCTGACAATGCCGTCACCGTTCCCCTGGCGTGCCTCTAGTGGATGCGCATTGCCCCCCGGGTTGTGAGCGATAAGGCTGTTTGCCATCGAGACTACTCGCCCAGGACACCGATAGCAGGTGGTCAATTCGTGATCAGACCGGTCTAAATTGTCATCCTCCCACTCGATGATCCCCTCGGGATGTGCATGCTTGAAACTGTAGATTGATTGATTCTCATCGCCAACAATTATGACGTTTGCATCCCGTCCAAGGAGTTTTACGACACTCTGCTCGACCTTATTCAGGTCTTGATATTCGTCGACCAGAATATAGTCGAATAAATCAAACTCTGGCGACGCTGGGTTATCTCTGAGATAGATGTACAAAAATGGAATCGCCTCGCCGAGAAGAATGCATTTATGAAATGTCATCCAGTCAACAAGAGCGTGTCGAAATTCTCGGTCGACCGCATCTGCCGCCTCTATAGGATCATCGTCTTGAGAACGAGCGAAGGCAGCTTCATATGCCTTAATCCGCTTCTCGCGTGCACCCTTATTGCCAAATCGATTGTCTCCGAGATCATATAGGAGTGGTTCAATTTCGAAATTTAGGAGCGGCCTTGTAACGCGTCCAAGTAAATTGATCACCCACTGTTTTCGAAGTATCCGCATAGCAAAGCTATGTAGGGTTCGTGCCTGAATCTCGTCTGCACCCTCAACATCGAGCTTGTTCAACTCTCGTCGAACGTCTTCGGCGGCTATTCGAGTAAAGGTGACCGCCAAAATTCGCTCTGGATCTGCGCCGCTCTCGACTAGTCGCGCGACACGCCTCCTCATAGAGAACGATTTTCCAGTGCCAGGCCCCGCAATTACACGAAGCCTATTCGCCGCATCGGCAGCTATTTCATAAGCTGATGTTCCCACCAGCAAGTCATCGTCCCAAGCCATGAATTCACCCCTCCCTTTATTTATTTTAGTTTGGCTCATTGTAGATCGAGATCGAGCTTTGTGGTCAATCTCGTTTCTGCACGCTTCATGATGTTTCTACAAAGCGACTAGATGAGGTTGTTTGTGTGAACCGCGCGGGTTCGTACTGCAACAGCCTGCCTCTCCTTGAGGCCGCCATTGGAGAACATCCCTTCCTGAAGTATCCTGAGGCGGTATGGGGGAGGTCTCGATGCGCTCCAATCTCGACACCATCGCCGCAATCGGCCTCGCCATCGGTGGCGCCTTCGGCCTGGCCGGCACCTTCGTCACCAGCGCTCCGCTGCGTGAAACACTCTGGGCGATCGATGGCGTGGCGCTTGTGGTGGCAACCGCGCTGCTGACCATGAAATACCAGCGGCTGGGCAACGAGTGCGTAGCCGCCGGGTTCCTCACCTTCCTCGTCGGCGAGAGCTTGATCATATCAGGCAATGCGGCGGGGCTGGAGGCCAGCGTTCCCTCCTATGTCGGCGGCATCTCGCTGTGGGCGGCAGCGCTGGTCCTGATCGGCGCGGCGAACACCTTTGCACTCTGGATGCGGCTCACCGGCCTCATCGCCGCCGTGCTGTTTGTGGTGACGGTGGCCATGGTGCTGTGGGGCTCTCCCTTGCTGCCAACCTCGGCGCCGCTGCCCGCCGCCGGCTATCGTTCCTGGTGCTGACTTTTGCCGGCTGGATATGGACGTTGCTGAAGTCGCCGAGGTGATTGACGCGATCCGGCGGCTGGCTCCGCATGTGAAGGTGGGGCGCTGACTTTTCCTTCCCCCCTTGTGGGGGAAGGTGGATCGGCGCGATAGCGCCGAGCCGGATGAGGGGTGTTCCAGCGGAGTGAGACGCTTGCGTTCCCTGGAACACCCCTCATCCGACCTCGCTTCGCGAGGCCACCTTCTCCCACAGGGGGAGAAGGGAAGATGGCGCTTCTTCCCCGACCATGCGAGCGTGCGTCTCCGATTCGGAAACCCGCCGCCATGCTCCGCCTCACCCTTGCCGTCCTCCTCATCGCCACCCCGGCGCATGCCGCCGATATGGCGTTCTTCGTCAAGAATTTGCGCAGCCAAGCGGTGGCGGTGGAGCTGTTCAGCCGTGATCGCAAGATGTCGTGGCCGGGCGGCGACCAGGTGTTCCTGATTGAGCCCAGCTCGCAGAAATCGGTGCCGATCTCGTGCAATTCCGGCGAGAACATCTGCTATGGCGCCTGGGTGAATGGCAATGATGCGGTCTCCGCCGGTGTCGGGCCGGATAATGACCAGCCATGCGATACGTGCTGTTTCATCTGCGTGGAGAAGACGACCGAGACGATCGATCTGGTTGAGTGAGGGGCGGGGCGCCGAAGCTGCTGATCTCCCCCCTCGTGGGGGAGATGTCCGGCAGGACAGAGGGGGCGCGAAGGATCGCCAGCGTATGGATCAGCAAGCCTAAAATTGACATGGCGCGGCTGCAGGAATGAGAGGTCGGCGGGACAGCGCCCCCCTCTGCCTTGCCAGGCATCTCCCCCACGAGGGAGGAGATCAGCAGTTCCGCCCTTTCCCAATCCCCCCAAAATCAGTCACGCCCCGCCCTTCAATGTCAGCCGCCATCATGCGATGCTGATTCCCTCGGCCGGGGGGCCGATTTGCCTCGGGGGAAACACCATGTTTTTCACTTGTCTGCGCCGCGTCGTCGTCGCGCTCTCGCTTGCCGCGCTGTTTGCGCCGGCCGCTCACGCCGCCGACATCACCTTCGCCGTCAAGAACAGCCATCCCAACGCCATGCGCCTCGAGCTCTACAGCCAGGACCGCGACTATGTCTGGCCGGGCAACGACAAGGACTTCTATCTCGACGATGGCGAAACCAAGCAGATCCCGGTCTCGTGCGACGAAGGCGAGTCCATCTGCTACGGCGCCTGGGTGGACGGCGACGAGGGAACCTATTGGGGCGTCGGCCCCAACAACAAGGAAAGATGTGAGGATTGCTGCTACACCTGCAATGGCGGCGAGACGGAGGAAATTGAACTGACGCCGTAGGAAGTACAGCCAATCTCCCCCCAAGTGGGGGAGATGTCCGGCAGGACAGAGGGGGGCGCTGTCCCGCCGACGTCAATNACCGAGCATCGTAATGCCGCACACGCCTCTACCGCCTCGACATCGCGCAAACGCCAGATCGATGCGCAAAGCCCTGACGCCAGCCGAACTCAAGCTCTGGAACGAACTTCGTGCCCACCGGCTGATGGGCTTGGCTTCCGGCGACAATTTCCGATTGCCGCCTACATCGTCGATTTCGCTTGCCCGGAGAAGAAGCTGGTCATCGAAGTCGATGGCGCCCAGCATGCGGACGCCGGCGCGGCTGCCGGTGAAGAAACGCGGACATCGCACCTCGAACAAGATGGCTGGACCGTCCTGCGGTTCTGGAATGACGACGTCATCCGCGACATCGACAATGTCTGCCAGCATAATTGTGATTGCGGCTGAGCTTGGAGGCGCATCCTGAACGGATGACGGTGCTGGGCTTTAGGCAGGGAAAGGTCGGCGGGACAGTGCCCCCCTCTGGTCTGCCGGCCATCTCCCCCACGAGGGGGGAGATCGGGTTCCGCCGCGGCTTTCGCCAATTATCCCAGCAACGCCCTCTGCCGCTTCGGCCCGCCCGCCTTGCGCCAGGAGTTGAACCGGTGCGTCGCGGCGGCAAACGAGATCTTCATCTGCTGGGCGACCGAGTAGCGCGACCTGCCTTCGTCGAACAGGCGGTAGCAGCATTCGACGCCCTCCTCGGTCAGCTTGCCGTCGGGCGCCTTGTTGTGCGGATTGGCGGGGTCGAATTTTTCGACCTGCTGTTCGACCAGGCCTTTCAGCCGCTGCAAATCGGCCTCGATGCTGGCGATCAGATCGAGGACGGGTTTCGGATCGAAGTGGTCGTGCGGCTTTGCCGTCATCTTGCTCATGCCTTTCGCTTGCGTGTCGCGACAATATAGGTGAACATTTGCCGATAATGAAGAGCGCGTTGCAATACGGCGCTTCAACATTTCTTGACTGGTGATTGACCGCGGAGACTGCAGCGCCTAGTTTAGAATTGTTCTAAACTGGGGTGAATTTCTCATGCTTTCCCGTGTCTTCGGTTTCGGCCGCCGTCCTTTCGAAACGCTGTCGGAACAGGAGATCCTGGCGCTGGCAATTTCGTCCGAAGAGGATGACGGGCGCATCTACCGCGCCTATGCCGACGGGCTGGCGGACAGTTTTCCGCAATCGGCGAAAGTGTTCGAGGCGATGGCGGAGGAGGAGGACGGGCATCGTGATTCCCTGATCGAGCTCTACCGCAAGCGTTTCGGCGAGCGCATTCCGCTGCTGCGCCGCGAGCACGTGAAAGGCTATTACGAGCGCAAGCCCGACTGGCTGGTGCGGCCGCTGGGCATCGAGCATGTGCGCCGCCAAGCCGAAGAGATGGAGCGGCAGGCCTATCGCTTCTATGTCGAGGCGGCCAAGCGCACCAGCGACGCCTCGACCCGAAAACTGCTCAACGACCTTGCAGCGGCCGAGCAAAGCCATGAGAATTCGGCGCATCGGCTGGAGCAGAAACTTGTGCCGGGCGAGGTGAAGGACGAGGAAGCCAGCGCCGAGCAGCGCCAGTTCATCCTGACCTATGTGCAGCCGGGACTGGCCGGGCTGATGGACGGCTCGGTGTCGACACTGGCGCCGATCTTTGCCGCCGCGTTTGCCACGCACGACACCTGGCAGACGCTGCTGGTCGGCCTCGCCGCCTCGATCGGCGCCGGCATCTCGATGGGCTTTACCGAAGTCGCTTCGGACGACGGCAAGCTGTCGGGGCGTGGCTCGCCCATCAAGCGCGGCCTGACCGTCGGCATCATGACGACGCTGGGTGGGCTGGGCCACGCGCTGCCTTACATCATCCCGCATTTCTGGACGGCGACGGCGGTGGCGGCCGTGGTGGTGTTCTTCGAATTGTGGGCGATCGCCTTCGTGCAGAACCGCTACATGCAGACGCCCTTCCTGCGCGCAGCGTTTCAGGTGGTGCTGGGCGGGGCGCTGGTGTTTGCGGCCGGGGTGCTGATCGGGAATGCGTGAGCGCCAAGCGCCCCCTCACCCAGCCTCCGCTTCGCTCGGCTGACCTCTCCCCGAGGGGAGAGGAGATTTTCGAAGCCTGCGCCAGTCTCTTCTCCCCAGCGGGGAGAAGGTGGCCGCGAAGCGGCCGGATGAGGGGGCCTGGCGCGACGCCGATACCTAGTCACCCATTCACCGCCCTGCTATCCTCTGGCGCCTCGTCCCTCTCCGTCAGCCCGTAATCCCGCACCACATGCGCAATCCGCAACCGATAGCCGGCAAATATTCCGCCGCGGCCCGCATGCTGCGCCTGCCGATGCTCTTCCGTGTTGCGCCAGGCTTTCACCGCTTCCTCATCGCGCCAGAAGGACAGCGACAGGACGCGGTTGGGATCGCCCAGGCTCTGGAAGCGCTCGATCGAGATGAAACCGTCTATGCCGTCGAGCAGCGGCCGCAGTTCGGCAGCGATGCAGAGATAGGCATCGCGCTTTCCCTCAGCCGGTTGCACCTCGAAGATGACAGCGATCATATCTCCTCCTTGACCGCGGTCTGGAACAGCTGCCGCGGTCCATGCGGCCCCGACACCAGCTTCAGGAAGATGCGGTCCTCTTTCAAGATGAACTTTTCGCGGCGGGCGAATTCGTAATTGGCCTTGCCCGCCGGATCCGCGGCGAGACGGGCGCGATATGCTTCGTAGGCGGCGAGGCTGTCGATGCTGTAGGCGGCGTAGGCGGTGGTGGCCGAGCCCTCATGCGGGGCGTAGTAGCCGATCAGATCGGCGCCGCAGCGCGGGATCGCCTGGCCCCAGGCCTTGGCATATTGCTCGAAGGCCGGCTTGCCGAACGGGTCGATCTCATAGCGGATGAAGCAGGTGATGGTCATCGTGATCTCCTTGGGTTTCGCATCGATAGTTCGAGCGGCGTCGAAACGTTGTGCCGCAGGGTCTGCTAAGCAAAAGCGCTGGCGGTCAGGCCTGCCAGAAGGGCCTTGCACATTCGCGGCGCACATCCTCACGGGTCAGGCCGAGATCGCGCAGCAGATGGTCGTTGACCTCCGCGAGGTCTAGCCGCTGCAGATGGCGGTCGTACCAGCGGGCGAGAAGCCGCCGTTGCAGCCAGGTGACGAACGGGAACGGCCGGCGGCTGGCGAGTGGGGCGGAAGCGGTTGGCATCGGCGTTCTCCTTGATCCCGCCCGACAATAATGCTTATCTGACGAGAATGCTTCGATGGAGGCCTAACTATGCGTGAAGGACCCGACATTGCCCGCATCGCCAGCCTGGTCGGCGATCCGGCGCGGGCAAACATGCTGAATGCGCTGATGGGCGGCACGGCTTTGACGGCGAGCGAACTGGCGCTGGAGGCCGGCGTCTCGCTGCCGACGGCGTCCTCGCATCTGTCGAAACTGATGGAGGGCGGGCTTTTAACTTTGGCCAGCCAGGGACGGCATCGCTATTACGGCCTCGCCGGGCCGCAGGTTGCCGGCATGATCGAGGCGATCACCGGGGTGGCCGAAGCGGTCGGCCCCAAGCGGGTGCGGCCCGGCCCGCGCGACGGCGCCATGCGCGTGGCCCGCGTCTGCTACGACCACCTCGCCGGCGAGCAGGCGGTGGCGATGCTGGACCGGTTCGTCGCGCGCGGCATCCTGTTGCGCGACGACATTGAGATCAGGCTCGGGGAGACCCGGCCGGGGGAGATCCGGCTCGGGCCGTCGGCCGCATCGCATTTTTCCGCCATCGGCATCGATGTCGGCGCCAGGCCGCGCCGGCCGGTCTGCCGCGCCTGCCTCGACTGGAGCGTGCGCCGCTCGCACCTTGCGGGAACGCTGGGCGCGGCTATTCTGGACAAGATCCTGGCGGAGAAATGGGCAAGGCGGGAGAAGGACAGCCGCGCGGTGGTGTTTTCACCGCCGGGGAAGCAGGCGTTCGAGCGGGTGTTTTTGGCGTAGAGGTTCGGCAGCGCTAATTGGGCGACGCTGGCGGTACAGCACCCCCCTCTGTCCTGCCGGACAGAGGGGGGTGTGACGGAACGCTTGCGTAGCAGGTGAGGCGCGCGACGCTCACCCCCGCTTCAGCACCTTCCCCTGCTTGAAAAAGTCCACCCACGGATCGGCCTCCGCTAGTTCCTTCAGCGTCGTCTTGCCCCCGATCGGGAAGGAATTCGGCGCTAACCCTTTTTCGACCTCCGCCCAGGTCACCGGGATCGACACCGTCGCGCCCTTCTTGGCGCGGGAAGAGTAGGGCGCGACCGTGGTCGAGCCCCTGCCGTTGCGCAGATAGTCGACGAAGATTTTTCCGGTGCGCGCCTTTTTCGACAGCGTCGCCGTGTAGCGGTCGGGCGCGGCCTGCTCCAGCGCCTTGGCGAAATCATGGGAGAAGGTTTTGACTTCCTCCCAATCCGCCGAGGGTTTCAGCGGCACCAGCACGTGATAGCCTTTGCCGCCTGACGGCTTGACGAAATTCGGCAGCGACAGATCGTCAAGCTTGCCTCTGATGTCGAGTGCGGCCTCGCGCACCGCCTTGACGTCGACGCCTTCATCGGGATCGAGATCGAAGATGATCTGATCCGGCTTTTCCAGCTCCTCGATCTTGCAGCCCCAGATGTGGACCTCGACCACGCCATACTGGACCAAGGCGGCAAGGCCGTCGAAATCGCGGATGAACAGGATTTCCTCGCCATCGGTCGGATCCTTCATGCGGGCAATCTTGTCGCTCATGCCGGCCGAAGCATGTTTCTGGAAGAAGCGCGGACCGCCGATGCCATCCGGCGCCCTGACCAGGCTGAGCGGCCGGTTGACGATGAACTGCTCCATGCGCGGCCAGACCAGCGCGTAGTGTTCGAGCAAGTCCTGCTTGGATATTTTTTCCTCGGGCCACAGCAGCTTGTCGGGATGGGATAGTTTTACGCTGGTCGTGATCGTCGCGGGCGCCTTAGCCCCGGCGGCCTTGCCGGCGCCGCCTGCCGCCGGCTTTGCCTTGTTTGCCGCCTTCGATGGCTTTTCCTGCACGACTTCCTCCGCCGGCTTGTCCTCGCGCAGTCCCTGGAACGACGCGTGGCGTATTATACGGTCCGAGGTCCAGCTGCGGAACTCCACTTCGCCGACAAGTTCGGGCCTGACCCAGACCAAACCCTTGCCCTTTGGCACCGCGGCGGCAAACGGCGAGGCGTCTGCCTTCAGCGCATCGAGTTTTTTCTTCAAATCGGTGGCGCTCCTGGCTGTGAAGCCCGTGCCGACGCGGCCGGCATAGTGGAGCTTGCCGCCCTCGTGGTAGCCGACCAGCAGCGAACGCAGGCCGCGGCCGGTCTTGTCCGAGGGCAGATACCCGCCGATGACGAATTCCTGGCGGGCCGTGCATTTCGACTTCACCCAGCTTGGGCCACGGCCGCTGCGGTAGGGCGCATCGGCGCGCTTGGAGACGATGCCTTCGAGGCCCATGCGGCAGGCGTGCTGCAGCATGATCTTGCCGGGCTCAGCGAAATGGTCGCTGAAGCGGACGGCGGCATTTTCGGCCGTCTCGCCGAGCAACTCCTGCAGCGCCTGCTTGCGCTCGACCAGCGGCTCGCGGCGCAAATCCTTGCCCTCAAGCCGCATCAGGTCGAACACATAGTAGGTGAAGCGGTCGGTTCGATTGGCGGAGAGATCCTGCTGCAGCAGCGAGAAGGACGAAACGCCGCTGTCGGCGAGCACGACGATCTCGCCATCGATGATGGCGTCGCTGCATTTCAGCTGGGCGAGTTCCGCGACGATCTCGGGGCCGAATTTCCCCGTCCAGTCGAGGCCGGTGCGGGTCAGCAGCCGCACCTCCGTGCCGGCGATCTGCGCCTGCATGCGGTACCCGTCGAACTTCACCTCATGCAGCCAGTCCTCGCCGGGTGGCGCCTCGCGCTCCAGCGTCGCCAGCTGCGGCTCGACGAAGTCGAGGCGCTTGCCGGCTTTCGCCTTGCTGGATGCCGCGGGCTTGTTGGAGTGCCAGACCTTCGGCTTCTTGCCGTCGGCGGTCTTGCCTTCCGCGACCTCTTCGATGGTCAGGCCGGACTTCACCGATTTCGGTGCGTCCTTCAGGATATCCTCGCCGGGGCGGGCGGCGGCATCGTCGGATTTGATCAGCAGCCAGTTGTCGCGCTTTTCGCCCGGGCGGGGTCTTAACCTGACCAGATGCCACCGCCCATTCAGCTTCTGGCCGTTGAGTTCGAAGTCGATATGGCCCTTCTTCATCGCCTTGGCCGGGTCGATCTCCGGCGTCCATGTGCCTTCGTCCCAGACGATGACGGTGCCGCCGCCATACTCGCCCTTGGGAATGGTGCCCTCGAAGCCGGCATAGTCGATCGGGTGGTCCTCGACATGCACGGCCAGCCGCTTCTCGTGCGGGTCGAGGCTCGGGCCCCGCGTCACCGCCCAGCTCCACAACACGCCCTCATGCTCGAGGCGGAAATCATAGTGCAGCCTGGTCGCGTCGTGCTTCTGGACGACGAAGATGCCGCCGGGCTGCTTGCCGCGCGCGACCTTGCCCGCCGGCTCGGCCGTCTTCTTGAAATCGCGTTTGGACTGATATTGTTCGAGGCTGGCCACGGCGCCGACCCTCAAGCCGACTTGCGCTTGGGCGCAGAAGCTTTCGCCTTGCCGCTTTTTGCCGCCGGCTTGGCCTTCTTCGCCGGGCCTTCCGCCTGGCCGCCATCGGACAGGCTCTTCTTCAGCGCGTCGAACAGATTGACGACATTGGACGGCTTGGGCGCGGCCTGCGCTTTCGGAGCCTTCTTTCCGGCCTTCTTGGCGCGGATCAGTTCGAGCAGCGCGTCCTCATACTTGTCCTCGAATGTCGACGGATCGAACTTCCCCTTCTTCTTGTCGATGATGCGTTCGGCCATATCGGTCATCTCCTGGTCGGTCTTCACCGCCTTGATGTCGCCGAAGATGCTCTCCGGCTCCCGCACCGTGTTGCCGTAGCGCAAGGTGGTCAGCACCATGCCTTTGCCGCGCGGCTCGATGACCACGGGCCGCTCGCGGCTATAGAGCACGACGCGCGCCAGCCCGGCCATCTTCTTGTCCGCCATGGCATCGCGAATGACGGCAAAGGCCTCCTCCGACACCTTGTCGGCGGGCGTGACATAATAGGGCGTGTCGAGATAGATCTGCTCTATCGAGGCTTTGTCGACGAAGCCGTCCAGCGCCATCGTGTGCGAGGACTCGATCTGCACCGCTTCGATCTCTTCGTCCTCGACATAGACGAACTCACCGGGGCTCACCTCATAGCCCCTGATCTCGTCGCCATCGCCCAGCGGCTTGCCGGTTTCAGAATCGACATAGATGCGCTTGACCGTGTTGCCGGTCTTGCGGTTGAGCACCCGGAACGAAACTTTTTCGGCGTGGGTGACGACGTTGGTCAGTTCGACAGCGCAGGTGACCAGCGACAGTTTCAGATAGCCCTTCCAGGCGGGGCGAGGTGCCATGGCGAACTCCTGCGCGATGCGGTTCAAGCGAGAACGGGCAAGGCCCGTTCCGGTTCCGGGCGCGCAACCAGGGGCATTTCGGCAGCGAGCATGGAAATTTCGAGAGGCTCGCCAAATCTGAAACAGAACCGCGCCCAAGCGACATCCAGACGAAACATATGTGATGTAAAAGTCACAATGCCGGAAATGGCGACGAACTACACCGAAAGACCCCCAAACAGCCGCATTCCGGCCACGAAGCATGGGGTTTTCGACCAAAGATTAACATCGTGTTCACCGACTATTCACGCCTCGACACTATGATCCCCGCAATCGGACGGGACATCCGAAAATCGGGACAGGGACTTGAGTAAAATGAAATTCTGGGGCCACATCGCCGGCTATGCCGCCGCCATCCGCGAGTTCATCGCGCCGACCTATCGGCCGGAGCGCTACTACATGCGCGGCCCGGGTCCGGCCTGCGCCCGTCGCGGCAGCTCGCTCGGCGCGCACTGATCATGACGTTCGAAACGCGTCACGACAGCCGGATCTGCAGACCGGAGGCCGATCCCCGCGCAACCACCTATCGCGCCGAGCGCCCCGCGCTGGCCGCGAGAAGCCGTGCGACAACGCCGCGGCTTTGATCCCGCTGCCGGCGGGCTTAGTGTCTGAAGACACAAGTTGCCGGATGTCCCGTGACTTCTTCTCCTGAACCCTTCGATGCCAACCAGCCATTGATCGTTTTCGACGGCGTCTGCGTGCTGTGCTCGGGCTTCGTACGCACGGTGGTCGGGCTCGACCGCAAAAACCGCTTCCGCTTCGCCACGGCGCAGTCGCCCTTCGGCGAGGGCTGTTCCAGAGATACGGGCTGCGCACCGACAGCTACGAGACCAATCTGGTCCTTGTCGGCGGCGCTCCCTTCATGCGGCTGGACAGTTTCATCGCGGTGATGGCCGCCGAACTCGGCTGGCCGTGGCCGGCGGCGAAGGCCCTGCTGCTCATCCCGCGCCCCTTGCGTGACTGGCTCTACGAACGCATCGCCAAAAACCGCTACGCATGTTCGGCCGCAAGGACAGTTGCGAGATCCTGTCCGCCGCGATACGTGCGCGCGTGATCGGCTAATCGCATGTCACCCAAAAATGACCTCCGTTCTGGGAAAACGACATACGCAAAAAGAGCGGCGCGATGAGGCTTCTGGTCGTTGGCGGCTATGGCATTTTCGGCGGCCGCATCGTGCAATTGCTGGAGAGCGAGCCACGCCTGATCCTGCTCGTCGCCGGGCGCTCACTGGGCAAGGCCGAGGCCTGGCGCAAAACCCGCACCGGCGCGGCGGCCGACGCGCTTCGATCGCAATGGCGACGTCGCGCAAGGCCGGCCTGTTCGTTCGCGCCTCAGTCCGGCAGCGCCGCGACGGCGACGATCTCGATGACGATGTCTGCCTGGGCAAGCGCTGCGACGCCGATTGCCTCCGAAGGCGGCGGATTGTTGTCGCTACAATGCTTCGGACAATGCTCGGCGAAAAACGCGTCCAGCACGTCGAGACGAAAATTAGGCGAGCTGAGGACGCCGCCGTCGGGAAATGGGCCCTTTGACGAAAAAGGTCAGCCTGATGAGATGGTCGAGCCCGCTGCCAAGTTCTTCCAGATCCGATTTGATGTTGCCGAGAACTTCCCGCCACTGCGCCGCGGCATCGCCGGCGAAGCCGCCACCCTTCTTGCCGGCCGGATCGTAGTCAGCCGATGTCGCGGTGTTGCCGCAGAGATAGACGGTGCCTTTCGCACCGCTGACGACCGTGCCTTTGCCGCATGGCATCAACCGGCCGTTCTTGAATTTCTTGTGGGTCATGAGTTCCATTCTCTTCTCCCATGCCTCGTGTGACGTGCCCGCCAACGACAGAGGATAGTGCTGTGCGGAGCCACGGCCAGTCCGCTGCCGGTCATCCGCCAGCAGACGGAGGAACATCTGGTCCTTGCGAAATCTCCTGGCGGAGGCGAAAGTTTTTTCTGAAGCCTGTCGAAATCGGCCGCCGCCGCGCGACATACGTCTGGCCCCAATAGGATGCGGCCTTCGAAACCACGGGAGAAGACCCATGCGATACATGCTTTTGATCAACAGCGACGAAGCCGCGCAGGCGAACACGCCAATCGAGAGGGCTCGGCAGATGAGCGCAGCATATGCCGCCTATACCGAAGCGTTGAAGAAATCCGGCGCATGGCTCGCCGGCGAACGGTTGCGCCCGACCCAGGCGACCACCTCGGTGCGGATCACAGACGGCAAGACCAACGTGATCGACGGCCCCTATGCCGACACCAAGGAGCAGCTTGCCGGCTTCTACATGATCGAGGCGGCCGATATCGATACCGCCATCGACTGGGCGGCGCGCTGTCCGGCGGCGAGCGCCGGCACGGTCGAGTTGCGGCCGATCTGGGAAATGGCCGACTACATGCCCAAGAAATGACACCGTGATGGACAATCGCCCGAACGTCGCGCGGGCGGCGGCCGAAGCGGCCGCCCGGCAGAGTTACGGCAAGCTGGTCGCCTACCTTGCTGCGCGCACCCGCGACGTAGCCGGCACCGAGGACGCGCTGGCCGAGGCCTTTGCCGCGGCCCTTGAGCGCTGGCCACAGACCGGCGTGCCCGAGAAGCCGGAAGCATGGCTGCTGGCCGTGGCGCGCCGGCGGCGCGTCGACGCGGTGCGCCGTCGGCTGACCAGCGAGGCGAGCCGCGACCATCTCAAGCTGATGGCCGAGGAGATGGAGGCGAGCATGGAAGACGAAGACCTTCCCGACGAACGTCTCAGGCTGATGTTTGCCTGTGCGCATCCGGCGATCGAAGCCAGCGTGCGGGCGCCGCTGATCCTGCAGACGGTTCTGGGTTTCGACGCGGCGACGATCGCCTCGGCCTTCCTGGTTTCGCCGGCGACGATGGGCCAGCGTCTGGTGCGCGCCAAGAGCCGCATCCGCGAGATCGGCATTCCGTTCCGCGTGCCGGATCGCGCCGAACTCGGCGAGCGGCTGGGAACGGTGCTGGAAGCGATCTACGCGGCTTTCGCCGAAGGCTGGACCGACCCGGCAGGGACCGAGACGAGAGCGCGCAATCTGGCGACCGAAGGCATCTGGCTCGGGCGGCTGGTGGCGTCACTGATGCCGGACGAACCGGAAGCGCTCGGCCTGCTGGCGCTGATGCTGTTTGCCGAGGCGCGGCGCCCGGCGCGGCGCGATGCGGCTGGAGATTATGTGCCGCTCGCCGACCAGGATTGCCGTCTTTGGGATCACGCACTGATCGACGAAGCCGAGGCGCTGCTGGGCCGCGCCGCCACCATGGGCGTCATCGGCCGCTATCAGCTCGAAGCGGCGGTACAATCGGTGCATGCGACGCGGCGACGGACCGGCCAAACCGATTGGGCGGCGATCCGTAACTTCTACGATGCGCTGTCGGCGATATCAGGCTCGCCGGTGATTTCGATCAACCGCGCCGTGGCGATTGCCGAGGCCGAAGGGGCGGCGGCAGGACTGGCGGCGCTCTACGTGCTGGGGGACGACAAGCGGCTCAACGACTACCAGCCCTACTGGGCCGCCCGCGCCGGCCTGCTGGCCAGGCTCGGCAATGCGGCGCAAGCGGTCGAGGCCTATGACCGGGCGATCGGCCTTGAACGCGACCCGGCCGTGCGCCGCTTCCTGCAAGCGAAACGGGCGATCCTGCGAAATTGAAGCGTCCGTTCAGGCCGGCCACATCTCATGTGTGGTGTTGAGCCGTTTCATCAGCGGATGCGCGCGCAGCGCCGACCATAAGCGTTCGATGTTCGGCCAGTCGGCCCGCGCCTTGTCCATGTCGGGGTGCCAGGCCACCAGCATGACGAGGTAGATGTCGGCCAGCGACATCGCGTCGCCGACCAGCCAGCCGCGCCCCTCGAGGGCTGCATCGACAATGGCGAAGCCGCGGTCCATCTCGGCAATGGCTGCCTGCTTGACGGCTTTCTTGCCGTCGGCATCGGTGGTGTAGCGATGGGCATAGTAGAGGCGCAGGATGGCGGGGTAGAGCGCCGACGACATGAACGCCATCCAGCGCAGGAAACCGGCGCGATCCGGCGATCCGGCGGCCGGCGCCAGACCCGCCTCCGGATGGCGCTCGGCAAGCAGGATGCAGATCGCCGCCGATTCGGTTATCGATTGACCGTTGGGCAAGGTCAGCACCGGAACCTGGTTCAACGGGCTGATGTCGAGGAAAGCCGGGTCCGGCGGATCCTTCTTCGGCACATCGATCTGGTCGAATTGCGCGTTTGCCAGCGCCAATGCGGCCTCGACGACAAAACCGCCGCTGCCTGGGCGCGTGTAAAGCTTGTACATGTGATTCTCCCCCTGCCCGCGCGAAGCAGGCCGGGGCGATTTGACCCTGAAGCCGCCTCCCGCTCAAGCCGGTGGCGGACGCCACGGCCGGGTTTTCTGCGGTCCAGCCATGAGACTTCCGATGTCGGAGGGACAGCACCCCCCGATGCCCGGCAGGGCAGAGGGGGGTGCGAAGGATCGCCGCCTATCCAGTTAAGACGTTAAGCCCCCAGCCCGTCGAACAGGATCGTCGACAGATAGCGCTCGGCGAAGGACGGGATGATCACCACCAGGTTCTTGCCCTTGTTCTCCGGCCGCGACCCGACGACGATGGCGGCCTGCAGGGCAGCGCCCGACGAGATGCCGACCGGCACGCCTTCAAGGCGGGCGACGAGGCGGGCGTTGGCGACCGAATCCTCGTTGGAGACCTTGACGATCTCGTCATAGATCGAGGTGTCGAGGATCTTGGGCGCAAAGCCGGCGCCGATGCCCTGGATCTTGTGCGGGCCGGGCTGGCCGCCCGACAGCACCGGCGAGGCCTCCGGCTCGACGGCGACGACATGCACCGAGGGCTTGCGTTGCTTCAGCACCTGGCCGACGCCGGTGATCGTGCCGCCGGTACCGATGCCGGCGACGAAGATGTCGACCCCGCCATCGGTGTCGTTCCAGATCTCCTCGGCGGTGGTGCGGCGGTGGATCTCCGGGTTGGCCGGGTTTTCGAACTGCTGCGGGATGACGGCGTCAGGCAGGGTGGCGGCCAGTTCGTCAGCCTTGGCGATGGCGCCCTTCATGCCTTTCGGCCCTTCCGTCAGCACCAGTTCGGCGCCGAGCAGCGCCAGCATCTTGCGGCGCTCCACCGACATGGTTTCGGGCATGGTCAGGATCAGCTTGTAGCCCTTGGCGGCGGCGGCGAAGGCGAGCGCGATGCCGGTATTGCCCGAGGTCGGCTCGATCAGCGTCGTCTTGCCGGGTTTGATCCGGCCCGACGCTTCCAGCGCCTCGATCATGGAAACGCCGATGCGGTCCTTGACCGAGGCGATCGGATTGAAGAATTCGAGCTTGGCAAGAAGGTTGGCAACGACGCCCTTCTCCTTGGCGAACTTGTCGAGCCGCACCAGCGGCGTGTCGCCGATCGTCTCGGTGATCGAGTTGTAGACACGGCCGCGGCCGGGCACGCGCGCGGAAGGCTTGTTCATTGGTTTCGCTCCCAAATCAGATCAGGCAATTGGCGTCGGCGGACAGAATAGGGCTTTCGCCCGCGCAAGATAGGCTGCCGGCCGAAAATATCGAGTGGGCCGCTTGCTGAAAACGCTTGTCTCCTCAAGCCGCATTTTCCGGATGGACCGATCGGCGGAATGGATGGGCCTGAACCGATCTACTGACGTGCGGCAATGGNAGCCGCATTTTCCGGATGGACCGATCGGCGGAATGGATGGGCCTGAACCGATCTACTGACGTGCGGCAATGGCAGCGGCCGCGCCCACCATGAAGCCGGCGGCAGTGCGGTTCAGCGCCTTCAGCGCGCGTGGCGATTTCAGGAACCAGCGCGCCTTGGCGGCCAGCGCAAGATAGGGCACCAGCACCACGCAGAGCACGATAACGGTGAGCGCGACCAGGATGCCGTAGTCGGCGAGCGTGATGGTCTTCAGGTCGACGATGGTCGGCGTGATGGCGAGGTAGAAGATCATCGTCTTCGGGTTGCCCAGCGTGACGGTGAGGCCGGCAAGGAAGCTCGATACCAGGCCGCCCTTGCCTTTCCTGGCCTCGACAGTCTCTGGCGTGATCCCGGCCGTCCAGAAACGCCAGCCGAGGAAGGCGAGATAGGCGACGCCCAGCCATTTGATGGCGAGAAACACCATGCCGAAGCTTTGCGCGACAAAGGCAAGGCCGAGCACCACCGCGGTGAGATAAATAAGGTCGCCGAGCATCAGGCCGAACGACATCGCCAGCGACGAGCGGAAGCCGGATCCGAGCGCCCGCGCCACAAGCGCGGTGACGCCGGGGCCGGGAATGGCGGCGGCGATGCCCAGCGCAGCACTATAGGCAAGGAAGCCGGTGAGGGTCATGACGGTCGCACCTCCTGAGCCGCTCTGATGCCATGAAAGCCTGCAACGGCAAAACGGATTCGATTGCGCCAAGCAGGACATGAAAGCCGGTCATTCGAGGGGCGTCAGGCTTTCAGCCTGTTCGACAAGGGCGATAGCGATGTCGTTCCGCAGACTGGATATTTTACCGACAGCCGGGACCCTGGCGCTCACCCCATTCGTCCGATGATCTATCCGCTGGTAGTCAACAACCGGTTCAAGGTGCGACTGGTGGCGATGGAGCGTGACGGACCGCAAAAGATAGACCCCGACGACACCGCCAAAGGCGAATTCTACATCGACCTCGACACCAAATATCCGCCGGTCTCCGACTGGCGCATCATCGCTGCCGATCCGCGCAGTACCGACCTCAACGTGGAAGCGTCGTTCCAGCTGCAATGGCTGGACCATGTCGATACCGCCGAGATTGCCGAGGATGGCCCGCCACGCATCATCGACAAGTCCAACTATCCCTATCCGTGGGGCGCCAATGTGATGGTGTTCGAGCACTGGCTCGGGCTTGGCCGCAAGGCGCCGCTCAAACTCATCGACCCGAACCGCGCATCGCGCCGCGAATACTGGATGATCAATGGCAATGCGGCCCGGCGCATGGTGCAGGACCTCTATCGCTTCAACGTCAACCAGCTTGGCGTCGCCAACGACACCATCAGCAGTGTTTACGTGCCGAAGCTCAATGCCGGCCACGTCACGGTGACGCTTTACGAACACGATTTCAGCGACGGCCGCTTCGCGCAAGGGGCGAAGAAGTCCTTCGGCTCGGTCGGCCTCTTCAATCTCAGGGATACCGGTTTCGATGACCGCGTCTCATCGGCCGAGGTGATCCATACCTATCCCAAGGTGATCCATCGGGACGTGCATTAGGGCCGGATTGCGCTGTTCGCCGGCTCAGGATGGGCCATCGACATGGGTGATGCGCCAGATGGTGCCATTGCCATCCTCGGTTACGATAAGCGCGCCGTCCTTGGCCACCGCGACGCCGACCGGCCGGCCCCAGACGGCGTCGTCGGAGAGGACGAAGCCGGTGATGAAATCCTGGTACTCGCCGGTCGGCTTGCCGTCGCTGAATCTCAGCCGCACCACCTTGTAGCCGGTCCTCATACCACGGTTCCAGGAGCCGTGCAGGGCGACGAAAGCATCGCCCTTGTACTCGGCCGGAAAATTGTCGCCGTCATAGAAGGCGATGTTGAGCGGCGCCGAATGCGCCTGCATCAGCACGTCGGGCACGGCGACCGAGCCGGCGAGGTCTGGGCGCGCGCCCTCGTGACGCGGGTCCTCGTTGGCGCCGATATAATACCAGGGCCAGCCATAGAAGGCGCCGTCCTTGACTGAGGTGGCATATTCGAACGGCACATCGTCGCCGAGACCGTCGCGCTCGTTGACGACACACCACAGCGCGCCGGTGGCCGGTTGCACGGTCATGCCCGAACAATTGCGCAGGCCAGTAGCGAGGATGCGGCCATTCTTGCCGTCGGGGCCGAAGGCCAGCACGTCGGCACGGCCATCCTCGGAACCCCAGGTGGCGCCGAGTGGCTGTGATTTTGCCCAGGCGTCAAGGCCGCTATTCGGTGCCTTCCCCATGCCCTCCGCGACGTTAGAACCGGAGCCGACCGAGAGATACAGCGTCTTCCCATCCGGCGAGAAGGCGATATCGCGGGTCCAGTGGCCGCCGGTAGGGATGTCGGAGACAATCGTCTCCGGTTCGCCGGACGCTTTAAGGTCGCCGTCGCGATAGGCGTAGCGGACCACGCTGTCGTTGTTGGCGACGTAGACCCATTGCGGCTTGTCGCCAGGCGGGTAGAAGGCAATGCCATAGGGCTGGTTGAGATTGTCGGCAAAAATGCCCTCTTCGGCCGGCTTCGCGCTACCTTTGGCCAGCCGATAGATGCGGATCTGGTTGGCGTCGCTGTCGGCGACGAACAGGTCGCCGTTCGGCGCCACGCGCACGACCCGCGGATTGGAAATGCCGGAAGCAACCAGTTCGGCCGAAAACCCAGGCAGCAGGACGGGCTTCGCGCCCTCGGGCCGATCGCCAAGGCCGGCGCTGTTGGAGGCGGATTCGGTGATGTTGGGCTTTTGCAGATCATCCGGCTTGATCAGCCGGCGCACACCTGGCTTGTCGGCCTTCCAGTCGCCGAAAGCGTCCTTGCCGGTCAGCAGCGGTTGATCGGCCTCCTGGGCGAAGGTGCTGGTGGCCAGAAGCAGGGCAAGGCCTGCCAAGCCGGCAATCCGGATCATGCTGTTCTCCTCGAACTCGCGCCGGTCGGCGCGTCATGCACAAGGGAGATATTGTGCAGCCGCCGCAAAAGAGAAGCGTGCGCGCGCGCAGATTCGACGAGAGAACCGCTCAACTTTCCTCTTCGACGTCCAGATCGTCGTCGAGACGCTTTTCCAATGCGACGAGATCTTCCGGCAGCGGCAAGCCCATGGCGCGCATTTCGCGCAGTTTTTCGCGCAGCTGCTCCTGGATTTCGTGCTCGTCCTCCGGCTGGTTGACCATTTCTTCGAGCAGCATGCTGATCTGGGCCTTGAACGATTCAAGCGCCATTCTGCGCCCTCCTTTACGGTGATCCCGGCTTCGGAATTATCTTAACATCCGGGTAATCAATTGGGCCGTGTAGTCGACCATCGGCACGATGCGGGCATAATTCAGCCTGGTCGGGCCGATGACGCCGAGCGCGCCGACGACGCGGGCGTCCTTGTCGCGGTAAGGCGCCACGACCAGCGACGAGCCGGAGAGCGAGAACAGCTTGTTTTCCGAGCCGATGAAGATCCGCACGCCGGGGCCGTCCTCGGCGAGGTCGAGCAGCTGGATCAGCCCGTCCTGCGTCTCCAGATCCTCGAACAGGTGGCGCAGCAATTCGATATCGGCCTGGGCGGTGACGTTTTCGAGCAAATTGGCGCGGCCTCGCACGATAAGGCGCGCCGGCAGGCCGCTATCGGCGCCGGCCCACACCGCTAGGCCTTTCTCGACCAGATCCTGCGACAGCGTGTCCAGCGCTGCCCTGGTCTCGTCCTTGATGCGGGCGATCTCGATGCGCGCCTCGGCGAGCGTGCGGCCCCTGATATGGGCGTTGAGGAAGTTGGAGGCCTCGTGCAGCTGCGAGACGGTGATGCCGGCCGGCAGGTCGACGACGCGGTTCTCGACATCGCCATTCTGCGACACCATCACCGCCAGCGCCTTGGTCGGCTCGAGCTGGATGAACTCGATGTGCTTCAGCGCCACCTCGTTCTTGGTGGCGAGCACCAGGCCGGCGCCGCGCGACATGCCCGACAGCATCTGGCTGGCCTCGGTCAGCATGTGTTCCAGCGTCGCGCCCGAGCCGGAGGCGCGCACCTGCGCCTCGATGACCCGGCGTTCCTCGTCGGAGAGATCGCCAAGCTCCATGAAGGCATCGACGAAGAAGCGCAGGCCGGTCTGGGTCGGCAGGCGCCCGGCCGAGATGTGCGGGGCATAGATCAGGCCGAGATGCTCGAGGTCGCTCATCACGTTGCGGATGGTCGCCGGCGACAGCGACGACGGCAGGATGCGCGACAGGCTGCGCGATCCCACAGGCTCACCGTCCTTCAGATAGGATTCGACGATGCGCCGGAAAATGTCGCGCGAACGCATGTCGAGCGATTGCAGCGCGGGCGCCAGCAGACTGGGTTCGGTGACTGCCTTGGTCATTCGAGCCAAAAACCTCCGGCTCAAGGATATAGACTTCCATCGCCCCCGCGCAACCCGGCGTCTGTGCCAGATCGCCCGGCCTTTTCCTTTGCGCCATGGGCTGCATGCGTCTACAAGCCGCCGACGCAACCGTAAAAGAACAGAAAGAGGCCTCGATGCGCCCTTCTAAACGCCAAGCCGACGAAATGCGCGCCATCTCCTTCGAGCGCGGCGTCTCCAAACACGCCGAAGGCTCGTGCCTGGTGAAATTCGGCGACACGCATGTGTTGTGCACGGCGAGCCTGGAGGAAAAGGTGCCGGGCTGGATGCGCAATTCCGGCAAGGGCTGGGTGACGGCGGAATACGGCATGCTGCCGCGTTCGACCGGCGAGCGCATGCGCCGTGAAGCTTCGGCCGGCAAGCAAGGCGGCCGCACGCTGGAAATCCAGCGGCTGATCGGCCGCTCCTTGCGCGCCGTTGTCGACCTGCAGGCGCTGGGCGAACAGCAGATCACCGTCGACTGCGACGTCATCCAGGCCGATGGCGGCACCCGCACGGCGTCGATCACCGGCGGCTGGGTGGCGCTTTACGATTGCCTGCGCTGGATGGAAGCGCGGCAGATGGCCAGGGTTGCCAAGGTGCTGAAAGATCATGTCGCGGCAATTTCCTGCGGCATCCATGACGGCCAGCCGGTCATCGACCTCGACTATATCGAGGATTCATCTGCCGGCACCGACGCCAATTTCGTCATGACCGGCAAGGGCGGCATCGTCGAGATCCAGGGCACCGCCGAGGGCGAGCCGTTCTCGGAAGGGCAGTTCGCGGAGCTGATGGGCCTGGCAAAGAAGGGCATTCAGCGGCTGGTGAGCTTGCAGCAGATGGCTGTGGCTTGATTGAATTTAACGTGATGACGTCGGCGATCCTTCACACCCCCCTCTGGCCTGCCGGCCATCTCCCCCGCAAGGGGGGAGATCAGAGGTCGCTACCGTTTTCGCCAACCATCAACGTTGAGACGCCGCCAGCGGAACTGCCAATCTCCCCCCTTGCGGGGGGGATGCCCGGCAGGGCAGAGGGGGGTGCCTGATGCACCCCTCCGCTATTCTTGAGTCAGCGCTTTACGTCACGGATCTCGCCGCTGCCGAGACCTTCTACTCCGATGTCCTCGGCCTCCCTCTCCTCGGCAAGGTCGACGGCCGCCATCTCTTCTTCCGCTGCGGCCCGGGCGTGCTGCTCATCTTCAACGCCGAAGCCACCAAAATCCCGCCGGCGCCCGATGCGCGGCTGAAAGTGCCGCCGCATGGCACGGTCGGCGAGGGCCATCTCTGCTTTGCCGCAAGTGAGGATGAACTCGCACAGTGGAAGGCGCAACTTGAGGCGAAAAACATCGCCATCGAAAGCGAATTCGAATGGCCGCAGGGCGGGCGCTCGATCTACATACGCGACCCCTCGGGCAATTCGATCGAATTCGCCGAGCCAAGGATCTGGGGCCTTTGATGCATTCTCTCGATGGAAAGAAGATCGTCGTTGCCAGCCACAATGAAGGCAAGCTGCGCGAATTCGCCGATTTGATGGGTCCGTTCGGCTTCGAGGCGAAGTCGGCCAAGGACTACGGCCTGCCGGAACCGGAGGAGACCGGCACCACCTTCGAGGAAAACGCCTACATCAAGGCCTTCGCCGCGGCTAAGGCGACCGGCCTGCCGGCGCTGTCGGACGATTCGGGCCTGTGCGTCGACGCGCTCGACGGCGCCCCCGGCGTCTACACCGCCAATTGGGCCGAAGCTCCCGATGGCAGCCGCGACTTCGGGATGGCCATGCAGCGCACCGAAGTGGCCTTGCAGGAGGTCGGCGCCGCCAAGCCAGCGCAGCGCAAGGGGCGGTTCGTCGCCGTCATCTGCCTGGCCTTCCCCAATGGCGAGGCTGAATATTATCGCGGCGAAGCTGAGGGAACGCTGGTGTGGCCGCCGCGCGGCGAACTGGGCTTCGGCTACGACCCGGTGTTTTTGCCCGACGGTTTCGACAAGACGTTCGGCGAGATGAGCGCTGAGGAAAAACACGGCTGGAAGCCCGGTCAGCCGACGGCGCTGTCGCACCGCGCCCGCGCCTTCCAGAAATTCGCCCGCGCCAGGTTAGGCTCAGCTTAATGTCGCTGGACCGCAGCCCGGGCTTCGGGGTCTACATCCATTGGCCGTTCTGCGCGGCCAAATGCCCGTATTGCGACTTCAACAGCCATGTCCGTCACCAGCCGGTCGACCAGGAGCGCTTTGCCCGCGCCTTCGAGAACGAGCTGAAGACCATGAGCGAGCGGACCGGGCCGCGCGAAGTGACCAGTATCTTTCTCGGCGGCGGCACACCGTCGCTGATGCAGCCGCAGACGGTGGCGGCGGTGCTGGACGCCGTGGCGAAGAACTGGACGGTGCCCGACGGCATCGAGGTGACGCTGGAAGCCAATCCGTCCTCGGTCGAGGCCGAGCGATTTCGCGGCTACCGCGCCGCCGGCGTCAACCGTGTGTCGCTCGGCGTGCAGGCGCTGAACGACAAGGATCTGCGCTTCCTCGGCCGGCTGCACAATGTCGACGAGGCGCTGCATGCAATTGGCCTGGCACGGGACATATTCCCAAGACTTTCCTTCGACCTGATCTACGCCCGCCCCGGCCAGACGCTGGATGACTGGCAGGCGGAGCTCGAACAGGCGATCGGCCATGCCGCCGACCATCTGTCGCTCTACCAGCTGACCATCGAAGAAGGCACGCCGTTCCATGCCCTTCATGCGGCGAACAAATTCATCATCCCCGATAATGACCGGGCCGCCGATCTCTATGCGCTGACGCAGGAGATCACCGCAGCGCATGGCCTGCCGGCCTATGAGATTTCCAACCACGCCAGGCCGGGCGCCGAGAGCCGGCACAATCTGACCTATTGGCGCTATGGCGAATATGTCGGCGTCGGACCGGGCGCGCATGGCCGCTTTATCGAGAACGGCCACCGCACCGTGACGATCGCCGAGCGGATGCCGGAGACCTGGGCCAATCTGGTGGAGGCCAGGGGCCATGGCGTCACCGGCGGCGAGATCCTGACGCGCTCCGAAGAGGCCGACGAGTTCCTGCTGATGGGGCTGAGGTTGGCCGAAGGCATCGACCTTTCCCGCTACGAGGCGTTTTCCGGGCGCGGCCTGTCGAGCGCCCGGCTGACCGTGCTGCAGGATGAGGGGCTGGTGGCGCCGATCGGCAATGCCAGGCTACGCGCCACGCCAGCCGGCATGATCGTGCTCGATGCCGTGGTGGCGGATTTGGCGCGGTGAGCCCACAGGGCAAATGGCCGGGCTGTTGGACGATTTATCGGCTTGAGCAAGGATGTTAGAAAGTCGACTTGTTGAACCGCTGGCGTGCCAGCGCCGCATCCGAGGTGACTCCTGCGATGACGTTCCTGATCCACGAGACCTTGATGACATTGAACACGGATGATGTGTTCGAGTTTGGATTGACCGAAATCTTGAGATCTCCAGAGCAAGACGACCTCTTTGAGGCTCAGGCGATTTTCATCAGGAACGCAACGGTCACATCGAAACTAAAATTGACCCACTTGAGCGAATTCAGCGTTGTCCTCAGTTTCATAACATATATTGGAAATAAGCTTCGCGGAATCGCCAAGGATGAGTTGCTCGAGTTTGATCTGAATGGACTCACATTTGATCAGTACATCCCTCTCAGCAAAAATCTGCGTAAGATCTGGGATGAGTAGTCGGTGAAGAACGTCCTGTTCGTCTGCAGCCAGAACCGCTTGCGCAGCCCGACCGCCGAGCAGGTGTTCTCCAAACGTAGGGATATCGAGGTCGAGCCGGCCGGCACCAATCACGATGCAGACACGCCGCTGACGCATGAGCTGGTCGCCTGGGCCGACATCGTCTTCGTGATGGAAAAGGCGCACCGCACCAAGCTGCAGAAGAAATTCAAGGAGAGCCTGAAGAAGGCCCGCGTCATCTGCTTCGACATCCCGGATGATTACGGATTCATGGATCCGGAGTTGGTGCGATTGCTGGAGGTGAGGGTGACGCGATACCTGGGCTGACTGATGTGGTTGGGGCGTTCCACGCCCGCGTTCGCCATCCTCGGACTTCACCCGAGGATTCATGCCGCGAGGTTAAGGCGCTGCAGCGGTTCAGAATTCTGCGCCGCTGCATCCTTCGGCAGAGGTCACGGAATGGATCATAGGGTCTGCGCCGCGTCACTTCGCTCCTTGCTTCGCCCTAGGATGACGATGTTGCACCGATCGACAAACTAAGCGTCGTGCTTGAAGCGGCGCTTGCCGCGGTGTTTCTCGGCATGCGCCTCTCCGGTCCGGGCCGGCTTGGCGTCGCTCTTGTCCCGGCGGACGCTGTTCTGGTCGTTCATCGGATGCGGCGGCGCGCCTTCGCGGGCGCTCTTCGTTTCAAGACGGGTGATGAAGATATCGAAACGATTGGGCATCGTACGGTCAGTGCTCCGTCGTGCTGTCCGGTTTGTTGTCCGAAAGCCTGACATTCGTCGGCAAGGCGGTGGCCGCCCGACTGGTCAGGCCGGTGTCGCTCTCGGCGAGCGCACGCTTGCCCTTTGGCGCGGGCACGCGGTTGCGCCCGGCATAGTAGGGCTCGAAAACATCCTGCAATTCCAGGCTGTCCATCCTGTCCTCCTCCTCAAGAGACTCAGGTATTCAATCCGCCAGCCACGCTTTCGTTCCCCACTATGGCAAAGACATGGCCGCCGGGTTACATCGGCGTCAGGTTTGGCCCGACGTTCGGGAGTTTTGCAACCCGGCGCGCGCCATGCCAAACAGGGCGAAATGGAGAGACCCGGTGACCGGCGAGAAACGCAGCTATGTGATCGGGCAGACCGAGATCGCAGTCCGGCCGCTGGCGCCGGCGCTGTATCTGGTGGCGACGCCGATCGGCAATCTCTCCGACATCACGCTGCGCGCGCTGGAAACGCTGGCGGCCGCCGACGTCGTCGCCTGCGAGGACACCCGCGTCTCGCGCGTGCTGCTCGACCGCTACGGCATCCGCCGCCGCACCACGGCCTATCATGAACACAATGCCGGCGAGGCCGGACCGAAGCTGATCGCGGCACTCGAGGCCGGGCAGAGCGTGGCGCTGATTTCGGATGCCGGCACGCCGCTGATCTCCGACCCAGGCTACCGGCTGGTCGGCGAAGCGCTGGAGCGCGGCCTGCGCGTGGTGCCGATCCCCGGCCCATCGGCGCCGCTGGCGGCGCTGACGGCGTCGGGCCTGCCGTCCGACGCCTTCCTGTTTGCGGGGTTTCTGCCGGTGAAATCTGGGCAGCGGCTGACAAAGCTCGAAACGTTCAGGGCGGTGCCGGCAACGCTGATCTTCTTCGAGTCGCCACGCCGGCTGGCCGATACGCTGCTTGCGATGGTCGAGGCGCTGGGTGGTGGGCGCAAGGCCGCCATCGGCCGCGAGCTGACCAAGACTTTTGAAGAGATGCGGACGGGAACGCTGCAGGCGCTGGCCGACCACTATGCGGCGGCTGACACGCCGAAGGGCGAGATCGTCATCTGCGTCGGGCCCGCCGAGATCAAGGCCGGCCAACCCGCCGACATCGACAGGCTGCTGCTGTCGCTGGCCGCCGAAATGCCGGCGTCCAAGGCGGCGGCGGAAGCGGCGAAGATGACAGGCGGGCAGAAGCAGTCGCTCTACCGCCGGCTGCTGGAACTCAGGGGTGCGGTTGGAGAAGGCGAAGGTGGCTGAGCGCCCGGCCGCCAGCCGCCAAAAAGCCTATCGGCGCGGCCATCGCGGCGAGTGGCTGGCGGCAGCGGCGCTGATGCTGAAAGGTTATCGCATCCTCGCCCGCCGGCATCGCACCCGCTTCGGCGAGATCGACCTGATCGCCAGGCGCGGCGACCTGGTGCTGTTCGTCGAGGTCAAGGCGCGGCGCACGCTGATGGAGGCGATGGAGGCGATCGGCCACGAATCGGAGCGCCGCATCGAAGGCGCCGCCGACATCTGGCTGTCGCGGCAGCCGGACTACGGCAGATTGTCGATGCGCTTCGACATGATCGCGGTGCTGCCCTGGCGCTGGCCTGTGCATGTCGAGAACGCGTTTTATGGGAGGAGTTAGCGGCCTTTACCCTCCCCCTTGTAGGGAGGGTCGGTGAGCAAGCGACGCGTCGTTGGCGAAACGGGGCGGGGGTGTGGCGCCGACCCCCACCCCGATCCGCTTTGCGGATCGACTGACCGGGGCGAGCCGCCTGTCTCGCCCGTCCTTCGGACCCCCACAGGGGGGAGGGTAAAGCTCACCCCCAGGTCATCAGCGCCACCAACCCCACAGTGCCCACCACCAGGCGCCACCAGCCGAACAGCGAATAGCCGTTGCGCGAGACGTAATCGAGCAGGAAGCGCACGACGATCAGCGCGGTAAGGAAGGCGGCGATGAAGCCGATAGCGATGATCGGCAGGTCGGCGCTGCTCAGCACGTTGCGGTTCTTGAACAGATCGAAGGCGAAGGCGCCGACCATGGTCGGGATGGCGAGGAAGAAGGAGAATTCCGCCGCCGCGCGCTTGTCGACGCCCAGCAGCAGCGCGCCGACGATGGTCGAACCGGAGCGCGACGTCCCGGGGATCAGCGACAGGCACTGGAACAGGCCGATCTGCAGGTAAAGCCTTGTCGGGAAGCGCTCGACGTCGCGGTAGACCGGCTGCAGCTTCATGCGGTCGACGACCAACAGCACGACGCCGCCGACGATCAGCATGATGCAGATCAGCCTTGGCGATTCGAACAGCACCGTCTTGATGAAATCATGCGCCAGCGCGCCGATGATGGCGGCCGGCAGGAAGGCAATCAGGATGCCGATGACGAAATGCCGCGTCAGCCGATCATGCGGCAGGTCGAGCAGCATCTGCCACAGGCGGCGGAAATAGACGCTGAGGATCGCCAGGATGGCGCCCAGCTGGATCAGGATCTCAAAGGCCTTGCCGGTGGAATGGAAGCCGAGGAAATGGCCGGCGAGCAGGATATGGCCGGTCGAGGAGACCGGGATGAACTCGGTCAGCCCCTCCAGCAGGCCGAGCAGCAGGGCTTCGACAATGGTATGGCTATCCATATGGCAACCTCGGCATTCAAGGGACGGAAGGAAACGGCTGGCAAAAGGGCTTGCTTGTCACGGCGCGGAAGTCCCCCTATAGGTCGCAGCACCGTGACGGCCGCATGACGGGCCGCCAAGACTTACCGGTGCGGACGGCGATTCGCCAGTGCGCCTTAATATCGCGGAATCATGCTGACGCTTTTCCATCACCCGATGTTCGCCACCTGCCGCTTCGTGCGCCTCGCCTTCGGCGAATATGGCGAGGAGCTGGCGCTGATCGAGGAAAAACCGTGGACGCGGCGCAAGGAATTTCTGGCGCTGAACCCGGCCGGCACCTTGCCGATCCTGCTTGCCGAGGGCGACGTGCCAATCGTCGGCGCCATGGTGATCGCGGAATATCTCGACGAGACACGTGGCGTCCTGAAGCGCGACAAGAGGCTGTTTGCGGAAGACCCTATGCAGCGCGCCGAAATCCGCCGCCTCACAGACTGGTATCTCAACAAGGCCGAAGGCGAAGTGACCCGGCATCTGGTGCGCGAGCGGGTGCTGAAGCCGGTGATGCCGGAAACGGCGGGCGGCGGTTCCCCCGATTCGGCGGCGATCCGCGCAGCGCGCGCCAACATTCGCCAGCACATGAAATACACCAACTGGTTGGCCGGCACCCGCCATTGGCTGGCCGGCAGCAAGGTCACCTATGCCGACCTGGCGGCGGCCGCGACGTTGTCGGTGCTGGATTATCTCGGCGAGATCGACTGGCGCGAGCATGCCGCGGCGCGCGAATGGTACACGCGGGTGAAATCGCGGCCGTCGTTCCGGCCGCTGCTCTCCGACCGGGTTCGCGGCCTGTCGCCGGTGTCGCATTATGCGGACCTCGACTTCTAGAAGCCCAACCCTGCGCGCGCTGATCGACGCCGAGGCGCGGCGCGCCGGCTTCGATGCGGTTGCCGTCACCACGCCCGATGCGATCCCGCTGGCGCCAGCCAGATTGGCCGAATTCGTCGCCGATGGTTTTCACGGTTCGATGGCGTGGATTGCGGAGACGCTCCAACGCCGCAGCGAGCCTTCGACGCTGTGGCCCGAGGTGCGCTCGATCATCGTGCTGGCAATGAATTACGGCCCCGACCACGATCCGCGTGCGCTGCAGGCAAGGCGCGATCGCGGCGCGATCTCGGTCTATGCACAAAACCGCGACTATCACGAGGTGATGAAAGGCCGGCTGAAGGAGATCGCCGGCAAGATCGTGGCGCGGGCCGGCGGCGACGTGAAGGTTTTCGTCGATACGGCGCCCGTGATGGAAAAGCCGCTGGCTGAGGCCGCCGGGCTCGGCTGGCAAGGCAAGCACACCAACCTGGTCAGCCGCGAGCACGGCTCCTGGCTGTTTCTCGGCACCATCTTCACCACGGCTGAGCTCACGCCCGATGCGACCGAGGTAGACCATTGCGGTTCCTGCCGCGCCTGTCTCGACGCCTGCCCGACCGACGCCTTTCCGGCGCCCTACCGGCTCGATGCCCGGCGCTGCATCTCCTACCTGACCATCGAGAACAAGGGGCCCATCCCGCAAGAATTCCGCGAAAAGATCGGCAACCGCGTCTATGGCTGCGACGATTGTCTCGCCGCCTGCCCGTGGAACAAGTTTGCCCGCGCCGCTTCGGAAGCCAAGCTTGCTGCCCGCGACGAACTGCGCGAGCCGCCGCTCGGCGAGCTGTTGCAGCTGGACGACACGGCGTTCCGGTCTTTCTTCTCGGGCTCGCCGATCAAGCGCATCGGCCGCGATCGTTTTGTCCGAAACGTGCTGGTTGCCGCCGGCAATTCCGGCGATACTTTGCTGGCTGACCCTGTCCGCACCCTCCTTGGCGACGCCTCGCCGCTGGTGCGCGGCGCGGCGATCTGGGCGCTGGCGCGGCTGGTGACGGCCGCCGAATTCAACGGGCAGGCGGCGATCTACTTGAAAACCGAAACCGACACGACAGTGCAGGACGAATGGCTGTCCGCATTGCCAATTGAGGCGCACGCATGAGCGAAAAACAGGTTTTTATCTTCGGCGCCGGCTATTCGGGCAAAGCCTTTGCACGGGCCAATGCGGAGGCGATTACGATCTTCGGCACCACGCGCTCGGCCGAGAAATTCGAGGCATTGCGTCAGGCCGGCATCGCGCCGCTGCTGTTTCACGGCGCCCTGACACCTGAAATCGGCGAAACGCTGGAGACCACCACCCATCTCGTCGTCTCCGTGGCACCGGAGGAGGCCGGCGACCCTGTGCTTCTCGCCGCGCGCAAGGCGATCGAGGCGATGCCGGCGCTTCGCTGGATCGGCTATCTTTCGACCGTCGGCGTCTATGGCAATTATGACGGCGCCTGGGTCGATGAAACGGCCGAGTGCCGGCCGGTGTCGAAACGCTCGTCGATGCGAGTGGCGGCCGAGCGAGACTGGCTGCAGCTTGGCCTCGATACCGGCAAGCCGGTGGCGATCCTGCGGCTTTCCGGCATTTACGGGCAAGGACGCAACGCGCTGGTCAATCTGGAAAACGGCACGGCCAGGCGGCTGGTCAAGCCCGGCCAGGTGTTCAACCGCATCCATTGCGACGACATCGCCGGTGCGCTCTGGCACCTCATCGGTGGCAATAGAGGCGGCATTTTCAACGTCACCGATGACGAGCCGGCGCCGCCGCAGGATGTCGTCACCTATGCCGCTTCGCTGATGGGCGTCGAGCCGCCGCCGGAGATTCCTTTCGAGACCGCCCAACTTTCGCCCATGGCGCGGTCCTTCTATGGCGAGAACAAGCGCGTCGCCAACGCCGCGATCAAGGCAGCGGGCTACCGGTTCCGCTATCCGGACTACCGCCAGGCGTTCGATCGGATGTGGGCCGACGGCAGCTGGCGCGACGGCGAGCCGCGCAGCCCGATGAAGGTAGATAGTCGAAACGCGAGCCCGAGGGTGATATGATTCGATTGTGTTGCGGACTTTTGCAGTGGGGTTCATGACGATTTCGATGCGATCCTTGACCGGCAGACGGCCGTTCCTGACGGCGGCGCTGGCGATCGTGGCGCTGGCCGGGCTGGTGGCGGGCGCAATCACGGCCGAGCCACGGGCAAAAGACCTGTTCGGCGCCAAGAAGCTGCCGGCGGTGGCTGCGGCGCAATCCTTCGGCTTCTATTCAAAGGGCTGCTTCACCGGCGGCGTCGCCATTCCGATGGACGGCCAGAACTGGGAGGTGATGCGTCCCTCGCGCAACCGGCGCTGGGGTCATCCAACGATGATTGCGCTGATCGAGAAGCTGTCGCGCGATGCCGCCGCCGACGGCTGGCCGGGGCTTCTGATCGGCGACATTTCGCAGCCGCGCGGCGGCCCGATGCTGACCGGGCACGCCTCGCACCAGATCGGCCTCGACGCCGACATCTGGCTGACGCCGATGCCCGACCGCAAGCTTACGACCCAGGAGCGCGAAAACATCAGCGCCACGCTGATGGTCGACGACAAGACGCATCTGGTGAAGGACAGGCTGTGGAAGCCGATACATACCAAGCTGTTGAAGCGCGCCGCGAGCTATCCGGAAGTCGAGCGCATCCTGGTCAATCCCGGGATCAAGAAGAAGCTGTGCGACACCGTCACCGGCGACCGTACCTGGCTGAGAAAAATCCGGCCGTTCTGGGGCCATGACTATCATTTCCACATCCGCATCGGCTGCCAGCCGGGCTCGCCCAACTGCAAGGGGCAGGAAGCGACGCCCGACGACGACGGCTGCGGCAAGCCGCTGGCCTGGTGGTTTACCGAGGAGCCGTGGCGGCCCAACAAGAACCCGGACGCGCCCAAGGCGCGCGACCTGATGACGATGGCGAACCTGCCGAAACAATGCCAGTTCGTGCTCGACCAGCCCGATGCCGACTCGGCCGAAGCCGTCACCTATCGCGGCGGCGGCGTGCCGATGGCCGCCAGGGCGCCGGAACCCGACGCGCCTCCGCCTATTGCGGGCAATGCGGGCGGCTTGCCAAACGCAGCCAACGCCTTCACCGCCACGCCGGAGATCGGCATTCCCCTGCCAAGGCGACGGCCGCCGGCAAACGTCGGACAGTGATGGCGAACTGACGCTTTCCCTTTCCTGGGCCATGCGCTAGTCAATCGATTGAAAACCGGGGCGATTGAAAACCGGGCGATTGAAAACCGGGCGATTGAAACGGTCGCAACGGCGCCGCAAAGGGGACGAGCAAGGGCATGTCAGGCGACGACGACACCGCGTTGCGGTTTCCAGTGCTGATCGGCGACATCGGCGGCACCAATGCGCGCTTTTCGATCGTGCTCGACGCAAATTCGGAAGCCGGTGAGCCGCATATCGTGCAAACCGCCAATTTCGCCACCATAGACGAGGCGATCCAGGCGGCGGTGCTCGACCGGTCGTCCATCCGGCCGAATTCGGCAGTGCTGGCCATCGCCGGACCGGTCGATGGCGACGAGATCCCGCTTACTAACTGTCCCTGGGTGGTGAAGCCGAAGCAGATGTTTGCCAATCTGGGCCTGGGCGACATCGTCGTGCTCAACGATTTCGAGGCGCAGGCGCTGGCCGTCGTGGCGCTCGGCGAAGAGCATATGGAAAAGATCGGCGGCGGCACGCCGGAGGAGAATGCCGGACGCGTCGTGCTCGGCCCCGGCACCGGCCTCGGCGTCGCTGGGTTGGTTCATGCCCTCCACCACTGGATACCGGTGCCTGGCGAAGGCGGCCATATGGATATCGGTCCGCGGACGCCGCGCGATTTCGAGGTGTTCCCGCATATCGAAAAGCTGGACGGCCGCATTTCGGGCGAGCAGATCCTGTGCGGGCGCGGTCTGGTCAATGTCTACCGGGCGGTCGCCAAGGCCGACGGCAAGCCGGCGCCGTTCACCACGCCGGCCGAAATCACCGGGGCGGCGCTGGCCAAGACCGACCCGGTTGCCGAGGAAGCGCTGGCGCTGTTCGTCACCTGCCTCGGCCGCACCGCCGGCGACCTCGCGCTGGTGTTCATGAGCCGCGGCGGCGTGTTTTTGACCGGCGGCATCGCGCAAAAGATCGTTCCGGCACTGAAGGAAGGCAGTTTCCGTGCCGCCTTCGAGGACAAAGCGCCGCACAGCGCGCTGATGGCCTCGATGCCGGTCTATGTCATCACCCACCCGCTGGCAGCGCTTCTGGGCCTTGCCGCCTATGCCCGCAACCCGTCGCTCTTCGGCGTCCAGACGGCGGGGCGGCGCTGGCGGGCATGATCCATTTCGTCCCGAAAACGGGTATTTTCCTGGAAATGGCTGCCGCTTTCGTGACCCTAACCTCGGGCCGCGATGAAGTTTCGCCATAGGCAAGCCGTAGCCGGGGCGCTAAGAGGGGGCCGAATTCCAGCCTGGCATCCCTAGAGCCGGATGATTTCAGATCGAATCGACCTGAAATCTGCATCCGGCTCTAAATCAAAGAGATAGAGCATGATGTCGTCCGAAAACCGCTTCACACTTCTCGGCATCATGCTCTAGCAAACCACGAAGCGCCCGCGATTTGACCGCTCAAAGTCCACTCAAACTGAAAGTCCAGCCAGCTGAGGTCACTGCGGTGCTGCGCCGCATCCTGGCCGAAAACGGTAGTGAATATCGCTGGACCTATGTCGTTGCCGTCGGCTGCCTGCTGATTGTTTCCGCCACCACCGCCTTCACGGCGTGGATCATGGCCCCGATGATCAACGAGATCTTCTACGAACGACGCGGCGACATGATCGTCTGGATCTGCGCCGGGTTCATGGCCGCCTCCGTGCTGCGCGGCTTCGCCGGTTACGGCCAGGCGGTCGCGTTGGCCAAGATCGGCAACAATCTGGTCGCCCGCTACCAGAAGCGCAGCTTCGACCACCTGATGAAGCTCGGCGTCGACTTCTTCAACGATACGCGTTCCGGTCGGCTGGCGGCACAGGTCAACGAGAATGTCGGGGGCGTTCGCGATCTGCTGTCGCTGACGCTGACCTCCATCAGCCGCGACGCGGTCTCGCTGATCGCCCTCGTCGGCGTCATGATCTACCAGGATCCGGTGTTGTCGCTCAGCTCGCTGCTGATCGGGCCGCCGCTGATCTGGGCCGTCGTCTACATCACCCGCCGATTGCGGCGCATCAACCGGGAATCGGTGCTGATCAACTCGCGGCTGAACGGGTCCGTACAGGAGGCCACGCAAGGCATCGCCATCGTCAAGGCCTTCACCCTGGAAGCCGAGCTGGCGCGCCGGATCGGCATCATGGCCGATACGGCCGAGCAGCGTAACAACAAGATCGCCCGGGTCGCGGAGCGGCTGTCGCCGATTTCCGAGATTTTGGGCGGTCTCGCCATTACCTCCGTCCTTGCCTATTCCGGCTACCGGGCGCTGGTGCTCGGACAACCACCAGGCGCTGTGTTTTCCTTCATCACCGCGCTGATCATGGCCTACGATCCGGCACGGCGCCTGGCTCGTACGCAGGTCGGTATGGAACGTGCCCTGGTCAACGCCCGGATGATTTACGAGCTGCTCGACCTGGAGCCTAAACAGGGCGATGCGCCCGACGCGGTCGAAGCCAGGATCACCACCGGCGAGGTTCGCTTCGACAATGTGACGTTCGGCTACAGCGCCGACATGCCGGTGATCAGGAACCTGAGTTTCACCGCCGCGGCCGGCAAGGTTACGGCGGTGGTCGGGGCCTCGGGTGCCGGCAAGACGACGCTCGTGGCGCTGCTGCAGCGCTTCTACGATGTCGACAAGGGTTCGATCGAGATCGATGGCCAGGACATTTCCAAAGTCACCAAGCACTCGCTGCGCGGCTCGATCGCCTATGTCTCGCAGGCGCCCTATCTGTTCGAAGGCAGCATACGCGACAACATCCGTTTTGGCCGACTTTCGGCGACCGACGCCGAGATCGAGCGGGCGGCGGTGCTGGCGGCGGCCGACGAGTTCATCCGTCAGCAGCCGCAGGGCTACGACACGCCCGTCGGCGAGGGCGGCTCGACACTTTCCGGCGGCCAGCGCCAGCGCGTCTCGATTGCCCGGGCGATCGTGCGCAACGCGCCGATCCTTTTGCTCGACGAAGCGACCTCGGCGCTCGACAACGAGGCCGAGGCGCGCGTCCAGGAGGCCCTGACCCACGTGATGGAAGGGCGCACCACCATCGTGATAGCGCATCGCCTGTCGACGGTCGTCAACGCCGACCACATTATCGTGCTTGAAGAGGGGCGCCTGGTCGAGGAAGGCACCCATGCCGCACTGATGGCCGATCCAAACAGTGTCTACGCCCGCTTCCACCGCATTCAAGGCAAGAACGGACTGGGGCTTGTCGACGACTCGAAGCCCGTCCAAACTCCGGTCCGGCGCAGCCGCGCCAAGAAGGCGGTGGGGAGAACAGCATGAGCGAATCCAGCGAAATGGGCCTGGTGGTGGTGGGGGCGGCCGGCCGCATGGGCCAGACGCTGATCCGCGCCATCCATTCGATCCCAGGCGCCCGCGTCGTCGGCGCGGTCGAACGAACCGGATCGCCCTATCTCGGCAGGGATGCGGGCGAGCTTGCCGGCATCGGCATCATCAATGTGACGATCGGCGACGATCCGCTGCCGGTGTTCGCCAAGGCCGACGGCGTGCTCGATTTCACCATGCCGGCAGCCACCGTCGAATTCGCAGGCTATGCCGCGCAGGCACGCATTGCCCATGTCATCGGCACCACCGGCTGCTCGGCGGAAGACGACACCAGGATCGAGGCCGCGGCGCGCCACGCGACGATCGTCAAATCCGGCAATATGAGCCTCGGCGTCAATCTTCTGGCGGTGCTGGTCGAGCAGGCCGCGCGCGCGCTCGGTCCAGAGGATTTCGACATCGAGATCCTCGAAATGCATCACAAGCACAAGGTCGACGCGCCCTCGGGCACCGCCTTGCTGCTCGGCGAAGCGGCGGCGGCGGGACGCGGCATTTCCCTTGCCGGCAACGATGTGCGGTCACGCGACGGCCATACCGGCGTGCGCAAGCCAGGAACGATCGGCTTTGCCAGCTTGCGCGGTGGCTCGGTGGTCGGCGACCACAGCGTCATCCTGGCCGGGACCGGCGAGCGCATCACGCTGTCGCACCATGCCGAGGACCGCGCCATCTTTGCCCGCGGCGCGGTCAAGGCCGCGCTCTGGGCGCGCGGTAAAAAGCCCGGACTTTATTCCATGCGGGACGTGCTCGGCTTGAGCTAAACTATCCATAATTTTGAAGGAGCAAACATGTCGGGAACTCTCGTGCTCGTGCGCCACGGCCAGAGCGAATGGAACCTGAAGAACCTGTTCACCGGCTGGCGCGATGTCGACCTTACCGAGCAGGGCCACAAGGAGGCCAAGGAAGCCGGCCAGAAGCTCAAGGCACGCGGCTTGAAATTCGACATTGCCTTCACCTCGGCGCTGATCCGGGCGCAGAAGACCTGCCAGCACATTCTCGACGCGGTCGGCCAGAGCGATTTGAAGACGATCCGCGACCAGGCGCTGAACGAGCGCGACTACGGCGACCTCTCCGGTCTCAACAAGGACGACGCGCGTCAGAAGTGGGGCGAAGAGCAGGTGCACATCTGGCGCCGCTCCTACGACGTGCCGCCGCCCGGCGGCGAAAGCCTGAAGGACACCGGCGCCCGCGTCTGGCCCTATTATCTTCACGACATGCAGTCGCATGTGCTGAAGGGTGGCACCGTGCTGGTCGCCGCGCATGGCAATTCGCTGCGCGCACTGATCATGGCGCTGGACGGCAAGAGCGGCGAGGAGATCGTCAAGCTCGAGCTCGGCACCGGCGTGCCGGTGATCTACAAGCTCAACGCCGATTCCACTGTGGCGTCGAAGGACGTGCTGGAGGGGTGAGGTTTTCGGCCAACGCATTCGCCGAGTCGGCGCTGCCCCTCATTGCCGGTGTCCAGCCGATAGATGGGTAACACTTTGAACCGGATACATAGGTGACACTTCTCTCCCCCTATGCGTCCGCCGCAGCGCCAAGCGGATTGGTTGGNACACTTTGAACCGGATACATAGGTGACACTTCTCTCCCCCTATGCGTCCGCCGCAGCGCCAAGCGGATTGGTTGGCGCGGCGCTGCGGCGGACAAGCTTCATGTGCCGTGTGTCGATGATGCCGAGCGGGTGGGCATGGAATGAGAGTGTCCATTGTCCGTCTTCGGTCTCCAACGCAGCGACCGGTTCGCCCGCCAGCGCTTGCGAGACATATATGAAGCCGCCATTCCATCGGATCTCGCCATTGTGGCGCACGCGGCGGACCGAGGCCTCGGCCGGATAGACGGGCTCGGGTGGTGTCCTGGGCATGGCGCGCTGTGAGGACCGGTAGTGCTGGGCGGGCGTATCCATGCCCAGCGCCTCATGGGGACGTTCCTCATTGTAGCTTTGGCGGAAGGTCTCGAAGGCCTGGCCCTGTGCCGTTCGGTCGGCTTCCGGTGCCTCGGCCATCGGCAGCATGGTCAGGTGAAAGCGCTCGTGACGTCCGTTCTGCTGTGGCCTGCCGGGTGCGATCCGCTCCAAGGTGATGCCGAGCTTGATGAAGCGCACGACAAGCGGCGTCAGTCCGGTGACGCCGGCCGATGCGAAGGGCGGGCCATTGTCGCTTCTGAAGCGATCTGGCAGGCCATGCTCTTCAAACAGCCGCTCAAACACCGGCCAGGCTTCGCTATCGGCCGTCGACCCCGTCGCTTCGAGCGCCAGGAGGTAGCGGCTCGATGCATCCATCACCGTCAAGGGTTCGCAACGCCAGCCGTCGCGGGTCCGGAACCAGCCCTTGTGATCGCCAGTCCACACCGCGTTCGGTTCTTGCGGCTGTGGCCAGGGTCCATTGCCGCAGGCCCGCAGGCGGGGTCGCTTGCGGGCGCGGACAAGCCCATGCCGCGCAAGGATCGCGCCGACCGTCGAGGCTGAAGGCCACATGAACTCGGGAGCCGTGCGCCTGAGCCGTGCCACGATCTTCTTTGGACCCGGATGCAGCTCCTTGGCCGCCACAATCCGCTCAACCAGATCCTGAGCTGTCGCACGGCCATGATTGAGCGGGGCTCGCGGCAGGTCGTGCAAACCCTCAGGCCCAAACGTCCGATAGCGTCCTAGCCATTTGTAGCCGTTCTTGCGTGAGATCCCGTAGGCCGCACAAAGCGCAACCATCGTCTCATCCCCAGAAAGACACTCCACAACAAACCGTAGCCGCTCGTCCATGATGCCAGTCTCTCGCCAAACCATCGCCGGTCCTCCGGCGGACAAGAAAACTGTCACCCATGCTATCGGTCCATTCTGTTACCTATCTATCCGGTTCGGACACCGGGCAGTTCTCCCCGTATAGTGACGGGGAGAAAGGGCTGGCCGCAGCCTCGGCGCTCTTCTTGTGACGCAGGTGACCGGCGAAAATCACCGATGAGAGCGCCCCTCTCCCCGTCACTGTGCGGGGAGAGGATGCCGGCAGGCAGGTGAGGGGCGGCGTTGACCCCCGGGAAACTAAGCCGGCAGGCTGCGGCCCTCGAAAAAGCGCGTTGACACATATCGTTTGCCCGCTTACATGAGCCCGCACCAGCCCAGATGGCGGAATTGGTAGACGCGCACGGTTCAGGTCCGTGTTCCGCAAGGAGTGGAGGTTCGAGTCCTCTTCTGGGCACCAAATTCCCGTTTCGGATAAGTCCGAAATGATTTAGACGCGAAGCAAAAAAGCCCGGTTCCCGGGCTTTTTTGCTGATGGATGACAGATAGTCCAGCGGAGGGTCAATGCGGCGGGCGAACCGCTTTCATTGCTTCTTCTTCGAGTGTCTGGAGCTTCTCCCGAATCTCCTCCGGCTCGGCATGCTCCAGGCCGACGACATCGTTTCTGGTCTCATTCAGCGAAACGATAATCTCATCAAGCTTGGCGTGAATGGCGGCCGTGTCGCGGTAACCCTGGATCAGCACAACGCCCGTGATCACGATGGCCGCTACCGACAATGCGTAGGTGACCACATTGGTCAGGCCGAATGGCACCAATGCAGTACAGAGCAGCATGGCTACAAGAAGGACATAGAAGCCCGGTGGCCGGGATAGAAAGTCGCCCATCACAAACAGGAAGCGATTCATATCCAGGCCGCGGTCAAAAATGCCACTAGTGCGGTGACGGCTACGCAAATTGGAATTGCCGCGAGTAAGGCAGCTTCCAGGACCCAAGTTTCCTTGTCGCTAAACATCAGACATCCTCCCGTTGAGAAAAGGCTGCCCGTAGACTTTCACAGGGCAGCCACAGCTCGCCGCTCCAGACCGGAGCGGCGGGCTCGCGCGTTATTCGATGATCTGCACGACCTTGCGCGTGTCGGGATCGACGAGAACCGCATGATCTCCGACAACCGTATACTTGTAGCGGACATCCGGAACGTCGATTGCGTGGAGCTCGACAGTGTCTGGAAGTGCCGTGCCGACATTGAGTTCGACGCCGAGCAAACTGACTGAGGCCAGCTTCTGCTTATGGATATATTCGCGAACGACCGTCTGTTGTTCGGGCTTGAGAACAATAACGTCCTCGGCAAACGAGGTGCCGATGCCCGCCATAAGGAGGAGGGCGCCGGCGGCGCTGACGAAATATCTGGTCATGGGAATTTCCTTTTCATAGGTCAGTTCGGAAGCGTGGATACGAGCAGATCAGCCGCCACTCGCAGGGGCTGGGGCAGGTGCCGCAGGCTTTGCGGGTACAGCCGGAGCTTCCACCTTTGGCGCTTCAACCTTGACGTTGATATCCTTGCCGCCGTCGCCGCGGATACTGATGACGCCGGTAAAAATAAGCAATACTACGACTGCAATAAGTGCAAGAACAACGGCAATCGCAGTGCCGCCACCACCACCAGAATTAACAACAGTTGGGCCGTCGGCCATGTGTTCCTCTCCTGTTTTATTTAGTTGCATTTGGGAAACGCCTGCCCCGCTTGAACGTTCCGCCTCGGGACTTGGGTCTTAGCTGATGTCCGACTTTGGTCTGGTTCGCCGCGGACTGAAGGCACGGAACAATCTGGCTGATCTCAAGTTCGGTCCCTCGGCGAACAGGCGTGGTGCCGTCGCCGGATTACGCGAGGAGAAAACCATGAAAATCCACTTTGCAAGTGCCGCTGCAGGCTTGTTGCTTTTGGCTGGCGTCGGCAGCGCCGCAGCTCAGGATGTCGTCATCACACCGGAGCAGGATACGGTCGTCCGCGAATATGTGAAAAAGCAGCCGCTGGCTTCGGTGAAGATCCCGGGCGTGGAGCTGAACGTCGGCAGTGCCTTGCCTGATACGGTCGAGCTGCACGAAGTTCCCAACGTCAAATACCGCTACGTCGTGGTCGACAACCGCACCGTCCTGGTCGATCCCGGCACCCGGAAAATTGTGAAGGTCTACGACTGATCGAATAGCTGCCGCCCGCCGCCGGCCATGGCGGCGGGCAGCGGATTTCACATTGCGCTCCAGGATGATCGAAGATGATCGATGACGTAGAGACATCGCCAGCCCTTGATACCCGCCTGGGTTCTCTCAGGGCGAGAATGCGCGATGCGCGCATAACAGAGGCCGACATGAAGACCTTTCAGAAAGTCGCATCCATCATGGTTGGCGGCAGTGGCCGCATCAGCGGCGATGACCTGATTGCAGCTTCGTTCGTCCTCGAGGACCAGCCGGAAGGCTTGTGAGGCGGAGTACTCACGTGTGCAGGCTCCCGCAACGCTGATCCCAAGTGTTCTGGTGCTGAACACATTCCTGCTACGGGCCGGCGTCGAAGGCGTGCCCGCTGGCGAGGTCGCGTCGCGCTCAAGCATCGTCCAGAACACCATGTCGCCGCATGTGAAGATACCCGGCCATGCTAGCCGAAGCCGGCGCCGTAGAAAATCAGCGCGGCCGGCAGAACCGGCAGGCCGGTCCAGAGCGTCGCCACGCCTATGGTCAGAAATGTCACCGAGGCCAGTTTGGTGCAGATCGGATGATGGTAGCGAGCGATCGCCATATCGACCGTACGGGCGCCGGCCTGGGAAGGACCCACCAGCGCGCCAAGGCCGGCCGCCGAGCCCAGCGTGGTCGGCGCGCTGTTTGCCCTGCAACGCGGGTCTATGCGGCGTGCTCGCACAAGTTAGCTCCAACTTGAGGCACGGCGTGAAGTCTCGGTGCTTGCCCCCACGATGGCGAGGTACGAAGTCAAAAGCGGTCAATGTGCTTAGCGATCTACAGTCGACTTCAGCCGCCGTTTCGAATGATGGCGCCCCGCAATCACGAGATTTGTCGATAATAATCGATATTAGGCTGTATTCGCGACTATCCCTCATAGTGGGCGATTAGATAAAATTGATATGATATCCCAGATCGGAGGAGATCGATCCATTCGGGCCGGCATCAGCATGAGTGAACCGCAGCTACCGCAAGTTGACAGCGATCATCGGGCGGATCTGGTTTGGTACGAAGTCTTAATACGTCTCACCTAAGGTCCAACTTTGACTTCGGGAGCGCGACGTTCGACAGACATATCTCCGCAGGTTACATTCGCCAGTCAGACAGCGCTCCGCACTCGAATGGATGTCTCTGAATGCCGGGCCTCACGCCTTCACGACCGCACCCGAGAACCTTGGGATGGATGGGCACGACAGCGCTCGCCATGGGTGGCAGCAATCAAAGCCTGTTTCTGATTGCCGCCCTTTTTGTCGGTCAGGGGAATATTCCCGGTCAAGGAAGCGCTGCGGTTCCTTTGCTCGTTGTTGGTCTGCTTCTAGGCTGGGCCGCCGCGCCTGCGTGGACCGAATTGGTTCTCATGTGGCCAAACCGCGTCGGCGGTATCTCTGCAGCGTGCGCCGAAGCCTTCCGACCTTACAGTCCCGTTCTCTCGGCTCTGACGGGCACCTGCTATTGGTGGGGTTGGGTGCCGACCTGCGGACTGACAGCGGTTCTTTCAGCGTCTGCAATCCAGCAATGGTACCTGCCGGGCCTCCCCGTGGAGGCGGTCGCCTGCGGGCTCATCGCATTCTTTACGGCGGTCAACCTGTGTGGAATCAAGTGGGTGGTCCAACTGGCGATCCCGATCGCCACTGCCTCCGCGACGCTTGCGTTTCTCTCATCCCTCGTCCCGGTCATCAGTGGCTCGGTCGACTGGCGGCAGGCGACGGATTTTGCCCTGACCAGCCCGTTTACCGGCCTGTTCGGCGATATCACGTCGGTGATGGCGGGACTGTACCTGATCGGGTTTGCCGCACCGGCATTTGAGGCTGCAGCCTGCCATGTTGGCGAAACCATCGATCCCAACCGCAACATTCCTCTGGCGATGTGGGCCAGCGCCGCAATGGCCGGCGTCTATTTCCTGGTCCTGCCGGTTGTCTGGCTGGGTGTGCTCGGGCCGGAGCCGCTCGGCACCGACCTCGCCATAGCTCTCGGGCCCACCTTTGCGCCCTTGTTGGGGAGTTTCGGCAAGGCGGCCGCCATCTGGCTCATCATGCTGAACATGTTCCATGGAACGTTGCAGCCATTGGCAGGCGCCGCGCGGACCCTTGCGCAGCTGAGCGAAGACGGCCTGCTGCCGAGCTTCCTGGCCAGGCGCACCTCAACAGATTGTCCCTGGGCGGCAACGCTGCTCACAGCTGCCGCGGCAATCGGCTTCATGCTGTGCGGGTATCCGCTCTGGATGATCGCCGCGGCCAATTTTACGTACCTGATCAGCATCTGCATGCCAAACATCGCAGTCTGGCTCTTGCGCCGTGACAGTCCCGAAGCCGAGCGACCCTTCCGGGCTCCCAGGGGAACGATCATCCTTGGCGTAGGCGCGGCTGCAATATGGCTGTTGACCGCCATACTGGGATTTCAGCAATTTGGCCTTCCTACCGTCCTGTTCGGTCTGGCTTTGGCATATTCGGGTGCTGCGCTCTACGCCTGGCGCACGATGGAGGATCGATACGCACTCGGTCTACCCTTGCTGCCACATACGCTTCACCTGAAGCTTACCGGAGCCATGCTTTTTGTGCTCGTGCTCGACGGTGCCGGCTATTTCCTGGCGATCGGCAGCGTTCCCCAAGGCGACACTTCATTGGTCGCCGCGCTGGAGGACATTTTTGTCGTTGTCGCGCTGCTGACCATCAGCGTTGGCCTGATCTTGCCGGGAATGATCACCCATTCGGCGACCGAGGTGAGCAACGCGGCAAAGCGTCTGACATCCGGAACGCTGAAGGATTTCTCTCTCGCCATGGTCGCCCTGGGGCGGGGAGACCTCGCTGCGGCGCATGCCTCCGTGAACATCATGCCGGTTACGGTAAACTCTCGTGACGAACTTGGAGAGATGGCCGAAAGCTTCAACCTGCTCCAGGACAAGGTGAGGGAAGCCGCCCACGGCCTGGACGACGCGCGCGAGAACATGAACGTAGCGCGTACCGAACTGATGGCACGGCACGAGGAAATCGCGCATCTCGCGCACCACGATCCGCTTACCGGCCTGGCGAACCGAGCCGCGCTTGCAGCACACCTGGCCACGACGCTCGAGCGCGCAAAAGCAACGCACGCCAGCTTTGCCGTCTTCAGCATCGACCTTGACCATTTTAAAGAGGCGAACGACGTTTTCGGGCACGCCGCCGGCGACGATCTGCTTTGCACCATTTCCCGGCGTCTCCAAACCGCGGCGCCTGAGGCCTTTATCGCGCGCATGGGTGGCGACGAATTCACGGTTGTCCTGGCCATGGATGACCGGTCCGCGAGTGCCAAGGACGTTGCGGACCGTCTGTTCGAATCGGCGGCAGGCAAATTCGAAATCCGGGGCCAGCACATTTCGATCGGGGTGAGCATCGGGGCGGCGATCTATCCGAAAGACGGAGAGAATGCAGCGGCGCTGATGGCAAATGCCGACGCAGCGCTCTACCGGGCCAAGGCGGACGGTCGTCGAATGGTGCAATTCTTCGATCCTGAGATGGATAAGCGGCTAAGAGAGCGCTACGCCTTGCAGCGAGATTTGCGCTCTGCGGTCGCCCATGGCGAACTTGTGCTTCATTATCAGCCGCAAGCCAGGATGGACGGCGAAATCTTCGGTTTCGAGGCACTCGCCCGATGGCACCATCCAAAGCATGGGCTCATCTCGCCAAACGCGTTTGTCTCGCTTGCCGAACAGGATGGCACGATCGTTGAGATAGGTGAATGGACGCTCAGGCAGGCGTGCAGAGACGCGGCCTCCTGGCCCTCACCGCTGCAGATCGCCGTCAACCTCTCTCCCGTGCAATTCCGTTTCGGCGACCTGGTAGGCCTCGTTCATTCTATCCTCTACGAGACCGGCCTTGCTCCGGGGCGGCTGGAACTGGAAATCACGGAAGGGGTTCTCATCCGCGACCGGGCAACCGCCTTGTCGGTTTTGCGGAGGTTGAAGGCGTTGGGCGTCAGGGTCTCGATGGATGATTTTGGCACGGGGTATGCCTCGTTGTCCTCGTTGCAGGCGTTTCCATTCGACAAGATCAAGATCGATCGCAGTTTTGTTTCGGGTGTCGGTTCGAATGCCCAATCGGCCGCCATCGTTCGCACGATACTCAGCCTGGGGAATGCGCTGGCCTTGCCTGTCATCGCGGAGGGTGTCGAAACAGAGGACGAGCGTGCCTTCCTGATGAAGGAAGGATGTCCCGAAATCCAAGGATATCTGGTGGGGCGCCCGCATCCGATAGCGCTCTACAAAGATGTGACGAATGGGCTTTCGCCGGGATCTGCCTTCGGGGAGCCCGAGGATACCACCGCACCCCAGGCGCTTGGCGTAACGCGATAGCCGCGGCGCCGTTCGTCGGCGCGCTGCTCCTGCAACACACCGGTGATCGAGGACTGCCGACGGTACTGCTCGGGCTCGCCCTTATAAAGGTCGCACTGGTCGGCGCGCTGTTTGCCTTGCGGGGCCATGCGAAGCATCCGAACCAGCTGGCGCGGGAGCCACCTCCCCTTCCGGCCAGTCCTCCAACAAACCACTTCAAACCCGGCCGTCTCGGCGCTACGTTCGCACCTATGGCCCCACCCACCCAGCCGATCACCGTCACCCGCCGCGACCAGATGTTTCCCATCCTGGGCGACGCCGATATCGAGCGCATGCGCCGGTTCGGCGAGGCGAGTTCCTATGCCGCCGGCGAGCACATCGTCACCGCCGGCACCGTGGCGCCGGGGCTGATCGTCATCCTGTCGGGCACGGTCGATATCACCCAGGATGTCAGGCCCGGCCGGCGCGAGACCATCGTCACCCATGGCCCAGGCAATTTCATCGGCGAGCTGGCGCAGCTTTCCAGCCGGCCGTCGCTGGTCAATGCGGAGGCGGCCGAGCCGGTCGAGGCCTTCGTCATCCCCTCGCAGCGGCTGCGCGACCTGATGGTGCAGGAGGCAAGCCTTGGCGAGCGGATCATGCGGGCGCTGATCCTGCGCCGCGTCGGGCTTCTGGAAAGCGGCTCGAGCGGGCCGGTCGTCGTAGGCCCGGCCGGCAATGGCGACACGCTGCGGCTGCAGGGATTTCTGCGCCGCAGCGGCCAGCCGCACCGCGCGCTCGATTCCGACAGCGACCCGTGCGCCAAGACGCTGATTGAGCATTTTCATGTTGACCCGCACCATCTGCCGATCGTGCTCTGCCCCAACGGCAAGCTGATGCACAATCCCGGCGAAACCGAACTTGCCCGCTGCATCGGCCTGCTGCGGCCGATCGATCCCGACATGGTCTATGACGTCGCCATTGTCGGCGCCGGGCCGGCGGGGCTGGCGGCCGCGGTCTATGCGGCATCCGAAGGGCTGTCGACCATCGTGCTCGATTGCCGCGCCTTCGGCGGCCAGGCCGGCGCCTCCGCGCGCATCGAGAACTATCTGGGTTTCCCCACCGGCATTTCCGGCATGGCGCTGATGGCGCGCGCCTATAACCAGGCGCAGAAATTCGGCGTCGAAATAGTCATCCCCGACGAGGCCAAGCTGCTCGGTGCAGCAGGCGAGGGCTACACGCTTACCGTCGGCGACGGTGAAAGCCTGCGCGCACGCACGGTGGTGATCGCCAGCGGCGCGCGCTACCGCCGCCTCGACGTCGCCAAGCTGGCCGAGTTCGAGGGCACGTCGGTGCATTACTGGGCCTCGCCGATCGAGGCGCGGCTATGCACAGGGCAAGAAGTGGCGCTGGTCGGCGCCGGCAATTCGGCGGGGCAGGCGGCGGTCTATCTCGCCAGCCAGGTCCGCAAGGTGACGATGCTGGCGCGCCGCGGCGGCCTCAGGGAAACCATGTCGCGCTATCTGGTCGAGCGTATCGAGGCGCAACCCAACATCGAGGTGCTTGGCGAGACAGAGATCGAGGCGCTGGAAGGCGAAGGCGGCAATCTCACCCAGTTGCGCTGGCGCAACCCCGGCGGCGTCGAGACGCGCCCGATCCAGCATCTCTTCCTGTTCATCGGCGCCGACCCCAACACCGATTGGCTGGCTGGGTGCGATATCGCGCTCGACGCCAGGGGCTTCGTGCGCACCGGCGCCGACATAGGGGCGGGCCAGATGGAGACCAGCCGCAGCGGCGTGTTCGCCATTGGCGACGTGCGCTCCGGCTCGGTCAAGCGGGTCGCCGCCGCCGTCGGCGAAGGCGCCCAGGTGGTGGCTGCCTTGCACGCCTATCTCGCGCGACCCGACGCAGCAGCGCCCGAACTGGCCAGGAGAGCATAATGGATGAATGCAAACACACGCGCGACATCAAGACGGTGACGCCGAGCGCGCTCGGTTGCGAGGAGTGCCTGAAGAGCGGCTCCATGTGGGTGCATCTCAGGCTCTGCCGCACCTGCGGCCATGTCGGCTGCTGCGACGACTCGCCCAACCGCCACGCCACCAAGCATTTCCACGCCACCAAGCACCCTGTCATCGAAGGCTACGACCCGCCGGAAGGCTGGGCCTGGTGCTTTGTCGACGAGGCGTTCATCGACCTGGAAGGCGACGTGACGCCGCAGAACGGCCCGATCCCGAAGTTTTTCTGAGGCGGCCGTTCCCGGGCAGGCAAGCCGACGGCCGTGCCGCTATTTCACCGAGCCCGTAACCGTGCGGTCGAGGGCGTCGGGACTGTGGTCGTTGCCGGCAAGTGCGGCAATGATCAGAAGACTGGCGACGACCGGGACGAACAGGATGGCCACGCGGGCCTGCACATAAAAGATGGCTCGCCATTCGCTGCGCTTTTCCGGGCTGTTGTCCATCACACTCACTCTCGCCATGCCTCCCCGAGGCGGGACATAGCGGCGAAGGGTTAAGCAAAGGCTGCTGAATGTGTTAACGCGCGGCGGATTGGGATTTAATCTTCACGGTCAGCGCCGCCCCTCATTGTCATCGGTACGCATCCGGTACGCCTACCCCCGCAGCGCCTGGTCCAGATCGGCGATCAGATCATCGCCATCCTCGATCCCCGCCGACAACCGCACCAGCGAATCCGAAATGCCGATTTCCGCGCACTTTTCCGCCGGGATCGAGCCGTGGGTCATCAGCGCCGGGTGTTCGATCAGGCTTTCGACGCCGCCGAGGCTTTCAGCCAGCGTGAACAGTTGCGTCCGTTCGAGGAAGCGTTTGGTGCCGGCGAGGTCGCGGTCGAGGTCGACCGAGATCATGCCGCCGAAGGCATGCATCTGCTGGACGGCGATGGCGTGCTGCGGATGGCTGGCCAGGCCGGGATAGACGACGCGGCGCACATCTTTTCGCGCCTCCAGCCACTGCGCAATCTTCAGGCCGTTCGTGGAATGCCGCTCCATCCTGAGCGCCAGTGTCTTGATGCCGCGCAGCGCGAGAAAACTGTCGAAGGGACCGGAGATGGCTCCGATGGCGTTCTGCAGGAATTTCAGCTGGGCGGCGAGGTCCTTGTTGTCGCCGACGATGGCGACGCCGCCGACCATGTCGGAATGGCCGTTGAGATATTTCGTCGTCGAGTGCACGACGATGTCGATGCCGAGTTCCAGCGGCCGCTGGATGTAGGGGCTGCAGAACGTGTTGTCGGCGACCGTCAAAACCCCTTTGCGCCTGGCGAGTGCCGCAACGCCTTCGAGGTCGACGATACGCAGGAGCGGATTGGTCGGAGTTTCGACCCAGAGCAGTTTTGTCTCCGGGCGAATCGCTGCTTCCACCGCCGCCAGATCGGTGAAGTCCACAAAACTCACCTGCAGATTGGCCGAGCGCTTGCGCACCCGCTCCATCAGCCGGAACGAGCCGCCATAGATGTCGTCGGTTGCAACGATATGGGCGCCGCTGTCGAGCAGCTCGAGCACGGTCGAGATCGCCGCCAGGCCGGAAGCAAAGGCAAAGGCCGCGGAGCCGCTCTCGAGATCGGCCACCGCGCGCTCGAAGGCAAAGCGGGTCGGGTTCTGGCTGCGGGCGTACTCAAACCCCTTGTGCACGCCGGGCGACTGCTGGCCATAGGTCGAGGTCGCGTAGATCGGCACCATCACCGCGCCGGTCAGCGGGTCATGGCTCTGGCCGCCATGGATGGTGCGCGTGGAAAAAGCCAGGCGGTTCTTGCCCGATGGGGATGTTTCAGCAGTCATCGTGCGCGCCTCAAATGGTTGATCAGGTCGATACGGGTTATCAGGCCGACGAACTCGTCGCCATCGAAGATGATGGCGACCTCGTTGCGGTCGAACACCGGCAGCAGCGCATCCAGCGTCTGGCTGGCCTGCAGCGTGTGCAGATTGGAGGTCATGGCGGTGCGCACCGGGGCGTTGAAGCGGTCCCAGCGGCCGTCATAGGGGCCGTCGACCTTGGCCAATATATCGCCCTCATCGATAATGCCGACCAGCTTGCCATTGTCCAGCACCGGCAGCTGCGAGACATCGGAGCGGCGCATGCGGCCATAGGCGTTGAGCAGGCTTTCGTCGGGGCCGACATAGACGGTGTCGCCGGTGCGGTGCGAGCGCATGACAAGGTCGCGCAGATCGCCATGCTGTTCCTGTTCGGCCAGCCCCTGTTCGGCCAGCCAGAAATCGTCGAACACCTTGGACAGGTATTTGTTGCCGCTGTCGCAGACGAAGGTGACGACGCGTTTCGCTGTCGTCTGCTCGCGGCAATAGCGAAGCGCGGCCGACAGCAGCGTGCCGGAAGACGAGCCGGCGAGAATGCCTTCCTTCGAAAGCAGGTCCCGCACGGCCAGCATGCTCTGCTTGTCTGGGATGGAATAGGCTTTCCTGACCAGCGACAGATCGGCATTGGGCGGCACAAAATCCTCGCCGATGCCTTCGACGGTCCAGCTGCCGGCCTCTTCCATCTTGCCGGTCTTGATCAGCGGCGCCAGCACCGATCCGACGGGATCGGCCAGCACCATTTCGGTCTTCGGCGATGTTCTGGCGAAGTAGCGGCCAAGCCCGGTCAGCGTGCCGCCGGAGCCGACGCCGACGACCACGGCGTCGAGGTCGCCGTCGAGCTGGGCAAGGATTTCCGGTCCGGTGGTGGTCTCATGCGCCTCGGGGTTGGCCGGGTTGGCGAACTGGTTGGCGTAGAAGGCGCCGGGCGTTTCCGATGCGATCTTCTCGGCCATGTCCTGGTAATATTCGGCATGGCCCTTGCCGACATCGGAGCGCGTCATGCGCACTTCGGCGCCGAGCGCGCGCAGATGCTGGATCTTTTCGCGCGACATCTTGTCGGGCACGACGAGGATGATGCGGTAGCCCTTGGGGATGCCGACCTGGGCGAGGCCGAGGCCGGTATTCCCGGCGGTCGCCTCGACGATGGTGCCGCCGCGCTTGAGCTTGCCTTCCTTCTCGGCCGCGGAAATCATAGACAGCGCAATGCGGTCCTTGATCGAGCCGCCTGGATTCTGGCTTTCGAGCTTGATGAACAGCCGGCACTTGCCGGTGTCGAATTTGGTCAGTTCGACCACCGGCGTCTGGCCGATGAGGTCGAGCACCGAGGCGTAGGGCGGACGCAGGCGCGATAACGCGCCGTCCGAACTGCCTGGCGCAGCTTTTCCGTGCTCGCTCATGTCGATGTGCTCCCTTGAACAAGCGACCGCCTCGGGGGCAGAGCGGCAGCGTAGCTTCTTTTCCGGCCGTTTGCAGTCGGAAAGAAGGTAGATCGTGCCAATCAACCGGCGAGAGGGGGAATGGAATTCCAGTTTTAGGCCGGCTTTGGACTCAAGCCCAACACCCTCCGTAGCGATCCTTCCCACCCCCCTCTGAGGGGCGTGCTATCCCGCCGACGTCAACAGCTTTACCCCAGCAGCTGCTTGCTCAGCCTAGCGCATTGCACGCGGATGTCGGGGATGGCGTCGATCTCGAAGAAGGTGCCGCGGGTCAGCGGCCCGACGGCGAGGATCTTGGCCGATGCGGTGCCGTCGCCGGCGATGATTTCGCACTTGGCTGTGACATCGAGGCCAAGCCGCAGCGGGTCGGGCCGCGCCAGGCCGCGGTCGACCAGCGAGCGCACGACGCTGTTCGACGTCGTCGAGATGTCGCGGGCGATGCCGGTGCAATCATAGATGCGGGCGACCTGCAGCGTTTCCAGCGCCTTTGTGTGGCGGGACTGGATGCCGACGGTGAATCCATCGCCAGCCTCGATGCCGACGACACGGCCGGCGACCGGGCGGATGCGGCCGGTGCGCACCGCTTCGGTGACGCGGGCATGCACCTCGGGCGCCAGCCGATGGCGATGGATGTCCCACCAGGCCTTGGTGTGCTCGACGAAGCGGCGCTTGGCCGAGGACGGCCAGTTCTGCCAGATCTTCTGATTGAAGGGTCGCAGCCCATCGACGACGTCGCGCCAGTCGATGCCGGCCTTCTGGTTTTCGCGGATCAGGTCGCGGAACCAGCCGACGAAATAGGAGAGCTGCGTGCCGAGCGGAATGTCGGCGACGTCGAGCTTGATCGGGTTGCCCTTGCGGTGCGGCGACGGCAGCAGGCCGCGCCGCGACACGGCGACGATCTCGCCGCGATGGCCGCGCTGCTCGAGCGACAGGAAGGCATCGACCATGCTGAGCCCGGTGCCCAGCACCAGCACGCGGGCTTCAGGATCGAGCGCGGTGTCGGCCTCGGTGCCCATACGGATGGCGTGGCCCTGGCCGGCGCCGGGCTGCTCGTCATGGCCGGTGGCAAGCACCGCCAGATGCGCGACGACGCTGGTGCCGTTGGCCAGCACCACTTCGACACCGGACGATGTCGGCGAGATCGACAGGCTTTCCTCGCGAATCAGCCTGAGACGGCCGGTTTCCTTTTCGCGCGCTTCGAGCTCGTCGAGCACTTCCTTGAGGTAGCGGGCATAGACGCTGCGCGGTGCATAGAAGGGTGTCTGCGGCGTCTGTTCCTGGCTTATCAGGCCGCGCCCCTGCAACCAGCGCCAGAAATTCAGGGGATCGTCGGCATAGGCGCTCATCCCCGCAGCGCTGACATTCAGCACGTGCGCCGACAAAAGCGTCGAATAGGCGATGCCCTGGCCGAAATGCGGACGCTTTTCGATCAGCGTGACGCGAAGGTCCGGGTTGGGCGACTTCAGCAGATGCGCGGCCAACACGACGCCGCTGGCGCCGCCACCGACGATGATGATCGAGCTGCGGATGATCGAATTGGCGCGCGCGACGCTCATGCGAGCACGCTCAGGATCAGGCGGGGACCTTTTGCGCCGGCGCAAGCTCGTCGATGTCCCTCGCGACCGGAAGGTCGTCGAGGACGATGTCGCGCATCTCGGCCAGCGTGCGCTGGTCGAGCACCTCGGCGATCGCCTGCCGGACCTCGAGCATCAGATGTCGGACTTGGCATGTCGCCTCATTGCAGTCTTCACAGCGCTGATACTGAGTGCGGCTGGCGCAGGGGATGGGCGCCAGCGGTCCGTCGAGGACGCGCACGACATGGCCGACCTTGATCTCGTCGGCCGGGCGCGCCAAGCGATAGCCGCCATCCTTGCCCTTGCGGCTCTGGACGAAACCGGCATTGCGCAATTCGCCCAGAATGGCGTCGAGGAATTTCTTCGGAATGTTGTTGCCGCTGGCGATGTCGCCGACAAAGGCGAGCTGTCCCGTCGGCAGTTGCGCCAGATGGACCAGCGCCTTGAGGCCGTACTTGCCTTTTTTGGTGAGCATAGACCGAATGTTTCTCTGTCAGGCGATGGCCCAAAACCATCGGTTGCGAAACGCCTGACGTGCCTCCCCGCCGCGTGCAAGCTGCTTCGACACATAAATTCTACTGACATGATATACAAGCCGAGAAACCTTGATATTGCTTCGTTTTCACGCCGCAGGGGCCACTTTGGCAAGGCTTTGTGCCGTTAAGGTCACAGCCAGCCGCGAGCGATAGCGGCGATGAGCGGCGGCTCCTGCTCCCAATGTCGATAAGATTACTATACTTACCGTCGAACACGCGGAACGTGTTTTCAAATCAACCGTCTTTTACAGCATGGATTTGCGCCATTTGGGGCTTTGCCAGGAATTTTGGGTCGCAGCCCGCGGATCGGCGAAACATGACTCCCGACAACTCGGGCGCCGCCCTGCGCCCGATATCAGGACGCCGCGTTGTCGCTCTGAGACCGGGCGGCCTTGGCGGCCACCGGCACGCCGCTTGAGCGCAGCATCCAGCGGTGGCCGTCGCTGCGGAAGTCGGTGAGGCTCAACGGCTCGACATCGATCCTGCGGCAGGCCGCAAGCGGCGCGCCGAGCACCAAATCAGGCCTCTTCCGTAGCGAGGGTTGGCAGGACCACCAACTCTTCAGCACCTTTGGGGCGCCGTTTGCGTTTGTGCACGGTCCGACACGGGCCGGTCACCGCGCCCGCATCAGCCGTTGGTTTTTTTCTAACAAGTGCTTTTTCCTTGGAACGATTTAACTCTACAAGAATGATAGAATTAGCTGACTATGAACAGGCATCCGGTTTTTCTCATTTTTCATGGAGCCTTTCATGTCCAGCATTTCGCGACGCATTGTCCTCCTGTCGTCGGCAGCTTTGGCGGGTGCGGCCTTCCTCGGCCCGGCCCAGGCGCAGGACCTCAACATCACGATCGGCTACCAAACGGTGGTCGAACCTTCCAAAGTAGCGCAAGCCGACGGCGCCTATGAAAAGGCGACCAAGGCCACGATCGACTGGCGCAAATTCGATTCCGGCGCCGATGTCATCGCCGCCGTCGCATCCGGTTCGGTCGATATCGGCTATGTCGGCTCGAGTCCGCTGGCCGCGGCCGCCAGCCGCGAACTGCCGATCCAGACCATCTTTGTCGTCGGCCTGATCGGCCAGTCCGAGGCGCTGGTCGCCCGCAACGGATCCGGCATCGAGAAGATCGCCGACCTCGCCGGCAAGAAGGTGGCGGTGCCGTTCGTGTCGACCACGCATTACAGCCTGCTTGCGGCGCTGAAGCACGACAACGTTGACCCGAAGTCGGTCGAAATCCTTAATCTCAGGCCACCGGAAATAGCCGCCGCCTTCGCCCGCGGCGACATAGACGCGGCCTATGTCTGGGATCCGGCGCTCGGCCAGATCAAGACGACAGGCAAGGTGGTGCTGGATTCCTCGCAGGTTGCCGCCTGGGGCGCGCCGACCTTCGACGCCTGGATCGTGCGCACCGACTTCGCCGAAAAGAACCCGGACGCCGTGCGCGATTTCGTCAAGGTGACCGGCGAATCCTATGCCCAGTTCCTGGCCAAGCCCGAGGCATGGTCGGTTTCGTCGCCGGAAGCGGCCAAGATCGCCAAGATCACCGGTGCCAAACTGGAAGAGGTGCCGCAGCTCCTCAAGGGTTACGTCTTCCCGACATTGGAAGAGCAGGCTTCCGACAAATTCCTCGGCGGCGGCACGGTCAAGGCGATCGAGGCAGCTTCGGCCTTCCTCAAGGAGCAGGGCAAGATCGACGCCGTGCTGCCCGACTATTCGAAATACGTGTCGTCGAAATACGTGACCGAGGCTCTGGCCTCGAACTGATCTTCAGTTTTACGCAATTCCGGACGGAAAACCGCTTTACACTTTTCCTGGAATTGCCCTGAACACGCGCGGTTTCTTCTTCCCTGACGCCGCGTGCTGCCTGTCCCGGATCCGCTTAACGAGGGCCGGGGCAGGCTGATTTTCTTCCGGAGCCCCTTTTCATGCCGCATCTCGTACTCGACCCGCATCTCGTACTCGACAAGGTCTCGGTTCACTATGACGGCCAGGCAGCGCCGGCGGTCGACCGGGTTTCCATCGATGTCGCCAAGGGCGATTTCGTCGTGCTGGTCGGCCGCTCCGGCTGCGGCAAGACTTCGCTGCTCAATGTCGCCGCCGGCCTGGTCGAGCCCGCGCGCGGGGTCGCCACGATCGGCGGCCGGCCGATCACCGGCCCAGGCTCCGACCGGGCGGTCGTGTTCCAGAACGATGCGCTGTTTCCCTGGCTGACGGCCCGTGAAAACGTGGCCTTTGCGCTCAGGCTGCGCGGCGTGCCGCAAGCCGAGCGGGCGCGCCGCGCCGACCAGTTGCTGACGCTGGTCAAGCTTAACGGCGTCGGCGACAAACGCATCTGGGAATTGTCCGGCGGCATGCGCCAGCGCGTCGGCCTCGCCCGAGCGCTCGCGGCCGAGCCTGAATTCCTGCTGCTCGACGAACCGCTCGGCGCACTCGATGCGCTGACGCGCGAGCGCATGCAGACGACGCTGCTCGACCTGTGGACCGCAAGCCGGGTCGGCGTGCTGATGGTCACGCACGGCATCGAGGAGGCGCTGGTGCTGGCCACAAGCATCGTCGTTTTGGCGCCCGGACCGGGCCGCGTGGTGCGGACATTCGAGACCAGTTTCAGCCGGCGCTATGCCGCAGGCGAGCCGATCCGCGCCATCAAGACCGATCCGGCCTTTGCCGCGGCGCGCGGCGAGCTGACCGATGCGATCTTCGAAGGAGTGGTGGCATGAGCGTCACCTCCTACAGCGAGCGGCCGGCCACCGGGACCGGCGAGGCCGATGCCGTTTCGGTGCCGTGGTCGCGGCCGGTGCGGAAGCGGCGCGGGGTTTCCTCGCGGGCGATCAGCGCCGTCACCATCCTGGCCGCGCTGGCGGCATGGGCGCTGTCTGCGCGCCTGCAACTGGTGTCGCCGGTGTTCCTGCCGTCGCCCGCTGCCGTGTGGACCAAGTTCATCGTGGTGATCAAGGACGGCTTCGTCGACGCGACTTTGCTCCAGCACATCGTCGCCAGCCTCGGCCGCGTGTTCGCGGCGCTGCTCGCGGCCATCGTCATCGGCGTTCCGGTTGGGCTGGCTATGGGCATTTCGACGGTCGGGCGCGGCATCTTCGATCCCTTGCTCGAATTTTTGCGGCCGATCCCGCCGCTCGCCTATCTGCCGCTGGTCATCATCTGGTTCGGCATCGGCGAGCCGTCAAAGATCCTGGTGATCGCCATTGCCATGCTGGCGCCCGTGGCGCTGTCGACGGCCTCGGGCGTGCGCGGTGTCTCAAAGGAGCGCATCGATGCGGCCCGTTCGCTTGGTGCGACGCAGCGCCAAGTGGTGCGCCATGTCATCCTGCCCAGCGCGCTGCCGTCGATCCTCACCGGCCTGCGCATCGCGCTCGGCGCCGGCTGGTCGACGCTGGTTGCAGCCGAGCTGGTGGCGGCAACGCGCGGCCTCGGCTTCATGATCCAGTCGGCCGCCCAGTTCCTGGTCACCGATGTCGTGGTGATGGGAATAGTGGTGATCGCGACAATAGCCTTCGTGCTGGAATTCATCATCCGCCGGATCGAGCGTCAGCTGGTTCCGTGGGCGGGAAAGGAATGACAACAAGTTTCTTCCGGTTTGACCGGCTGCTTCCCTTCGCAGCACGGCGACCGCCGACCCCGGAACAGAAGGAGTGATGTCATGACCCAGTCCACCGCGGTGCTGTTCGCCCATCTCGGCAACTGGCTGCTCGCCTGGCGGGAGAACTCGTCGTCACAGCCGCAACCGAAATCGCCGGCCCCCGTGCAACTCGACGCCGAACGCGACCGCCTGCCGCCACGCGACGAGGGATTTTACTGGGCCTGGCAGTATTGGTCGCAGTGAGGTGATGGTGATTAGCGCCAGCCTTCGCGATTTCGTCATCCTAGGGCGAAGCAAGGAGCGAAGCGACGCGGCGCAGACCCTAGGATCCATGCCGAGACGCTGATGCTACGCTCCAGGGGAGCAACAAACCTGGCGCCTACCACCCGGTTCCGCGAAACAGCTCAAACCACTCCGGATTGGCCTTCTCTATCAGTTCGATCTTCCACTGTCTCGGCCATCGCTTCAGCGACTTCTCGCGTTGAATGGCATCGGTGATGTCGAAGAATTCCTCATACCAGACCAGCCGTTGAACACCGTAGCGGCTGGTGAAGCCTGCGCCCTGGCCGGATTTGTGTTCAGGCATGCGGCGGGCGAGATCGTTGGTGACGCCGATGTAGATCGTGCCGCGTTTTTGGCTTGCAGTCATGTAGACGTAGCCGGTCATGGTTTCAGGGTATCGAGCCTCGGTTCGCGCACAAGCGACATTCTGATCCGTTCCACTCTACGGCAAACGTCACGGCATGGATCCTAGGGTCTGCGCCGCGTCGCTTCGCTCCTTGCTTCGCCCTAGGATGACGAGCGCTGGGTTCTGAAGAAAATATTTCCACGTCAAGCAGCCAACTCGCAAAATCGTTTCTCTACTAAATTTATAGACCTACCTAGCCTTGTCTCTCATCCACGGCAGGGAGCCCTTCCCGGCGCCGGTTCGCAGCGAAGGAAGAGGGATCATGTTCAGCCTGACCAGACGCGTTTTCGGCCTTGGCCTTTTGGCGGCGGGCATTGCTGCCTCGCTCAGTGCCTCGGCGCAGGAGTTGAAGCAGCTCAACATCGGCTATCAGAAGACCGGCCTGCCGGTCATCGCCCGGCAGCAGCAGGTGATCGAGAAGGCGCTGAGCGACAAGGGTGTCGCGGTGAAATGGGTCGAATTCACCGCCGGCCCGCCGCTGGTCGAGGCGCTCAATGTCGGCGCCATCGATGTCGGCTGGACCGGCGACGCACCGCCAATCTTCGGCCAGTCGGCCGGCGCCAACATCGTCTATGCGGCGGCACTGCCGGCCAATGGCGACGGCGAAGCGATCTTCGTCAAGCCGGCATCGCCGATCCAGTCGCTCGCCGACCTCAAGGGAAAGCGCATCGGCGTCGGCAAAGGCACCAGCGCGCACAATCTGCTGGTCGCGGCACTCGAAAAAGCAAACATCCCCTTCGACCAGATCACCCCGGTCTATCTCAGCCCGGCCGATGCTGCGGCGGCTTTCGCCAGCGACCAGATCGATGCCTGGGCGGTCTGGGATCCGTTCTACGCCATCGCCGAGACACGCTACCAGCCGCGCGTGCTGGCGCGCTCCAGCGAGGTGCTGAAGGTGAACACCTATTTCCTCGCCAACAAGGATTTCGCCAAGGCGCATCCGGAGACGATCGCCACGACGATATCGGCGCTCGGCGTGGCGGCGAAATGGGCGGACGCGAACCGCGACAAGGTTGCCGCGGCGCTGCATGAGGTGACCGGCGTGCCGCTCGATGCACAGACGATCGCGGCCAACCGCACCAAATTCGGCATCTTCCCGATCACCGACGAGATCATCGCCGGCCAGCAGGCGACAGCCGATCGCTTCTACAAGCTCAAGCTGATCCCGAACGCGGTGCGCATCTCCGACGCCGTGTGGACCGCACCGGGCAATTGAACTTTCTTGTGTGGCGCCGGGCGGAAAACGCCCGGCGCCTTTGCCGTTTCAAGCTTCAGGGATTTCGCCATGACCGCTTCATCAAGCCCGCAAGCCGGCCCGCTCGATTTCTTCTGGTTCATCCCGACGCATGGCGACGGCTCCTATCTCGGCTCCGAACAGCAGCAGCGGCCGCCGGAGTTCGCTTACTTCAAGGAGATCGCACAGGCCGTCGACCGGCTCGGCTTTCCCGGCGTGCTTTTGCCGACCGGGCAGAATTGCGAGGATTCCTGGATCACCGCCTCCGGCCTTGCAGCGCTGACGGAAAAGCTCAAATTCCTGGTGGCGCTACGGCCCGGCGTGACGTTGCCCACCTTCGCGGCGCGCCAGACGGCGGCGCTCGACCGGCTGAGCAATGGCCGCCTGCTGCTCAATGTCGTGGTCGGCGGCAACCCGACCGAGCTTGCCGGCGATGGCGTGCTCCTGCCGCATGATGAGCGCTATGCGCAGGCGCAAGAGTTCCTGACCATCTGGCGCGCCCTGGTGTCGGGCGAGAGCGTCAACTTCAACGGCAAATATTACCGCGTCGACAATGGCCGCCTTGACCTTCTGCCGCAACAGGAGCGGCCGCCGCTCTATTTCGGCGGCTCGTCCGATGCCGGCCAGGAGCTCGCCGCCGATCTCGTCGATATGTACCTGACCTGGGGCGAGCCGCCGGCGCAGGTGGCGGAAAAACTCAGCGCGGCGCGCAAAAAGGCTGAACGGCGCGGCCGCAAACTGCGTTTCGGCATCAGGCTTCATTTCATCGTGCGCGAGACCGAGGAAGAGGCCTGGCGCGCCGCCGACCGGCTGATCAGCCACGTCACCGATGCCCAGATCGAAAATGCCCAGGCCCGCTTCACCAGGGAGATGGACTCTGTGGGACAGCGGCGCATGGCCGAACTGCATGGCGGCCGCCGCGACAGGCTGGTGGTTTCGCCCAATCTGTGGGCCGGCGTCGGCCTGGTGCGCGGCGGCGCCGGCACAGCTTTGGTCGGCTCGCCCGAGCAGATCGTCGAGCGCATCCGCGAGTATCAGGCGATCGGCATCGACACCATCATCGGCTCCGGCTACCCGCATCTCGAGGAAGCCTACCGCGTCGCCGAGCTTCTGTTCCCGCGTCTCGGCCTGGGCACCAGGCGGGCACGGGCGCATGAGAACATCGCCAATGAATTCGCCGTCGGCTTCCACGGCGCCAACCGCCTTCAGGCGTCGTCATGAGCCTGGCTCAACGGGCCAAACAGAACGGCATCGGCTGGCTGCTGCCGGCGCTGGTCATAATTGGCTGGGAAGCCGCCAGCCGCGCCGGCGTGATGCCGGCCAATGTACTGCCGGCGCCGAGCGCGGTGGCCGAGGCCTTCTGGCGGCTGACGCTATCGGGCGAGCTGATACAGAACATCGGCGTCAGCACGCTGCGCGCGCTGGCCGGGTTTGCCATCGGCGGCTCGATCGGCTTTGCACTCGGCCTTGCCAACGGGCTGTCGGCGCTCAGCCGCGGCCTGACCGACACGACGCTGCAGATGATCCGCAACATCCCGCATCTGGCGCTGATCCCGCTGGTCATCCTGTGGTTCGGCATCGACGAGGAAGCAAAACTGTTCCTGGTGGCGCTCGGCGTGTTCTTCCCGATCTACGTCAACACGCTGCTCGGCATCCAGAGCGTCGACCCGCAGCTGGTCGAGATGGGCCGGGTCTACGGCATGGACCGCCGCGCGTTGTTTTTTCAGGTGATCCTGCCCGGCGCGCTGCCGGCGATCTTCGTCGGCCTGCGCTATGCCTTAGGCATCATGTGGCTGACGCTGATCGTTGCCGAAACCATCTCGGCCAGTTCCGGCCTCGGCTACATGGCCATGCAGGCACGCGAATTCCTGCTGATCGATGTGGTCGTGCTGTCGATCCTGATCTATGCGCTGCTCGGCAAGCTTGCCGACAGCTTCGCCCGCCTGCTCGAGCGGCTGTCGCTCGGCTGGCATCCCGCCTTCCAGAACGCCTGAGGGTTCGATGCCAACCGCCAGCCTGACCGCCATCCGTTCCTTCGTCGCCGCGCCGGAACCGTCACGGCCGGAGGAGGCCGTCGAAAGGCAGCGCGCCTTTGCCTTCAAGGGCGTGGAAAAGCGCTTTGGCGACAAGGTCGTGCTCGACGGCATCGATCTCGATGTGCCCGTCGGACAGTTTGTGGCCGTCATCGGCAAGAGCGGCTGCGGCAAGAGTACGCTGTTGCGGCTGCTGGCCGGGCTCGATCGGCCAACCGCTGGATCCCTTACATTCGGGCCGGAGGCGAAGGCCGGCGCCGGCGAAGAGAGCCGCTTCATGTTCCAGGAGCCGCGGCTGTTGCCCTGGGCCAGCGTGGTGAAAAACGTCGAGGTCGGGCTGACCGGGCTTGCCACCGGTGCGGAAGCCAGGCGGCGCGCGCTCGCCATCCTGGGTGAAGTCGGCCTCGCCGACCGCGCCGACGAATGGCCCTCGGTGCTGTCGGGCGGCCAGAAGCAGCGCGTGGCGCTGGCGCGTGCACTGATCGGACAGCCAAAGATTCTGGCGCTCGACGAGCCGCTCGGCGCACTCGATGCGCTGACCCGCATCGAAATGCAGCAGCTTCTGGGACGCATCTGGCTGGAGCAAAAATTCACCGCCGTGCTGGTCACGCATGACGTCGCCGAGGCGGTTGCGCTCGCCGACCGGGTGGTGGTGATCGACGAGGGCCGCATCGCGCTCGATCTCGACGTGTCGGTGGCGCGGCCGCGCCGGCGCGGTTCGGTCGAGCTTGCCAGGCTGGAGGGCAGGATTCTGGATCAGCTGTTCGGGTAGTGCTGTCGCGGGCAGGGCATTCTATCCGAACCGGATAGATAGGTAACAGAATGGACCGGCAATATGGGGTGGCTGTTTTCTTGCTCGCCGGGTTGGCCCTGTTTGCGACTGCGGGTTTGACCAGCGCCTTCCCCCACTCCGTCACCGCTTCGCGGCGCCACCTCTCCCCCCTCCGGAGGGAGAGGAAGGGAGCCAGCCCGCATAAGTTCGCGCCCTTGCATAGGCTCGCGCCTTTCCTCTCCCCCGTCGATCGGGGGAGAGGTGTCGAGCGAAGCTCGACGGAGTGGGGGTCGACCCTTGGGCGCTAGGCAACGCTTGAGATAGTGCCCTTCCTNACCCCGTCGATGGGGGGAGAGGTGTCGAGCGAAGCTCGACGGAGTGGGAGTCGATCTGTGGCGGTCGACTTTCGTCGCAACTCACCCCCGCGAACGGCTCGCCCATACCAGCCCGGCGAAACCGACCAGCATGGTCACGATACCGATATAGAGCCATTGCGACTGGCCGGTCATGAAGCTGCCGCCGACCACGCCAATGCCTTGCAGCGACCACAGCGCGCCGATGGCCAGTACGATCAGAGCCAGCAGATATTTGAACAGTCTCATCGTTGGAATCCCTTTTCAAAGTCGATCGTCAACTGCGCCATGACCGTGATGACAGAGCGAAAGGACGGCGCCCAATCGCGCTCTCTTCTACTTGTACTATAACGTCCTGCCTTGCTCACGGAATCTGTGAAACAGCTCGCAATATCGCCGGCGATACGGCCGCGCCACACGAAAGATGCCTGACAAACTGTTTCCCAGCGACTCCAAACGTGTGCCGGTGCCACGGAACTGCCCGATGCTTGCCGCATTTCCCGCCTTATTCGGCACTTAACGGCTGGGGTCTGTCGAAAACGGAGCCAATCCCCCCAACATGAAGAAAACAAACCAGACCGCGCTTGTCGCGGTAACGATCGCGGCTGGCCTAATGGTCGGTGCATCCGCCTCCTCCGCCGCTGGCCAGTGCGGCCGCGCCTCCTGGTACGCACTGCATTCCAGGACCGCCAATGGCGAACGCATGAACCCGTCGGCGCTGACCGCCGCGCACCGCAGCCTGCCTTTCGGCACCAAGTTGAAAGTGACCAACCAGAATAATGGCCGCAGCGTCATCGTGCGCATCAACGACCGCGGCCCGTTCATCAAAGGGCGCGTGCTCGATCTGTCCAAGGGCGCCGCCGGCCAACTCGGCTTCATCGGCTCGGGCCATACCTCGGTGTGCATGGCGCGCGTCTAGATCTGTCCAAGTCCGGCCCGATCGGGCCGGACGCATCCTGCCCCGTTGTCCAACAGCCTTGCATTTTGCAGTGCACATTGAGCCGGCTGCACCCGCCCAACGCGGTTTCTCAAGGCCTTGGACGAAAGATTGGCATATGTCACGCCACGTGACGTATTGCATCGCAGCAATATCTTGTTAACCTCCGCGCGAGACATTCAAGGCTCGGCGCTGTCCGTCGTCCCTTCGGTCACGGCAGCTGCGGAGTACCTGATGTTCTACCAGCTCTATGAAATGAACCATGCCGCCCTGCAGCCCGCGCGGCTTTATGCCGATGCGGTGCGGCTGTTCTACACCAACCCGCTCAACCCGTTTTCGCATACGCCGTGGGGCCGCTCGGTCGCCGCCACCGCCGAACTGTTCGAGCGCACGACGCGCCGCTACAGCAAGCCGCATTTCGGCCTGAGCAAGACCGTGGTCGACTGGAAGAGCGTCGAGGTCAGCGAAAAGACGGTGTGGTCGAAGCCGTTCTGCAATCTTACCCGCTTCGAGCGGTCGGTGCCCGCCGGGCGAAAGGCCGACCCCAAGCTTCTCATCGTGGCGCCGATGTCGGGCCATTATGCGACGCTGCTGCGCGGCACGGTCGAGGCGATGCTTCCCTATGCCGACGTGCACATCACCAACTGGGTCGATGCCCGGATGGTGCCGGTGACCGACGGCCATTTCGACCTCGACGATTATATCGACTACATCATCGACATGCTGCATGCGCTGGGGCCGGACACCCACGTGATGGCGGTGTGCCAGCCTTCGGTGCCGGTGCTGGCGGCGGTGGCGCTGATGGAAAAGCGCGGCGATCCCTTCGTGCCCTCGACCATGACGTTGATGGGCGGGCCGATCGACACCCGCCGCAATCCGACCGCGGTCAATCTTCTGGCCAAGGAAAAGGGCATCGACTGGTTCCGCGACAACGTCATCATGCACGCGCCCTGGCCGGTGCCGGGCTTCGGCCGCGAAGTCTATCCGGGCTTCCTCCAGTTGTCGGGCTTCATGAGCATGAACCTCGACCGGCACATCACCGCCCACAAGGACTTCTTCATGCACCTGGTCAAGCATGACGGCGACAATGCCGAGAAGCACCGCGATTTCTACGACGAATATCTGGCGGTGATGGACCTGACGGCGGAATTCTATCTGCAGACCGTCGACACGGTGTTCGTGCGCCATGCGCTGCCCAAGGGCGAGATGACGCATCGCGGCGAGGTTGTCGACACCAAGGCGATCCGCAATGTCGCGCTGTTCACGGTCGAAGGCGAGAACGACGACATTTCCGGTCTCGGCCAGACCCAGGCCGCCCACGATCTCTGCCCCAACATCCCGGCTGACCGGCATGCGCATTACATGCAGCCGGCCGTCGGCCATTACGGCGTCTTCAACGGGTCGCGATTCCGCTCGGAAATCGTGCCGCGCATCGTCGATTTCATCACAAGCTACGGCCGCCAAACACGCGTAGCGGTGAAACCCAAGCTGGTCCGCTCCGCCAAAGGCTGAGGCTCGATCCGGCTGCAGCGTGCATTGCCCGCAAAAGCGGGGCGATTTTGCGCGCCACAGGCGTTCTGTTGCACAATAGACGCTGTTGGGCGGGCGCGGGTAACCATGCCGAAGAATCTGGCTCCCCCGATAATTGACACGGAGTGTAAATCCCCTTTAACCTTTCGTTAAGAACAAGGGCGAACGGGGACAATGACTTCCTCACCGATGGCACGGACGCTGCGCTTGTGGGCGGCAGCAGGGCTGGCGATCTCTGCGTGCTGGGCAGTGCCGGCACTTGCAGGCGGCGCCATGGCGACGGGCGGCATGACCTCGCAGCCGATCGGCCACTATGATTTCTGTAAAACCCAGCCCGGCGAATGCTCGATCCGGCCGAGCAACCTCAACCCCGCCGCGATGACCGACGCCTTCATGCGCAAGCTGATCAACGTGACGTCAAGGGTCAACGCCGCCGTCAAGCCGATGAGCGACTACGACATCTATGGCAAGGACGAGGTCTGGGCCTATCCCGACAAGGGCGTCGGCGATTGCGAAGACTATGTGCTGGAAAAGCGCCGCCTGCTCTCGCGCTCTGGCGTGTCGCTGGCCGATCTCTTGATCACCGTCGTGCGCAAGCCGGACGGCGAAGGCCATGCCGTGCTGACCGTGCGCACCGACAGGGGCGACTACGTCCTCGACAATCTGACCGACAAGGTGAAGATCTGGGACGCCACCGGCTATCGCTTCCTCAAGCGGCAGGCCATCGACAACACCGGCCGCTGGGTCTCGATCCGCGGCGGCCAGCAGGTACTGGTCGGCGCGGTTCAGTAAGGACACGACGCTTTCGAACGAGCGGGATATCGGCCCGCGCGCCATCTTCAGGATGAGTCAGCGCTGCCCTCATCAACGCTGCGGAATAGGTGCCGGCGCAGCGGCTATCTCCCTTCCCCCGTCACTACGGGGAGAAGGTGCCGGCAGGCGGATGAGGGCAGCGCTGCCCTCGAAATCTTATCTCTCGAAACGCCTCCTCAAAAAATTTCGCTACCTGCGTGAACCAAACCGTCTCCAGCGGCGACACACAGCCGTAAACAGAAACCCAACCATGGAGACTTCAAATGACTGCTTTCCTGCGTAATGCTTTCCTCGCCGCCATCGCGGTATCGTCCCTGGCCGGATCCGCTATGGCCGACCAGACCGGCTGCGCCAAGAACAACCAGTGGGGCAATCGCTGTTGCGATCTCACCTCGGACTGCCTGGGTGGCGGTCGCGGCGGCGATCATGACAGCACTGGCGGCCGTGGCGGCCAGGCCGGCGCGAAGTAATCTCGCTATATGCCCGCTGGCTAACGGCCGGCGGGCATCGCCTTCAGGATGAAATGCCGGCGCTATTGATGAGCATTCGTGGCCTTGGCGCCGCCCTACTTACGCCGCTCCAGTGCCGCCCGGATCGAGCCGGTGATGCGGGCAAGCTCGGCTTCGTCCAGCTTCTCGATGTTTTCGGCCAACAGATTGGCCAACTCGGTGGCGGCAGGACTGAGGCCGGACGTATCGAGTCTCACCCGCGGATGTGAGGCCTCGGCCAGACGCGCCAGCTCTTCGGCATCGTCCCAGATGACGTTGAAATAGCCGATGATCTTCTGGATCAGCGTCCAGGTCGGCGCGCCGCGGCGGCCATGTTCCAGCGCCGACAGATAGGCGGCGCTGACTCCGATCGCCTGCGCCATGTCCTTCTGGCGCAAGCCGCGCTCGGCTCGAAGCGCCCGCAGTTTTTCGCCGAACGGCGTCATCAGCGGGTTCGCCTGAGCCGAACGTAGAGCGCGCCCGAACCGCCGTGGTTGCGGGCGGCGTGATCGTGGCTGGAGACCAGCGGCCGGAAGGCAGGCGTCGACAACCAGGCAGGCACGGCGCGCCGCAAGACGCCGTCGCCGCCCGACGACGACCCTTTTCCCGTAATGACTAGGACATAGCGGACCCCGCCGGCATGGGCCCGGTGCAGGAACGAAAACAGCAGCGAATAGGCCTCGTCCTGGGTCATGCCATGCAGATCGACGCGGCCTTCGATCGGCAGCCGGCCCTTCTTCAGCTTGTCCAATGTCGGCTCGTCCAGCGCGTGCGATACATGCTGCGCCTTCGGCTTGGCGGCGAGGACCGGACCGACAGCGACCGGCGTCTGTGCCGGCTTGGGGTCGACGACAATGTCGGGAATCTCGACCGCAGTCCGGCCCTTCAACGGTCGGGCGGTGCGCGCCACCAGGTTCCACAGCACCCGATCGTCTTCGTTGAGTTTATCGGGGCGCTTGCTCATCGATTCCTCCCCGAAACGAGAGCGCCTGGAACCAAGGCATAGAAATCGGCCGCATTGCGAACGACGCCGGCGATCTCGCCGGCCGCATCGCCGGAGCCGGCGAACAGATCGCCCCGCGCCGGTCCGATGATGGCCGAGCCGGTGTCCTGCGCAATCATCAGCCGCCGGAACGGTTTTCCGTCGAAGGCGGTCAGCGACGGAGCGTCGATGTAGAAGGGGGTACCGAATGTGTGCAGCAGCCGGTCGACCGCGAGCGAACGGCCCGGCGTCAACGGCACCTTGGCGGCGGCGACAGGACCGAGTGCGGCATCGTCGACATCGGCTTCGCGAAAGAAGATGTAGGAGCGGTTCTGCCAGAAGATCTCGTCGACGCGATCCGGATGCGCCCTGAACCAGGCGCGGATAGACTGCATCGTCACTTTTTCCAGTGGGATTTCGCCGAGTTCGGCGAGAATCTTCCCCGGACCGCTGAAACGTTGGCCGGATTTGGCGGCGTAGGTGACGCGGCAAAGCCGGCCGTCGGTCATCTTCAGCCTGGCCGCACCTTGCACATGGATGAAGAAGACGTCGACCTTGTCGGCAAGCCAAGCGATTTCCAGGCCTTGGCCGGCCAGCGCGCCTCTCTCGATCTCACCGCGGTTGAAATATTCAACCGGGCCCTGCGGCGTGTCGCGGGCGAAGGCGAGATAGTCGTCCATCCCTCGAGGACGGTTGGCATCATCGATGTCGACGAGATCGGAAGGCCGCGCCAGCAGCGGCACCGTGAATTCATCCGTGCGCACTGGTGAGGCCTCGGCCTCGGGCTCGTAGAAGCCGGTGACCAGGCCGGGGTTTTCGGATCGAATCTGGACTGGGGCGAAATGGCGCTCGAAAAAAGCCTTGGCCGCCGACCGATTCGCCGGCGAAACGGTGCGCGCCTCGTCATAAGCGCCGGCAAACGCGTCGAACCGTACGCCCAACGAACCGGTGCGGTAGGGCTTGTTCAGGACATGAAAGGCCGAACGGCGGAAGGCTTCGAAAACGGGCAGATGGTCATCGGAATTCCAACCGGGAAGATCATCGAAGGACTTTTCCACGAAAAGCGGCGAGAGCGACACCTCAGCCTCGCCACTGCCCATGTTTGCCTGCATGTCGCTATCCCAAAAAAGCTGCCCGCACCGGGCGACATGCATAGGCTCAGTCTTCTTCCTCGGTGGCGACCAGCTTCCAGTTCGGATCGCGCGAGCGTGTGTCGCGGGCGAAGGTCCAGACATCCTTGACCTCGGCCACCGTCTCGGGATCGCCGTCGATGACGGCACCCGCCTTGTCGCGGGTCGCCGAAATCAGTTCGCTCACGATGCGCAGCGTGATGTGGGCCTCGCCGCCCTTCATCTCGGCCGAGACGATGTCGGCCTTGTCGATGCCGACGAAGGAGGACTGGATCTTTTCGGCTTTCGCCTCGCGGTCGCCAATCGCGGCAACGAAGCCGTCAAAAACCTCGCGCGACAACAGGTTCTTCAGCGTTTTTCGGTCGCCATCGGCATAGGCCATGACGATCATCTCATAAGCCATCTTGGCGCCGTCGACGAAGACTTTGGGGTCGAAGGAGGGATCATTGTCCTTGATCGCGCGCAGGCCCTTGTTGAGGTCGGTGTCGGGCTTGGCGAAGGCATCGATGGCCGCATAGGTCTCGGCAGCCGTCTCGCCCGGCATGCGCTTGCGTGGCAGCGAAACCACATTTTCGGGCTTCTGGGTCGCGTCCTTCTCGGTGCGGCTGGCCGTGTACGGATCGAAGGGCGGGCGCTCGCTGCCCGTGCGGCGGCCAAGCACGTTGCGCAGCTGGAAAAAGATCACCACCGCCGCAATCAGAAAGAAAATGGTGCCGAAGTCGAAGAATCCCATATCTTTCGCCAATCAATCCCTGACCTGGCCGGGACCGCCAGCCAATCGGGCGGCGGTCGCATGGCGTTAAACATGCAAAGCATATAGAACGCATGGCGCAATCATTCAAATCAAAGGCAGGCATACCTATCTAACGGCCTCAGTGCCAGCGGCGATTATGCGCCGCCCGGCAAACATGGAAACGATCGGTCAAGACTTGCGCATTTCCTTCCTTCCTCTGTTCCTGCTTGCGCTGCCGCTGCTGGAAATCGCCGGTTTCGTCATTGTCGGCCGCGAGGTCGGGGCGCTGGCGACGGTCGGTCTGGTGCTGGCTTCAAGCATTGCCGGCGTGCTTCTGCTCCGGCACCAGGGTTTTGGCGTCATGGCGCGGGTCCGCGCCGAGATGGCCGGCGGCGGCGACCCCAGCCGCCAGCTCGCGCATGGCGCCATGATCGTGGTCGCCGCGATCCTGTTGATCATCCCCGGCTTCATCACCGATATTGTCGGCCTGCTGCTGTTCCTGCCGCCGGTGCGCGACCTTGCCTGGCGCAGGCTCAAGGGCCGCATCGTCGTCGCGACCGATTTCACCGCCGGCGGTTTTCGCGGCAGGTCGCGTGACAAGGTCATCGACCTCGACGACCGCGACTATTCGCGCGAGGACGATTTCAAGCGCGGTCCCGACCATAACTCGCCGTGGCGCCGCCTGAAGGACGACTGAACGTCACCTTGCCAACGACTGACTATTGACCCCTTTCGGCCTGAAGGCGGCAAACCTTGTCTTGTCTTGCCGACCATGCTAGCCAACGCCCGATTTCAATTCGGTCAGCGCTGCTGTCCAGGCAAAAGGAACAAGGCTCATGGCCAGCAAAGATGACGCGCCGGTCGGCGCCGCCAACGGCAACGGCGAAACGGCGCAGCCCTCGCTCAACGTGCTTGCCCAGTATGTGAAGGACCTGTCCTTCGAAAGCCCCGGCGCGCCGAACTCGCTGCGCGGCCGCGACAAGGCCCCAGGCATTGCGATCAACGTCAATGTCAATGCCAACCCGCTCTCCGACAAGCAGTTCGACGTCAATCTGACCTTGAACGCCAAGGCGTCCTTCGACCAGGAAGTGCTGTTCAATGTCGAACTGGTCTATGGCGGCGTCTTCGCCATCGCCGGCTTCCCGCAGGAGCACATGCTGCCGATCCTGTTCATCGAATGCCCGCGGCTTTTGTTCCCGTTCGCCCGCCAGATCATCGCCGAAGCCACCCGCAATGGCGGCTTCCCGCCGTTGATGCTCGACCCGATCGATTTTGCCCAGATGTTCCAGCAGAAGCTGGCCGAGGACCAGGCGGCATCGAAGGTCAAGGTGAGCTGAAGGCAAGCGTCGCGCGCATGAGTTGAAAGCCCGGCTTCGTGCCGGGCTTTTTGTATACTGAGATGCTGGCGGGACAGCACCCCCTCTGCCTTGCCAGGCATCTCCCCGTCATCGCGACCTTCGCCAACTTTAGACGTTGCAGGAATGGGCTGGAGCGGCGAAGCTGCTGATCTCCCCCCTTGAGGGGGAGATGGCCGGCAGGCCAGAGAGGGGTGTGACGGAACGCTACCTCCGCGATCCGTTCACCCCGCCGCCACCTTCAGCCACAGCGCCTTTTCACCCAGCGTCGCCACCAGCCCCGCATGCGCCGCTCGCTCGCCCTCAGTCAGGCGCGGCGGCAGGGCGATTGGCCTGGCGGCGATCGAGATGTCGATGTCGGCAACGTCGCCATTGCTGTTGAGCTGCACCACGACCGCGTCGAGGACAAGTGCGGCCTGCTTGCCGCCGATGAGTTCGATGTAGACCTCGGCCAGGAGCTCGGAATCGAGCAGCGCGCCGTGCTTGGTGCGGTGGCCGTTGTCGATGCCGTAGCGGCGGCAGAGCGCGTCGAGCGAATTGGGGCCCATCGGATGCTTGCGCCGCGCCAGCGCCAGCGTGTCGACGACGCGCCCGGTGTCTATGGCCGGCTGGCCGAGCCGCCCGAATTCCGTGTTGAGGAAGCCGATGTCGAAATTGGCGTTGTGGGCGACGAGCTTGGCGCCGTCGGTGAAGGCGAGCCATTCCTCGGCGATTTCGGCAAAGGTCGGCTTGCCGACGAGGTCGGCGGCGCTGATGCCGTGCACGGCTTGCGCCTCGACATGGACGGCGCGCCCCTGCGGATTGATGAATTTGTGGAAGGTGCGGCCGGTCGGGAAGCGGTTGACCAGCTCGACGCCGCCAAGCTCGATGATGCGGTCGTCGCGCATGTCGAGTCCGGTGGTTTCGGTATCGAAAATGATCTCACGCATAGAATCAACTCACTCCTGGAGGAGTAGAATCATGGAGCGCAACAAAATGGCAATGGGCAATGCCGACAGCCTGCCGTCAGGAGCCTTATGGGCGCGACTTATCCCCCAGGAGTTAGCAGGCGAGCTCAGCGCCCTGAGAGCTCGGCAATGATCGCGCCGACCGCGCTGCGGGCGGCGTCCATGCCTTCACCGGTGTCGATGACGAAATCGGCCTGCCGGCGTTTTTCGGCATCGGGCACCTGCTTGGCCAGGATGGCCGCCAGCTTTTCCTCGCTCATATCAGGACGCGCCAGCACGCGGGCGCGCTGGATATTGGCCGGCGCGGTGACGACGACGACCTTGTCGACACGGTTGCGGCCGCCGGTTTCGAACAGCAGCGGAATGTCGAGCACGACGAGCGGCGCGGCGGCGGCGCGGTGCCTTGCCAGAAAGGCATCGGCATCGGCCCGCACCAGCGGATGGACGATCGCCTCCAATGTCTTCAGCGCAGCAGCGTTGCCGAGCACGCGGCGCGCCAACTCGGTGCGGTCGACCGAACCGGCAATCACGGTGCCGGGAAAGGCCGCCTCGACGAGAGGTGCTGCCTTGCCGGCATAGAGGCGATGCACGGTCTCGTCGGAGTCATGCACCGGCACGCCGGCGTCGACGAACATTTTCGCCGTCGTCGACTTGCCCATGCCGATCGACCCGGTGAGGCCGAGCACGATCATCATTTTGCGCCCATCATTTGCGACCCATCATTTGGCGACGATGTCGGCGACGATCATCTGTCGCAACTCAGGCGTGACCTGCGGCTTCTTGCCGAACCAGCGTTCGAAACCGGGCACAGCCTGGTGCAACAGCATGCCGAGCCCGTCGACCGTCTTCAAGTTTCTCGCGCGGGCAGCGGCAAGCAGCGGTGTTTCCAGCGGCACATAGACGATGTCAGCGACGATGGCGTGAGCTGGCAGGCCGGCCGGATCGGCGGCCAGCGTCGCATCGCCATGCATGCCAAGTGCCGTCGTGTTGATCAGCAAGCCGGCATCGCCAAGCAAGTCGCCGACCGCGCCATGCGCCGAGACGCCGGCCCCGAAGCGGTCGGCGAGTTCCTGCGCCCGCGCCAATGTGCGGTTGACGATGCGGATATCTTTGATGCCGCGCGATTTAAGCGCGTGGATGACCGCGCGCGACGCGCCACCGGCGCCGAGCACCACGGCCGGAGCGTTTCTCTCCCAGCCCCGGGCATGCTCGTCGAGATTGCCGGCAAAGCCGATCCAGTCCGAATTGCCGCCCCACAGCACGCCGTCGTCCAGCCACAGCATGTTGACCGCGCCGATCATCTCCGCCGCCTCGTCGCGGCGCTCGACCCGGGCGAAGGCGACTTCCTTGTGTGGAATGGTGACGTTGCCGCCCTGATAGCCATTGGCCTGGAGGGAAGAGAGGAACTCGGGAAAATCGGCCGGCGCGACATCGATCGCATGATAGCTGCCGTCGATGCCGTATGTGTTCAGCCAATAGCCGTGGATCTTCGGCGAGCGCGAATGCGCGATCGGATGGCCGGTGACGAAAGCTTTTTTCTCAACCATCGATGGCTCCGAGCGCACGCAATTCCGCCAGCACCGGTAACAGCGGCAGGCCGACAATGGTGAAATAATCGCCTTCGATCTTTTCGAACAGCTGGATGCCTTCGCCCTCGATCTGGTAGGCGCCGACGCTCGACAACGCCTTGGCGCCGACGCGGGCCAGGTGCCGGCCGACGAAGGCCGGATCGAGCTTGCGCATGGTAAGGCTGGCGATGCCGACGTGACGCCACAGCACCTTGCCGTTGCGGCAGAGCACGGCGGCGCTGTTCAGCTGATGCGTCTTGCCCGACAGCGCCAGCAGATGGCGGCGGGCGCCTTCCATGTCGGCCGGCTTGTGGAACACTTCATCTCCCAGTGACAAAGTCTGGTCGCAGCCGAGCACCAGGGCGCCCGGTCTGCGTTCGCTGACCTCGGTCGCCTTGGCTTCGGCGAGTATCAGGGCGACATCTTCCGGCGACACACCGCTGTCCTGCAACGGCGCCTCGAGCGCACGCTCGTCGACATCGGCAGGCACCGCTTCGATGCCGAGCCCGGCATTGATGAGCATTGCTTTGCGGAACGGGCTGCCGGAGGCAAGGATGATTTTTTCGGTCATGGGTTCTGGGCCTGGTCGATAGTGGTCGATTGGGGCAGGAGGTCGCGTTGCCATCCCATCATCTATTCTTCCCCCGCAGGGCAACAATGGCTGCCGCGGTCTCTTCGATCGAGCGGCGGCTGACGTCTATCATCGGCCAATTGTGGCGGGTGCAGATCTGGCGGGCATAGGCGAGCTCTTCGGCGATCGAGGCACGGTCGACATAATCGGTCGCTTCGTAGGTGCTGCTGTTGCCGAGCACGCGGTTCTGCCGGACATGCGAGATGCGTTCGGCGGTGGCGATCAGCCCGACGATCAGCGGCTTGGTGGCAGCGACCAGGCTTTCGGGCACCGGCACGCCGAGCACGATCGGGATGTTGGCGGTCTTGATGCCGCGGTTGGCGAGATAGATGCTGGTCGGCGTCTTCGATGTCCTGGAAATGCCGACCAGCACGACATCGGCGTCGTCCATGTTGAGCGGCAGCTGGCCGTCATCATGCTCCATGGTGAAATTGAGTGCGTCGATACGGTGGAAATAATCGGCATCGAGCACATGCTGGGCGCCGACGCGGCGGCCGGCCGGCGTGCCGAGATAGGACTGGAAGACGGTGAGGACCGGCTCCAGCACCGAAACGCAGGGCAGCCCCATGGTGGCGCAGCGCTCGTCAATACCGCGCGCCAGCTTCTGGTCGACGACGGTGTAGAGGATGATGCCCGGTTCCTCCTCGATGTCCTCGAAGACTTTCGCCACCTGCTTTTCGGTGCGGATGAGCGGATAGATATGCTCGATGGCGCGCGCATCCTTGTATTGCGCCGAGGCGGCGCGCCCGGCCGCCAGCAGCGTCTCGCCGGTGGCGTCGGAAATCAGGTGCAGGTGAAAGAAGCTCTGGGGTTTGTTCACAGGGGGCGCCTCAGGCTGTGGGCTTGTGTGGATAAACCGGGGCCGCAAAGGCGACCGGCTGGAGGCGACTGTATCAGAAGGCCAGTTGTCCACAATTCGATGCGCTGTCAGCTTCACTGTGCAGTTGGGGACAAATCTGGGGACGGGCGTTTTTGCCAGCGCTTCATCCACAGAGGCGGTTTTTCAGCGGCTACGTCAAACCATTGACTCCAGTGACGGAATCCTGGTCATCCACACTCTTTGCCAATCCCGCGGAAGAAACACGCGACAAAATGCTGGCTGGCCTTTTCCAGGGCAAAGCGGGACAGGTGACAACCACCGATACCAACAGACTCTTAGAATCAGAAGATTCTAGAAATAGACTATTTAATTATAGAGAAGGCAGGGAAGAGAGCGCTCAATGCCCGAGAACCGCATCGTGCTGGACGTGCTGAGAGGCGAGGCAGTGTTTCCGCCGCCGCTCTGGATGATGCGCCAGGCCGGGCGCTATTTGCCGGAGTACCGCGAGACCAGAAAGCGCGCCGGGTCCTTTCTCGACCTTTGCTACAATCCTGATCTGGCCGTCGAAGTGACGCTGCAGCCGATCGAGCGCTTCGGCTTCGATGCCTCGATCCTGTTCTCGGACATTCTGGTCGTGCCGCATGCGCTGGGACGCGATGTCCGCTTTGAGGAGGGCCGCGGGCCGCTGCTGACGCCAATCACTGCAGCTGAGATTTCGGCTCTCAACAGTGAAACGTTTCACGTGAATCTCGAACCGGTCTACGAGACGGTTCGCCGGCTGCGGGCAAGATTGCCTGACGAGACCACGCTGATCGGCTTCTGCGGCGCGCCGTGGACGGTGGCGACCTACATGATAGCTGGCCACGGCACACCCGACCAAGCGCCGGCGCGGCTGTTTGCCTATCGCGAACCGACGGCCTTCAAGCATCTCCTGAAAGTGCTCGCCGATCACTCCGCGGCCTATTTGATCCGCCAGATCGAAGCCGGTGCCGACGTGGTGCAGATTTTCGATTCCTGGTCCGGCGTGCTTGATGATGCGTCTTTCGAGCAGTTCTGCGTGGAGCCGGTGGCGGAGATTGTCGGCCAGGTTCGTGCGGTTCATCCCGATGTACCGATCATCGGCTTTCCCAAGGGCGCCGGCGCCCGCTACGAGACCTATCGTGAGAAGACCGGTGTGACGGGGCTGGGGATCGACTGGACCGTGCCCCTGGCGGCTGCGAACGAACTGCAGCATTCAGGGGCGGTCCAGGGCAATCTCGATCCCTTGCGCCTGGTGGCCGGCGGCAAAGCCCTGTCGGACGGCGTCGATGCGATCCTCAAGGCGCTGGGAGACGGACCGCTGATCTTCAATCTCGGCCATGGCATCACGCCGGAGACGCCGGTGGCACATGTCGAGGCGATGGTGAAGCAGGTGCGGAGCGCGACACGCTGATGGCTCAATCGGATAATACGGGCGGCAACAGCACTCGTGGGGCGATGATGCGCATGACCATCGGCATCGGAGTGCTGGTTGTTCTCACCGCACTTTTGTTTTTCTTTGCGCCTGAGGGTTTCTATCCCTGGGCGAAGGCAATCCATATCCTGGCGGTCATCTCCTGGATGGCCGGCATGCTCTATCTGCCGCGATTGCTGGTCTACCACGCCGACGCAGAGAAGGGGTCCGTCCAATCGGAGACCTTCAAGGTGATGGAGCGGCGTCTGCTGCGCGGCATCATCAATCCGGCGATGATCGTCACCTGGGTGCTCGGGCTTTGGCTCGCCTGGAAAGTGTTTGGCTTTCACGGCGGCTGGCTGCACGCCAAGATAGGCTTGGTGCTGTTGCTGTCGGGCGTGCATGGCTATCTGGCCGGTGCTGTCAGGAAATTCGCCGAGGACCGCAATGAAAAACCGGCGCGGCACTGGCGAATCGTCAACGAGATCCCCACATTGCTGATGATCGCCATCGTCATCCTGGTTGTCGTCAAGCCGTTCTAGGCCCATTTCGGTCGACAAAACGCAGCTTGCTCTTTCCCCCGACCGACGATAAAAGACGGGTCTTCCTTCCCGTCATGCGCCGCCCTTGATTGCTTTCGGCCGCGCCCGGCATTTATCGCATCCAGCCGATATATTTTCCCCAAAGCAGATTCAGAGTCCGTCTATGCAAGAAATGAAACTCGCAGAGTTCAAGAACAAGAAGCCGCCAGAGCTGATCGCCTATGCCGAATCGCTCGAAGTGGAAAACGCCAGCGTCATGCGCAAGCAGGAACTGATGTTTGCCATCCTGAAGAAACTGGCCGCCCAGGACGTCGAGATCATCGGCGATGGTGTGGTCGAGTTGCTGCAGGACGGTTTCGGCTTCCTGCGCTCAGCCAACGCCAATTATCTGCCGGGTCCCGACGATATCTACATCTCGCCCTCGCAGATCCGCCGCTTCTCCTTGAAGACCGGCGATACCGTCGAAGGGCCGATCCGCAGCCCAAAAGAGGGCGAGCGCTATTTCGCTCTTCTCAAGGTCAACACGATCAATTTCGACGATCCCGAAAAGATCCGTCACAAGATCCATTTCGACAATCTGACGCCGCTCTATCCGACCAAGCGGCTGAAGATGGAGATCGACAATCCGACCGGCAAGGACATCTCGTCGCGGGTGATCGACCTGGTGGCGCCGATCGGCAAGGGACAGCGCGCGCTCATCAACGCGCAGCCGCGTACCGGTAAAACGGTGCTGATGCAGAATATCGCCCACTCGATCACGGCCAATCATCCGGAATGCTATCTGATCGTACTTCTGATCGACGAACGGCCAGAAGAAGTGACCGACATGCAGCGTTCGGTGAAGGGCGAGGTCGTGTCCTCGACCTTTGACGAACCGGCGGTGCGCCACGTCCAGGTCGCCGAAATGGTCATCGAAAAGGCCAAGCGCCTGGTCGAGCATGGCCGCGACGTCGTTATTCTGCTCGATTCGATCACCCGCCTCGGCCGTGCCTACAACACTGTTGTGCCGTCCTCCGGCAAGGTGCTGACCGGCGGTGTCGACGCCAACGCGCTACAGCGGCCGAAGCGCTTCTTCGGCGCGGCCCGCAACATCGAGGAAGGCGGCTCGCTGACCATCATCGCCACCGCGCTGATCGACACCGGCAGCCGCATGGACGAAGTCATCTTCGAAGAGTTCAAGGGCACCGGCAACTGCGAAATCCAGCTCGACCGCAAGGTCGCCGACAAGCGCATCTACCCGGCCATGGACATTTTGAAGTCCGGCACCCGCAAGGAAGACCTGCTGGTCTCCAAGCAGGATCTGCAGAAGATCTTCGTCCTGCGCCGCATCCTGGCGCCGATGGGAACCACGGATGCGATCGAGTTCCTGATCGACAAGCTGAAGCAGACCAAGACCAACGCCGATTTCTTCGATTCGATGAACACGTAAGCTTCTCGTCGGCCATCGTTTCGCATTGAAGCCCCGTTCCGGGAACGGGGGCAAACAGGTCGCATTTCCGACAGGGCGTGGCCTTGGGCGGCAATTTCCATCGCCGTCGTCATGCGAGTAATCGCGTCTCGAAGATCGGAAGCCGCATGGAGAAAACAATCCCGACCCTGATCGGCTTCTCGGCCATCCTGACATGGTCCTTCCTGGCGCTGCTTTCGACGGCGGCGGGACCGATTCCGCCCTTTCAGCTGGCGGCGATGACGTTTCTGCTTGGCGGGTTGGCCGGCGCGTCGAGCTGGCTTGTCCGTCCGGCGGCGACCAAGTCGCTGCGCCAGCCGTGGCAGGTCTGGGCGCTCGGCACAGCGGGGCTGTGCATCTATCACTGCGCCTATTTCTTCGCCATCCAGTCGGCGCCGCCGGTCGAGGTCAGCCTGATCGCCTATCTCTGGCCGTTGCTGATCGTCGTCTTTGCCGCCTTCCTGCCTGGAGAAAAGCTTAGGGCCCATCACATTGCCGGCGTCGTGCTCGGCCTTGCCGGCGCCATTGTGGTGATCACCAAGGGCGGCACGATCGGACTGGCCAATGGTGTGATGAAGGGGCATGTCATCGCGCTGTTCTGCGCTTTCATCTGGGCCGGCTATTCGGTTTTGTCGCGCCGCTTCGGCAAGGTGCCGACCGATGTCGTCGCCGGTTACTGCTTCATCACGGCTGCGGTCGCCTTGCTGCTGCACCTGACCCTTGAGACCACCGTCTGGCCACAGACGGCGACGCAGTGGAGCGCCATCGTCATCTTGGGCGTAATACCGCTAGGCGCCGGCTTTTACGCCTGGGACTATGGCTGCAAGCACGGCGACATCATGATCCTTGGCGCCCTCTCCTACGCGGCGCCCCTCTTCTCGGTCATCGTGCTTCTGCTGGCAGGCTTTGGTGTGTTTCACTGGTCGGTGGCTGTTGCTTGCATCCTGATCACGGTCGGAGCGGTGGTCGCGGCCAAGGATTTGCTGTTCGGGCCGCGGTCGCCATCCATTGATGCGACGCCGCTTCCTTCGGCGTTGGACGGAAACACCGGTTGACCTGCCGGCGTCGCAACAGCGGCTCGGTTCCTACGGATCCGGCGCCACGGGCAGGATAGCCGGTGCATAGCTCCGGTGCCGGTTGGCGGCCGGATGCCACTGGCCAATGTTCGATCGATTCGCATGCGTTCCGATCGGGGCGACAATATCGGCGTGACGCGGGTCGGGATTTCCGATTCGCAACCGGAACGAGGCTTTCCCCACGGGGAGATGGGCTCCAGCTTCACGGTTCCGGGCCAGGAACAGGCGTTAACGATGCCGGCCAGCCGTAGGGCTTGCTGGCCCGCCCAGAACTGCTTGGCGTCGGGATTAGGACCCGCCTGCTCGCACATGGATGACAAGGCGGCTATACAGATTTGGTAATGTCCGGCCGCTCCTCGCGATCGACCTTGATATTGACGAACAGCCGGTTCATGACGGCCGCGACACTGTGGGATTGTTGACACCTAGGCGACCGGTGAGAACGGGCAAATGATTTCGGGCGATTCGATCGTTGCGCTTTCCAGCGGGCGCCTGCCCGCCGGCATCGCTGTCATCCGCATTTCCGGACCGAGGGCTCGATTCGTTGTCGAAACGGTGGCTGGTGGCACGGTCAAGGACCGGTGTGCGACCCTGCGCAAACTCCGAACGGTGGACGGGTCGCTTATCGACAACGGCCTGGTGCTGTTTTTTCCTGGGCCGAACAGTTTTACCGGCGAGGATGTCGCCGAGTTCCACGTCCATGGCGGCCGCGCCGTCGCCGGCAAGATGCTGGAGATCGTCGCCGGCTTCGACGGCCTGCGTCATGCGGAGCCTGGGGAATTTACGCGCCGGGCTCTTCTCAACGGCAAGCTGGATCTGGTCGAGACGGAGGCGTTGGCTGATCTGGTCAACGCCGAAACCGAAGCGCAGCGGCGCTTTGCCGTGCAGAATGCCGAAGGAGTGCAAAGCGAACTCTATCTTGGCTGGCGCCATCGCCTGATCCATGCACGGGCCATGATCGAGGCGGAAATCGACTTCGCCGACGAAGACGACGTGCCCGGTTCCGTTTCGGACACGGTTCGGTCCGATGTGCGCGCAATGGTGGGGGAGATCGGCCGGCATGTCGATGGCTTCCATGCCGCGGAGATCATCCGTGACGGGTTTGAGGTTGTCATCCTCGGTGCACCGAACGCCGGCAAATCCAGCCTGTTCAACGCGCTGGCCAGGCGTGAGGCGGCGATTGTTACCGACGAGCCCGGCACGACGCGGGACTTGCTCGAAGTGGTGCTGGATGTCCACGGAGTGCGGGTCAGGGTAACCGACACCGCGGGCCTGCGCGAGGCGCCCGGCAAGATCGAAGCGATCGGTATCGAAAAGGCGCGGGCCAAGGCGCACACGGCTGACCTGGTGCTGTTGCTGGAAGATCTGGCGGACCCGAGTGCGATCGGCAACATGCCTGTCGAGGCCCCGGCTTTGAGAATCGGCACCAAGGTCGATCTCTTGAAAGGTTCGCCGCGATTGGAGGCGTATGATGCGTTGATTTCGACGGTGGACGGCACTGGGTTGGCTGAACTCCTGGCCGAGATCGGCAGGCGCGCCGCGGCTGCTATCGGCGATGCCGGTGACATCCTGCCGTCTCGGTTGCGGCATGTGGAGCTGCTCAATGAGACCAGGCGCTTTCTGATCTCGGCGTTGTCGGGGCAAGAGCGCGGCCAGGAGCTGCGGGCGGAGGAGCTGCGTCTTGCGGCGGACCGGCTCGGCCGGATTGTCGGCGCGGTGGATGTCGAGGACCTGCTGGACGTAATCTTTTCGCAGTTTTGCATTGGAAAGTGACTCACGTGAAACAGGGGGGCGCGCTGTGTGAGTGACTCACGTGAAACACAGGGGGCCACCCTAGTGCGTGTTTCACGTGAAATGAGGAGTTTGGCAAAAACGGCAAGTGCCGAAGGCCGGCCCCGCCCCTCATTGTCCTCCCGGGCATTTCTCAAGTGCAGTGACGGGGAGAAAGATACTGTTATCCGGGATTTCGCCAACCACCGAAGCGCGCCAGCGCTTGAGCTCCTCCTTGTTCACCGGGAGAAGATGCCGGCAGGCAGATGAGGGGCAGCGCCAGCCGAGGTAATTGTCGCCGCTTCCCTGACTCACGTGAAACACTCTGCGGCTTTCAGCACTCCGTTCCCCGTGAACGAATCAACCTGCAATCCTTGACAGCGTCCTCTCGTGGGGACATGTGTCGGGAAATCTCTGAATCTGGAAGGGACAATGATCGATCACTATGATGTGGTTGTGGTGGGCGGTGGCCATGCCGGGTGCGAGGCTGCGAGCGCTGCCGCGCGCGCCGGCGCCATGACCGCGCTGGTCACGCTGCGCTTCGACACGATCGGTGTCATGTCCTGCAATCCGGCGATCGGCGGCCTCGGGAAGGGCCATCTGGTGCGTGAGATCGACGCCATGGACGGGCTGATGGGCCGCATCGCCGATGCTGCCGGCATCCAATTCCGCCTGCTTAATCGCCGCAAAGGCCCTGCCGTGCGCGGGCCGCGTACGCAGGCCGACCGCAAGCTGTATCGGCTGGCCATGCAGGAAGCGATTCGGCAACAGAACGGTCTCGACGTCGTCGAAGGCGAGGTACTGGACTTCGACATCGTGGATGGACGCATCGCCGCTGTGCTCCTGGCCGACGGGCGCCGGTTGGCGTGCGGCGCCGTGGTGCTGACCACCGGCACCTTCCTTCGCGGCCTCATCCACATTGGCGACAGGAAGATTGTCGCCGGGCGGATGAACGAGCAAGCGAGCCTTGGCCTGTCGGCGACGATGAGCCGCGCCGGTTTCGCGCTTGGACGGCTGAAGACCGGCACGCCGCCGCGGCTCGATGGCCGCACCATCGACTGGCCGTCGCTGGAAAGCCAGGCGGCCGACGAACATCCAGTGCCGTTCTCGCTGCTCACCGACACAATCAAGAATCCGCAAATCCATTGCGGCATCACGCGTACGACACCGGCGACGCACGAGCTGATCCGCGCCAATCTCGGCCGCTCCGCCATGTATTCCGGCTCGATAGAGGGGGTCGGACCACGCTATTGCCCGTCGATCGAAGACAAGATCGTCAAGTTCGGCGATCGCGAAGGCCACCAGATTTTCCTCGAGCCGGAAGGGCTGGACGACGACACGGTCTACCCCAATGGCATTTCGACCTCCCTGCCCGAGGATGTGCAACTCGACATTCTCAAAACTATACCCGGGCTAGAGCGGGCGACCATGCTGCAGCCCGGCTACGCCATCGAATACGACCATGTTGATCCGCGCGAGTTGGAGCCGACGCTTGAGGCCAAACGTATTGCGGGGCTTTTCCTAGCCGGTCAGATCAACGGCACCACCGGTTATGAAGAAGCCGGAGCGCAGGGCCTGCTCGCCGGGCTCAACGCCGCGCGCAAGGCGGCGGCCGACGACCAAATCGTGCTCAGCCGCACCGAAGCCTATATCGGTGTGATGGTCGACGACCTCACCAGCCGCGGCATTGCCGAGCCCTACCGCATGTTCACTTCGCGGGCGGAGTTTCGCCTATCGCTGCGCGCCGACAATGCCGATGAAAGGCTTACGCCTCTGGCAAATCGGCTTGGTATCGTGTCGCCGGAGCGGACGCAGCGGTTCAATCAAGTCACACAGGATCTTGATAGGGCGCGCGAACTTGCAGTTGCGACGACGATGACGCCCAACGAAGCGGCGCGGCATGGGCTGGAGATCAACAGGGACGGCGTGCGCCGCTCCGCTTATGAATTGCTCGCTCATCCCGGCGTCGATATAGCCTGGCTGGCCCGTGTTGCGCCGGCCTTTGGCGCAATCGATGTCATAACCGCTGAGCGGCTCGAAACGGAAGCGAAATATTCGGTTTATCTTGATCGCCAGCAGGCGGATGTCGGACAGATCCGCCGCGAGGAAAGCCGGCTGATCCCGGCGTCGGTGGATTTCGCCGATGTTCCCGGCCTGTCCAATGAGCTGAAGCAGAAGATGCTAACGCGTCAGCCCCGGTCGATCGCTGACGCGCAGCGTATGGAAGGCATGACGCCGGCGGCGCTGGCCATCATCGTCGCGCACGTCCGCAACGCCGAATCGGCCGCCCAAAGGGCCGTTGCGTGAGCGCTGCCTCATGGGCGAGCCTGCAAGAGGCCGCGGGACCGGTTTCACGTGAAACATTCGATCGCCTGGTGACGTTCGAACAGTTGTTCCTGAAATGGAACCGCAGCATCAATCTTGCCGCGCCGTCGACGCTGGACGATGTCTGGGGCCGCCATATTCTTGACAGCGCGCAGCTGGCGCGAATCGCACCGCAGGCCAAACGCTGGGCCGATCTCGGTTCGGGCGGCGGTTTTCCGGGCCTGGTAATGGCCTTCCTGCTGGTCGAACGCGATGGCGCGTCGATCTATCTGGTCGAGAGCAACCGCAAGAAAGCATCGTTTTTACAGGCGGTCATTGGCCAGTTCGGTTTGCCGGCACGGGTCGTCGCCCGGCGCATCGACGACAGCTATGCGCTTGTTTCCGAACCGGAAATCATCACGGCGCGGGCGCTGGCCGCGCTGCCGGCGCTGCTCGATCTGTCGGCGCCGTGGCTGACCAAGGGATCGCGGGCGCTGTTCCACAAAGGCCGGGATTACCGCTCCGAGGTGGAAGAAAGCACTCACCGCTGGGCTTTCGATCTGGTAGAACATCCGAGCATTACCGACGCCCATGGCGTCATCCTCGAAGTGACCGATCTGCAGACTGCGTAAGCTCTCCTTCGCAACCTTGGCGACGCAATGAATACCTGGCCCACATGAATACCTGGCACAGACCCATGAAAACCGGACCTCGCATCATCACCGTCGCCAACCAGAAGGGCGGCGTCGGCAAGACAACCACCGCCATCAATCTGGCCACGGCGCTGGCCGCGATCGGCGAAAAGGTGCTGATCGTCGATCTCGACCCGCAAGGCAATGCCTCGACGGGTCTCGGTATCGACCGCAAGGACCGCACCGTCTCCTCCTACGATGTGCTGACCGGCGAACTGGGCCTGGAAGAGGCCGCCATTCCAACGGCGGTGCCCGGCCTGTCGATCGTGCCGTCGACGCTCGATCTGCTCGGCATCGAGATGGAAATCGCCTCGGCGCCGGATCGCGTGCTTAAGCTGCGCAACGCGCTGCGCGCCGCCACCGAGCGCGGTGCGCCGTTCGGCTATGTGCTGATCGACTGCCCGCCCTCGCTCAACCTTTTGACTTTGAATTCAATGGCGGCAGCCGATTCTGTTCTTGTGCCGCTGCAGTGCGAGTTCTTCGCGCTGGAAGGGCTAAGCCAACTCCTGGAAACGGTGGAGCAGGTGCGTCGTTCGATCAATCCAGACCTGATCATCCAGGGCATCGTGCTGACCATGTATGACGGCCGCAACAACCTCGCCAACCAGGTGGTGCAGGACGTGCGGGCACACATGGGCGACAAAGTCTACGAGACGATCATTCCTAGGAATGTGCGGGTGTCCGAGGCGCCGTCCTACGGCAAGCCGGCAATCCTCTACGATCTCAAGTGCTCAGGCAGCCAGGCCTATCTGCAGCTGGCGTCCGAAGTGATCCGCCGCGAGCGCAAATTGCGCGCCGCTTGATTAGGCAGGGTCGATAAACAAAGCCGATCCGTCACCGAAACGATCAAGAATCTGGAATTGAGATGAGCGAAGACCTTTCGAGAAAGAGACTGGGGCGTGGACTGGCGGCGCTGATCGGCGAGATCGACCGCCCGGTGGCAGCCGAAAAGCCGGGCTTGAATGCGGACGGCAAGGTGCCGATAGAGTTCCTGAGCCCGAACCCGAAAAACCCGCGCCGGCACTTTGGCGACGCCGACCTGACCGATCTCGCCCAGTCGATCCGCGAACATGGCGTGGTGCAGCCGGTGGTGGCGCGGCCTTCGCCGACGCAGGCCGGGCGCTATGAGATCATCGCCGGCGAGCGACGCTGGCGCGCCGCGCAGCGCGCCGGGCTGACCGAGATTCCGATCATCGTGCGCGACGTCAACGACCGCACGGCGCTCGAACTGGCGATCATCGAGAACGTCCAGCGCACCGACCTCAATCCGGTCGAGGAGGCGCTCGGCTACCAGCAGTTGATCGACGATCACGGCTACACCCAGGCCGATCTCGGCAATGTCATCGGCAAGAGCCGCAGCCACGTCGCCAACACGCTCAGGCTGTTGAAGCTGCCCGACGTGATCCGCGACATGCTGGTCGACGGCGTGCTGTCGGCCGGCCATGCCCGGACGCTGGTGACGGCGCAGGATCCCGCCGGGCTAGCCAAGCAGATCGTCGAAGAAGGGCTTTCGGTGCGCCAGGCTGAGGCGCTGGCGCAGATGCCGGCGGGCGGCACGCCGCCCAAGGCAAAACCAGCACACGGCGCATCGGGCAAGGATGCCGACACGCTGGCGCTGGAAAGGCTGATGACCAACACGATCGGCATGATCGTGACCATCGAGCACAAGGGCAAAGGCGGCGCGATCCGCGTGGACTACCGCAGTCTGGAGCAGCTCGACGAGCTATGCCGGCGGTTGAAGGACGAGCGGTAGAGGGTTGGGGTTGCGCCATATTTAGCCGGCGAATGAAGTTCTGGCTTAGGATGAAGAAAGGGCTTGGCGGTTGCCGGCCCTTCTTTTTATTGGCGATTGCCGAAGGGATCGAACTGCTGATCTCCCCCCTTGAGGGGGAGATGGCCGGCAGGCCAGAAGGGTCGTCTCCCATCAAGCGCCGACCTCGTTTGTCGTTGCGAAAGGCGCCAGCGCTCCACGCGCGGCGACCCCCTCTGTCGCCTTTGGCGACATCTCCCCCTCAAGGGGGGAGATTACCGCTGCGCCAGCCTCGCGCTCTCCACCGCAATGCCGAGCAGCGCCTGCCGCGCCAGCGCTTCCGACAAATCCGGCCTGCGCCTGGTCTGCAGCACGGCCGATTGCAGCCGGTTCAGCGCGCGGCTGAGCGCCTCGACGTTCCAGCGCTCCAGCGCCTTCTCCACCAGCTTGCGCCGCGAGAAAAACACCGGTGCACGGGCGCCGGCCACTGCCGAGGCGGCGTTGCGGCCGGCGGTGTCCATCTGGCCGCGCATGACCTGAAGCTGCTGCAGCTGCCGCATCGCCGAGGACAGTACCAGGAAAGGATGGCCGCCGGACAGGCAGTGGCGGGTGAAGGCGGTGTCGAAGTCACCGATCCTGCCCTCCAGCACAGCATCGACCGCGTCGTCGAAGGAGGCGCCGGAGACGTCGCCGGACATCGCCCTTACGTCGTCGAGGCTGATGTCCTTCTGGCCGTGGGCATAAAGCACCAGTTTTTCGATCTCACCGCGTGAGGCCAACCGGTCGCCGCCGAGATTGCGGCGCAGCGCCTGGCGTGCGTCGAGCGCCATCGACATGCCGGCCTTGCGCAACTCGTCGTCGATGACGCTGTCGATGTCGCGGGCTTCATCGGCGTAGCAAGGCAGCGCCATGGCGTTGTCGGCCCCCTCGACCACGGCGCGCAGCCCGACGCCTTTTTTCAGGTCGCCGGCCTCGATGAGAATGATCGCGTCGCGCGCGGGCTCCGCGGTCAGCGCCTTGACGTCGTCGGCCAGCGCCTTCTGACCGCTGGCATTTCGCACCCACAGAAGCCGCCGGTCGGAGAACATCGGCACGGTCCGGGCTTCGTCGAGCAGCCGGCCCTGGTCGCGATCGACCTCCGCGCCGTCGAGCCGTACGACGGAAAACGGATCGTCGAGCGGCAGGCCAGTTTTCGCGGCAAAGGTTTTGGCCCGCTCGGCGACCAAGCCGCGGTCGGGTCCGTAAAGCAGGACGATTGATATGCGCGCTTCCGGCTTCGCCAGCCACGAATCGACTTCGTATCCTTTTTTCTGCGCCATTAGCGGTGGTTAGCATGGGGAGAGGGCGGAGTGAACGTTCTCCAGAGAGTTCGAGACCCTATTGCCCTTCCTCTCCCTCCGGAGGGGGGAGAGGTGGCTCGGCGAAGCCGAGACGGAGTGGGGGAACCACCTGGCAATCGCCGCGAACGGACAAAGGAAGGGCACTATCTCAAGCGTTGCCTAGCGCCCAAGGGTCGACCCCCACTCCGTCGAGCTTCGCTCGACAGCTCTCCCCCGATCGACGGGGGAGAGGAAAGCGCCAGTTCGCCGACCTTGATGCGTTCATCTCTCCCGGAGGCCGTGAAGTGACTATCCGCTGGAAATCCTGCAAAACTTTGCGCCTAATTGCGCGCCGCGCCCCAACATCGACAAGAAATTTCGCCGACATATCTGCATCTTGCGGTCGCCTGCCGGCCGACACGCCGGATGGGTTGCGGCGCCCCATGAATTGGCGCTGTGCCGGGCGCGCGGATGTGCAAATATCACCGCAGCAAATGGGAGGACCATGGTCATGACCGATGCTGGGATGTTGCGGTTTCATGTGCCGGAGCCGGAAGTGCGGCCGGGCGGAACGCCCGACTTCTCCAACGTGCCTATCCCCAAGGCGGGCTCGGTGCCGCGACCGGACATCGATGTCGATCCGCGCACCATCCGCGACATGGCGTTTTCGATCATCCGCGTGCTCAACCGCACCGGTGAGGCGGTCGGGCCGTGGGCCGGGCTGCTCACCGACGAGGAGCTGCTCGAGGGGTTGCGCCACATGATGACGCTGCGCAGCTTCGATGCGCGCATGCAGATGGCGCAGCGCCAGGGCAAGACTTCGTTCTACATGCAGCATCTGGGCGAAGAGGCGGTGAGCTGCGCTTTCCGCAAGGCGCTGATGCCGGGCGACATGAATTTCCCGACCTATCGGCAAGCCGGCCTGCTCATAGCCGACGGCTATCCGATGGTCACGATGATGAACCAGATCTATTCCAACGAGGCCGATCCGCTCAAAGGGCGGCAGCTGCCGATCATGTATTCGTCGAAGGAGCACGGCTTCTTCTCGATCTCCGGCAATCTGGCGACGCAATACATCCAGGCGGTCGGCTGGGCGATGGCTTCCGCTATCAGCAACGATTCGAAAATCGCGGCGGCGTGGATCGGCGACGGCTCGACGGCCGAATCCGATTTCCATTCCGCACTGGTGTTCGCCTCAACCTACAAGGCGCCGGTCATCCTCAACGTCGTCAACAACCAGTGGGCGATCTCGACGTTTCAAGGCATTGCGCGTGGCGGCTCCGGCACCTTTGCCGCGCGCGGCCTCGGCTTCGGCATTCCGGCGCTGCGCGTCGACGGCAATGATTATCTCGCCGTGCATGCCGTGGCCAAATGGGCGGCGGAGCGGGCGCGGCAGAATCTCGGGCCGACGCTGATCGAATATGTCACCTACCGTGCCGGCGCGCATTCGAGCTCGGACGATCCGTCGGCCTATCGGCCGAAGACGGAATCCGACGCCTGGCCGCTCGGCGATCCGGTGATGCGGCTGAAGAACCATCTGATCCAACGCGGCGTCTGGTCGGACGAGCGTCACGCCCAGGCCGAAGCGGAAATCCTCGAGACGGTGATCGCGGCGCAGAAGGAAGCTGAAGGCCACGGCACGCTGCATGCCGGCGGCAAGCCGTCGACGCGCGAGATGTTCGAGGGCGTGTTTGCCGAGATGCCGCCGCATCTCAGGCGCCAGCGCCAGCAGGCGGGAGTCTGACCATGCCGAGACGGACCATGATCGAGGCGATCCGCGACGCCATGGACGTGTCGATGGCGCGCGACGAACGCGTCATCGTCTATGGCGAGGATGTCGGCTTCTTCGGGGGTGTCTTCCGCTGCACGGCAGGCCTGCAAGCGAAGTACGGCAAGAGCCGCTGCTTCGATGCGCCGATCAACGAATCCGGCATTGTCGGCTCCGCCATCGGCATGGCCGCCTATGGGCTGAAGCCATGCGTGGAAATTCAGTTTGCCGACTACATGTACCCGGCTTACGACCAGCTGACGCAGGAAGCAGCACGCCTGCGCTACCGCTCGAACGGCGATTTCACCTGCCCGATCGTTGTCCGCATGCCGACCGGCGGCGGCATTTTTGGCGGCCAGACGCACAGCCAGAGCCCGGAAGCGCTGTTCACCCATGTGTCGGGGCTGAAGACGGTGGTGCCGTCCAATCCTCATGATGCCAAGGGGCTGCTGATCGCGGCGATCGAGGATCCCGATCCGGTGATTTTTCTGGAGCCGAAGCGGCTCTATAACGGACCGTTCGATGGCCATCACGACCGACCGGTGACGCCATGGTCGAAGCATGAACTGGGCGAGGTCGCCGACGGCCATTACACGGTGCCGCTCGGCAAGGCGGCGATCCGCCGGGCGGGCTCGGCCGTCACCGTGCTCGCCTACGGCACCATGGTCTATGTCGCGCAGGCGGCCGTGGAAGAAACCGGCATCGATGCCGAGATCATCGATTTGCGGACCCTGCTGCCGCTCGATCTCGACGCGATAGTCGCTTCGGTGAAGAAGACCGGACGCTGCGTCGTCGTGCACGAGGCGACACTGACCTCCGGCTTCGGCGCCGAGCTGTCGGCGCTGGTGCAGGAAAATTGTTTCTACCATCTGGAAGCGCCGGTGGCGCGCGTCACCGGTTGGGACACGCCCTACCCGCATGCGCAGGAATGGGATTATTTCCCGGGGCCGGCCCGTGTCGGCCGCGCGCTTCTCGAAACCATGGGAGCCTAGGGATGGGCGAACACATCATCAAGCTGCCCGATGTCGGCGAAGGCGTTGCCGAGGCGGAGCTGGTGGAATGGCACGTCAAGGTCGGCGACCTCGTGCGCGAGGACGCTTTGCTCGCCGCCGTGATGACCGACAAGGCGACGGTGGAAATACCTTCGCCGGTCGATGGCGAGATCCTGTGGCTGGGCGCCGAGATCGGCGACACGGTGGCGATCGGCTCGCCCATCGTGCGGCTGAAAGTGGCGGGGGAGGGCAATGTCGCCGAAGGCTCGAAATCGTCAGAGGTCACGGCGGCACCGACCCCCACCCCTGCCGGGGCGAGCCACGGGTCTCGCCCGTCCTCCGGACCCCCACAAGAGGGAGGCGTTTCGGCCACGAAATCCGACGCCAAGTCGCCACCACCTGCACCAGCAGCCAAAAGCGCACGGGCAGCTGAGACTGAATCCCCCTCCCCCTTGTGGGGAGGGGCTAAGGGTGGGGGTGCTGCGCCGACATCTAAAGGTGCGGCACCCTCCGGCGCGCCGCGCCCGGAGGGCGAAAAGCCCCTGGCGTCGCCCGCCATCCGGCTCAGGGCGAAGGAGGCGGGGATCGATCTGCGCCAGGTGTCGGGTACCGGCCCTGCCGGCCGCATCAGCCACGAAGATATCGAGGCATTCCTGGCACGCGGACCGCAGGTAGCGAAGGCGTCGGGTCTGGCGCGCAATGACAGCGTCGAGGATATCAAGGTCATCGGACTGCGGCGCAAGATCGCCGAAAAAATGTCGCTGGCGAAGTCACGCATCCCGCACATCACCTATGTCGAGGAGATCGACGTCACAGCACTTGAGGAGTTGCGCGCGGCGCTCAACAAGGAAAAGCGCAAGGGGGTGGAGAGGCCGAAGCTGACGCTGCTGCCGTTCCTGATGCGGGCGATGGTCAAGGCGATTGCCGACCAGCCCAACATCAACGCGCTGTTCGACGACGAGGCCGGCATCATCCATCAGCATGGCGGCGTCCATATCGGCATTGCCGCGCAGACGCCGTCGGGCCTGGTGGTGCCGGTGGTCAAGCACGCCGAGGCGCGCGACCTCTGGGATTGCGCGGCCGAGCTCAACCGCCTGGCCGAAGCGGCGAAGTCCGGCACGGCCAGCCGCGACGAGCTGTCGGGATCGACCATCACCATCACCTCGCTCGGCGCCATGGGCGGCGTGGCGACGACGCCGGTCATCAATCATCCTGAGGTGGCGATCGTCGGCGTCAACAAGATGATGGTGCGGCCGGTCTGGGACGGCACCCAGTTCATCCCGCGCAAGATGATGAACCTGTCATCGAGCTTCGATCACCGGGTGGTCGACGGCTGGGATGCGGCGGTGTTTGTGCAGCGGATCAAGGCGCTGATTGAGACGCCAGCGCTGATATTCGTGGATTGAGGGGCGGAACGACCGAGATGACGGCGGGACAGCGCCCCCCTCTGCGTTACCAGGCATCTCCCCCACAAGGGGGTAGATTGGACGTCACGCAGGGTTTCGCCAATCTCCATCGTTGCAGGAATGAGCGAAGCGAAGAAGCTGCTGATCTCCCCCCTCGTGGGGGAGATGTCCGGCAGGACAGAGGGGGGCGCGAAGGATCGCGACGGAACATTCCCTCGCATCAAAGGGTCACGCCATGAAAGAAATCTCCTGCAAGCTGCTGGTCATCGGCGCCGGGCCCGGCGGCTACGTCTGCGCTATCCGTGCCGGCCAGCTCGGCATCGATACGGTGATCGTTGAAGCCGGCAAACCGGGCGGCACCTGTCTCAATGTCGGCTGCATCCCGTCCAAGGCGATGATCCATGCGGCGGAAGAGTTCGAGAAGGTCGCGCATATGGCCGCCGGCAGCAGTCCGCTCGGCATCTCGGTAGCAGCGCCCGTGCTCGATCTCGGCAAGACGGTTGCGTGGAAGGACGGCATTGTTAGCCGGCTGACCGGGGGCGTTGCCGGGCTACTGAAGAAGGCCAAGGTCAAGACCGTTTATGGCTGGGCGACGTTCCGCGACGGCAAGACCGTCGCGGTCGAGACCGAGACCGGCACCCAGATCATCCGCGCCGAAACGGTTGTGATCGCCACCGGCTCGGCGACGGTGGAACTGCCGTTCCTGCCGTTCGGCGGCCCGGTGATTTCATCCACAGAAGCGCTGGCTCTCGGCGAGGTGCCGAAAAAGCTCGCCGTGGTCGGCGGCGGCTATATCGGGCTGGAACTCGGCATGGCGTTCGCCAAGATGGGCGCCGCGGTGACCGTGGTCGAGGCGCTGCCGCGCGTGCTGGCGCAGTATGATGCGGAACTGACCCGGCCGGTGGTGAAACGGCTGGCCCAGCTCGGCGTCGAGGTGATGCTTGGCGCCAAGGCCAAGGGGGTCAAGGGCGACGCGCTGCTGGTCGAGACCGCGGACGGCAAGAGCACCAAAATCGCGGCAGACAAGATCCTGGTCACGGTCGGCCGCAAGCCGGTGACGGAGGGCTGGGGCCTCGATCAGATCGATCTCGACATGGCCGGCAAGTTCATCAAGATCGACGACCAGTGCCGCACCTCGATGCGCGGCATCTATGCCATTGGCGACGTCACCGGCGAGCCGATGCTGGCGCACCGGGCGATGGTGCAAGGCGAAATGGTGGCCGAGATCGTCGCCGGCCACAAGCGCAGCTGGGACAAGCGCTCGATCCCGGCCGTCTGCTTCACCGATCCGGAGCTGGTGACGGCAGGGCTAACGCCGGAGGAGGCGAAGGCTTCAGGCGAAATCAAGATCGGCCAGTTCCCCTTCGCCGCCAACGGCCGGGCGATGACGAAACTCGGCGAGGACGGGTTCGTCCGCGTCGTGGCGCGGGCCGACAATCATCTGGTGCTCGGCATCCAGGCGGTCGGGCAAGGCGTGTCGGAACTGGCGGCGGCATTCGGGCTGGCGCTGGAAATGGGCGCGCGGCTGGAGGACATCGCCGGCACCATCCATGCGCATCCGACGCAGGGCGAGGGCTTCCAGGAAGCGGCGCTGAAGGCGCTGGGCCACGCGCTGCATATTTGAAGTGCGCTTACCCTCCCCCTTGTGGGGAGGGTCGGACCGCAGGTCNCCTCCCCACAAGGGGGAGGGTGGCCGCCCAGCCGTCGGTTGTCGCAGATCAGCGGAATGTACTAAGTGTCGGTCCATGGACACCGGCCTGAAGAAATACATCGCCATACGCTACAACATCGCCGCTGGCTTCAAGCCAAGCCAGTGGGACGGAAACGGCCGCGCCAATCTCGACCCGGTCTGGCTGGTCGAGCGCCTGGCGTTGTTCGACACCTATTGCGCGTCGTCGCTCGAAGGCCAGTCGCTGAAGGATTTTACCGTCCTTCTGGCGTTCGATGCCGATACGCACGAGAACTATATTCGCACCGTGTGCAGCTGCGTGGCCGGTGTCGACGTCAGGCCGATCCTTGTCGAGGCGGGCGAGGATTACAATGATCGCTTCAATGCCTTCGTCCAGGCCGATACCGATGCCGACTATGTTTCGCTCACGCGGCTCGACAGCGACGACGCGCTGGCGCCGACCTTCATGGAGCGCGTCGAGCACTACGCGCGCCGGGAGATCGAAAAGCGTGTGGTGGACCTGCAGCCGCTCTACATTGCCTTTCCGGACGGCCAGAATTTCGACACGGCAAGCGGACGCTACACGCACCACGACTATGTCACGTCGGCGTTCGGCACGCTGGTCGAAAGGAGATCGCCGGCGATGAGCGGCGTCTACAGCGAGCACCACGCAAAAATGGCGACGCGCTTCAACACCGTCGTGGCGGCATCGAAGGGCGCGCAATGGTGCATCGTCATCCATGACAACAACGCCGCCAACGTGTTGAGGGGGAAGCCGGTCTCGGGGCCCTCCTTCACGGTGGGCCGACCGGGTGTCGAACCCAAGGTGCCAGCGCGAAGGCAAAGCGCGCCACGACAGGCGACGCAGCCCCGCATGGCGCCGCGGACCGCAGGCAACTTCATCCGGTTTCTGCTCGGACGACCGATGGCTCTGCGGAAGTAGCGGGCGCTTCACCCTCCCCCTTGTGGGGAGGGTCGATCGCGGAGCGGAGCGGGGTGGGGGTCCTCGCCAACCGTCGGCGCTCACCCCCACCCCGTCTCGCCATCTCCGCTTCGCTCCGATTGCGCGCCGACCCTCCCCACAAGGTCATAGGCGCTAAGATAGGTGTTGCCCTGCGGAATCGGGTGTGATTCTACACTGCGATGACACACGAATCGCTTGTTGATGACGG